>CAJUKX010000016.1 GCA_910586975.1 uncultured Muribaculaceae bacterium | reverse complement strand
TAATTAAAAATCAATCATATAACTGACAAAAATTAATTTTTGTCATCTACTAAATTGTTTTCCTTAGGCATGTTATCAACCATATTCTCACGATAATAGTCATTGCATAACTTATTGATGTTGTTCCATCTGTCTTTTAGCAAGGATATGATATGAGAAGATAATTCGCTGTTTTTAAGACTCTCTTGTGTTAGAAATCTTTCTTGCTGTTCAATAGTGCCTGTAAGTTGCATTATTTCATCAAGCTGCTGGTCTATAATCAATTTTTTGTTTTTTGATCGTTCATGGTATGTGACCACAATGGCAATTGTAGCAATTATAAATATTACAGCGATTAGTATAATTATTATTGTAAGTCTGTTAGATTTAGAATGTTCAAGGACGGCTAATTGCTTGAAATGATCACGCTGGATAGCAATTACAGATTGATCAAGCACGCGGCTTACCTCACGTCCTTGAACATACAGTAGACTATCTGTATAATATTTAGCCAAATCGTTTCGCTTCTGTTTTGTGTAATATTCCGAAAGGCCGTAGTATACATAAACTTTTTCTAAGCCTGTTTTAGCTATTGGCCTTAACTCTGAATAGATTTCAAAAGCTGAGTCCAATTCGCCTTTATCAAGCTGAAGTTCGGCAACATAGCAGAAGCCTAAAAAATCTGGTTGATAATACTTGCCAAGATTTAGCAGTGCGCGATATACCGAATCAGCTTTCTGCGTTTCGTGCATCTTATTGTATGTAGGCAGCAGGTATTCATAGCAGTAATATAACAAACCGCTGTCGACCGGACTATCTTTTTGGGCAACAATCGCTATGCTGTCTAAAAGAGCTGCCGCACGCAGTGCTTCACCTGAATCTGTGAGGCTTGAGGCGAGGTCGCATATTGCATAGCGGTGGTTGGGTATCTTGCCGGCTTTCAGGTAGTATTCAATGGCTTCATTGCGGAACGGAATGGCATTGAAATATGTATGTGAATATATGTCAGCTATGAGTTCAGCGCATTTTGCCCTCCAATAGTCATCATTGCCTTTAGTTGAAAATTCGTATGCAAACAGGGCCGGAGTAATGGCCGATGTATATTGATGGTTATAATAACGCACGGTTCCAAGATAGAACTGCGCCTTCATATAGTTGGAGTCGTTGATGTCGGTGAAATGATTTGCGGCAATGGCAATCAGAGAATCGTTGGGAGGGATGATTCTATTCTTCATCGAAGCTTGTGTGTAGAGCAATGCGAATAGCGGGTCGTGAGCCAGACGGATTGAATCGGTGCGCAGCAGGGCCAGGGCCGAGTCGGGGTGTGAATCCATCAGTGCTTCGGCCCGGTGGAGCGTTGGATCAAGGTTGCGCCGGCATGCGGCCGACAGCAAGGCCGCTATGATAATGACTGAAATGAGGTGTAGTAACTTCTTCATAGATTTCAGTCGCTAAGTTAATGATTATTTTGTAAATAGCCAAGAGTTGTCAAAAAAATAACCGCCGCCCCGGGTAGGGCGGCGGTTATTTGGATATTTCGCTAAATGTGATTGCGGGATTATTCGGCGGGGTTGAGGATGATGAGTTGCTTGTTGCCCTGGGCCATGATTGAGTTCCAGAGGTTCATGAGGTCGGCGGTGGTGATGCTGTTGATAACGTCTACAGCGCCGTTGAATGTGTCAACTCCGTTGAGCGAGGTGGCGGCGATGGCCGAGTTCCAGTCGCTGTTTTCTTCGAGAGCCGAAACTGCTTCCTTGGCCATGAATTCCTTGATGGGCTTGAGCTCTTCTTCGGTGATATTCTTGCCGGTTTCGTTGAGGATAAGGTCGATGGCAGCGAATACTTCGTCTTTCATTTCGGGCTTCATGGGGAAGGCGATCTGATAGGCGGTGTTGAAGTCGCCAATGCGGCTCATCTGACCGCTGGCACCGATAGAGTAAGTAGCACCCATTTCTTCGCGTACTTTGTCGAGGAGACGCTTGCTCATAACCTGGGCGATCATCGAAACGATGGCCTTGTTCTTGGCCGAGTAGGGTACTTCGCCGCCGATGTAGTACATGGCCCATGTCTGGGGTGTGCCCATAGCCATTGAATCAACAGTGGTGTTGGTGCCCTTCACGGGTTCGTAGGCGGCCTTGTCCTCGTAGGGAACGCTTGCACCCACGGGGATGCTGGCGATGTACTGCTCCATGAGTGGCTTGAATGTGGCGAGGTCGATGTTGCCGGTGAACACGAATGTGAAGTCGGTGGGGTTGGCAAGCATAGAGCGAACAATGTTTACAGTGGTCTCGCGGTTGGCCTGTTCGATGATGTCGGTAGAGATAGCCTGACGTGCGGGAGCGGCGAAGAGGGTCTTCTGCAGCAGCTTGACGAATGCAAACTGGGGAGTGTTCTCCTGGTTGGCGATAAGGCCCTTGTACATACTCTGGGCACCGGCAAAGTCGTCTTCGGCGATGTTGTATTCGGTGAATGTGGCGAAGATGAGTTCCATCAGGGTGGGGAGGTCCTGTATGGTAGACGAGCCTTCAACGTCGCGAGAGTCGTCGGAGAGCTGTACGCTCACACCTACCTGCTTGCCCTGGAGGTACTTGTTGATGTCGCTGTTGTTGTAAGAGCCGAGGCCGTATTTGCTCATGGCGTAGGGGAGGAAGATGAGCGATGCGGCATCGGTGTCGGGGCATACGTTGTAGCCGCCCTTGGCGATGGCTTCAAACTTGATTTCGTTTTCCTTGAGGGTAGTGGGCTTAACGATAACCTTAACGCCGTTGCTGAGGGTGAACTCGGTGGCATCCCACTGTGCGTTGTGAGTCTCGGAAGTGATGGTGCCGGGGGCGGGGAGGTTGGGGATGAGGGGTTCGGCCTTCATGGTGTCCTTGTAAGGCTCGATGTTCTCTGCTTCAACAGAGCTGATGCAGTTGAGGAGCTGTTCTTCGGTAGGAACGGTGAAGCCTTCGGCATCGGGCATGATTGCCATTACCACGCGGTTGTCGGGCTTGATGAGCTCAGGCAGCAGCTGGTTGATGGCCTGCACGGGAATCATCTGTGTCATGGCATCCATGAGCTGTTTTTCGGTGTCGATGCCGGGGATGGGTTCGTTGTCGCAGAAAGCACGTACGTATTCGCGGGCGTAGGCGTTGCTGGGGGTATTGTTGCGCGAGTCGAACAGACGCTGGTACTGTGAGCGTATTTCGGCGTTGGCACGGTCGAATTCACCCTGGGTGAAGCCGCCGCGTGAGGCGCGGAGCAGTTCGCGCAGGGCAGCCTGCACGGCAGGAACTATGTCGCCCTGCTTGCCGGTAACGTCGAGCATAAGGGCGTCCTTGGTGAGAGCCAGGAAGTAGTTGCCTATAGATACGCTGGCATCGGCAAAGGGGCAGTCGGGCTTGGCGGCGATGTCGCTAAGGCGGTTGTTGAGCATCATGGTAACGACGCGCTTCATGTAGTTGACGGGGTAGTGGGCCTGGGTGTTGTTGAGCTCGCGGGGCAGCATCTTGTCGGTCTTGAACATGATGGCAACGCTGGCGGCCTTCACTTCCTTGTCCTTGCCTATTGCAACGATTGTGCCAGGGGTGTCTTCAACAGCTTCGTAGAGGCGTTCCTTGGCGTTTTCGGGCATCTTGATGGGCGAGAACAGTTCTTTGATCTTGCCTTCGATGTAGTCGGGGTTGATGTCGCCTACAACGATGATGGCCTGATTGTCGGGACGATACCATGTGTGGTAGTAGTCGACAAGAGCCTGGGGAGCGAAGTTATCTACCACTTCCATTGTGCCGATGGGCAGACGGTGGCCGTACTTGCTGTTGGGGTATATGGCGGGGAGGAGTTCTTCGATCACGCGCATCTCGCCGGCCATAGAGCGGCGCCATTCTTCGTGGATCACACCGCGTTCGGCGTCAATCTCGGCGGGGTCGAGGGTGAGGGCGCAGGCCCAGTCGTGGAGAATGAGAAGGCATGAATCCTGAATGCCCTGACGGGTGGTGGGAACTGCCGAGATATTGTAGACTGTCTCGTCGGTGCCGGTGTAGGCGTTGAGGTTGTAGCCGAATTTCACACCGATAGATTCGAGATAGTTGATGATTCCCTTGCCGGGGAAGTTCTGAGTGCCGTTGAAGCACATGTGTTCGAGGAAGTGGGCAAGACCGCGCTGATTGTCTTCTTCGAGCACAGAACCAACTTTCTGGGCGATGAAGAATTCAGCCTGGCCTTTGGGGGTCTCGTTGTGGCGTATGTAGTAGGTGAGACCATTGGGAAGAGATCCCACGCGTACAGCCGAGTCAACCGGCATGGGGGGCATCTGCGGCATTTCCTGAGCCGAGAGGCCTGTGGCGGCAAGAAGTCCCATAATAAGGGCTATACCGCTCTTGAACAGTTTATTCATAAACGTTTTGATTGGTGAATATTATTTTATTGTTATTGATTGCTGAGTTTATATTTAATTGTTAGACGTTGAAATGGTGATAAAATTACAAAAGCGATGGTTAATATATGTTAAATTCCATGTAGTTGCAACAATAAATATTGTGGTTGCAACTACATGGAATTTATATGAGGGAACAGTCTGTATTATTCAAGATGGAATATTTTGAGGCCCAGCGGTGTGAGCAGCTCTGTGAGCTGATAGGGATAGAACGATATGGCTATGCTGCCCTGGGCGTATGAGGCCACTTCGTAGGGCTGGTAAACGAATACAAGCGCATCGTCGAGACTGATGTAGAAATTACCCATAGAGGGCAGCGACTGGATGTCGGTGGGCCCGATGGCCGGGGCGAGCTGAGTGGCGCGTTGGCGCAGCATTGCGGGCAGTTTTTCCAATCCCTCGGGTGTAAAGAGCGAGTTGAGGGTGAGGATGGTGTCGCCCGGTATGTAGTAGGTGATAAACTGCGAGGTGGTAAGGCCGTGGGCCGCGGCGGGCATGTATTCGTAGTCGGTGACACGGTAGGTGAGCATATCGGTAGACATGCTGAATATCTCGCCCTGAACGAGCGACATGCCGTCGGTGTCTGACCGAGGAACGGTGTCAGAAGCGAGTACGGCATTGTAGCCGCTCTCGTTGGCTACCTTCTTGAAGAATGACTTCATGGCATCGCCGGGTGCGGCAACGGTGTCGAAGGCGGTCTTGATTATTGAATCGCGCAACGAACTTACATCCCTGCCGTTGATTTTCATGGGTAGAATGAGTGAGGCCGAGTCTTCGTAGCAAACATCGTTATCGGTCATGAAAACTTTGGCGGTATTATCGAGACGGTATACTTCGTGGGCTGAATAAGTTTTAAATTCAAATGACTCATCAGAAGCTGTTTCTGACTTGGAGCAGGAACAGAAGGCAGCAACAGCCATAGTGGCAGCAGCCAGTTTCAAGGTGTGTCTGTACAGCATAGTAGTGTAGTTTTGCGTTGTTAGTTAATGCTATTTATGAATTTGAAACAATTGTGGTGATAGAAAGGATACAAATCCGGTGCAAATTTACAAAAAATTAAGGTGTGGAGGTTATTTCGCACCTGCAAAATTTGCGGGAGAGAAAATATTGAAATAGCTGTCGACTTTTTTAGCCCTTATGCTGTTGGCTCTAACCTTGTCTCTGAGCTGAGGATTGTCGCGCATGTAGCGCAGCAGAGCCACACGCTCGGCTACGGTAGGATAGTCCGGGCCTTCAAAGCCCGAGGTGGCGTCGATGTCGTTGCCGGCCAGTTGCAGAGCACGTATGTAGCTGTCGCCCGAGCCTGTGGCCCATTGCATGAAACGGTACGCCACTATATCGGCCTCGAGTATCTGGCGTGGACTGTAGTGCATGGTGTATCGGCGTTCTATGGGCGATGCAGCCACCAACACAGCCGCCGCAACGCCTATGTCGGCCGGAACGTAGCCGTCGGAGGCAACATCTGCAACTACCGATGTGGCTGCCAAGGCCGAGGCTCCCAGGATGCGCCAGAAGCGTTGGCGGCGTTTGCGCGACTTTTCCCATTTTGAGTGTGCGTATGCGTGTTGCAGGGCATAGTGGGCAGCCTCAGATGCCAGCAAAGCCGTTGTAGCCAAGGTGTCGGCACGGATTTCATCGTACAGGGCTCCCGTCATGAATATGTAGCCGTTGGGATAGCCAAACAGGGCCATATCGGGCTCATCTGTCACCGAGAACGACACCAGGGGGCTTGTTGAGCGTATGCCCATGGAGTCGGCCAGCGATTCCATCAGTGTATAAGCCTCCGGGCGGGTAGGTACGTTGGTGAAGTAGTTGTGGCATTCGCTCAGCACGCCTATAAGGTCGCGTTTGATGTCGCGGTCGCCGTTTCCGGCAAGAGACTTGGCCACACGGTGATAATCGTGGTTGGTCATCTGCAACATAATCCAGAAAGAGCCGGCATCGGGAGCGTTCATCACCATGTCGGCCACATCATATTTCGCAATGATGGCAGCCATGCGCTTTTCAGACATTTCGGCATGCGCGGCTATAGCAATCAGTAAGGCCGAGATGAGAGGGAGAAATCGTGAAGAGAAATTGGCCATATAAAGTGAAAAATAAGCTCCATAACACATTGTAATAATAAATGCGATTATGGAGCTTTGTATGGTTTGGTCAGGCTTCCTTAGAAGCCTATAAGACTTATATTATCTTACTTTGAGCTTCTGGCCGGGACGCAGTGTGGCAGAGGATTTGATGCCGTTGAGCTGGCAAATCTTTCTCACTGTGGTGCCGTTGCGCGATGCTATGAGGCTGAGCGAGTCGCCTTTGCGCACTGTGATGCTCTTGGCGCCTTTGCGCGAAGCAGATGCTGAAGCCGAAGACGATGACGACTTGCCGCTGCCGTATTCAACCTTGTGGGTAGCGCGATAGGCGTTGGCGTAGGCTGCATTGGCCTCGGGCGAGAAGTTACGGGCTTTCTGATAAGTATTCTTATCGAAAGTATAGGTATCGGTGTGAGTGGTCTGATTGGCGAAGTCGAAAATAGCCGCGGGGTTGATGGCATAGCCCATGTAGCGGGTTTCGAAGTGGAGGTGAGAGCCGGTTGAGCGTCCGGTGTTACCTGCAAGAGCGATGGGATCGCCTGCGCGGACGTATGTGTCGGGTTCAACGAGGAACTTTGAGAGGTGTCCGTATACGGTTTCGAGATCGTTGGTGTGGCGTATCACTACGTAGTATCCGTAGCCTTTGCGTTCGTACTTGGTGATGCGGACTTTACCGTCGAAAGCTGCGCGAACTGTGTCGCCGGTGTTGGCCTTGAGGTCTATACCCTTGTGCATTCTGCGGAAACGACGACGATAGCCGTAGGGCGAGGTCACGTATCCGGGGTGGGGCATGCAGTATTTGCTTACGTCAATTACGGCGTGCTGGGGTACGACGGCGTTTTTGTAGCAATTGAGGAAGCCGCTGTCCCAACCTTCGGTGTAGATGTCGATTTCGGGTTCTTCTTCTTCGGCGAAGAGAGCTTCGAGATACTTCTGTGTATTTTCTACTTCGAGGTTGCCGTGGCTCTGGCTGGCGATAAGCTCACTGTGCTGCTGGTTGTGCTGGCCGGGAAGACGATAGTTCTGTGCAGAAACAGAGCCTCCGAAAAGCAGCGCGAGAGCAAGTGTGCTTGCGAATGTGATCTTGCGAGAGAGTTTCATTACTGATTTAAAGTCCATTTTGGAGAGATCGAGGGGATTGTCGAAACCCCGTATGAGTCTTAAAAAATTAATTATTGTTCGTCGGGTGCGTAAATCGCATTGAAAGTAGGCATCGGGTAATCAAAGATTTCTTCAGGCTTGAAGAATCGGTTGATTTCAATCACAGCATTTTCGGGAGAGTCGGAAGCATGCACAATGTTTTCCTGTCCGCTCATACCGAAGTCGCCGCGGATGGTACCGGGAGCGGCTTTGCGGCAATTTGTTGCGCCGGTCATGGCTCTTACAACTTCAACGGCATCCTTGCCTTTGAGCACCATTACAATCACGGGGGTGCGAGTCATAGAATCGACCAGCGAAGGGAAGAAAGGACGGTCGACAAGATGAGCGTAGTGTTCGCGAAGAATTTTTTCGTCGAGCTGCATCATCTTTATACCGGTAACAATAAGTCCTTTGCGCTGGTAGCGTGTGATAACGTCGCCTATAAGACTGCGCTGGATTGTTGAAGGTTTTAGGATTACAAAAGTCTGCTCCATGACTTGGATGTCAACGTGTTAATTATTGTAAATGCGAATTTTGCACTTCTCAAAGTTACAAAAAATCAACTTATTGAGGAAATTTTTCTTGATTAAAAAATGCTAAAGGAATATACGTGTGTTAAATCTCGACCTCTAAAAAACCTAATAATAGAAAGTTGCGTAAAAATATGTTTTACAACATAAATTCAACAATCGCCTGTGTTTTGGTGTTATCAACGTGAAAATGTAGTTAAACAAATGTTAAAGTTAAAGAGAAAATCCGGAGGACGGTTCGGGAAGAACCACCCTCCGGATTTTCTAATGTGTATGTTCGGATATGAAATTACATGTTCATACCGCCGTCAACCTGGATAACTTGACCCGAAACATAGCTCGAGAGGTCAGAAGCGAGGAAGAGAGCAACAGAAGCGATGTCTTCAACCTTACCGCCGCGGCGCAGAGGAATCTTCTTGATCCATTCGGCGCGGATATCGTCGGGCAGGGCAGCGGTCATGGCAGTTTCGATAAAGCCGGGAGCGATGGCGTTGGCGCGGATGCCGCGTGAGCCAACTTCCTGAGCGATACTCTTGGCAAGAGCGATAAGACCGGCCTTTGATGCAGCGTAGTTTGACTGTCCTGCATTACCGTGTACGCCTACTACAGAAGCCATGTTGATGATAGAGCCTGAGCGCTGGCGCAGCATGATGGGCAGCACGGCGTTGATGAAGTTGAAGGCCGATTTGAGGTTAACGGCGATAACGGCATCCCACTGCTGTTCGGTCATGCGCATCATAAGGCCGTCTTTTGTGATACCGGCGTTGTTTACAAGGATATCAATGCGACCGAAGTCGTTCTTAACCTGTTCAACAACCTCTTTGGTCTGGTTGAAATCGGCAGCATTTGAAGCGTAGCCTTTGCATTTCACACCGAGAGCTTCGATTTCGGCTTCGGTCTGTTTGCCGTTTTCATCAATTACGAGGTCGGTGAAGGCGATGTTGGCGCCTTCCTGAGCGAAACGGATAGCGAGAGCTTTTCCGATACCGCGGGCCGCACCTGTGATGAGAGCGGTCTTTCCTTCAAGAAGTTTCATGTTTTTATCAGTTTTTTGACAGTTTATTCGGTTTTAGGCTGCAAAGTTAATGAAAAAATCGCAAATTTGGATTAGGAGCTTTGAACAACTTCTAATTTATAGCCGATTCAAAGGCTGTTTCCAAGTCCGAGAGAGCCTGCGGGGCAATGGAGTCGGCAGGTACAATCACTATATCGCTCACCGTGGTTCCTGTCTTGAAAATTATGCGGGTGCCGCTTTGTTCCATGCCCGACACCTCGAATGTGCCAAGCTCTTGCGATGTGGTTTGGCCGGTTTCGTCGTCGGTGGTCACTTGGATGAGAGTCAACGACTTGTCTTTGAGTGAGTAGACGTTTGCAAGGGTGCGTAGGGCTAATTGGGGGAGCGCTGCATACCTTATTATCACAAACGACATTACCATAGGGTATATAATCAGCAACAGCATCAGCCCTATTATGGCCATGCGTATGTCAACCATCAGGCCCGCGGCAATCACCGCGAGCGCTATGGCCGGGAACCACCACGCGCGCCATAAAATACGGCGCGCTATGGCGGCGAGGTATGCTGATGATGTAACCCGGCTCGAATCCATATTATTTCAGGATGCCGTCGCGGCGCATCAGAGCATCAACCGAGGGGTCTTGTCCGCGGAAACGGCGGTAGAGTTCAGCAGGGTCTTCAGATCCGCCCTTCTCGAGTACGTTGGTGCGGAATGCGTCGGCCGTCTTTTTGTCGAAAATGCCGTTCTGTTTGAAAAAGTCGAAAGCATCGGCATCGAGCACTTCAGCCCATTTGTAGCTGTAGTAGCCGGCAGCATATCCGCCCGAGAAGATGTGTGAGAACTGGGGAGATGTGAGCGCGCCTTCAACGGGAGCGAAAATCTCAACAGGCTTCACTGCTGCGATCTCGAAAGCAACGGCATCGTCAACGGGTGCGGTAGTGGTGTGCCATGCCATGTCGAGAAATCCGAACATGAGCTGGCGCATGCAGGCGTATGCTGCGCCGTACTGCTGCGAGGCTACCAGACGGTCGATCTGTTCCTGGGGTATAGAGTCGCCGTTGATATAATGCTGTGCAAAGCCGTCGAGGAATTCTTTTTCGGTAAGATAGTTTTCGTTGAACTGCGAGGGTAATTCCACGAAATCGCGATAAACGTTTGTGCCCGAGAGCGATGCGTATTTACCCTTGGCAAGCAGTCCGTGCAGCGAGTGTCCGAACTCGTGCAGGAATGTCTCCACTTCGTAGGGAGTGAGGAGCGAGGGCTTGTCGGCGGTGGGTTTGGTGAAGTTCATCACTATAGAGATGTGCGGACGGTGGTCAACACCTGTGCTGTCTACATACTGCTCGAAGAGGTTGGTCATCCATGCACCCTGGCGCTTGGACGCACGGGGGAAGAAGTCGGTATAGAGTACGCCTATGAAGTTGCCGTCGGCGTCGTTTACATCAAATGCTTTTACATCGGGGTGATATACCTCGATTGAGGGATTCTGTGTGAATTGCAGGCCATAGAGCTTGGTGGCAAGTCCAAACACGCCTTTGATGGTATTGTCGAGCTCGAAGTAGGGGCGCAGAGCTTCCTCGTCAAACGAGTATTTGGCAGTCTTGAGTTTATTGGCATAGAAACTGTAGTCCCAGGGCATCATGGTGAATGGGCGTCCTTCGGTTTCAGAAGCGAAAGCGTTGAGTTCGGCTATTTCAGCCTTCATGGGAGCGGTATATGCTTCGCGCAGCTGATTGAGCAGCTTGTACACACCTTCGGGATTCTTGGCCATGGTGCGTTTGAGCGAGTGGGTGGCATAGTTGGGCGAACCCAGCAGATTGGCAATCTTTCGGCGAACATCGGCTATGTTTTTCATAACCTCGATGTTTGAGTATTCGCCTGAGGTATTGCGTCCGGTGTAAAGACGCCACATGCGTTCGCGCAGGTCGCGGCGGGTTGAGTTCTTCATGAACGACATGTACACCGGAGCATCGAGAGTAAAGAGGTATTCACCCTCGCGGCCTTTTTCCTTTGCAGCTTCGGCAGCGGGAGCGGTGGAGCTTTCGGGCAGTCCGTCGAGGTCGGCCGCGGTAAGCCACATTTCGTATGTAGGCATCTCTTTGAGCACATTCTGGCCGAAGAGAGTGGTGAGTTGTGTCAGTTCGGCCGAGAGCTTGCGGTAAGTCTCGCGGTCTTCACCCTGCAGGTTTGCGCCGTTCTGTGCAAACATGTCGTATGTATTCTGCAGCAGGGTGGTCTGTTCGGGGTCGAGTTTATATGAGGCCCGGTTTTCGTAAACGGCCTTCACTCTGTTCCACAGACCCTCGTTGAGGATTATAGAAGTGGAATAGTCGCTGAGCTTGGGCGATACTTTCATAGCAATCTCGAGCATTTCATCGTCGGCATTGGCCGAAAGCATGGGGTAAAATACTCCAAGCACGCGGTTGAGGTCGTTGCCCACGCGTTCGAGAGCGACTATGGTGTTTTCAAAATCGGGAGCCGATTGGTTGTCCACTATCTGTTTGATCTCGGCATTGGCTTTTTCTATGCCGCGGTCGATAGCCTCCTCGTAATGCGAGTTTTTAATCTGCGAGAAAGGCGCTGTGTTGTGCGTGGTGTTAAATTCTTGAAAGAACGGATTTTCTGCGTTTGCCATAATAGCGAGGAAAATGAATATGGGAACAAGAATATTTCTCATATATATGAAATTAAAGGTTAGTTGTCAGATTGGTTTATAGCGAAAGTCACCAGCAGGGGGTAATGGTCGCTCAGGCGGCTGTTGCCACGGCGCATGCGCAGCGGAGTGAGGTTGCCGCGGTACAGTACATGGTCTATTCTGAAATAGAAACGGTCGGCGTTAAATGTGACCATGGGGCCGAAGCCGAGTTGCGGATATACCTCGCGCATCTTGAAATCGGCAAGCCTGCGCAAGGCGTAGCATCCGGGCACATCATTGAAGTCGCCGGCCACAATTACATTAGGGCCACCGAAATGCTCTATATAGTCGCATACGCGTTCGGTATCGAGTTTGCGCTGCACGGCGGCATGCTGAACTTTCGACAGCAGGGTGTGGCGCACGTCCTTCAGCGTGTTCTTGAGTCCGCCATCGCTCTCATCGAGCTTGGTGATATCTTTATACAGTTCCTTGTCAGACGGAGTAAGGCCATAAGACTGCAGATGTACATTTATAAGTGTGACGGGTGTACCCTCGATGTTCAGCCTGAATAAGGCAATCTCGTTGCCCGGTTTATTATTAGCCCCGGTGTGTATGCACTCGGCCGGATATTTTGAAAGCAGAGCCTGCGATTCGCCGTAATGAAGCACGTATGGATAAGCCTGATGCAGCGAATCAATCTGTTTTGACGATATCCTGAGATTATGGTCGGGCGACAATACCCTCACTTCCTGAAGGTTCACAACATCGGCATTGAATTTGAGAATGTAGCTCAATGTGGGGTTGTAGTCCTCGGGCATAGGTCCCTCCATATCGTTCAGATTGGCCGTATTGTAGGTAAGGAATGAGAAATGCGGGCAATCAGCATATTTCTTCATTGAAGGACCTGTGATGTTGAGAGGCGAAAACTCCCATATTGCCGATGCGCAGGCTATGTATGTGAACAAGCACAGAACCAAGGCTTTTCGACACCAAAAGGCATCGAGTACAGTTACAAATATCATCAATAACAGCCATGCCGGAAATGTAAGCACCATAAGGCATATACCCTTGATGGAGTCGGGAGCGATGTTGCCGCCATAAGAGGCTGCTGCCAGCCCCAGGGCTGCTGTCACGGTCAACAGCCACAGGATAGTCCGGGCAAAATTTCGCCAGAAGGAATTACGTTTTGTTTCAGCAATGGAATTCTTCATATTACCGTCTGTTATTCATGAATAAATCGGCCCGCTCAGAGGCGCTGAGCGAGGAGAAGCCCGATTGCTCTATCTTGTTGAGCAGGGTGGGGTTGATGGATGAATCAGCCGCAGGCTGAGGCTTGTGCAGCCGTCCGGCCAGCGCACCGGCTATAATCCCCGCTACGTGGGCCAGGCTGCCGGCAGGATTGGGGCCTGCCACACCTGTGGCCGCAATGGCAAGCGCTGCAAAGAGTATGAAGCGCCAATGGCTCATGGGACGACGCCGGTTGCACAGCACACAGGCGCCTATGCCCAATATCGAAGCCGAGCAACCTGAAAGGCGGATGTCGCCTTGGGCTACACTTCCGGCTGCAATGAATGCCAAACCGCCGGCTATGCCTGCCAATATATAAACAGCTGTCATTGACAAGCCCGAAAGCCGGCTCTCATACAGGGCACCTATGAACAACAGTGCCACGATGTTGCAGAATAGATGCACCGGATATGTATGCAGAAACATATAGCTGACGATGCGCCACGGCTCTGCCATGTCCACCGCCGGCGAGCCCGACAGGGCGAGCATATCGGCCGCCCCGCCTATATTGGCTGCCATGAACACCAATATATTGAGCAGTATGAGAATCCAGGTGGCGTATGCCGACAGCAGTTTCAGATTCATCAGAAGAACCAGTGATTGTTAAACACGCCCTTCTTTTTCCAGTACAATATGAGCAATACACCGGCTATCATACCACCGAGGTGGGCGAAGTGAGCCACGTTGTCGGCGGTGTTGTTGCTGATTCCAAGCAGCAATTCCATAGCGCCCGAGCCTATTACGACCCACTTGGCCTTGACCGGTACAGGAATGAACATGAGATAAACCTGCTGGTTGGGATACAGCATGCCGAATGCGAGCAGTACGCCGTAAATGGCACCCGAAGCTCCTACCATCGAACCGTTGACGAGCATGTTGATGCGAGCCATCGTGGGGTCGACAAAGTCATAGCCATCCTTAAGGTAGTTCCAGCCCATGTTGATTATCTGTTGATAATCTTCAGGTGAATACATGCCTGTGTACTTGCTCAGCAGGGCTGCGTAAATGCCCATCTGCAACAAGGCGGCGAAAAGTCCGCACGATATGTAGTAGAAGAGAAATCTCGACGAGCCCATGGAACGTTCGATTATTCCGCCAAACATCACGAGCATGAACATGTTGAAGAACAGATGCACAAATCCGGCATGGATAAACATATAGGTGAATAACTGAGCCACGTTAAATCCCGGCGACGAGAAATAATGCAAAGCAAACAATTGCGACAGTTTGGCATCGAGCGATGGAACGAGAGCCATCACGCCCCAGAACAGTACGTTGAGAATCACCAGATTCTTGGTTACGGGGGGCATATTTTGGAAAAGTCTCTGTATCATTGTCTTCTTTTTGTTCTTTTATATATAATCTGCAAAATTACAAAAAATCATATAATTAAAGAGTTAATAAAACTCAAATCCCCGCCATCGGATTAATGACGGGGATTTGCTGATGCTATTCCTCTATGGTTGATCTTGTGTTTGAGAGCGGTATGGCCGGGAGGAGTTTTTCGGTTTTATCGGCCTTATCCTCGTTGATTTGAGCTTCTGAGTCAGAAGCTGTGGCCTGTGTCTCTGCTGAATCTTTTGATTCGTCGGCCTTGGGCTTTGGCTTAGGCTTGCGACGGGTTTTCTTTGGTTTCGGAGTCTGTTCGGCGGCGGGATTGTCGGCCGATGCGGCTTCGTTGTCGGCACTGTCGGCTTCGACTACCGCGGTATCTGCGGTGGCTTCAGTACTTGCTGAGCTTTGGGCTGTTTCGCCGGTTTTGGTTTCGGCAGAGTCAACAGCGGCTTCGTCGGCAGTCTTTTTCTTACGACGACGCTTCGGCTTGGCTTTGGCCTCGGATTCTGCAGCGGGTTTTTCGTCGTGTGCAGGAGCTGCGTCTTCAGCAAACTCAATGGCCGAAAGGTGTTCGGCAGCAGCTTCAGCGCCGCGTTTCTTGGCTTTGTTGGTAACCTTTTCGGCTGACGATGCGCTCATGTCTTTTTCTTCCTTGACGTCTATCTCGTTGCGGTTTGAGTCGAGCACCTTGTATTCAAGGAAAGCAAGCGATTCGTCGGGAAGGACTTTAAACGAGCGTCCCAGTTTGTAGCGCCAGCGCCTGTACATTGAAGTGAAGAACCCACGTTTGATGTATGCGTCAACAAAAGGATGGATATACATTATGAAATCCGTAACCTTGAGTGTGTTGACTATGTAGTCGAGTTTCTCAAAGAGCGTGTCGGTGAAAAGCAACGAGGGCTGCACTTCGCCTTTGCCGAAGCATGAGGGGCAGCGCTCCACGGTGTTGATTGTAAGAGCCGGACGCACTCGCTGGCGAGTTATCTGCATCAACCCGAACTTGCTGAGCGGCAGTATGTTGTGCCGTGCGCGGTCGTTGGCCATAATCTCGCGCATGTGCTCGTAGAGCTGCTGGCGGTGCTCGCCTTTGGCCATATCAATGAAGTCTACGACAATAATGCCGCCCATATCTCGCAGGCGCAGCTGACGTGCAATTTCGTCGGCAGCTCTGAGGTTTACCTCGAGTGCGTTTGTTTCCTGGTCGTTGGCGGCCTTTGTTCTGTTGCCGGAGTTTACGTCTACAACGTGCAGAGCCTCTGTGCTTTCGATAATTATGTAAGCACCTGAGCGGAAAGAAACAGTTTTGCCGAACGACGATTTGATTTGCCTTGTGATACCGAAGTGGTCAAAAATAGGCGCGTCTTTATCGTATAATTTTACGATATCCTTGCTTTCGGGCGCAATGAGGTTTACGTATTTGTCGATCTGCTGATAAGTGTCGGCATCGTTAACGTAAATAGCTTCAAACGACGGGCTGAACACGTCGCGCAGCATACCTACAATGCGGCTTTCTTCCTGATATATCAGTTCAGGTGCAGTGGCTTTCTGTGCTTTGGCTACTGTAGAGTTCCAGCAATTCACCAAAGTCTTAAGTTCGTGGATAAGCTCTGCAACACGTTTTCCTTCAGCAGAAGTGCGTATAATAACGCCGAAATTTTTGGGTTTAATGCTCTCGATAAGCTGCTTGAGACGCATTCTCTCTTCGGCAGACTTAATTTTTTGGGAGATTGAGATTTTTTCGCTGAAGGGAATGAGCACCATAAACCTACCGGTAAAAGTGATTTCGGTGGTAAGTCGCGGGCCTTTGCTCGATATGGGTTCTTTTACAATCTGCACAAGCAGCTCCTGACCCTGCTTGAGAGTTTCGGTGACAGAACCGTCTTTGTTTATGTCGGGTAGGGGAGTCAGCTTCTCGATAGAGGGTACAGTGCGTCGGTCATCACCGAGGAGCTGTTTAAGATAAGCCTCGTAAGAGGCATAATGGGGACCAAGATCAAGATAGTGGAGGAATGCATCCTTTTCATAACCTACATTTACGAAGGCGGCGTTGAGCCCGGGCATAAGTTTTTTGACCTTAGCCAGGTAAATGTCGCCAACAGCGTAGGAAATGTCGCGCGCTTCTTTCTGGAGCGACACCAGGCGGGAGTCTTCCAGCAGTGCGATTGACACTTCTGACGATTGAACGTCGACGATTAGTTCGCTTTTCATGTTTTGGTTGTTAGTAATATGGATGCTGATTCAAAAAACACAAAGGACAATAGATGAATATCAGGTTTTGACTGTTATCATTTATGTCCTTTGAATGTTTTTTAGTCTTAGTTATAGAACCTGAGGGAAGCAGGGATATGCCTTACTTCTTCTTGTGACGATTCTTGCGAAGACGTTTTTTACGTTTGTGAGTAGCCATCTTGTGGCCTTTACGTTTTTTTCCGCTGGGCATTTTAGCGATATTTAAAAGTTAATAATGAGAGTTATATTCTATTGCAGGAGAGAAAAAGATTCTAATCAGCAAGCAATTATTTCACGTCTTCCATGAAAACCTTGGCAGGCTTGAATGCGGGAATGCGGTGCTCGGGAATAACGATGGTGGTATTCTTCGAGATATTGCGGGCAGTCTTTTCAGAGCGAACTTTGATAATAAAGCTGCCGAAACCACGGAGGTAGACATTCTCACCTTCTGCAAGTGATTCTTTTACGACCTGCATGAACTTTTCAATAGTTTCGAGAACGGCGGGCTTGTCGATTCCGGTCGACTTGGCAATTTCGTTTACGATTTCTGCTTTTGTCATTGTTTTATATTTATCGAATTATATTTTTTTGGATAGAAAAGTCATATTTTCTCTCATAAAAAACAGTCGGGCATTTCTGCTTGACCGTTTTGCAGGTGCAAATATCGTGATTTTTTTTCAAATAGCAATAATAAAAGCCTGAAATAATGCGATTTTTATATAAAATCAGAAAAAAACGCCAAAAAAATGGACGCCCCGGGCAGGGCGTCATTAGCTTATTTGGGATTCTCGTCCTTTACAGGCTCCTCGCTCACGCTCTCATCGAGCGGAGCTATGGGCTTTTTGCTCTGTTGGATGCGTTTGCGGTTGGCGTTGCCAAGCAGCGAACCTTCAACAATGCCCATGGCGCCAAACAGTATCAGTGCTATGGCTGTCACCAGAGTGGTGCGGGTGTCGGTGTCGACCGGTTTCTGCATAAACAGAAATATTGCCAGTCCGGCCAGAAGCACCGGCGTGATGTAGAGCCACGACGGCAGTACGACCGGGCGTGTGCCGATGGCGAGGATATAGATCTGATAAAATGCCATGAACGCTATCAGTACCCCGAACATCACACCTACCAGTCCGATGAATGTATTTTGGAATATGAGCATGCACAGGCCCAGAATAACCGCTCCGGCACTTGTAAACCAATTGAAGGCCGTGGCTACCGAGCCATGCCCCGATGATGACGAGTCGGCCTTGCGCCGGGCTCCGTCGTATGATATCACATTAAATATACCCGCGAGGATAAAGAGGATTCCTCCTACAATTACTATCCCAAGCGGACTTATGGCCTGATTGGCCAACAGCAGCACAATGCCTATGGCAAGAATGAGTGCCGATACCAATATTAGATTTCTGCCTTTCATAAATAAATCGAGTTTTTATAATTATTAAACGTCTGTAATTGTCAGTAAGATTCAAACATACTCTTTGCATGCCGTTTTATTTATAACGTTTGAAAATTGTTTTTTATTGCAGAAATGACGTGTTGGATAAATTTTATTAAAATTCATTGATAACAATTGGAAATATTAAAAATTGTTGTACCTTTGCAGTGCAAAAGTAAAGAAAACACACGGACGCATTGTGGATTTATTTCGGATTTTGAACAATTCGGGTTGTCCGGCTGTTATTTAAGAGGTTTTTGATTACATATTTTTTTGGCGTTCGACTTTTACTTTGTGTCTCTTCTCCCCCCCCCATCCATTTCATTCTACATTATAAACTACCTGCCCCCACTTAATTCAAACGTGATTTCGGAGTATGAAACCTCAATCCGGATTTACGTTTATGATAAGAATAATTAAAATCCTATGCATAATATTTCTGATTTGCACCAAATGAATGATGAAGGCCTTCGCAAGGTGGCCGAAGAATTAGGATTAAAAAAGATAGATCTCTCTGATCGCACCGGCTTGATTTACGAAATTCTCGATGAACAAGCCGTAGTACGAGCAGCAACCACCGCGGCTAAACGTCGTTCAACCGATGATGGCGATGACGGCAAAAAGCGCACTCGTAAGAAGAAAGCGGCCGCACCTGCACCCGCTCCTGAAGCAAATGCACAACAGGCTCCCGCAGAAGGGGAACAGCCTGCCGAAACCGCTGCCGCTGCCGAAGCTCCCAAACGACGCAGAGGTCGTCCATCCAAAAAAGAAATTGCCGAGCGCGAGGCGCAGGCTGAAATTAATAATACCGAAAATATTTCTGAAAACAATACAGCTGACGTGCCGACTGAGTCTGCTATGGACAATGCTCCGGCAGCAGAGCCACAGGCCGACTCAGCACAGCCCCATAATGCTGAAGAAGCTCGGCAGCAAGCTGATGCGCAGGCGGATCACACTGACGAGCAGCAACAGCCTGAGCCACGTAAGAGAGACTTCCGCCCGCAGGGCGACTTCAGTTTGTTCTTCCCCACAAGAGGCGAGGGACGCAAGTTTGTTCCGCGCTCGCAGCAAGAGAAAGAACAGGTGCGCGACAACAACCGCACGAGAACTGAACAGGCAGCTCCCGCGCCCATCACACTTGTAGAGCCGGGTCAGCCCATGCCTCAGCAGCAGAATGGTAAAAAGAAAAAGAATAAATTCAACAACGGCAACCAGAACATAACGGCCGACCAGCGTCTGCAACCCCAGCAGCGTTATGATTTTGAGGATTTTCTGCAGATGCAGGGTGTGCTCGAAATCGAACCTCAGGGCCACGGTTATCTGCGTTCGAGCGACTACAATTATCTTCCCTCGCCCGACGATGTGCTGGTGACCCAGCAGCAGATAAAAGCCAATTCGCTCAAAGCCGGCGATGTGGTTGAATGTACCATACGTCCTCCCCACGAGGGCGAGAAATACTTCCCACTGTCGCGAGTGCTGAAAGTAAATGGTCGCTCGCTCGAATTTATACGCGACCGCAAGGCATTCGAGCATCTCACACCGCTTTTCCCGGATGAGAAATTCAATCTTACAGGCGGAGCCACAACATGCAATATCTCGACCCGTGTGGTTGATATGTTCGCTCCTATAGGCAAGGGCCAGCGTGCGCTGATTGTAGCGCCGCCCAAAACCGGTAAGACATTGTTACTTAAAGATATAGCCAACGCTATTGCCGAGAATCACCCCGAAACATATATCATGATACTTCTTATTGACGAACGTCCCGAAGAAGTTACCGACATGATGCGCAGCGTAAATGCCGAGGTGATTGCATCTACATTTGATGAACCGGCAGACCGACATGTGAAGATTGCCGGCATCGTACTCGAAAAGGCCAAGCGTATGGTTGAATGTGGGCATGATGTGGTGGTGCTTCTCGATTCAATCACACGTCTGGCACGTGCATACAACACTGTGGCACCAGCTTCGGGTAAAATCCTTTCAGGTGGTGTGGATGCCAACGCTCTGCAGAAGCCCAAGCGATTCTTTGGCGCAGCCCGTAACATCGAGGGTGGCGGTTCGCTCACTATCATCGCTACCGCTCTCACCGAGACTTCATCAAAGATGGACGAAGTGATCTTCGAGGAATTCAAGGGTACCGGTAATATGGAGCTGCAGCTTGACCGCCGCTTGTCGAACAAGCGTATTTTCCCGGCAGTCGACATCATATCTTCGAGCACACGTCGCGACGACCTGCTGCTGCGTCCCGAAACCCTCAACCGTATGTGGATTCTGCGCCGTTTCCTCGGCGACCGTACCCCCATCGAGGCAATGGAATTTATCAAAGATCGCATGGAGCGTACTGTAGACAATGATGAATTGCTGCGCACAATGAACGATTGATACATTGGCGGTTGCTGAAAAGCAATCTCGTTAATAATCACAAAGCCCTGCCATTTCCGGTTTTTCTCCGGTTGGCGGGGCTTTGTGGTATGATAAGGTTTTGTCAACTTGTATAAAGTCACTATCTTTGTAGAAAATTATGAAAAATTATTCTAAAATGGGTATTTTTGGTTCTTTTAAGACATATATAATCGTCCTTGCAGCATCGGCGCAGGCACTGTCGGCGGGCGCGCAGGGCACACTCGAAGACTATAACCGTGCTTACCAATCAAGGCGCGATTTCTCGCCATCCAATGTATATTACAGCGATGTAAACGCTGTGTGGCTCAGCGGAAAACCCGAGTTCTGGTATGAGCGCAACACCCCTGGCGGACGCGATTATGTGCTTGTCAACGCAGCTACACGCAAGACCCGTGAGCTGTTTGACAAACAGAAGCTTGTGGCTAAACTCGTGAAAGCTTCGGGAAAGGAGTGTGATATTGAGAAGCCCGACCTCAGAGGGATGAAAGTATCGGCTATGGGCGACACCGTTTCTTTTGCTTTCGGCGGACACAATTGGAATTATGTGCCTGCAAAGAATACGCTTGTAGACCTCGGAGAGCCGGAAAAACGGCATCATGATGCTCCACACTGGATGGTGGTGAATGAAGAGAAAGATGCACCGCCAATGGTTTCGCCCGACGGCCGTTTTGAAGCATACATAAAGAATTCAAACGTGTATGTGAAGAATCTGGAAACCGGTAGCGAACAACAGCTGAGCAACGACGGTACGGATGGCAATTATTATTCCTCGTGGATATATTGGAGTCCCGACAGCAAGAAGGTTGCAAGTTGTAAAATTCGTCCGGCCCAGAAGCGATATGTATATTATGTGGAGTCGTCGCCGGCCGACAGGCTACAGCCCAAGCTGCATAAGCAGGAATACGCAAAGCCCGGAGATGAATTGCGCTTCAAGGTGCCTTGTGTTTTTGATGTTGAAACCGCACATGCCTCCATCCCGGCTACCGATCTGTTTGCCAATCAGTATGATATCACTAACATGAGGTGGAAAGATGACAGCAGCGGCTTCATATTTGATTATAATCAAAGAGGGCACAAGGTATATCGTGTGCTTGAGCTTGATGCGGCCACCGACAGTGTGAAGGTGTTGGTTGAAGAAACGTCAGACAAATATGTGAATTATCCCCGATATTTCCGACACATACTCAACGATGGCAAACGTATGATATGGATGAGCGAGCGCGACAACTGGAATCATCTGTATATGTATGATATGGCAACCGGTACCCCCATGGCACAGATTACCAAAGGTCAGTGGTACGTGCGCGATATTCAAAAAGTAGATGAGGAAAACGGTAAGATTTACTTCTCGGCCAATGGCGTGAATACAGATGAAGATCCCTATAACATAAGGTATTACAGCATTAATTTCGATGGCAGCGGAATGGAGGATCTTACTCCTGCCGCCGGCAACCACAAGGCGCGTTTTTCACCCGATATGAAGTATCTGGTAGATGTGGTCTCTACCCCTGAGGAAGCTCCGGTAGCAGTGCTGCGCAGCGGCGTTGACGGAAGCCTGATCAGTGAGTTGGAACGCGCCGATATCTCCAAGCTTCTTGCCAACGGTTGGCGCGCACCCGAGGTGTTTGCAGCTCCCGGACGCGACGGTAAAACCCTGATGTGGGGCGTGATACAGCGTCCGTCTAATTTTGACCCTTCAAAGAAATATCCTGTTATAGAATACATCTATCAAGGTCCCGGCAATCAATATGTACCCAAATCATTTTTGCCCTACAACCACTGGCTAACACCTATGGCCGAACTCGGGTTTATCGTGGTGATGGTAGATGGTATGTCTACGTCGTTCAGAAGCCGTGAATTTGAAAACGTATGTTACAAGAACCTCAAGGATGCCGGTCTTCCCGACCATATAGAGTGGATAAAGGCAGCGGCTGCCAAGTACCCTGAGATGGATATTGAAAATCTGGGTATCTACGGTAGCTCGGCCGGAGGGCAGGAGTCGACAAACGCTCTGTTGCTTTACCCTGATTTTTACAAAGCCGCATATTCGGCATGCGGATGTCATGACAACCGCATGGACAAGATATGGTGGAATGAATTGTGGATGGGTTACCCTGTGGATAAAAGTTATGAGGAGTGTTCAAACGTGGCCAACGCACATCTGCTGAGGCGTCCGCTGATGCTCGTTGTAGGTGAGTTGGACGATAACGTAGACCCCGCCTCAACCATGCAGGTGGCCAACGCCCTTATCAAGGCCAATAAACCCTTTGAGCTGGTAGTGATTCCCGGTGCCCGCCACACCATGGGCGAGGCTTACGGAGATCATAAACGATTTGACTTTTTTGTGAAACAACTCATGGGCACTGAGCCCCCTGCATGGGATGAAATAAAATATTAACTTTTAATATTTTGACTTTTGCAAAATATTTGATAAATTTGTTGACTGATTAAACCCTATTGGAAATTAATACGTTAGTTTGAAAAAAGGACAAATGCCGATGACTGATTATGACAGCAAAAAACTCACTGAGTTAGTTCTGTATATTCTTTGTAAAACAGGGGGAATTGACTTTTACCATGTTTTCAAGATTCTCTATTTTGCAGAGATGAGCCATCTCGCAAAATGGGGCAGTTGCATTGTGCCTGATGAGTTCCGTGCACTGAAATATGGTCCCGTTCCCTCACACCTATACGACGCGTTAAAAGAACTTGGACACTCGCGTATGAAGCTTTCCGAGGAATTGTCAGAGGTTGTTCAGGTAGCAGGAGAAGATGCGCCAAATGTTCTGCTTCCCCGCAGAGAAGCTAATGTGAATTTTCTTTCAAAGTCAGAAATTGATGCGTTGGATCAGTCCATATCAGAACATGACTCCATGACTTTTGGACAGCTTATGAGAAAATCGCATGATGCGGCATGGGATGAGGCAAACAGACGTGTAAACGGCACCAATGTCATTTCTCCAATCTCAATGGCTAAAGTCATGAATGCCGATGAGTCTATGTTGGAGTATATAGAAGAGCAATTGCAAATTGAAGCGTCACTAAGATGATGAAAATTTCAGATGTTCTCAATGGTGATGAGCTTTCGCGTTTAGCTGCCCGAACGGTTAAAGTAGGCGATGTCTACAAAATGACTATGACTGAGGTTAACGGAATCAAGCCAAAAGCGGGTGACTCATCGAGAGATAAGTATTTCGTTGTTCTTGGTTTTGATGCTGAAGGCGTTGCGTATGGTGGAGTTATTATCAATTCGCAAATCAACAAAAATCTCCCCGGTCATATCAAGATGTACCACATGCCTGTAAAGCAGTCAAAATATCCGTTTTTACGGTATGATTCTTTTGTAGATTGTATTCAGCTCAAAAGAGCGTATCCACATAAATTCAATGAATGGAGCTACTTGGGCGAGATGGATGCGTATGATGTAGAATTGATAATAGGTACAATCAAGGAAAGCCCGAGGGAAAGCGCTGAGCACTTGGCTCAATACGGGCTATAATGTTAAATAAGGTCTAAGTAGTAGTCTTTCATTAATAAGCGGCAATGCCGCAGCTTTTAGATTTGGAAATTTACCGGAATTTTCGTAATTTTGGGGGCTGATGTTTTGTCAGCTGATAATTATATGAAAAAAATCTTCTTATACATATTATTGGCAATCGCACTGCCTGTGATGGGCGCACCCATTGATGAAGCAAAAGCGCTGTATAACAAAGGCGAATATGCCGCTGCGCTCCAACGCCTGCAGCAGTTGGTGAAAAAGTCGCCTCGCGACGGCAGCTCCAACTATTGGCTCGGTGCCACACTTGTGGCTATGGGCCGTAATGCCGAGGCTATAGCTCCGCTTGAAAAAGCCGACGACAGGGGTGTGGCCGAGGCCGCTTTGCTTCTTGCTCGCATAGCACGCGATGAATATCGCCCTGATGAAGCGCGTGATTATTACGACAGCTATGAAGAACGCCTTGTCAAAAAGAAAAAATCTGTTCCTGCCGACATAGAGGAAGAACGCCGACGCACAGTTCTCATGGAAAACATGATGAGCCGCGTGGAGAAGATTGCCGTTATTGATTCAATCGTTGTGGATGCCGAAGATTTTTTCAAGGCATACCGTATTGCACCCGGAGCCGGCCGTCTTGTCTCGGGTGCCATGATTGATTTACCCGATGCCGAGGTGGCTTTCATACCTCAGAACGAAACAAGAATACTGTACTCAGAGCCCGATTCGCTTGGCAATTTTGTGTTGATGGGGGCAGATATTCTTGATGACGGTTCTATTGACCATCCTGCACCGCTGCCGGGCGACAACCTTGCAGGCGGTGGTAATGCCGAGTATCCATTCATGCTGTCAGACGGCATGACTCTGTATTTTGCCAACGACGGTGATGAGTCATTGGGTGGATATGACATTTTTCTTACCCGTCCTGACGATGAAGGCAACTTCTTGCAGCCCCAGAATATAGGTATGCCGTATAATTCGCCCTACGACGATTATCTGCTCGCTATCGACGAATTGACCGGCCTTGGCTGGTGGGCAACCGACCGCAACCGTATTCCCGGCAAGCTCACTATATATGTGTTTGTGCCGTCGGAAACCCGTGTGAATGTTGCCGACGATGACGAGAATCTCATAGCGTTGGCAACACTGAGCGACATCTCGCTCACACGCGAGCAGGGCGCAACATATCCTGAAATACCTGAGGCGGTTGATTATTCAAAGATGGAAAACAATCTTGCATCCAAAGGCAAAGCTGAATTCGCGTTGCCCGTAGGGTCAGCCAAACGGATATATACCTCCATCTCTGATTTTCGCTCGCAAGATGCCCGCCGTGCTATGGCCGAGGCTCTTAATGCACGCGCCGAAATCAATAACATCAATGCCGAATTGAGCAAGCTGCGCCGGTCATACGCCAATGGCGACAGAGCGCAAGCCGACCGTATACTCGACCTTGAACGGAATCTTAAAAATGCCCGTCAGCGCGAGCAAAACCTTAAAAATAAAGCCATAAAAATAGAATTATCACGTTAAAAAAATCTTGCGTATGGAACTAACAATAATATTATTGGCAGTCGCATTAGTAGTCCTGCTGTGCGTGTTCTTTTACTACTGCCCCTTCTTCCTGTGGATCTCGGCACGGGTGAGCGGTGTACGTATATCGCTGCTTCAGCTTGTGCTGATGCGAATCCGTCAGGTGCCGGCTTCGCTCATCGTAAGAGCTTTGATTGAAGCTCACAAGGCCGGTCTGTCAGACGTGACCCGCGATGACCTCGAAGCCCACTACCTCGCCGGTGGTAATCCCGAGCGAGTGGTGCATGCGCTGGTTTCTGCATCTAAAGCAAATATCCCCCTTGGATTCAAGATGGCCACAGCTATCGACCTCGCCGGACGCGATGTATTTCAGGCTGTGCAGATGAGTGTTAACCCCAAGGTGATTGACACTCCGCCGGTAACAGCCGTTGCCAAGGATGGCATTCAGCTTATAGCCAAGGCCCGTGTTACCGTACGCGCCAATATACGTCAGCTCGTGGGCGGTGCCGGAGAAGATACAGTGCTTGCCCGTGTAGGCGAAGGTATCGTATCGTCAATTGGCTCGTCAGAGTCGCACAAGCAGGTGCTTGAAAACCCCGATTCAATCTCAAAACTTGTGTTGAGCAAAGGTCTTGACTCAGGTACTGCATTTGAGATTCTCTCAATTGATATAGCCGATATTGATATAGGTAAGAACATCGGCGCCGTGCTTCAGATAGACCAGGCACAGGCCGACAAGAACATTGCTCAGGCCAAGGCCGAGGAACGCCGTGCCATGGCTATAGCTCTCGAACAGGAAATGAAGGCCAAGGCTCAGGAAGCACGTGCAAAAGTGATTGAAGCCGAGTCGGAACTGCCGCGAGCCATGGCCCGTGCATTCACCGAAGGCAATCTGGGTATCATGGATTATTATCGTCTTAAAAATGTTGAGGCCGACACCAAGATGCGCGATTCAATAGCTGAAGACAATCCGCTCGGTTCGCCCGCTAAATAATCATGAATTTCAGAGAGATAATCGAATTCACCGACAGGTATAATTTCCATACTCACACACAGTTCTGCGATGGCCGTGCCTCTATTGAAGAAATGGCACAGGCCGCCGCAGACGCGGGTTTTGTGCATATTGGTTTTTCGCCGCACTCGCCTATCAATATTCCTTCGCCATGCAATATGAGCTTGGAATCGGTTTCTCAGTATTCTACCGAGATAGAGCGTGTGAGAAAGCTGCACGAAGGTAAATGCCTTTTTTATAAGGGAATGGAGATTGATTACCTCTCACCTGAATACGGACCTTCATCGCAGATTTTCAGCGATTTCAATCTGGACTATTCCATAGGGTCGGTTCATTTTATCCGCGACATAAAAGGCGAATTTGTTGATGTTGACGGGCATTTTGATTCGTTCCGTAAGAAAATGGAAGAATATTTCCACAACGATATCCGTTATGTGGTCTCGCAATTTTATGAAGCGTCAAACGAAATGCTCAACCGCGGATGTTTCGACATCTTGGGCCACTTCGACAAGATAGCCCAGAACGCATCATATTATTCACCCGGAATAGAAGACGAAGGCTGGTATCAGGACATAGTGGACGACTATATCACCCACATCATTGAAAGCGGTGTGATAGTGGAGATAAACACAAAGGCATACGTGGAGCATGGACGTTTCTTCCCGAATCCGCGATACTGGAAACGGCTTGCTGATGCCGGTGTAACACTCGTTGTGAACAGCGACGCCCACTATCCCGATCGTATTGATGCCTCCCGTGCTGAAGCATTCGCAATTTTAAAAACTGAGATTTGAAATGAACGTAAAGGTCAGGAAACTTGAATTGCTCGCACCGGCGCGAGATATGGCCACAGCCATAGCGGCTATAGACCATGGAGCCGATGCTGTATACATAGGTGCTCCGGCCTTTGGTGCCAGAGCCGCTGCCGGCAATTCTATCGACGATCTGACCCAAGTGGTTGATTACGCACACAAGTTCGGAGCGAGGGTATACGTAACCCTCAATACAATAATATATGATAATGAGCTTGAACAAGTCTCGGCACTTATCAAGCAGCTTTATGATATAGGAGTAGATGCGCTCATTGTGCAGGATCTTGGCATACTCGCTATGGATATACCGCCCATCGAATTGCATGCTTCGACTCAGACTGACGCCCGTACGGCCGATAAGATAGCTCTGCTGGCAAAGGCCGGATTCTCGCAGATAGTGGTACCACGAGAGTTTTCGCTTGAGCAGATTAAAGAAGCAGTGCATACGGCTGAGCAAAATCAGGCATCGATCGAGGTGTTTGTTCACGGTGCATTATGTGTGAGCTACAGCGGCGACTGTCATGCGGGGGCTGTGCTTACCGGCCGTTCGGCCAATCGTGGCGAGTGTCCGCAAATCTGTCGTTTGCAGTACAAACTTACCGATAGTGTCGGCCGCAGGGTGAAACTTCCCGATAATGGCTCGGATACGCGATATTGGCTGTCGTTGGCCGATATGAACAGACTTGGCCGACTGGCAGAACTTGTCGATGCCGGTGCCACTTCGTTCAAGATAGAAGGCCGTCTGAAATCAGTTAGCTATGTTAAAAACGTAACGGCGGCATATTCACGTGCTCTCGACGAGATTGTGGCAAACAGCGGCGGACGACTGATGCGTGCTTCGTATGGGCGTACCACACTGAACTTCAAGCCCGATGCAAGCAGAAGCTTCAACAGAGGATTCACCGATTATTTTCTGAATTCTCAGGTAAAAGATTATACGAACATCAGTTCGTGGAAAACACCCAAATGGATTGGGCGCCCCATTGCAAAGACTATTCAGATAAAAGGCAAGGCATTGATTGTCAAAGCTACAGAGCCTGTAAATAACGGCGATGGAATAGGATATTTCGATGAAGGCGGCAATTATATAGGTTTCAGAGTCAACAGAGTTGATGGCAGCGCACTGTATCCTGCTCCCGGCTCAAAGGTGCCTGCAAGAGCCGGTGTCACCCTGTATCGTAATGCCGATGTTGAGCATGAAGCCCGTATGGAGCGCAAAGACAGCTCAATCCGTAGCATAGCTCTGACTATGACACTGCGCCGCTCGGCAGACCACCGCATAGTGCTCGATGTAGCGGATGAACGCGGCAACAGCATAAGTGTCGCTACCGAAAATACATATTCAGATACAGCCCGTACGCCGCAAGAAGGGCAACGCCGTTCGATACTCGAACGTCTCGGCGACACGATATATTTGCTTGAAAACCTTGACGATAGACTTGGTGATGTGTTTGTCCCGTCGAAAGATCTCACAGCCCTGCGCCGAAGTGCAGTCAGTTTGCTCGACGATGCCTGGCGTATGCGCTATGACCGTCATTACAGAAAAAAATCGCAGCTCGAAGCCGATGCGTTGAGCTGCGTGGCAACTTCCTACCATGATAATGTAGCCAATCATCTGTCAGAGGAATTCTATTGCGGTCATGGTGCTAAAATTAATGAAAAAGCTATAGAGGTATGTCCTGCAAAAGGGAGCGTAAGGGTGATGACCACGCGCTATTGCCTGCGCCGGTCGCTCGGGGCATGTCTCAAAACGGCCGACCGCGACAAATTGCCGCAGGATTTATACCTCGAAGCGCCGATTGGTCGCCTGAGGCTTGAATTTGATTGCAAAAATTGCAATATGCAAGTATATTATGATAACTAAACTTTAAAAATTTATATAAACAGACATGGAAAAGACAAGAATTTTGGTAACCGGCGGAACCGGATATATCGGTTCTCACACCACCGTTGAGCTCATCAACGCAGGCTACGACGTTGTAATCATCGACAATCTTTCAAATTCAAACGCTGATGTTATCGACGGTATCGAAGCTATCACCGGTGTACGTCCTGCTTTTGTAAAGGGCGACTGCACCGACGTAGCAACCCTGAGAAAGCTCTTCACCGATTATCCCGGTATAAAGGGTATCATCAACTTTGCAGCCAGCAAGGCCGTAGGCGAATCTGTACAGAAGCCCCTTCTCTACTATCGCAACAACCTCGACACCCTGATCAATCTGCTCGAACTCATGCCCGAATTCGGAGTTAAGGGATTTGTATTCTCTTCTTCATGCACCGTTTATGGCGAGCCCGATGTAAACCCCGTGACCGAACAGTCGCCCATCAAGGCCGCTACATCACCATACGGAAACACCAAGCAGATTTCAGAAGAAATCATCACTGATGCCATCCATGCCGGCGCTCCCTGGAATGCAATCATCCTGCGTTACTTCAACCCCGTAGGCGCACATCCCACAGCACTCATCGGCGAGCTGCCCAACGGTGTTCCTCAAAATCTGCTCCCTTACCTCACCCAGACCGCTATGGGCATCCGCAAGGAACTCAGTGTATTTGGCGATGATTATCCTACACGCGACGGTTCTTGCATCCGCGACTATATCAACGTGGTAGACCTTGCCAAAGCTCACGTAATCGCAGTTAAGCGTCTTGTTGAAGAAAAGACCCTCGAACCCGTTGAAATCTTCAACCTCGGTACCGGCGACGGCGTTTCTGTTCTTGAACTGATCAACACCTTCGAACAGGCCACCGGCGTAAAGGTTCCCCATAAGATCGTAGGCCGTCGTGCAGGCGACATCACTCAGGTATGGGCCGATCCATCGCGTGCGAACAACGTACTCGGCTGGACTGCCAAGGAAACCCTGGCCGATACCATGATTTCGGCATGGAAGTGGCAGGAACACCTCCGCGAAAAGGGAATCATGTAATCTCTGATATTAACGAAAAAAGTGCAGCGTCGGTCGAATCTTACTTCGGCAGACGCTGCACTTCTGTTATTTCTTAAGTAAGCAGTGGAAAATAGTTTATATTATATGCGCCATCTTATGGACAGCAGATTCAATACGATGAAGAGGGAGCGTAGCCGTAGCTACGTGACCGATGAAGAGGGTTGAAGATGCGTTCAAAAGACAAGCAGATGATATAAACTATTTTTCATTGATTACTTATAAGCAATGGACTTCATTTTTTCGGGAGTCAGCGGAGTGTGTATTCCGCCAAAGTGTATAGCATTCATTTCCAATGGTTTCAAAGGAACTGCACTATTGAGTTCAGGCTTGATTATTGTCTTCATTTTGAGGTAAATTTTTGAAAATTCTGAGAATTAGGTTGATAAACAATACCGCTGATACGTATACGGCTATCAGCACAAAGAAGTCGAGCCTCAGTGGTAATGCACCCTTGAACCAGCCACCGCCCAGATAGCAGAAAAACAGCAGCCACAGGGTGCTCTGCACACCCACGCACAAGGTACACCACCGGTGGGCGCGGAATCGCTGATACCATATACTCCACACTGTATAGGGCAGACAGCAAACATTGCACACGGCAAGATAAGGCCATAAATGTGGAAATACCAAAAGGCATATCAATGAAATGCCAAAATAGCCGAACCCGACCTCACTCCAGCTGAATACCCCAAACAGTTTGGATACTTTCATCGACATTATTGAGTCGCAGCCGCCTTTCTCAAGAACCCCGCATACCTTGTCGCCGGTGGAGGTGTGTATGCCCAGTGATTTCTGTACCAGCAGGTATGAGAAATATAATCCCGCCATGTCGAATACAGCAAGCAGGATGGTGGAAATGTTGGAATAGATATGCCTGGTTATGAAGAAGTATGCGAATACGCACACACAGCCAATGGTGAGAATCCACTTGGATAAAGCCATCATGATCACCTGAAGATGATGCTGCGGATAGTCAGGCTCACGCGAGCCGGAGTCGGGGTAGGCGAGAAGTACTATTCCGTTCCATGCCTGCTCAAATTCCGACACCGGCACCGTATTGTTCACGCCTAAAGAGTCGTAAGTGACAGTTTGTGCATGCCCGTCCACATCCTTTACAATCACAAAGACCCCGTTGCCGGTCTGAGCCAAAAACGGGGTGGGAATCTTTGTCAATTCGGTTTTGTCGGATATTCTCAGAGCCTCGTTAGCAACCCCGTAATCCTTAAGAAGATGCGACAATCCGAACAGCGATTGGAAAGTCATGCCTTTGAACCGCTGATCGGAATAAGCCTCGGTATATGGCACACCTAACGCTGCCAGAAATCGTGTGAATAAAGAAGGTGTGGCCATAGTAGTGTTCATATTCAATTGGAATAGCTTTGAATCTTGTTCAACAGATCGTTGCCTTCTATTTCTCCACTGTGGCGCCACTGTTCCTCGCCGTTTTTGTAGATGATGAATGTGGGAACAGAGTCGACCTTGTTGGCATTGGCAGCCTCTTGGTTATTGTCTATGTCGAGCTGGATTATGTCAACGCTGTCGGCGAGCAATTCCTTAATCTGCTCGACAACAGGCATCATTTTATGGCAATGAGGGCACCATGATGCGTAAAATTCAACCAGGGTAACAGGGGTGTTTCTTATAGCTTGATCGTAAGTCATAATTATAAATGTTTTTAAAATATCAGTTTTTGAAACTTCGTTATTCTATAAACAAAAATGGGATATTAATGTTTTAATATCGTTTGATGCTTGAAAGAATGCTTAAAAGATAAGGTATGGATATGTTAAAATATTATGATTTAGTTAAATTAAGTTGTATTGCCCGAAATTTATTCCTAAATTTGCAAGATAAATAATTCATTTACGGTATCTTTAGTACCCTCGTGAAGCCGGAGTATAAGATATGCTGATTTTTTGTGGTTGCGGCTACAGACGTTTCTGTCAGTTGCAACACTTGGTATGTTGATTAAGATTGGCTGAAATCTAAAATTGACGGTGGCTGTGAAATGCAGAATGAATTAAAGAAATATTGAAAAAACTAAAAGTATACTTTATAGAAATAACTATTTAAAACATGAGATCTGTTTATAAGATTGTTTTCCTCGCTTTGCTTGTTTCCTTGGCCGGATGCAAAGCCGCTAAGAAAGTCCCTTATGTAGAGACCGCCGAAGTCATCCCCACTGAGGTACTTGCACAGTTATCCACCGTAAACGACCCGATTCTCGCCCCCGGCGATCTGCTGAATATAGATGTTTCTGCTTCTGATATGATGGCGGTGGCTCCGTTCAACCGTGGCATGTATGTGGACGACAATGGTAAATTAAGCAAAATAAGCAGCACTACCTCTACCCAAGGATCAATGGAAGTGTCTACTGAATATTATCTCATCAATCAGGACGGTTCAATCGTATTCCCCGGACTTGGAAGTGTGCATGCCGCCGGCCTGACCAAACAGCAGCTTGCCGAGAAGATTGCCGATGAGATTTATCCCAAATACATCAAGGAACGTCCCAATGTGGATGTGCGTCTGATGAACTTCCGCGTCGTGGTTACAGGAGCTGTCAACAGCCCCGGCATATACAAGACAAGCACCGAGCGCATGAACTTCTTTGAGGCAATTGCTCTTGCCGGTGACCTCAATATCAAAGGTGACCGCGAGAATATCCTGCTGTTCCGCACCAACGCCGACGGTTCGCGCGAAGTGCATAAGCTCAATATCCACGATCGCGACTTCCTTCTCTCACCCTACTTCAATCTTCAGCAGAACGATATCATATATGTGACACCCAACTCGTCGATGGCATCAACCGCATGGGCCATGAACCCCGGTGTGTCGGCCACACTCACATATATCGGTGGTATTTCGTCGCTGGCATCTCTCGTAATCGGTATTGTAAATCTTACTAAATAATAAACAATGTCCAACGACTCAACAGACAGAAAGGACGAAGCCATAACCAACGGCAGTGAAGAAGCATTTGACCTCACCGGTCTTCTGCTCGACTATCTAAGCAAGTGGAAATGGTTCTTGCTAAGTGTTGTGGTATTCATAATAGGTGCATATTTTTATATAGCCACCATCGTACCCACTTACAAAGTCAACGCTTCGATCTATCTCAACAAGGCTGATGCCCAGTCGGGCGCCGCCACCCTTGATCCGAACAGCCCTCTCGTGTCTATGAAAACATACATAGACGAGACCGAGCTTGAGATTCTGAAATCGCGCAATAACGTTATCGACATCGTAGATTCGCTCAATATGTCCTACTCATATTGGCGCAAGGGCAATTTCCGCGACATTCCAATCTACGAGAACAATGCCGTGGAGGTAAAACTTGACTCCGTTTCGTTGCGCAACCTCACATCTCCCATTGAACTGACTGTCTCAAACGGCACATCAGAAAATAAATTTGATATCGTAGCTAAAACTAACTTCAACGATGCCAAAGAAGAGAAGAAACTCGAGAACGTAACTCTTCCGTGCGAAATAGACCTCTCGCAGGGCACTGTTACCGTATCGCGAGTATCGCACGTACCGGCTCTTGAAGGAACTGAGAAAGTCTATATCCGCAATCCTCGCACTGTCGCCGCTCAGTTGGCGTCTGCTCTCAACATCAGTTTTGCTGATAAATCTTCTACCATCGTACGTATCAGTCTTCTGACAAATCTTCAGCGCGAGGGCGTTGACGTTATCAATACACTCGTTGACCTTTACAACCGTCAGATTATCGAAGACAAGAACCGCTCGGCCATCCAGACCGAAGCCTTCATCCTTGAGCGTCTTGTGATGATCAACGATGAACTGCGCGATGTGGAACAGCGTCTGCAAGACTACCGTCAGGCTCATAACATCGCCGACCTCGGTGCCCAGCTCAATACCTCGCTTGCTACCAAGACTAATTCAGAAAGCCAGCTTGCCGAAGTCGAGGCACAAAGCCAAATTATTTCGTCAATCGAAAATGCTGTGGCCAAGGCCGACGAATATTCCACATTGCCCTCGGCAACTTCTGACCAGGGACTTAACACTGTCATCGAGTCGTACAACCGCAAGGTAAGCCAGCTCAACCGCATGATGGAAACTCAGACATCCGACAATCCTGTGGTAAAGAGCGTTCAGGAAGAACTTACACGCGAAAAGAGCCGTATTCTTCAGAATATATCGTCGGTGAAAGGTGGTCTTAATGCCCGTAAGAAGAACATTGTGGCTATTGAAGGCCGAAGCGCGGGAACGCTTTCATCCGTGCCGACCATAGACAAGGGCCTTCAGGAAATTTTCCGCGAACAGCAGGTTAAGGTAAACATCTACACCTTCCTTCTGCAGAAGCGTGAGGAAATAGCTTTGCAGAAAACCCTTGCAACACCTACCGCACGCTTGATCGACAATCCTGTGGGTGAAGGTCCCGTGAGTCCCAAGGTCAGCACTATCTATATGATAGCATTCCTGCTGGGTCTTGCACTTCCCGCGGCCATCATCTTCATTCACCGCTTCTTCTTCCCCGTATTCAAAGACCAGGAAGAGCTGCAACGCCTTACCAAGCTGCCTATCATCGGTGAAATTTCAAATGACTACGATACCGAAGACCCCATAGTTGTAGGTGAAAATGTTTCTACCGCCATTGCCGAGCTGTTCAGGCTTCTGCGCAATAACATAGGATTCACCAAAAATGGAGCTGACAAGAAGGTTATACTCGTCACTTCATCAATCTCGGGTGAAGGTAAGACATTCATAGCCACCAACCTGGCAATGACATACGCACTTACCGGCAAGAAAACAATCGTAGTAGGTATGGATATACGTCGCCCCGTGCTGGCTCACAAGTTCGGTCTTACCAACCAGCAGGGTGTCACAACATTCCTCTCGGGACAGTGCAACGACATCTCCAATCTCATTTTCCAGAGCAAAGAAAATGAAAATCTGTTTGTGATGCCTGCAGGTCCGGTACCGCCCAATCCCAACGAACTGCTGCTGAGCAACAACATGACACGTCTTGTAGAGCAGCTGCGCCACGATTTCGATTATGTAGTGATTGACTCAGCACCTATCGGTCTGATATCTGACTCGTTCCTGATTGTTCCGCATGCCGACATCGAGCTGTACGTCACCCGCGCATCGTATTCTACCAAGACATGCCTCAAGGTGCTCCATCAGGCCCACGCCGCCGGAAAGCTCAAAGATGCTTACATCGTGCTCAACGGCGTTGATATGAAGTCGGGCTCATATACCTACCGTAAGTATGGCCATTATTACCATTCCAACAATACCTATGGCTATGCGTATGGCTATGGTTACTCCAACGAGAAGGATAAGAAATCCAAGAAATAACTTTTAGTATAACTACGGAATAAAACGGGGTTGGTGTCTGTGGGTATCAGCCCCGTTTTGTTGATTCAAACAAACTATCGTAACTTTCATTTGTTTATAGTACATAGCCAGACATTCAGGTGCCTGCGCATTGTTAATTATTTAAATAACTTAATAACGTTTTTATTTATGAGAAAGTATCTTGCAGAAGCTCTGGGAACTATGTTTCTGGTGATTCTTGCCTGTGGTAGCGCAGTGCTTGCCGGACCGCATATCGGCGTTCTTGGCATCGGTCTCTGTTTTGGCCTGGTTTTGCTTTGCCTGTGTTATTGCATAGGCAATATTTCGGGTTGCCACGTCAATCCGGCGGTTTCGTTTGCCATGCTGCTTGCAGGGCGTATGAAGGCCGGAGAATGTGTAGGCTATATAGTATCGCAGCTTATCGGTGCTACTATCGGAGCAGGCTTCCTTTACTGCCTTACCGAGATGGGTCTTGACTTCAATTACGGAGGTACAACGCCCGAATCTAACAGTTTTCTCGCCACTAACGTGCTTCAGGCCGGCGCAACGCCTATGATGGCACTTCTCACCGAGGGACTTCTCACATTCTTCTTTGTGCTTATCATCCTCGGTGCAACCGCCGATGGAGCCTTCAAGAAGTTTGGTGGTCTTGCTATCGGTCTTGCACTCGGACTGGTGAATATAGTAGGTATCCCCGTGGACAACTGCTCTGTAAATCCGGCACGCTCTTTTGGTCCCGCAGTGTTTGATCCTACCGCATGGGGCGACTTCTGGATCATGCTCGTAGGTCCTGCAATCGGTGCCGTTCTTGCCGTACTTGCCTGGAATGCCCTTGCTGCCAAAAAAAGCGGCGTTGAGTAATCTTTGAAAAAACGCTAAACATAACTGCCCGTCGTTGATTTCGGCGGGCAGTTATGTTTTTTTAGATAAAACATGTGTATGCGGATAGGACTTTTTTAGTACTTTTGCGTCATTATAAGAGGAAATAAGAGTAAGTAAGAGTAATTGCAATATATAACTATGACAATCAGAGAATTTGAGACATATTTCAGACAACTGTATTTGCCATTAGGTATGTATGCGCTGCGCATTGTCGATGATACCGATGATGCCGAGGATATAGTGGAGGATACTTTTATCAAGGCTTGGCAAACTATTTCGGAGGGTACGGATATAGGTAATTTCAAATCTTACATATATCGCAGTGTGAAAAACGGCTGTGTCAGTTTCCTCCGTACCAAGAGAGAACTCGAAAGTATAGATTCGGTACCCGAAATATGTGAGGAGGTGATAGATACCTCGTTCAGAGATGCCATGATATGGAAGGCTATTGACGAACTTCCTGAAAAGTGTCGTGAAATATTTCTGATGAGCAAGCGCGATGGTCTTACAAATGCCGAAATAGCAGAAGAACTTGATATTTCCGTAAAAACCGTAAAGAACCAGTTAACCAAGGCATTCACCCGGCTCAGAGAGTCATTGTCAACCGGACACAAACCGTTTTTCCTGCCTTTTTTGTAAATTTTTTTGATCGGGGTAGGACCTTTCGCACTTCATTGCGTCATAAGGATAGAAACAATAATCACACTTCTTTATGAAACGCAAAATCTTCACATTATTGATGCTCGCTGTCATGCTGACAGCATTTGCCAAACAACCCGAACGTGGCTACCGCGGATTCCTTGACTGGAGCAACAGTTATCGCACCACAGCCAGCTTCACCGGCTTCCCCCGTATTTCATCATTCTATACCGGTATTTCAACCTCGCACGGTTATCAGTTCAATCCTCGCCTGTTTGTAGGTGCCGGTATTGACTTTGAGCATTGCTCCAAGATAGACAGCAACATCCTGGCGCTGTTTGCACAGGGTCGTACAGACCTGCAGTTTGGCAAATTCACCCCCTTCGGTGATCTCCGCTTAGGCTACAATTTAGCTCATGGAGGTGGTGTATATTTCTCCCCGTCAATAGGCTATCGTTTCAGCTGGAATCGTAAGATGGGTATAAATATCGCCATAGGTTATACCTTGCAAGGATATTCATGGGATATCTATGAAGTGAAGAACTACTATGACGGCCAGACTAACGGCAACTGGGGAATACTGGAAAAGATAGGCACGGGACACGGAACAGCATCTTTCTTTTCATTCCGTGTAGGTATTGATTTTTAACTATGGATAACAACAAGGAAATAGAATTCATAGCCAAGCGATACCGCCGGGGTAGTTTCAACTCCAAAAAGGCCTGGAAAAGACTTGGTATAGCTAATTTGTCATGGTGGAGCCGCTATGGTATGGCTGCTGCAATCAGCGGAGCTGTTTTCCTGTCGGCAACTGCGGCCTTGGTTTACAAGCATTATAAATCGGATGTTGTTGCTGAACCTGCGGTCATTACCGCAAACAAGCCGGTAGCACCTACCGAGGTGGTTAAAGTTATAGACTTCGAAAACACTGCACTCCCTGTAGTTATATCAAAGATAAAGGAAGTATATGGTGTGGAGGTGATAAATGTGCCTGAAAATGCCGAAACATATTATCTTTCGCTGCACTACGAAGGCAATGCCGTAGACCTTGTGCTTACAATAAACGAGATTCTCGACACAGAAATGCGAGTTAAAGAATGAAACGTCTGCTTATATCATTGCTGGGCGTACTATGCCTTGCATATTTGGCGACAGCACAAAATGTAACCATCCGTGCTGTTGACCAACCGGCGGCCTCGGTGTTCCGCTCTATCGTTGAACAGACCGGCAAGAACTTTGTGTATTCTTCTGAGCTGTTGAAGGATATCCGAGTAACGGTCAATGCCGAGAACAAACCTCTGAAACGGGTGCTCAGCGAAATGTTTTCCAATACAACCATCGAATACAAGATTAAAGGAAACAATATAGTACTCAAGAGGAAAAAGGCAAGGTCCAAAGTGCGAAAACCGCAGTCGTCAACGCATGCAACAATAGCCAATAAACCCGTGCTGCAACCAAATATGCTTCAAGAGCTTATTGTGGTCTCGCGACTTGAATCACCGGCCGTGGAGACTGCCGAAATAGGAGCGAAGAAAGTCACGGCCGAAGAAGTGCGCAAAACTCCGGCACTCTTTGGCGAGGCCGATGTGATAAAGGCATTGCACACTCAACCGGGTGTGACAGCCGGCGCCGAGGGTATGGCCGGAATGTATGTACACGGAGGTAATGCCGACGAAAATCTGTATATGCTCGATAACGTGCCTTTGTATCACGTAAATCACTTTGCCGGTTTGTTTTCAGCTTTCAATGCTGATATAATCCGCTATATCGACTTCTTCAAATCATCAATGCCCGCCAAGTATGACGGCCGACTGTCGTCGTTCATGGATGTAAGGCTTCAGAACGGTGGTGTCGAAGGCCATCACGGCACCGCTCGCCTTGGATTGACCTCGGGAGCTTTTAATATTTCAGGGCCGATAGGTCGCAAAACATCATATCTGGTGGGATTGCGCCGCTCGTGGTACGATGTGCTTTCGGTTCCGGCTCTGGCGGTCTACAATTCAAAGAATGAAGAAAAGACCAATTTTCATTATTACTTCATGGATCTTAATGCTAAAGTGTCGCATCGTATTTCGGATAAGGCTTCGGGGTTTGTAAGCGTTTATTTCGGAGACGACTTATTTAAGACCCAAATTAAAGATGAAGACTTTGACGGCGACTTCAACGGCTCGGTAGAAAATGAAAAATATAATTACCACTGGGGCAATCTTGTGGCGCAGGCCGGTCTTAACTATCGTTTCAAGCCTTCGCTTTCAAGCGAGTTTACAGCGGCTTATACCCGATATTTCTCAAGAATGAGCCATCACGATATTTATAAGGTTTCTGACGGCACATCGGTTACTGTTACTGAAGACAAGAATTATACAGACAATAATATAAACGACTGGATATTCCGCGGCGACTTTGACTGGCAACCGGCCGACAATTCACGCATAAGATTCGGTGCCAACTATGTGCGGCATTCTTTCTTGCCCTCGCGTACCACCCGCTTGTCGGTTGTAGACGACCGGCGTACCGAGTCGCGCGATTCAACATGGTCGTATGGCGCAAATGAGTTTAACGCCTATATAGAAGACGACTGGAAGGTATCTGATAAATTCAGACTCAATGCAGGCGTGCACGCATCTCTGTTCAATATCGATGGAATGACTAAACACGCAATATCGCCCCGTTTGTCCATTGGATACCGCCCTATTGAAAATCTTGCGATAAAGGCCGCCTACAGCCGTACCGCTCAATACGTACATCAGCTCACCCAAAGCTATTTGTCGCTGCCCACCGACCAATGGATTCCTGTAACAGGTAAGTTCAAACCGCAGACTGCCGACAAAATAGCCGCCGGAGCCTATTGGCAGACCGACAACGGTGCCTTTGCACTCTCGGTTGAGGGGTATTATAAGTGGATGCATAACTTGATTGATTATCGCGATGAATATTACCTGAAGCCCCCTCTGGAGATGTGGAATGCCCGCCTTACTCAAGGAAAGGGTACGGCCAAGGGCTTGGACTTTAAGTTTGAGAAGCTGTATGGCAAGTTTACCGGTCATATATCATACTCGCTGGCATGGGCCGACAGAACTTTCGCCGATAAAAACGGAGGTCGCACTTACCCGGCAAGGTTCGATAACCGACACACGATAAATGTGCTAGTCAACTGGAACATAAACTCCAAGGTGTCGCTCAACGCGTCGTGGACCGGACATTCGGGAAACCGTTTCACTCTGCTGTCCCAGGTGTGGGAAGGTCCGCCATTTGACGACAGCGACCGACGTGTGGAAACCGAAGCACCTCTGCGTGCCCCTGTTAATAACTATCAATTGCCATTCTATCACAGGCTTGACCTCTCGTGCACTGTCAGAAACTCGCGCGGTTACTGGACGTTCGGGCTATACAATGCCTACAACCATTTAAATGTCGTAGGTATAAAAAGAGGTTATAAAGACACGTCGTATCTTACCCCCAACGGTTATGTATTCGACTCACAGCCCGTTTTCAAAAAAGTAAAAATGTTACCAATAATTCCTTCAATATCATACACATGGGAGTTCTGAGAAAAATATACCTGCTGTTGTTTCCATTAATATTTGCCGGTTGCACCGAGGCTTTTATGCCTGATATAGATACCAAACCGGTGCTTTGTCTTAATTCGCTGATTACAGCCGGAGAGCCTATAGAGGTTTCGGTGACCCATACATGGCTGTATACCGACGAAGAAGGCTCGCGCAATAATCAGGTGCACGATGCCGAGGTGAGTATATATGCCAACGGTACCAAGGTTGGTGATGACTATCTGCCCCAAGAGTGCGACAGGATAAGGATAGTGGCAGAAAGCCCTACCTACGGCTCTGCAGAGGCTGAAGTGACTGTGCCTGTGAGCGCTCCGGTCGAATTGGTGAACTGGGATGCCGAAATAACAGGCAGTTGGAACTGGAATAAAACCGAGTTTTATTATTGGATAGGATTAAGGGCTAAAATAACCGTCCATGATCCTGCCGGCATAGAGAATTACTATAATTTCTCATATAAGGGATTTCCTAAAAATGAGCAGACCGATGATGATATGGATAAAAGTCAAGTATTATTCAATCCGGGGCAATTCTTTTATGAAGCAGAACCTATTTTTTCGGAACACATATCGGGACTTGATGAAATCAGCGGGAGCAGCTCGTTTGGATTTACTTTCTTTACAGACCGCCAGTTTTCGGGCAAGCAGTACACATTGAATATCCAATTAAATAACGCATTCTTTGAGATAATTGATAATGGCGATCTGGTGCTGACCGACGATATGTTGGACTGCGGCTTTATACTCATTCTGAGCAGTGTATCGCAAAGTTACTACAACTGGAGCAACTATCAGTGGAATGTAGAAAACGGCATATTGGGAGATCTGGGAGAGATAGGAATGGTCGACCCCGTGTGGGGATATAGCAATGTGTCAACCGGAGCCGGAGTGGTAGCCGCCCAAGCGCGTGTGTCTTATACCATTAATCTTAAAGATTTGCTCAAAAGCGAAATATCCGGCCAATAGCCTATCTGTAATCGGTTTCGAGGAAATCGAGGGATTTGTCAACATCAATGCCGCCTTGAACTGTGATTTTGACACCTAAAGCAGCGCCAAGGCTTGATTCGAGATTATCTTCGAAATCACGCAGTGCCTTCAACATTGAAATGCGGTCGGATTTTTCATAATGGTCTTTCCCAAGTACAGGATTCAATGTGCGTTGGGATGCCTGAATGCCTGTGGCCGTGAAATGGTGCTGGCCCGTGCTTTCTGATGCCTCAAGAATCAGACCGGGCAATCCTGCCAATTTCCATGGACCATCCTGTATGGGAATATCAACAGCAAACCATGCAGTCCATTTTCGGCCTCTGAAGTCGCAGGTAGCCATAGCGCACTCGTAGCCAAGTATTGTTTTTGCAGAATCGCCTATCTCCCAGTTCTGAGCCTCGTAAGGTTCTGAAAAAGTGAACATCATCAAAGATTGGCCGTCATATACTTCGGTAGTGCCTTTTGTCTTTGATTTAAAGATGTACATAGGAACTCTGCGCGATGGCACTGATTTCAGATTGCCGGATGTAAATGCCGCCATTTTCATCTGATTGTAGATTTCTTTACCCTCTGGTGTATATTCCAATGAATCCACATATTCGGTTTCCGGACTATAGAATTTAGACTCGGTTGAGTTGGCCAGCAAAATCATCTGATGATTCTGTAGCTTGCCGGTCCTGTGAAAATGCTTGTAATCGTAGCTCACCTCAATGTCGGCCCGGTTCTGAGCGAGCGCGGCAAGTGTAATCAAGCACATTATAGCCAGAGATATTATTTTTTTCATTTCCTTAAAGAGATTGTAAACAGCAGCTCGCGTCCGCGCAGCCTGCGCTGCGATTCGAATGATGAGAGCTGACTGTATGTTGTGTAATTGTATGAGCGTTGATTGAATAAATTGTTGAGCATGGCCGACAGCTCAATGCGTTTATTGAGCTTGTAGACCAGTTTGGTGTCGAGCAGGAATATGTTTTTGTATGTCCCGGATGTCAGCTCGTTGCTGTAGTGTTCTCCCATTATGTGCCATTCCCATTTTGCATGAGGCATAATGTTGAACAACAGCGAATTTTCCATACCGCTTAGCCATGAATTCTTGATTCCGTTCATGCGTAACCGGCTGTTTGAGAAGTCAATCGAATAATCAAAGCTTAACCAGCGCAGCGGGGCACCGTTTAACTTGACCCCGGTGCTCCAGCTTGTGCTGACCGAGTTTACCGCGTTATTCTCTGAGAACAGATGCGACTCATTGCGGCTGAACGAGCCGTTGATGTTGAAACTGCCTCGCATGAAGTTGAGCGTCTTGCCTATATTTCCTGATGCCATAAGGTTTTTGCCGGTGCTTTTGGCATCGGCATACGAATATGCTATATAGTCGCCATACAGCTGTTGCGCCATGGTATAGGGCAGATGCGACCACGATTGCATCACAACAGCATTGGCAAACAATCCCCTGCGTGTGTGCTTGTACGATATGGCCGCCGAAACACGCTGAGAGCTTGAATTGTAGAAATTCTCAACGCCCTGCTTGAAGGTGCGGTAGTCGGTCATGATATATCCGGGGTGAATCATATTGAGATTCATAGGCGAGCGACCCGTTCCTCCGCGCATTGTCAGCGAGAAACGGTTGTTTGGTTTCCAGTTCATGCTCATCGACGGCGAGAAATATACCTCAGAACGGTTGGCAAGAGCCTTGTCAAATGTATAATGGGCAAAGCTTACCGGTGCATCGAGGGTAAGATTCACTCTCTTTACCCAGTATTCAAACTTTGGAGTGGCATATACCGTGAAGTAGTTGGTATTCATAACCTGAGTGAAATCGGACAAGTCAGACAAGTCAGACACGTCCGACGGGTCTGACAGCTCTGATTTCATTGTGCGCAGATAGCCCTTCACTCCGCCTTCAAGGCTCACGGTTACGCCCTTAATAGAAAATGCGTAGGCTGCGCTTTCGTGGGTGTAAAAGGCATGGTCGCCAATATGCTGGCTCATATCGCGGCCGTCAAAAGATACCTTGAGTGTCTGTGGCAGCGATTCCCACTCATTATTGCTTAGGAAAGTAACAAGGTGCCTGCCTTTGAACCGCTTGATCATCTTGAACCTGTTGGATACATAATAATCGGGCAGGTTTGCCGACTGCTCGTTAGGCATGGAGCCTGTCACACCCAGCTTTACATCATCCCAGTCTATGTTGGTGGAAAGGGTGTTGTTGATGAAGGTGGTCTTCTGATTTACCTCATATACAAATTTACCCGACAGTGAGTGTGAACGGTCGCGCCCGTCGCGGTTCTCGGTGATAACACGATCGCCGCTTTCAAGGAAGTATGTGGTTATGTTGGCAGCCCGGGCTGTAACGCGGTTGAATGAATAGTCTATCTGGGCCTTGACCTCGCCGTTTCGTACCTTCCACAACCCGTTTGTAGAAACGAGTGCCGAGCGGTTGAAAAGCGTGCGCTTGCGGCTCAGGGACGGTACTCCCGGCAGCGATACGCTTACATATCGGCTAAGTCCGGTCTGGCGGCGTGGAGCGAAGAAGTCGGTGGTATTAGCCGACAGATCCTCGCCTGTATTGTTGGTCTTGAAGGTGGTAATGTTCTGAAATCCCGGCATTACGGCCATTGCAAAGAGTTCGCCATCCCATAGGGCGCCCTCGGGTTGCCAACAGTAACCGCCGCCGGCATCGCCGTGAAGATTCCATGTAGCCTTTGCCTTGTTCTTGAGTTTCAGATTTATAGCAGCTTTGTCTGAGAAGCTGAGTCCTGACAGTACTTGCATGGGCTGATGATTCTCCATTACCTCCACAGCACCTACATCGTCGTGGTTGATGCCATTGGTAGCCAAGCCGTATTTTCCGCCCAAGAGGTCAGAACCTTCTATATAGAACTTGTTGATGTCCTCGCCCTGATACTTTATTTTTCCGGAACTTGACACATCGATACCGGGCATGCGTTTGAGCACGTCGCCTATGCTGCGGTCCTGTGCCTGAGCGAAAGTACCTACAGCATAAGTGATTGTATCGCCCTGCTCGCGTATCTGTTCGGCCTTCACAGCCACTTCTTTCAGTATTGTGGCTGCCGGCTTCATAGCTATGGTCAAAGGCAGGCTTACGCTGTCGAGTTTCACTTTTTGTTTGGCAAAACTCATGATTGATACGTCAAGCGTATGACCCTTTATTTCCGGTGTCGCGATATTGAATTTGCCTTTTACGTCGGTGGTGGCATATTTCTTTATTTTACCCTCGGCATTGCGCAGTATAACCGAGGCTCCGGTGAGCGGTTCGTTTGTCCCTTCCTCCACTACAATGCCCGACACATTGACCTGAGCCATACTTGAAAATACGGCTACGGCAAATGTCAATAAAAAAAACAGACGTTTCATTAGTGAAAATGTGATAAATCAAAAATCGGCGAGGATACAAGGTATTCAGACTTTATTCCTCAAAGTCGGGTTCGAGCGAGTATTTACGGGTATCGTATTTTGGTTGCTCTTTGCCATTGTTATTGAACCGGACAGAACTGCCGAACTTGGCCTTTATTATAGCCTCGCGGTTTTCCAGGAAATATTTCTGATCGGCAAGTGCTTTTTTTCGATCCTTTTTGGTATAATTTTCCGGAGAGTATATCGGCGAAATTATGCGGTCGGTCTGTTGTATGCCGTCGGCTGTGAAAGAGTCGCCGTTGTCGGCTTCGGCTTTCAGTATCAGTCCGGGCAGACCGCGCAGTTTCCAGGGGCCGAAAGGCATGGGCAATTCAGGTGCGAACCAGGCGGTCCATTGGCGGCCATGATAGTTTGTTGTTGCCGATACACACTCGTAGCCAAGTATGGTGACAGTGGAATCGCCTATTTCCCAGGTTATCTCATCTGTCGGTTCGGTGTAGTAATTGTAGTCTTCACCAAACTTGCCGTAAAAGGTAAGCTGATTGTCAGTAAGGCTGTTGAATACGTATTTATTGATACGTTTTGCAGGCCCCTTACGCTTGTCTACTGAAATGCCGCCGCCGGGCAACTCAGTCACGCAGGTTGCCATAATTATCTGTTGCAACTTCCGTTTTCCCTCGGGGGTTGAAGACAGAGAGTCGTTCCACAGGCTTATGTCGTTGAAGTACTTGGACTGTGTTGTATTTGCCAGCAAGCTCATGCGCTCGTTAATAACTGTGTCGGTCTCCCAGTTGCGGCCGGTTTCATCGTAGCTGAGTAGTATCGTGGCCTTGTCCTGAGCTGAAAGCGCGAGGGCGGTAGAGATAAAAAGGGCGATGAGTAAGAAATGCTTTTTCATTGTTTTGTGGTTATATCTATACGTGATTTGTTCTTGTCTACGGAAATTGCTTCAATTGTATTTGGCGAAATATCATTGATTTTTTGTGATGGAAGCAATTTGCCGTCAACATAGATTGAAACACCGTCGAGGCTTGATTTATTTGACCTACCATGGACAGTCACCAATTCTTTTTCCGGCGTAATCATTGCCTTTAGAGTCGGTGTCGACATTATCATGAAGCCGAAGCATAGAGCAGCCATCGGCAGCAGATATCGCAGCCTGTAAAGGCTGCTGCGGCTGTCGGTACGGTTGATCATCACTATACGCTTCTCGAGTTTGCTGTGGTTGAGATTGTTGCAAATCGAGGGAAATTTGGAGCCTATTGCCTTTTCCAACAGCAGCAGCTGATATTGGCGTATATTGATTCCAGTATTCAGTGCGTGGCAGTCGGCCTGATATTCGTGAACGGACTTCAGGTCGGAGCGGATGAGCCACGCAGCCGGATTGTACCAGCAGAATATCACAAATAATTGTGCAATAACCGTATCGGTTGTATGACGGTTGAGAATATGGCCGTGCTCGTGGAAGAAAATCGGGTCGAAGTTTTCTTCAAAGTCGTTTCGGTTCATGATTATCTTGTTCCAGAAGCTGAATGGCGAGAGCCGCCGGTCGGGTGAAATGAAGATTGTGAAACCGTCGCGCTGCGTTCTATCGCATTTTTTCAGCAAACGGTTTACCCTGAATATCTCTACCACAGTGCTCAGTAACACTGATACCGCCCCTGCAAGCCATACATAAGACAAAATCTTCTTAAGGCTCTGCGATATCACAGGCGTATATTTTACAACCAATCCATGCGTGGGCCCGTTCTGAACTGTGTAATCAGCCGGGACTAGGTTCAGAAATAAAAATAGTGCGCCTGCTATGCTCAGACCATATATTGCAATTACGGTAATGCGGTTTAGTGTAAACTTGTTCTCAGTAGAAAGTGCAATGTGGTACACCGACCACATCAGAAATAACAGAATTGATGTGGCGATGGAGATTTGAAAAAGATGTGTTATGTATATTGACATGGCAGACAGCTTAAGTGTTATCTTTCTTTTCAATCATGTCAACCAGCCTGCGCAGGTCGTCGGCATTGAGCTGTTCTTCCTCTACAAGGTTTGAAACGAGCGAAAAGGCATTGCCGAAGTATTTCTTAACAATACGGTTGAGGGCGCCGCTGCGATAGTCGCTTTTAGGCTTTATGGCAAAGTAATTGAAACTGCCGTATCGCCCCGGTTCATGGTCTACATAGCCTTTCTGTTCAAGTGAACGTACAAATGTAGATACGGTATTTATATGAGGTTTTGGCTCGGAGTAGTGTTCGAGCAGATCTTTAACAGCACAAGGGCCATGTTCCCATAGCAGGAGCATGGTTTCTTCTTCCTTATCAGTTAGCTTTTCAGACTTGGATTTCATCTTAACGAGATTTTTCGTTGGCAAATTTAAGATAAAATTATTATCTTTCAAAATTTTCAACGAAAAAAATCGTTAAGATTGAAAAATGAGAGCAGAATTTACAGGATTTTCAACGCGATGGCAGCCGCAGCCTCGGCATCGGCCAGGGCGTGGTGGTGATCTCTGAGGTCGTAGCCGCACACGGCAGCTACGGTGTGCAGCTGATGATTGGGTAGGCGCAGGCATCTGCGCGATGCTGCCAATGTGCACAGGAATTGGTAGCCCGGGTAATCCATGCCATATTTTGAAAATACGGCTTTAAGGCAACCCTCGTCAAAGGGGCGGTTGTGGGCTACGAGCGGCAGCCCGTCAATCATGGGTGCAATCTGCGCCCATACCTCAGGGAACAGAGGCGAGTTGTCGGTGTCTTTTCGTGTTAGTCCGTGTACGTTGGTAGTCCATACAGTGTAAAAATTGGGGACGGGTTTGATGAGACTGTAGAACTTATCTACAATTTCGCCGTTTCTAACCACAACAATTCCTACGCTGCACACACTCGAGCGGCAACCGTTTGCTGTTTCAAAGTCAATAGCAACAAAATCTTGCATCTTATTTAAAGGCGTATGGTATGGTAAGGATGAATCGTGCGCCTCGGGTATAAGTGGTATCGAGCACGAGGTCGCCACCCAGCAGGCGGGCAATGAGTCTTGACAAAGGCAGCCCGAGACCGGCACCTTCTTCATGATTGTTGAGTTTGACAAAACGCTCGAAGATGTGTTCCTTGTGCTTTGGATCTATGCCGGGGCCATTGTCTGAGATGGCTATGGCAATCATCTTTCCGCCTTCCAATTTATAACAGTCCACAAGTATTTTGCCCTGAGCTGTATACCGTACGGCATTTTCGAGCACGTTGTTTAGAATCTGCTGCAGGCGCGTTGGGTCGGTAAATGTATCAAGGTCGGCCGGGTCAGACTTTATTTCAATCTCCACGCCCGGATTAAGTGCAGGCGAAACGGTATTTACGGCCAGCTCTGCAATCATCTGTATACTGGTATGCTTGCGCTTGATAGACACAGTATTGCTGTCGATTTCAGAAAGATGAAATACGTCGTTGAGCACAGTGCTGATAAATTCTATGTTGTGCGTTACCATACGGGCATACTGTTCGAGATAAGGTTTCTTGGATGCATCGCTGCAATCTACCAGCAGGTGAGAGTATTCTATAATGGCGCTGAATGGCGCTGAAACCTCATGGCCCAGATTCTTTATAAAGTCAGACTTGAATTCGTTGGCCTTGCGGGCAGCATCGCGGGCCGATGATACTTCGCGCTGAGATGAACGCAGTGCGCAGCTCTCGGTCTTGAGAGCTTCGTTTGATATGAGAAGCGTCTCGGAGAGTTTGCGCGAATGGCGATATAATCTTATAAGACATAAGAGCATAATGATAAGACCGATCAATGCAATGCCGCAAATCACTATGATAGCGTGTTGCAGACGGTTGACATCCTTCTGTCGTTCTATTTCGTTTTGCGAGATCTGTTCGCGCATGTTGTGGGTGTCATACAGCACTTCGAGCTCGCGGTCATGATCGGTGTGACGGTTGAGTTTTTCGAGTTGTCGGTTGTATTCTCTTGAAGCTCTCAGCAGCAAGTCCTTGTCGTTTTCGTACTCGGCCGCCTGAATCAGGAATCGCAGAATCTCGGTCTTGCGCAGGGTTGAATTGGTCTCGAAAGGTATATCCTTTGTAAGTTCTATCACCTTTTTGAAGTCATCATGCGCCATGGCATAATAGATAGAGGGCATGGGCATGTTGTTGTAGGTGTTGTGCGACCTTACGTCGGTGTCTTTCAGGCGCATTGCCATGTTGTAGTACTCTTCAATCTCGCCGTCGGAGAGGGCTTCCCAGTTGCTGAGTAAGCGTGTGTATATTATATACCTGTTGGCCAGATAGCTGCGGTATGGACGTCCGTGGGCATTATGATAAGCCTTGAGGTTGTCGATGATGTCGAGGAGTTTTTTGTCGGCTTCTATGGACTTGTCTTTTTCACCTGCCAGCGAGAAGGCGAGCGCCGACTGTACGGTGGCGATGTTGCGCAGTGAGTAGCAATCGGCCGGCAGTTGGTCTACCAGTTTGTTGAGTTCGTCGAAATACTTCACCATCAGTTCGCCGTTTGCATCCCTGTACAGGTGCAGACAAATGGCGTGAAGCAGATAAATCTGTTCATAGATATCTTCAGGTGGATTCTGTACAAGTTTTTTCAGCTTTTCGTCAAATCTTTTTTCACGTTTGTCTTCTTCGGCATAGAATGAATAATAGCTGTTGCGCTGCATCTCGATAAACGTGATGGTCTCGTCGCGTTGCTCACCGCCGGGGAGTGCCTTGGCATATTGCAGAAACTCATTCAGGCTGTCGATTTGCTGGTTATACATGTTTGAAAGATGGCGCAGCATCTCGAAAGCGGTGTTGGTGTCATTGTTGTGCAAGGCCACGCTGTATGTCAGGCGCATGATGGAGTCGGGATTATACATCATGGGTCGGATCTGTGCAATATCGAGCAGGTTGCACAGTACATGCAGGCTGTCTTGCGGCGGGCAATGTGCGGCAAGCCTGTTGTTGAGATTATTCACAACCTCAGTATAGTCCTTGAAGGCGGCTGAGGCATTATATGTCCCTGAAAATAGAGATGCGAGGAGTATAAGGCTTCCGCGTAAGAAATGAAGTAAGCGAATGGTCATAATGTTTGTGTCAAATGCGACAACTCCCGTTTTTATTGATCACTTTATAGTATTAATTAATAATCAAGGTATAATCGTCGGCGGAATCCACAACAGGCAGTTTCCGTCTTGATTTGTGTATTTCTGATAATGATACCGTGGCTGTGAGGACCAAGGGTTGCTCCTCAGTACCTTCGGCGATTGACGATACCGGACGCCCAAGGGCATCGACAATCTTGGAAAGCCCGTCGTATGTGCCGTAGTCGTCTTTGCCGCTGCGGTCGCAGCCTACGTATACAGCCTGGTTTTCTATGGCACGTGCTATGAGCAGGTGGTCCCATGCGTATGCGCGGGCGGTGGGCCAGTTGGCCGGTACCAGCATCATATCGTATGCATGATGATGGTTGCGCGACCATACCGGGAAACGCAGGTCGTAGCATATCATCATTGAAATATTCCAGCCTTTGTATGGAATCACCGGAGGAATCGCGGTGCCGGCGGTGTAGACTTTTCCTTCAGCACTCACCGAGAACAGATGCCTCTTGTCGTAGTACACCGTACGGTCGTCGGGAGTAATGAAAAACGCTCGGTTGAAAAGCTTCCCGTTTTCTGCAGCGGTGAATGAGCCGCAAACGGCGCATTGACGGCCCTGTGCCCATGCTTTGATGCGGTTGAGGGTGAGGTCGACGTATTTTTGCGATGAAAGTTCGGCCAAAAGGGTTTCATCCTGAACCATTCCGGTAGTGAACAGCTCGGGCAGAACCACGATGTCGGTGTCGTCGGACAGGCGGTTGATGAACGCCTCGGCGGCATTGAGATTTACTTCGGGTGCTCCCCATACTATATCAAGGGCGATGGCTGCAATATTTAGAGAGTCGCTTGTCATTCAGTGCTGAATTTATCGGGATATTTTCCTTTGTATGGTGCATAGAAGTCTTTGATGCGTCGCATGTCGGCTTCTATGTCGGCTGTGGGGGTGAATACGTGGTTGATTAATATCTGTTTATGCTCGTAGTCGAGCACGCCGAGCTGTATGGGAACATTGGCCTGCCTGGCTATGTGCAGAAATCCTGTATGCCACTTCGACACACGGCTGCGTGTGCCTTCGGGAGTTATGGCAAGCTGGAGGTGTGTGGAGTGGTTGAATTTGTCCACTACAACCTCGGTGAGCGATACCGACTTGTTTTTCCGTACGACAGGTATACCGCCTATCGCACGGAAAAAGCAGCCCAAAGGCCACACAAACCATTGGGATTTCATCAGGAATCCGGCTTTTCTGCCCACGGCGACATAAGCCAGTTTCCCAAGGACGAAGTCCCAATTGCTGGTGTGGGGGGCGACACAGATGATACACTTTGGCGCGTCGGGAACAGTGATTGACACTTTCCAGCCAAAAATTTTAAGAATCCGGGCCGACAGGTTCATATTAATACTCGCACACTTTAATACTCGCACACTGATTTGCGTACGTCGGCAGGGATGAGTTCGTTCATCTGCTTCACGATTTCGATGGCGCGGTCGGCAAATTCCTTGCGGAGTTTAAGAAATGCCGACTTATTGTAGCTGCGGCGGGCGCGGTTGTAGGCCTGTTCGTTTTCAAACGACTTTCTGGCTTTGTCGAAGCCGAAAGAAACCTTGGCACGTGAATCTTCCTGCAGTTCTGCGATTTCAGTGAGGATTTTGTTGACCTGATTGCGGTCGATACCTTTTACATAGTAAGAAGAAAGGATGAGGTCGCCGGCGAGATCGCCGCATACGTATGATATACGTTTTTTGAGTTGTCTTTTGTTAGGCATGGTGAATTTATATTGAGAATAAGAATTTTTTAAGAGCGGGGTAGGTGGGGGGCAGCTTTACCGGAACCTGACGCGTGCGGGCGTCGGTCATGAAGTGGGTGAGCTGCACCGGCAGTTCTACAGAGCGGCCGGTAATGGAGGTCATGGTGTCGAGCGACTTGGCCGGATGAGCCGTGGCCAATACTATGGCAGGTGTTTTGCCGTAGTCAATTCCCGAACGATTCAGAGCCCCGAGCGCTACGGCGGTATGAGGGTCGGGCAGGTAGCCGCGGCGTGCGAATACTCCGTTTATGGTGTCGGCTATTTCCCGGTCTGACAGCGATATGGCCATAATGTCGTTGTTTATGGCCTTGATGTCGTCGTTGTACAGCCGCAGTATGCGCTGAGTGTTGGTGGGTATACCCGAGTCCATTGCGCGGGCCAGGGTGGGGCGGTTGTTCTCGTGCATCTGCGAAACCGTGATTTCGTCGTTGAGAAGTTTCACGAAGTCGTCGTTGGCGTTGCATCCGGCTACTATCTTACCGATGGGGCAACCCATACGTTTGGCAATTACGGCGGCTGTGAGGTTGCTCAGACATCCGCAGGGAATTGAAACCGTAAATCCCTCGGCATTGCCATGTATATTCTTGAGCATGGCATAAGCGTAAAAGAAAAACACCACTTGAGGAACAATTCGCAGATAATTATTGGTGTTGATGCACACGGGCATCATCCTCTCGGCCAGAGCCTGGTCGGCCATGGCGTTTCTGATCATATCCTTGCACTGCGAGATGGTGCCTCCAACCTCCACCGGATGTATGTTGGGACTCTGCGCGGTGAACTGTGCCAGCTGTGCGCGTGTCATGGTACCGTGTGGGTACAATATCACCACGTGCTTGTCCTTATGGCGCATGAAAGCGTTGGCAATGGCTGCTCCGGTGTTTCCGGTAGTTGCCACCAGTCCTACCGGACGTCGGCTGTTGGCCTTATGAAACTTTGTGATGAAAGAGGCCACAAAGCGCGCTCCGGCGTCCTTGAAAGCCATGGTGGGCCCGTGGAAAAGTTCAAGAATATCGAGGTTGTTCATCAGCGGATACACCGGCATGGGGAAGTTGAAAGCCTCATCCACCACTTGTTTGAGCATGACGGTGTCGGTGTCTGCTCCAAGCAGTGTGCTTACGACTACGTAGGCGATTTCCTTGATATTCATTTCCTGTATATTGTTGAAGTAGGCCTTCGGAATTACAGGAAGAATCTCGGGGAGATAGAGAGAACCATCGGGAGCTATGCTGTGCATCAATGCTCCACGCAAGTCGGTGATCGACTGTCCTGATGTGCTGATATATCTCATTAGATTATTTTAGGTCGACGGAGATATGGCAAAGTTAATGATTTTTTTGTATTATTACAAATAAATGAACTTTTGTATTACATAATCAGTTAGTATTTATATCATAATTCAGCTAAAACCATTTAATAAAATAGCCCTATGAAATTAGTTAAGACAATCCTGATACTTGCAGCAGTGATGATTTCGTCTGTTGTCGCACGTCCATGTTCACGAATAGTGTTTCTTGGCGATAGTACCGATGTAGTGATGGTGGGCCGCACACTCGACTGGCGCACACCTATTCCTACCAATATATATGTATATCCCGCCGGTATGGCTAAGGAAAGCATGCCCACAGGACCGCGTTACAAGTGGACCTCCAAGTATGCCTCGGCTCTGGCTGTAGGCTACGATGGTGGCGTAACCGAGGGTATGAACGAGCGTGGACTGGTGGTCAACGGATTGTTCTGCAAAGTGTCAAAGTACCGTGAAGCTCCTCAAGGCTCTGATATGCCCGTGATGAGCCTGGCTGTAATAGTAAGCTATTTCCTTGACAATTTCGAGACTGTGGATGAAGTGGACAAGTGGCTCAGAGCTAATGAATTTGGAATTGCCGGCAAAACCTTTGACGGCGGTACCGTATCGCTGCTGCACTGGGGATTCACCGACCGTACTGGCGAAACACTTATCATGGAGTTTGATAACGGAAAGATGAATATCTATCGCGGCCGCGAATATCAGATGCTTACCAACGATCCGGTCTTCCCGAAGATGCTTGCCATTGACGGATATTGGGAAGGCATAGGCGGCATGAACTTCCTGCCCGGCGGTGTACGTTCGTCAGACCGCTTTGTACGCGGCAACTACTTCATACACCACGTGCCGGCAAAGGTAGACGCCAATACAGCCCTCTACGAGCTGATGACTGTGATTGACAATGTGAGCGTGCCCTTCGGATATGAAATTGCCGGACAGCCCGAACTGTCGTCAAGCCAGTGGCGCTCGGTTTCAGATGTGACCCGCAACCGCTATTATTTCAAATTCGCTGATTCGCTGGGCGCATTCTACGTAGATCTCTCCAAGCTTATGCTCAAGCCCGGCTCGCCCGTGCTGAAACTCGATACATCAAATCATTCAGACTTCTACGGATGTGTCAACGACAAGCTTAAGGAATCAAAGCCCTTCAGCCCCATGTGGTAAATTAAATTAGCTAATTAAATACAATGTAGATAAGTTTTATCCCCGGCCCTGTTGATGGGTCGGGGATTTTTATTAACTTTGGCAGCTATTTAAACCTCTCACACTCTAAATATCATGAGCAAATTCGTTCACCTTCATGTACACTCACAATATTCGTTGCTCGACGGCCAGGCATCTATCAGCGGCATAGTTGATAAAGCCATAGCCGACGGTATGCCCGGCGTGGCCATCACCGACCATGGTGTGATGTACGGTATCAAGGAGTTCATGAACTATGTGAACAAGAAAAACAAGGGTCCCAAAGGCGCCGTGAAAGATGCTGAGAAACGCATCAAGGAACTCGAAGCAGGTGCTGCACCGGCCGAAGGCGAGTCTATCGAGGGGCTGCGTCAGACAATAGCCGAAAACAAGGCCAAGATATTCACCCCAATCATAGGCTGCGAGATGTATGTGGCCAATGGCGATATGCACGACCGCTCGGATAAAAAGGACACCGGCCGACATCTGGTAGTTCTTGCCAAAAACAAGACCGGCTATAACAATCTTATCAAACTGGTGTCGAAAGCATGGACAGAGGGCTTTTATTTTCACCCGCGTACTGACCATGCCTCGATAGCTGCCCATCACGAGGGTCTGATCATATCATCGGCCTGTCTTGGTGGTGAGATTCCCAAATTGCTTACCGCCGGCGAGATAGAGAAGGCCGAGCAGGCCGTGAAGTGGTGGAAAGACCTCATGGGCGACGATTACTACCTTGAACTGCAGCGCCATAAGGCTACCAAGCCCTTGGCTAATCACGAAACATACGAGCTGCAGAAGGAAATCGAGCCCGAAATCATACGTATAGCCCGTAAATACGGGGTGAAGATCATTGCTACAAACGACTCGCATTTTATCAATGAGGACGACGCTGAGGCACATGATCACCTGATATGTATCTCGACCAAAAAAGATCTCGACGACCCCAAACGCATGAGGTATACAATGCAGGAGTGGTTCAAGACCACCGAGGAGATGTCAACGCTGTTTGCCGACATTCCCGAGGCTATTGAAAACACGCTTGAAATCATAGGTAAAGTCGAGACGTATTCCATAGACCACGAGCCTATCATGCCCAACTATGCCATTCCCGAAGATTTTGGCACGGAAGAGGAGTATCGCAAGCGATTCACCGAAGAAGACCTCTTCAATGAATTCACCCGCGATGAAAAGGGCAACGTAGTATTGTCGCAACAGGATGCCGAAGCTAAAATCAAGAAGCTTGGCGGCTATGAAAAGCTGTACCGCATAAAGTTTGAGGCCGATTACCTGCGCAAGTTGGCATACGAGGGCGCGGCAAAACGTTATCCCATGCCGTTCACCGAAGAAATCACCGACCGCATTGATTTTGAGCTGCATATAATGAAAACCATGGGTTTTCCGGGTTACTTCCTTATCGTGCAGGACTTCATACGTGCCGGTCGCGAGAAGCTTGGAGTGTCTATAGGTCCGGGGCGTGGTTCGGCTGCCGGTTCGGTTGTGGCATATTGCCTTGAGATCACCCAGATAGACCCTCTTAAATACGACCTTCTGTTTGAGCGTTTTCTTAACCCCGACCGTATTTCGTTGCCCGATATCGACGTTGACTTTGACGATGATGGCCGTGGCAAGGTACTCAAGTATGTGACTGAGAAGTACGGCGAACCCAACGTGGCACATATCATCACATACGGCACCATGGCCGCCAAGAGCGCCATTAAGGACGTGGCCAGGGTAGAGCAGCTGCCTATACCCGAGGCCAACCGCCTCACCAAGCTCATCCCGCCACACATGCCTGAGAAAAACGGCAAGGAGCTGAAACCTACACTGTCAAATTGCTATGAGTACGTGCCGGATTTCAAGCCCGAGCTTGAGAGTATGAATCCATTGGTGCGCTCAACGCTGAAGTATGCCCGCGAGCTCGAAGGCAATGTGCGCAACACCGGCGTGCATGCCTGCGGCGTAATCATTTGCCGCGACGACGTGAGCGACTGGGTCCCCGTATCAACAGCCGATGATAAGGAAGAAGGCAAGCTGCTCGTAACACAGTATGAAGGCTCGGTAATCGAAGAAACCGGCCTTATCAAGATGGACTTCCTGGGGCTGAAGACGCTTTCGATAATAAAAACAGCGCTTGCAAACGTAAAAGCCCACACCGGCGAGGTTATCGACATCGAGAAAATAGATATAGAAGACAAGAAAACATACGAGCTGTATTCGGCCGGACGCACAATCGGTACATTCCAGTTTGAATCGGCCGGTATGCAGAAATATTTGCGAGAGCTTCAGCCCACCAAGTTCGAGGATCTCATTGCGATGAATGCCCTGTATCGTCCGGGGCCTATGGATTACATACCCAAGTTCATCGCCCGCAAGCACGGCCACGAGCCCATCGAATACGACCTGCCGGGTATGGATCGTTATCTGGCCGATACATACGGCGTAACCGTGTATCAGGAGCAGGTCATGCTGCTGTCGCGTCTGCTGGCCAACTTCACCCGAGGCGAAAGCGATACTCTGCGCAAGGCCATGGGTAAGAAGCTTATCGAAAAGATGAACGCCCTGAAAACCAAATTCATGAAGGGCGGACAGGCCAACGGTCACGATGCTGCCAAACTCGAAAAGATATGGGCCGACTGGGAGAAGTTCGCATCATACGCGTTCAACAAGAGTCATGCCACATGCTACTCGTGGGTGGCTTACCAGACCGGTTATCTCAAGGCTCACTATCCGGCCGAATACATGGCTGCCGTGCTCACCCACAACCGTTCGGACTCGGGCAAGCTCATAGGCTTCATGGACGAGTGTAAGAGCATGGGCATCACAGTAAAAGGCCCTGATGTCAACGAATCGGTACGCGACTTCGGTGTGACATCTGACGGAAACATACGTTTCGGGCTTTCGGCTATATCAGGTATCGGTGATACCGTTGTGGATGAAATTGTAAAAGCCCGCGGCAGCGAACCGTTCAGGGATATATACGATTTTGTGGAACGAGTGCCTTCGCAGTCCATCAACCGCAGGGTGTTTGAAAACCTTGCTCTCGCCGGAGCTTTTGACTGCTTCGGTGCCTACAAGCGCGAAGACCTTGTGGACGACGGCGGCGGACATGCCGGCGACTCTGCTCCGGAAGTACTGCTGCGCTATGGTGCCATGCACCAGAATGCCATACGCAAGCAGGAGGCTTCGCTTTTTGACTTCGACGACGAACAGCTCAACGCCGAGGCGCGTCCCAAGCTGCGCAGTGCCGAGGAATGGGCACCGATAACCAAACTCGACAAGGAGCGTGAGCTTGTGGGCATGTATCTGTCGGCGCACCCTCTCGACCCTTATTATCTTGAGCTTAATTACGGCACAACTTTCCGACTTAGCGAACGCGAGGATGCGAAGATTGTAGAGAATCAGGAAGTGTCGTTTGGCGGCATAGTCACCGAGTGTACCCGTCGCACCACGCGCAAGGGGTCGCCGATGATGATAGTGAAGCTCGAAGACTTCACCGGCACAACCGAGATAGTCATGTTCAACGAGCAGATGGAGCTTTACGGACATCTAACCCAGGTGGGCAAACCCATACTCATACGCGGCACGTACAATAAACAGTACGACAATCTGCGCTTCAATATCAGTTCAATCATTCCGCTTGAGACCGTCAAGGGGAAGATGCTGAACTCAATCACCATAGCGCTCGGGTTCTCGCAGTGTACCCCTACGGCCACGGCCTCGATTATAGAACAGCTCAGAGAGGGCGAGGGACAGCGCATGAGCCTGTCGTTCTCGGTTGATTCGGGCATTCCCGGCCGCCAGAGCCGCATGTTGCTCTCATCGGGCAAGCGCATTGCAGTAGACAAGAAATTTATAAAACATCTTGAGGAAACCGGCATCCCTTTCAAACTCGATTTTGACAAAAACTTAGCATCATAAAATATTAATATCAAACTAAAAATGGCAACTACTTTTACTGACGAAAACGTCAAAGACATCATCGCTTCGGGCAAGCCCGTGGTTATCGACTTCTGGGCTACATGGTGCGGACCCTGCATGGCTATGGCTCCCATAGTCGACAAGCTCGCCGAAGAATACGCCGACCGTGTTGTTATCGGCAAATACAATGTCGATGAAGAAGGCGACCTCTCTACCGAATACCGCATAATGTCGATTCCCACCATTCTTTTCTTCAAGGATGGCAAAAAGACCGACATACGTCTTGCCGGTTCACAGACCGAAGCAACCCTCCGCGCACGCATCGAGGAATTGCTCGCAAAATAATCAGACCTAAGAAACTGTTTAAATTTATTTGTCGCAGGATTTGAGAAGGATTGTCATTTGGATTTTTGATATTGATGATGGAGTTTAGTGGCTCCTAAATGACTGAATCCATATCTAAAATACATAGACAAGACTCTCAAAGACAAGATAAAATAAATTTTATACAGTTTCCTAATAACACTACAGGCTGCTTCCTGATATATAGGAGGCAGCCTGTAGTGTTATGAAAAACCGTTTATAGGCGTGTGCTTATTTCATCATGGCACGGGCCAGTTCGCGTTTATCATCGCGTTCTTTTATAGATTGGCGCTTGTCGTATTCCTTTTTACCGCGGGCCACACCTATCACGAGCTTGGCATATCCACGGTCGTTGATAAACAGACGCAGCGGCACGATGGTATAGCCGGGCGACTGGGTTTCGCGGCTCAGAGCCAGTATTTCTTTACGCGAGAGCAACAGCTTGCGGTCGCGACGCTCGGTATGATTGTTGTAGGTGCCGTAGAAATACTCGGCTATATACATATTCTTCACCCACACCTCGCCGTCGTTGATGAAGCAGAAGGTGTCGACAAGCGAAGCTTTGCCAAGACGTATTGATTTGATTTCAGTGCCGGTGAGCACTATACCGGCGGTGTAGGTTTCGGATATGGCGTAATCAAAAGTCGCACGGCGATTTTTGATGTTTACTTCTTTAAATTTCATTTTCTGTGCCATGGTACATCACATAAAACAAAGGATCAGAGAACTTATCAATATGGGTATTCCTATAACGGCAACAATTGCCAGCCCGGTAAAGTTGAGTTGATTGTCTTCTTTTATACCCATATAAGCGGTAGACTTGAAAATAACAATGACCGACAGCAGAGGCATCAACGTTAGTAAGGTCATGGATGTCGGCATCAGATTGCGTATTGTGTAGTATATGCAGTTGAGACCGAGCATGCACGATACAAACACGCTCACCTTGTTTTGATTCAATGTGCCATCAATCAATTTAGGCATAAAAAAATCAAGGAACAGCTTTGACAGGTACATTGATGCGAAGAGCGAGCATGCTATGCCAATCGCCGCCACCAGCGAATGAGTGAAGCCCTCGCTGTGGGAGTACACCAGCGGAAAAAATTCCGACAGGGCAGTAACCCCAACCAGAGGATAGAAGCCTTTGCGCTGTACCTCGTCGGCTTTGAGTACCGATTCGGATACATCGTCCCATCCTCGCGAAGGAGATAATAAAAGCTGGATTAAGTGTTTGATAAATAACCACATAGCGGCCGTTGCACAGTTTTGGTTTAAAAAGTCGGATTTAATTAGAGATACAAAGTTACGAAATTTGTTGTGTTATTTTGGCTTAAATTCGTAAATTTGCACAAAAATAATTCGTTAAGTAGACTTTGGATAATAATTTATATCAGATTTGTTGACTAATGTAAAGTTAAATGAAACGATATGGATTATTGGAAAAAAGAATATCAATTAGAACACAATGATACGCACAATCCTTTCAATTGCCGGCAAGCCCGGACTCTATCGTCTCGTAAGCCAGGGACGCAATATGCTCATCGTTGAGTCGCTTTCAACCGGTAAGCGCACTCCGGCTTTCGCCCACGACAAAGTAATGTCGCTCGGCGATATCGCAATGTATACAACAGGCGAGGACATTCCCCTGGCCGATGTTTTTGAACTCGTAAACGAAAAGACCGGCGGTCAGCCCGTAGATGTAAAGGCTATAGGTGGCGATGCCGAGCTGCGCGAGTACTTCGGCACCATTCTGCCCGACTTCGACCGCGAACGCGTACACGATTCAGATATCCGCAAACTTTTCCAGTGGTACAACGCTCTGCTGGCTGCCGGAATCACAGAATTCAAGGCAAAGGAAGAATCAGCCGAAGCTGAAGAAAAAGAATAAAATTACTATAAGTAGTTGATGACTAAGAGGCTGTCTAACAATCAAAGTTAGGCAGTCTCTTTTTTAGATTTAATATTG
>CAJUKX010000015.1 GCA_910586975.1 uncultured Muribaculaceae bacterium | reverse complement strand
TGTTGATGAACCACACAAAAGAGAGGCTGCCTAAACTTGTTAGACAGCCCCTTTTCAATATATGAGTATCTTTCGATGCTATAATGTTGTAAAAATATTATGAATCCTTTTAATTGAAAACTTCCGGAATATGGCATCCGCCCAGGATGCCTGCAAATACCTTAACCGGGTATGCACGAGCGCAGGCGCAGACGGAGCGAGGGCATGCCCGGTAGACTGCATACTTATATTGCATCCGCCAAGGATGCGGTATAGGCCACCCAAGACTCGAAGGGTATGCACAGCAGACTATGCCGCATCCTCCGGATGCCTCTACTTTGTCGGCACTCTCCGGGCATGCCCTCCCTACGGTCGTACATACCCGGTTAAGGTATTTGCAGACATCCTTGGCGGATGTCATATTCTTACCATAGTCGGGACACAGCCCCTCCTTATGTGGCATGCAGGTGAGCTGAGGGATAACATTGTCATTATATTTAATACTCGGTATTTTGACATATTTATCCCGAATTTTTTGTATCTTTGCAATCAAAGCCTTAAATACAGAAAATGTCCGAAGAATCTCAGAATACCGATCCACGCGAACCACGCCGTCCGTATTGCAATCCGCAAGACGTAGTGAAACACCGCCTCAGCGGCATGTTCCAGACGTGGTTTCTCGATTATGCCTCATACGTAATACTTGAACGCGCCGTACCCAATATTGAGGACGGCCTGAAGCCCGTGCAGCGTCGAATTCTTCACTCGATGAAGACCCTCGACGACGGACGCTTCAACAAGGTGGCAAACATCGTGGGCAATACCATGCAGTATCACCCCCACGGCGATGCCTCGATCAACGACGCGCTCGTGCAGTTGGGTCAGAAAGATCTGCTGGTGGAGACTCAGGGTAACTGGGGTAACATTCTCACCGGTGCTTCGGCCGCGGCAGGACGTTACATTGAAGCGCGTCTGTCGCAATTCGCTCTTGACACTCTCTACAATCCCAAGGTGACCGAATGGACCCTGAGCTATGACGGACGCAAGAAGGAGCCGGTGACTCTGCCTTCCAAATTTCCGCTGCTGCTGGCCCAGGGCGCCGAGGGCATTGCCGTAGGTCTGTCGTCAAAGATTCTTCCACATAACTTCAACGAAATCATCGACGCCTCCATAGCGCATCTGCGCGGCGAGGAATTCACCCTGCTGCCCGACTTTGTCACCGGCGGCTTTATCGACGTTGGCCGCTATAACGACGGCCGCCGCGGCGGTGTGCTCAAAGTACGCGCCCGCATCGAGAAGGTGGACAACCGCACCCTGGCCATCACCGAGATACCCTTCGGACGCACCACCGGCGCGGTAATCGACTCAATTATCAAGGCTTTTGAAAAAGGAAAAATAAAGATTCGCAACGTCACCGACAATACCTCGCAGAACGCCCGCATATTGGTGAACCTGCTGCCCGGCACCTCGTCTGACAAGGCTATCGACGCATTGTATGCCTTCACCGACTGCGAAGTGTCCATTTCGCCCAACTGCTGCGTTATCGTAGGCGAGAAGCCCGAATTTCTGGGCGTGAGCGACGTGCTGCGCCACTCCACCGACCGCACAGTCGACATTCTGCGCTCTGAACTTGAGATTGAACTGGCCGAACTGCGCGAACAGCTGATATATGCCTCGCTCGAAAAGATATTCATAGAACAGCGTATCTATAAGGATAAGGAATACGAAGAGGCTCCCGACATCGAAGCCGCCAAGGCTCATATCTACAGCCGGCTTGCGCCATATATCACCGGTTTTGCCCGCCCGATAAATGATGACGACATACTGCATCTGCTCGAAATCAAGATGAAACGCATCTTGAAATTCAACTCCGACGAAGCCGATGAGAAAATAGCCAATCTCAACCTGCGCATAAAGGAAAAACAAGACCATCTCGACAATATAATTGCCTACACCATCGACTGGCTGGGTGCCCTGAAAGAAAAATACGGTCACGCCTATCCCCGCCACACCGTGGTGCGCGGATTCGACTCTATCGAAGCTGCCACAGTGGCCGAGGCTACCGAAAAACTCTATATCAACCGCGAGGAGGGATTCATCGGCACCAGCCTTAAGAAAGATGAATTTGTGTGCAACTGCTCGGATATCGACGATATAATCCTGTTCTACAAGGATGGCCGATACAAGATAGTGAAGGTGCAGGACAAGCTGTTTGTAGACAAGGGCGTGATATACATAAACGTGTTCAAGCGCAACGACCGACGCACCATATACAATGTGATATATCAGAACGGCAAAGGCGGCCCGTACATGATGAAGCGCTTTGCGGCCACCGGTCTCACCCGCGACAAGGAGTACAACCTCACCCCCGGCAATCCCGGCACCAAGGTGATGTGGTTCTCGGCCAACCCCAACGGCGAGGCCGAAGTGGTGAAAGTGGTGCTGAAACCCAAACGCGGACTCAAGAAACTGCAGATCGACATCGACTTTGCCGAAATAGCCATCAAGGGCCGCACTGCCATCGGCAACATCGTAACGCGCAACGAGGTGCAGCGCATGTCGAAGAAAAGCAGCGGTGTCTCCACTCTGGGTGGCCTTAAGGTATGGTTCGACCCCGATGTGCTGCGCCTGAACTACGAGGGACGCGGCGAGTATCTGGGCGAATTCCTCGGCGACGATCAGGTGCTGGTCATCACCCGCAACGGCGAGTTCTACACCACCGGCTTCCAGGCCACAAACCACTACGACGACAACATCATGCGCATCGAGAAATTCGATCCGCAGAAGGTGTGGACGGCCATACTCAACGATGCCGACCAGGGATTCCCCTACATCAAGAGATTCAGGTTTGAACAGTCGGCCAAGAAACAGCGCTACCTCACAGACAACGAGAAGTCTACACTGATACTGCTCAGCGATGCCTTCGGCGCCATGTTCAAGGTGACATTTGCCGCTCCCGACGACTTCCGCGAACCGCTGATAGTGGATGCCGACGAGTTCATAGGTACCAAATCATTCAAGGCAAGGGGCAAGCGTCTCACCACTTACGCCTTGGCTGCCGTTGAAGAACTTGAGCCCAAGAATACCGAAGCTGCCGAAGAACCCGAAAACACCCCTGAGGAAGCCGATACCGAAAACACTCCCGACGACATCATTGCCGAAGAACTCTCCGACGAGGAAATACGCGATGAATTCTCGGGGCAGCAACGCCTGTTTGAAGATGAATAGGCTCCTTATAATCTTAGCGCTCATTGCCGCGGCAATGAGTCTGCGTGCCGGGGATCGCTCCGACTCAATTGTAAGGCCGGTACTGTCGGCCTACAGCATAGAGGCCGGCTCAAACCACCTGTGCAACACATACCTTACCCCGCTGCACTACTCGGGCTGGCGCACGGCGCTGAGCTACGAGCGCATGCAGGCCATGAAGTTCAACCCCGAGCGGTTCATACAGCGGCTCGACCTGCGCTTTTGGGCCGGAGCATCAAAAAATCCTGCCCGCAACGCCACTATGTGGCAGATAGGCATGCGCCCCTCGTGGAGCATGCTGTGGCGCACACGTCTGCCCCACTCACTCACAGTTGCTGCAGGCGGTACTGCCGCTGCCGACATAGGCATGCTCTACCTGATGCGCAACAGCAACAACCCGGTGGCCGTGCAGGCCTCGGGCACCATAGGCATCACTGCCATGGCCGCATGGAACGGCCGTATAGGACGCCTGCCCCTTACCCTGCGCTATCAGCCCACAATGCCCTTGGCAGGCTGCTTTTTCTCGCCCGACTATGACGAGCTTTATTACGAGATATGGCTCGGAAACCATAAGGGTCTGGCTCACTTTGCATGGCCCGGCAATTTCTTCAGGCTCGACAATCTGCTCACGGCCGACCTGCACTTCTGCGCCACCACACTGCGTGTGGGATACCGGTGCGAGATTTTCTCATCCAAGGCGTCGGGCATAGTGTCGCGCGACATCTCTCACATGTTTGTGCTCGGTGTTACCACCGAATGGCTCTCGCTGCGCGCCGGCAGCCGCCATACACCCGATGCACGCACCATATCCGCTCTCTACTGATGAAAAAGATACTCACAGCCATCGCAGCCTTTTGGCTGATTTCGCTCACCGCATGCCATGACGTGGAAAAATGGGACAATGACATCGAGGGTAACTTTGATGCCTTATGGACAGTGCTCGACCGTCATTACTGCTTCTTCGAGGAGAAAGGTATAGACTGGGATTCGGTCTACAAAGAATATCGTGCCCGGATTACTCCCGAGACCAACAGCCTGCAACTGTATTCCATCTGCGCCGACATGCTTAACGAACTGCGCGACGGCCACGTAAACCTCTCGGCACCGTTTGCCACATCATATTATAAGAAATGGTGGAGCGACTATCCTCAAAACTACGACAAGCGGCTCGTAGACCAGTATTATCTGCACTTCGGAGGACTTACCAAGAACGGTCTCACCTACGCCATGCTGCCCGACTCCACCGGCTACATGCGCTATCCGTCGTTTTCATACGGCATGAGCGACGGCACCCTCGACTGGGCGCTGGCCATGCTCCATCAGTGTCACGGTCTTATAATAGACATACGCGACAACGGCGGCGGCGACATTTCCACAGTGGAAACATTTGTAGCCCGCTTCATCAACGAGCGCATTCTGGCCGGGTATATCTCCCATAAATCGGGACCCGGACACAAGGACTTTTCAGAGCCATATCCATTCTACTACGAGCCTGCCCCGGCACCGCGCATACATTGGGACAAGCCCGTGGTGGTGCTCACAAACCGCTCTACATTCAGCGCCGCCAACAATTTTGTATCTATCATGCAATACCTGCCCAACGTGACAATCGTAGGCGATAATACAGGTGGTGGCTCGGGCATGCCATTCAGCTCTGAAATTCCGTGCGGATGGTCGGTGCGCTTCTCAGGCTCGCCCGTCTACGATGCACACATGCAGGTGACAGAGAACGGTGTTGCTCCCGATATCCACGTAGACCTCAACCCCGACTCGGCCATGGTGGGTATAGATACCATGCTCAACACAGCCCTGAGCGTACTCAACCGTCAGCGCCAATAACCAAACACACACTATACCAAAAAAATCAGGGAGGATATCAATCCTCCCTGAACCGTATATTCACATAAGTAATCGGACTATCACTTGGCTTCGTATTTGTAGATATCATCAAGACGCAGGTTAAAGCGAAGCGATGAATAAGGCAAAATAGTACCGGTGTACGACACCCCGTATGCCACATTGTAAGGTACAATGATTTCAGCGGTGTCGCCCACGTGCATGTTCTCGAGGGCAATTGCCCAGCCATCTATAACGCCGTTGCAGGCAAAACGCGATATGCCGGGCTTGCCATATACATTGACATTGTACGACGAGTCAAAGGGTTCATCCTCGCAGTTATGGCCTATATAGCGCACGTCAACGGTTGAAGTGTAGAGGGGCACGAGGTTGCCGGCGGTCTCTGCACGGTCGTTGAAGAAGTGCATCAGGATGAATACGTTGGGATTCCAGGCCGGAACCACGGTCTGGTAGTAGGGAGTGCCGTCGGGATTCTTGCGCTGCTGCATCTCGGCCACCCAGGCGTCGTTCTGCTTGCGCCAGTCCTGATAATCGCTCAGGTTGTAGGTGTCATCATCGTCGTTGCAAGCCGAGAAACCCAGCCCGAGGACGGTAGCGCATGAAATGAGTGCTAAAAGTTTTTTCATCTGTTTCAATAGGTTAGAATGATACCTTGGGAGCACTTGCGGCCTCGGCGTCAGCCTTGAACTGAGGCTTAACATTAAATCCGCCTATAGAAGCCACGATAGAGCCGGGGAAACGACGCACTGCTATGTTGTATTCCTTTACCGATTCGGTATAGCGGCCGCGCTCGGTGGCGATACGGTTTTCGGTGCCTTCGAGCTGAGTCTGCAGATCGAGGAACTGCTTGTCGGCCTTAAGGTCGGGATAAGCCTCGCGCACGGCGTTTACATAGATGCTCAGCGCCTTGCCAAGGCTCTGCTGCGAGGCTGAGTAGCTGTCGAGGGCGCTTTCGTTTGAAGCGGCATCGGCACTGCTCTGCTGCTGTGCGTTGGCCTTGTTGTATGCGTCGGTAAGGCCGGCGCGGGCGGCTGTAACGCTCTCAAGGGTTCCGCTTTCGTGTGCGGCATAGCCCTTGACAGCCTCTACCAGATTGGGTATGAGGTCGAGTCGGCGCTGATACTGCACTTCTACCTTACCCCACTGTTCCTGAAGGTTTTCGTCGAGGGTAACAAAGTTATTGCGGACACTGACATAATAGCCTATGCAGCCTACCAGGGCAACGACTATTACGATTATTACGATTAGTGATTTTTTCATTTGTTAAAAAGTTGAGGAGATTAAACGTAGACCGAAGCCTTTTATTTGAGTTTACGGAGGAGTGAGTTGAGCGAAACTCGGTCGTGGATGAGTTTGTGGAGGTCAGCTATGGCCACACGTTCCTGCTCCATTGAGTCGCGGTGACGCAGAGTCACGGTGTTGTCTTCGAGAGTCTGGTGGTCAACTGTGATACAGTAGGGAGTACCTACGGCATCCTGACGGCGGTAGCGCTTGCCTATAGAGTCTTTCTCATCGTAGTGGGTAGAGAAGTCAAACTTGAGGTCGTCTACGATTTCGCGTGCCTTTTCGGGCAGACCGTCCTTGCGTACCAGGGGCATTACGGCGCACTTCACGGGAGCCAGAGCTGCGGGCAGGTGGAGTACTACGCGCGAATCGCCGCCTTCGAGCTTCTGTTCCTCGTAGCTTGAGCAGAGCACCGACAGGAACATGCGGTCAACACCGATTGAAGTTTCGATAACGTACGGGGTGTAGCTCTGGTTGAGCTCGGGGTCGAAATACTGAATCTTCTTGCCCGAGAACTTCTCGTGCTGCGAGAGGTCGAAGTTGGTGCGTGAGTGTATACCTTCAACTTCCTTGAAACCGAAGGGCATACGGAACTCGATATCGGTAGCGGCATTGGCATAGTGAGCCAGCTTCTCGTGGTCGTGGTAGCGATACTTGTCGTCGCCAAGGCCAAGAGCCTTGTGCCAGCGCAGACGCCATTCCTTCCAGTAGCCGAACCACTTCATTTCATCGCCGGGACGAACGAAGAACTGCATTTCCATCTGCTCGAACTCGCGCATGCGGAAGATGAACTGACGGGCAACGATTTCGTTACGGAAAGCCTTACCGATCTGAGCGATACCGAAGGGGATGCGCATGCGGCCGGTCTTCTGCACGTTGAGGTAGTTTACAAAGATACCCTGTGCGGTCTCGGGACGCAGATACACGGTCATGGCGCCGTCGGCGGTAGAACCCATTTCAGTGCGGAACATGAGGTTGAACTGGCGTACCTCTGTCCAGTTCTTGGTGCCGCTGATGGGGTCAACTATTTCTTCATCGATGATAATCTGACGCAGAGCCTTGAGGTCGTTGTCGTTCATGGCGTCAGAAAAACGCTGATGCAGGGCCTCGCGGTGGTCTTTATGCTCCTTGACACGTGCATTGGTCTGGCAGAACATCTCCTCATCAAAGCTTTCGCCAAAGCGCTTGCGAGCTTTCTCAACTTCCTTGTTTATCTTGTCGTCAATCTTGGCGATGTGGTCTTCGATGAGCACATCGGCGCGATAGCGTTTCTTTGAGTCGCGGTTGTCAATCAGGGGATCATTGAACGCATCAACGTGACCTGAAGCCTTCCAGATAGTAGGGTGCATGAAGATGGCAGAGTCAATGCCCACGATGTTCTCGTGAAGCAGGGTCATGGCTTCCCACCAGTAGCGTTTGATATTGTTTTTCAGTTCCACGCCGTTCTGACCGTAGTCGTACACTGCCGACAGGCCATCGTAGATTTCACTTGAGGGAAACACAAAGCCGTATTCCTTGGAGTGGGCTATGATTTTCTTAAACACATCTTCTTGTTGTGCCATTTCTGTATTTCTTTTTATATTATTGTTGTTTTATATTCTGCTTGAATGTGCAAAATTACAAAATATATCGCGATTTGCAATGTTTTGACGGCAGTTTTACCACTTTTAACGCATATCCAAGACACTTGGTTGGAAATTTATCAGTAACTTTGCGTCTGCAGAGATTCATATAACCAATTTACAAATCTAACTACATGAAGAAATTGCTATCAACAATTGCAATCGCATGCGTATCGGCTTTCAGCTTCAACACAGCTGCCACACCGCCTGTACAGACACCCTGCGAGGGTCGTATCGACCGCCATTATATCTACTCGCCGCAGATGAAGGATACCGTTACGGTAGATGTATGGCTGCCACGCCTGTATCTTGATAATCCTGCGGGCGATTTTCCGGTGATATACATGCACGACGGTCAGAATCTGTTTGATGTCTCAACCACTTGGAACCGACAGTCATGGGAAATGGACTCGGTGGTTTCGGCCTTGGCTGAGAAAGACCTTATCAGGACTCCGGTAATAGTGGGCGTACACAGCGTGGCCCGTACACGTGTAGCCGACCTTATGCCCGAGCGGCCGTTCAAAGGAACCGAAATTCTTGAAACCCTCGACAGGGAGCAACTTAAGAATACTCCTCTGCGCGGAGATGCGTATGCCTCTTTTGTTGCCACCACCCTTCGCGACAGCATTGAAAATCAGTATCATGTGCTTACCGGACCCGAAAACTGCCATGTAATGGGGTCGAGCATGGGCGGACTGATGTCGCTCTACATAATGTGCGAATATCCCGATGTATTCGGCAAGGCGGCATGCCTGTCAACCCACTGGGTGGGCAGCGTGGAGAAGTACACCGACGGCTACGAAGCTTTCCCGCAGGCCATGTATGATTATGTGAAGAAATATATTCCCACCGACGGCAAACATGCCATATACTTCGACCGCGGTACAGCAACCCTCGACGCAAGCTACGGCAAGTGGGACGACAAGATAATCAACCTGGTGGAGAGTATGGGCTACACTCGCCCCGACCGCCTCGACAGCATGGTGGCACCCGGGGCGGCACACGAAGAAAATGCCTGGAAAGAGCGTGTAGACCATCCGCTGCTGTTCCTGCTGCGTAAGTGATTGACGATTTCCAATTATTTATGTCGCTTAATACGTAAAATAGTGTTAACTTTGCAGCAGAATTTTCATAAATCAATCATCCGAATAAATCTCCAATATATATTATGGCACTTCAATGCGGCATAGTAGGACTGCCCAACGTGGGTAAATCTACACTTTTCAACTGTCTGAGCAACGCAAAGGCTCAGAGCGCCAACTTCCCTTTCTGCACCATCGAACCCAACGTGGGAGTCATCACCGTGCCCGACGACCGTCTGACTACACTGGTTGAAATGTGCAATCCGAAGTCGGTGGTTCCGGCAACTGTAGAGATTGTAGACATCGCCGGCCTGGTGAAGGGTGCTTCAAAGGGCGAAGGCCTTGGCAACAAGTTCCTCGCCAATATACGCGAGACTGATGCCATACTCCACGTGCTGCGTTGCTTCGACGACGACAATATCACCCACGTCGACGGCTCGGTTGACCCCGTGCGCGACAAGGAAATCATCGAATATGAGCTGATTCTCAAAGATCTCGAAACCGTTGACTCGCGTATAGCCAAGACCCTGAAGCAGGCTCAGACCGGTGGCGACAAGGTGGCCAAGATGCAGTACGAGGTGCTCCGACAGATCAAGGAAGCGCTTGACAACGGCAAGCCTGCCCGCTCGGTGACATTCGACACTCCCGACGAGCAAAAATTCGTACGCGAGCTGTTCCTGCTCACTTCCAAGCCCGTGATGTATGTGTGCAACGTAGACGATGCCTCGGCTGTAAGCGGAAACAAATACGTGGAGGCCGTGAAGAAGTCAATCGAAGGCACAGACTCGCAGGTGCTCATCGTTGCCGCCCAGACCGAAAGCGAGATAGCCGAACTGGACACTTGGGAAGAGCGCAGCGAATTCCTTCAGGAAATAGGCCTTGAGGAGTCAGGCGTAAGCCGCCTGATACGCGCCGCATACGCCCTGCTCGACCTGCAGACCTTCTTCACCGCCGGTTCCGACGAGGTGCGTGCATGGACCTTCATCCGCGGTTCAAAGGCTCCGAAGTGCGCAGGTATCATCCACACCGACTTCGAGAAAGGCTTCATCCGCGCCGAGGTAATAAAGTATGCCGACTATGTATCGCTCAACGGCGAACAGGGCGTGCGCGAGGCCGGCAAGCTCAGTGTTGAAGGCAAGGAATACGTGGTGCAGGACGGCGACATCATGCACTTCCGTTTCAACGTCTGAACAATAAGCTGTCTGAAACATAAAGCGAGGCGCCTGCTTACCGGTGACGGTAGACAGGCGCCTCGTTTTAATTTTCAAGGAGTTGAAGCTCAGTTGAGTATGAATCCCGGCATAGAAGCGGCGGGAGCGGGGCGATATGCCCTTGCAAACTGGCGCAGGAACGCTATGGTTGCCTTGCGCGGGGCGAGCTGCTGATCCTTTTTGTTTTTTTCGTCTTCTACAGACATTACAGGAGTAGAGCTTTTCTTCATAGGCGTCAGGTTTTTCGGTTTATTATAATAACGCCTTATTGCCTGATTTATTGTAAGAGTGCTTTTTAATTTAATAATTTAAGAAACTGTTTAAATTTATTTGTCGCAGGATTTGAGAAGGATTGTCATTTGGATTTTTGATATTGATGATGGAGTTTAGTGGCTCCTAAATGACTGAATCAATATCTAAAATACATTGACAAGACTCTCAAAGACAAGATAAAATAAATTTTAAACAGTTTCTAAAATGCCGGACGTGCCATAATGAAGAACACCGCTCCGAGCACAACCAGTATTATATCGGTGACCACAGCACTGATTATTACCGCCGGGGATGCACCCTTGGCCTTAAACAATCCGTTGCACACCGCCCATATCAGAGCTGCACAGAATATTATAGCTGCAAGCGACAGCGAGATCAGAGCTATCCCCACAAAAAACGGGTCGAATCCGTGAAGGTCTGAGAGCGGACCTGCATGCATCAGATATGACCAATGCTCTGAAAATGCCATGCAACATACAGCGAGCACAAAGAGCGAAACCATGCCGAAGGCCGCGGCAAAGATACCTGTTATGATAAGTATGGTCTTGCCCACGATATTGAAAAAGCTTCCGGCCACCGACCGCGCGTGCTTCTGCGCCGCGGGCCATGCCGAGTAGAGAATGGTCTGACCTACATTATTGACAGTTATGGGAGTGCCTTTCATCTCAAGATATTGCGGAGCCGAGATGGCCGGCGGTATTATCATCCATGCAAGCAGGTAGCATATAACCAAAGACCATGACAGGGGCCATGCACCAAAAAGGCACAGAAACCATACCAGAAACACCAGAAAGCGCAGCACATTGGTGGTCCAACCGGCATAGCATGCCAGGCCTGAGAGCACACCGCCAAACACTTTGTTGTTCATATCGCGGTACAGACGCTTGCGTACCTGCTGTGGCTGTGGCGGAAACGGCGGGGGCGACTGCATGTTGTTGTCATCACTGCCGGCACATGGTTCCTGCCCGGAATCAGCGCCCAGATCTGAGGGCGTGCCCATCTGCTCTATCACCATATTTACATCTTCAAGCACTATGACCCGGGCACCCGACGCTATGGTCTCAGAGAATATTTCGGAAATACGAGCCTCAATATCAGCAACGATTTCAGCACCTTCGGGCCCCTTGAAAGCCACCTTGAGCTGCTCCAGGTATGTATTGAGCAGAGCGTATGCGTCTTCGTCGATGTAGAATATTGTTCCGTTGATATTTACGGGAAATGTCTTTTTCATTTTTAATTAGAGAGATTGAAGGTGAGAGACTGATTGGGAAATTTCGTTCCACGACTGCGAGAGCTGCTCAAGAAACTCCATGCCTGCTGTGGTAAGGCTGTAATACTTGCGTGGCGGCCCCGAGGTTGATTCCTGCCACTCGTACGCCAGCAGGCCATCGTTCTTGAGCCTGGTGAGCAAAGGATAGAGCGTGCCCTCCACCACAATCAATTTGGCTTCTTTTAGCTCGGCAATCATTTCCGAAGCGTAGGCAGCCTTGTGGCGGAGGATGAGCAGCACGCAGAATTCAAGCATTCCTTTGCGCATCTGTGATTTTAGATTTTCAATATTCATAGGAATATGGATTGAGAGAGAGAAGAGAATGAATCTTGAAATATTTAACGCCGCAAAGTTAAGCATTTGCAAGGTACTATGCAATACCAAGTACTATAAATTTTAAAAGCAAATGCCGTTTTTGATATTTTTAACACCACTTAACCTAACGCATCCTACACCGTTCACCACTCAGCGTGTCCTTAAAATTAACTGTTGCGAATTGTTTTGTTAAAATTTATTTGGAAGGTTGGGAAATTGTCATTAACTTTGTACACATAAAAATTCCCAATAATTGGGAACTAAAAAAACTAATTAAAAAAACAAACATGGGAGCAACCCCATCACATCCAATGACTCCACCCGGGGCTTCAATCAAAGAGGCTCTCAAGGAAAGAAAGGTTTCGCAAAAAGAATTTGCGAAAGCGATTGGTATTTCTGCTTCCCATCTTAGTGAAATACTCAATGGCGGTCGCAAGATTTCTCTTTCCTTTGCTGAATCCGCAGAAGAGTTGCTTGGCATTAGTTCGCGAATACTTCTTGATATGCAACTGGCATATGACATAGTCGGTGCGGGTTTAGAATCTGGCTCAGCCAGCAATGCGGAAACGGATACGATATTACGCGAGATTGATCAAATTGTAAACGTATCAATTTTACTGAGAGGACATATCAAAGGAAAGGCTTCTGGCGCGGATAAACTAAAAGCATTAAAAGAAATTTACGGGATAGAATTTCCAAAGGAGCTTGGTGCGTCATTTTCTCGCCTTGCCAACAGGTGTTTTAGAAAGTCTGCAAAGACAGGCCTCAATGAAAGGATGATTGCAACATGGGTTGTTAAAGCTCGTGCGGAGGCTTTATCCGGGAAGACTGCCGGAAAATTCAATCTTTCTTTAAAAGATGATGTTTGTAGGGGCGTCGTTAAAATACTTCATGAAAACTCAGGAAACACCTACAAAAAACTATGCTCGTTTCTTAGCATGTACGGCATAGCTCTTTCTAAGGTGTCAAAACTTGAACACGCTTCAATTGATGGCTACTCTTTTGTTAAAGACAATATTCCGTATATCGTCATTACGGGGCGATACAATAGAATAGACAATCTCGCTTTTACAGTGATGCATGAATTAGGCCACATCTTCTTAGGTCATACAACCGAGACAGAGCACCAATTGAACATTGATACTAAAAGTTTCAGCGACGAAATTGAGTATCCCCATGAAACAGCTGCAGATAATTTTGCATCCAACTGGCTTATTCCAGAAGATTGCTGGAAAATAGCTCCGACGGTAACCATGAACCCGTTCGTTATCCAAAATAAATATACAGCGTGGGCTCATAGAAACAACCTCAATAAATGGATTGTTCTTGGCCGACTTTCGCACGAAACCGGAATATATCGATTCACTTCCGATGAGAGTCGATATATCAGCAATAAGGAAGGAGGTGTGTCTTGAAATTGTAATTTAATCTCAACAAGGCACAAAAGAAGCTCCACCTCGGCAAAGGCAGAGCCTCAGTAGAACGTTTTGCGTGTTGTTCATGTGCCATCCAATTACATGGATTGCGTGTGCAAAGATAACAAAAATTATAAATATACACAACGCAATCCTCTAAATAAATGTCGATTTTTTCAAATCGACCAGTATATTAACACTTTAAAAAGATTTTATAATGAATAATAATCTTTTTATCAATGAGGCTGCGTTGGATGCTTTCATATCGGATCTTCCAAGTCAACCCAGCAGCGGACACAAGAAACGTAGTCCCGGCTATAGAACAGGAGATCTTATTTTGAACAGGCAAGACATATTGTCTTCAATTTCTTTTACCAACGACAGTTTGCCAATTCCAATTGTCCAAAGGGTTGAAGCTATTGAGCTTCCCTCAATCGCCCTTCCTTTTAGCAAAGTTGTCAATAAATCGGCTTCCGATACTCTTGTGGTGTTTTACGAACCTGATATAAACTTTGCCAGAATCCTCCACAATCCTAAAAGATATGTGAACTCTTTACGAAGGTTCCCCTGTGTCGTGGGACCCGATTTTTCTCAGAAAATCGGAATGAACCCTTTCGTATGCTATAGTAACTCATGGTGGAACAAAGCCCTTACGGCCTATTTCCAATCATGTGGAATCACCATGGTACCCAATGCCACATGGTCAACGCCGGCATCGTATGACTATGCATTCAAGGGTCTGCCGAAGAAGTCTGTCATAGCCATCAATAGCAATGGCATCAAGGGTAATGACGCTGCATTGTATCTTTGGAGGAAAGGATACGGGGAAGCACTTCGTGTGCTGGAGCCTACTCTAATTCTTCGTTATGGAGACCGACTCCCTGGAGAAAAAGAGGATATAAGTGTCTATTACGAAAATCTCAACCTAAAAAATCTTCGCAATGGGCGCAAACGGATCACATGCTAATGGCAGCTTGGAATCAGAGCTGGGACGCAATTGGAAGACCACCGGCACAGTTGGGGATATCCAAATCGTCCAAAAGAAAAACTCTAAAGAATCGGTTAAGCTCCCGGAGGAAAGCCATACACCAAATCGAATATACGCAACTTTCAACAAGAAGGGCAATGACGTGCATTCGATTGCTAAGTATGGACCTGACGGTAAAAAAATCTGGGAGATTCATACGAACAGCCATAATGGTCTACAACCTCATTTCCATCCGTGTAAGGATGGACATCCCGTAAGAATCATTAACAAAAACGGGCGTTCTGAAAATGAAACCTATGCTTTAGATTCCTATAAACAGAAGATTCTCGATAAAGTAAGAAATTATGGAAACTAAAATCTATGTGACCCCTGAGAATGATCCTCGTGATTATGTGGATTATGATTTATGCGGGTATCCTTTTAATAAAAAGTATCCGCCAAACAAAAAACGTTACGGACAATCATACGAAGGTTACTCTAACAAGGCCCTTGGAGTACTTCTTTACGATTACTGCGTCATGGGTTATGATGTAGAACTGTCCTACAAAGGGAAAAGTTATTTCCTTATGGATGATGGAGAGGGAGTGGTGTCGGATAGTAACTACACCGAAAGAAAGGAGGTCTACGATTCCCCGATGGCACTGGTTGAGAATTTCAAGATAGATGGTAAAACTCTTCTTGAATTGTCTCCGGAAATAGAAGACATAGATCCTGTTTGAATTGTAACACGCAGAGTGTATCCGGTAAAATAGCACCCAGCAATCGAGGAGGAGGTAAACACTAATAATAGCGGCAGCATCTTCAAACCTGCCTGTAATCGTTAATCATAGGTGTTTATCTCCTACTTTCATGTTTACCGACCTCTCACACAACCGTACGTGCCGTTCGGCATACGGCGGTTCTTAACGCGGATGCAGTTTCTCTCTTGATAGGAACAAGTGGACAGGACATAAAAGCATGATCCGTATTAAATCACTCACAAAAAACATAAAGAAAGACACGGTGCATAAGGAAACAATATATTTATCCTTCAAGTCTTAAGGCTGATACTCAATATATTAATTCCGCCATACGCACTTATTGGAGTGTCGAGAACCATCTTCACAGGACTTTGGATGTGACTTTTGGTGATGATGCCTCACGCAAGCAAAAGGATAACGGCGCACAAAATTTCTCCCTTCTGAACCGTATCAGATTGAACATAATCAAGAACGCCAAGGTATCTTCAATGGGAGTTAAAAGACATCGGAAGAAAGCCGGCTGGGACAACGACTACCTCCTGTACGCCTTAAAAAGTTTCATTTTGTAAAAAAAATAAGATGCGTCAGCCGTGAACTTTTTCTTTAATTAACTATTGTCAGCACGAAATTTTTCGTAACTTTGCTTGATAAATATTGAGAATGTTTAATAGCAACCTGTTAATAACAACTTAATTCCAATATGGCAAACTGGTTTGAATGTAAAGTCAGATACGACAAGCTTCAGGAAAATGGAGCGGCAAAAAAAGTCACCGAGCCTTATCTCGTTGATGCCCTTTCGTTTACCGAAGCAGAAGCACGCATCACCGAGGAGCAGAAGCCCTTTATCTCCGGTGAATTTGAAGTTTCGGCGGTAAAACGCTGCAAAATAGCTGAAATAGCATTTCAGGAAGATGAAGAAGCCGACAAATGGTACCTCGTGAAAGTTGGTTTCATAACCGTTGACGAAAAATCGGGCGTAGAAAAGCGTTCCGTTTCACAAATTCTGGTTCAGGCAGGCGGATTCAAAAGCGCATACGACAACTTTATAAAGTACATGGAAGGCACCATGGCCGACTATGACATCGTATCAATCGCCGAAACGCCCATAATGGACGTTTACAGAATGAAAGTCGTAGACTGATGGGACACATCTCCGACACAATACGCAGCCTGCATGCCCGGCTCCCCGAGGGAGTCGAGCTGGTTGCCGTGTCGAAATTTCATCCGGCCGAGGCTCTGCGCGAGGCCTACGATGCCGGACAACGCATATTCGGTGAAAGCCGCGTGCAAGAGCTGATCGAAAAGCAGCCGCTGCTGCCGGCTGACATCAGATGGCACTTCATAGGCCACCTGCAGACCAACAAGGTGAAACAGCTGGTGGGAAAAGTGGCCATGATAGAAAGCGTGGACTCAGAGAAGCTGCTCGAACTTATCGACCGGCTTTCGGCTGCCGCCGGTGTAACCTCGCGCGTACTGATGCAGGTGCATGTGGCCGCCGAAGAAACCAAATTCGGTTTCTTGCCCGACGAACTTCTTGACTACTTCACATCGCGCCGATTCGAAAACCTGAAAGCCACCCATATATGCGGACTGATGGGAATGGCCACCAATACCGACGACCAAGCCCGCATAAGCGATGATTTCCATAAAATCGCCGGGCTGCGCCAACACATCTTACAGCTGTGCCCCGACCTGCGCGGATTCGACACCCTGTCGATGGGCATGAGCGACGACTATCCTCTGGCCATTGAGGCAGGCTCTAATCTCATACGCATCGGTACAGCTATCTTCGGACAACGACAATATTAAGAAATAATTAAATAAATCTAAATAATAACCAATCCTAAAGCTAATCAAATGGAAAGCAAAAAATCCACAGCGAAGAAAAGCAACCTCGTGGCCATCATCACGATGTTCTTCATCTTCGCCATGATTTCGTTCGTGACAAACATGGCTGCCCCCTTTGGCAACATCTGGGGCTTCCGCTATGAATGGGCCGGTATGGCCGGTAACCTGATGAACTTCACCGCATACCTCTTCATGGGTATTCCGGCCGGTAACATGCTCATCAAGTACGGTTATAAAAAGACCGCACTCATCGCCCTGGCAGTAGGTGCCATCGGTCTTTCAATCCAGCTTGCATCGGCCTATGTAGGTGACGACGTGGCAGTTATCGGCGGTGCCAATCCCACCACTCTCAACCTCTTCATCTACCTGCTGGGCGCACTCATCTGCGGTTTCTGCGTATGTATGCTCAACACCGTTGTAAACCCCATGCTCAACCTGCTTGGCGGCGGCGGCAACAAGGGTAACCAGCTCATCCAGACCGGCGGCTCGCTCAACTCACTCTCGGGTACTCTCACACCCATGCTCGTAGGCGTGCTCGTAGGTACCCTCACCAAGGAGACCTCGATGCTGTCGGTGGCTCCGCTGGTACTGACAGGTATCGTTATCTTTGTGCTCGCGTTCATCATCATCTCGTTTGTAAAGATTCAGGAACCCCAGAGCAACCTCTCAAAGGTTAAATACGAACATTCGCCCCTGGCCTTCCGCCACTGCCGTCTGGGCGTTATCGCTATCTTCTTCTATGTAGGTATCGAAATCGGTATTCCCGGCGAGCTCAATGCCTGGATCAGCCGCGAGAACTTTGAAGGCGCCGCAGCCGTAGCCGGCTCACTTGCAGCCATCTATTGGCTCATGATGCTCGTTGGCCGTTTCCTCAGCTCAATCATCAGCGGTAAGGTATCAACCCGCACACAGATGGTGACTGTATCGTCGGTAGGTCTTATCCTCGTGCTCATAGCCATTCTGCTTCCCGAGAGCATCACCTTCCGTTCACCCCAAATCGAAGCCCTCAATATCACCAGCGGCGAGGTGCCCCTTAAGTGTCTGTTCCTCTTCCTCTGCGGTCTTTGCACCTCAGTGATGTGGGGCGGTATCTTCAACCTTGCTGTAGAAGGTCTCGGCAAGTACACCGCCAAGGCATCGGGTCTGTTCATGACCATGGTTGTGGGCGGCGGTATCATGCCCTTTATCCAAGACTGGATCGGCCGTAACTTCGGCTATGTAAACTCTTACTGGCTCATCGTGGCCATGCTTGCCTACATCCTCTTCTACTCATTCAGCGGCTCTAAGAACGTCAACACCGACATCCCCGTAAGCGAGGAACCCTTCGACGCCCGCAACCTTTAATCAAGGCGTTTGTTTACAATAACGTTTGAATAATACTTGAAATAATGGATACAAAAGTAATGAAACATGCCGCGGACAATATCCGCATCCTCGCAGCCTCAATGGTCGAGAAGGCCAAAAGCGGTCACCCCGGTGGCGCTATGGGCGGTGCCGACTTTGTGAACGTGCTGTACTCACAGTTCCTTGTAACGGACCCCGACGATCCCACATGGTTTGCCCGCGACCGCTTCTTCCTTGATCCCGGCCACATGTCGCCCATGCTCTACTCGGTACTCGCCCTCACCGGCAAGTTCACCCTCGACGAGCTGCAGCAGCTGCGCCAGTGGGGTAGCGTCACCCCCGGACACCCCGAGGTTGATCCCCGCCGCGGCATCGAAAATACATCAGGCCCTCTGGGCCAGGGTCACACCATGGCCGTAGGCGCCGCAATAGCCGAGCGCTTCCTCGTTGCCCGCTTCGGCGAAACCCTCGCCCACAAGACCTACGCATTCATCTCTGACGGTGGTGTGCAGGAAGAAATCTCGCAGGGTGCCGGTCGTATCGCCGGACATCTCGGCCTGAGCCAGCTCATCATGTTCTACGACTGCAACGGCATACAGCTCTCTACCACCGTGGCCGAAGTAGACGAAGAAGACTATGCAGCCAAGTACCGCGCATGGGGTTGGAGCGTTATCGAAGTTGACGGCAACGATGCCGCACAGATAGCCGAAGCCCTCACACAGGCTCAGCGCGAAACCATGCGCCCCACCCTTATCCTGGGACGTACCACAATGGGTAAAGGCGCTGTAAAGGCCGACGGCGAATCTTTCGAAGGCCAGTGCTCTACCCATGGTCAGCCCCTGAGCAAAAGCGGTGCCGACTTTGCCGCTACCGTACGCAACCTGGGCGGAAACCCCGAAAGCCCCTTCGAAATCTTCGAAGATGTAAAAGAACTCTACGCCAAACGCGAAGAACAGCTCCGCGCCATCGTGGCTGAACGCCGCAAGGCTCACCGCGAATGGATGGATGCTAATCCCGAAAAAGCTGCCGAACTCGAACGCTGGCTCTCAGGCTACGTACCCGAACTCGACTACGCTTCTATCGAGCAGAAAGCCAATATCTCTACCCGTCAGTCATCGGCCAACTTCCTGGGCTACCTCGCCGAGCACGTTGGCAACATGATTGTGTCGAGCGCCGACCTGGCCAACTCCGACAAGACCGACGGCTTCCTCAAGAAAACCCATGCCTTCAAGGCCGGCGACTTCACCGGCGCATTCCTGCAAGGCGGTGTGAGCGAGCTTACCCTGGCTGCTATAATGAACGGTATAGCACTTCACGGCGGCGTTATCTGCGCCTGCGGCACATTCTTTGTATTCTCTGACTACATGAAGCCCGCCGTGCGCATGGCTGCCCTGATGGAACTGCCCGTGAAGTATATCTGGACACACGACTCATTCCGCGTAGGCGAAGACGGCCCCACCCACGAACCCGTGGAACAGGAAGCCCAGATTCGTCTGCTCGAAGAGGTTCACAACTTTGCCGGTCGTCCCTCGCTGCTCGCACTCCGTCCGGCCGACGCCGCCGAATCATCGGTATGCTGGGATATGGCCATGCACAACGACGCATCGCCCACAGCCCTCATCCTCTCGCGTCAGGACATCAAGGATCTGCCTGCTGTATCAGGCGACCGCAAGGCCGATGCCGAGCAGGCTCGCCGCGGCGGTTATGTGGTAGTAGACGCACCCGACCCCAAGCTGGTTCTGGTAGCCAACGGTTCTGAAGTATCGCTGCTGTGCGAGGTAGCCGAGAAGCTCGCCGCCGACGGTGTAGCCGTACGCGTGGTTTCGATGCCCTCAATCGGCCTGTTCAACGAACAGAGCGCCAAGTACCGCGAGAGCATCCTGCCCGCATCTGCCACCCACTATGGCCTCACAGCCGGACTCCCCTCAACCCTGCGCGCCATCCGCGGCTTCAACGGCGAGGTATTCGGCCTGGCACGCTTCGGCGCGTCAGCTCCCTACAAGGTGCTTGACGAAAAATTCGGTTTCACCGCCGACAACATCTACAACGAAGTCAAGAAAGTACTCAGCTTGTAATCAAAGCTATACTACATAAACGCAGCCCGGCGACAGAATCACTCTTTCGCCGGGCTGTGTATATTTTCTATTTATAAATGTGTGCCTTTATACCCACACAAGAATAACGTTTTTCATTATTTGACGCGGTTAACACCTGAAGGGTTACCCGGTGTCTTTTTATGTCTTTTTATTTAAGGCAGCTTTGCATGGCATTGTAAGTAAGGAGTGGTGCAATTAGTTATTCTTTATTTCATCAATCAGTACACTTTCAGCGCACCCTTAAAACAAAAATAATGACTGAAAATCAAGTGATTAACAGTCATTATCAGTACCCGGACCCGGGCTCGAACCGGGATGGGTTGCCCCAACGGTGTTTGAGACCGTCGCGTCTACCGATTCCGCCATCCGGGCGTTGGTGCAAAGTTAGGCATTTTTTATGGATTGACAAAAAAACGGATGTCTTTTTTTGATTTTTCTTTCCTCAGAGGGCGTTTTTGAAAAATTATCGCTAAATTTGTAGAAATTTATGCCAATGAATTCCGACAATCTTACACCGCTTATAGGAATGACCTTGCCTGAGTTGCGCGATGTAGCTTCAGGGGTTGGGCTTAAGCCGTTTGCCGCAAAGCAGATGGCTGCCTGGCTGTATCAGCGCAATGTATCGGACATCGACGAGATGACCGATATTTCAAAAGCTGCCCGCCAGCGCCTCAAGGAGTCGTTCTGTATCGGACGCGAAGCTCCCAAAACCGCCGCATGCAGTGCCGACGGCACCGTGAAGTATCTCTTTGAAGGGGCCGGTGGCCGCGATATCGAGGCTGTATATATTCCCGACAAAGACCGCGCCACGCTGTGTGTGTCGTCTCAGGCCGGATGCAAGATGAACTGCTCGTTCTGCATGACCGGACGTCAGGGTTTCCACGGCAATCTCACCGCTGCACGCATCATCAACCAGATACTGTCGATTCAGCAAAGCGACTCGCTCACCAACATTGTGTTTATGGGCATGGGCGAGCCTACCGACAATCTCGATGCCGTGATGAAGGCCATTGCCATCCTCACCGAGCCGTGGGGCATGGGCTGGAGCCCCAAGCGCATAACTGTATCGTCCATAGGCCATTTGGCCGGGCTGAAGACCCTGCTCGAAGCCACCAAAGTGCATATAGCCATAAGCGTGCACTCGCCATTCCCCTCGGAGCGCGAGAGCATAATGCCCGTAGAGCGTGCGTTTCCGGCGCATAAGGTGATGGAACTGCTGCGCAAATACGACTTCGCACACCAGCGTCGTCTGTCGGTGGAATACATAATGTGGGACGGATTCAACGATGATATCCGCCATGCCGAAGCCCTGGCACGACTCACCAAGGGCACCTCGGCGCGGGTTAACCTCATACGCTACCATGCCCTGCCCGGCGATCAGCGCCGCCCGGCCTCGAAAGCGGCCATGGAAGCTTTCCGCGACAGACTCAATTCGCTTGGCATAACGGCTACCATACGCGCCTCGCGCGGTGAAGACATCGACGCAGCCTGCGGTATGCTTGCCGGAAAACAATTGAACCAAACTGAAAGCTAATCATATATGTCTAAAAGAATAAAAGTGGGAATCACCCACGGCGATATAAACGGTATAGGATACGAAGTGATACTCAAGGTGCTGGAAGACAACCGCATACTTGAGCTTTGCACTCCCGTGCTGTACGGTTCGGCAAAGATTGCCGCCAATTATCGCAAGGCTCTCGACATGCCCAACATACCCTTCAACCAGATTGAAGACGCATCTGAGGCAAAGGACGATGCCAACAATATAATCAACGTAGTGGCCGAGGAGCTGCGTGCCGAGCCGGGTATTTCGTCGGCCGATGCAGGGGCCGCCGCATTCGCATCGCTCGAACGCGCCGTGGCCGACCTCAAGAGCGGTCTTATCGACGTACTTGTGACCGCCCCCATCAACAAAGCTAACATACAAAGCGACACATTCACCTTCCCCGGTCACACCGAGTATCTTGAAGCCGCCGCCGACAGTGGCCGCGCACTGATGATACTGTGCAACGACACCCTGCGTGTGGCTTTGGTGACCACCCACCTGCCAATATCCAAGGTGCCGCAGGCCATCACCAAGGAAGAGATAGTGTCGAAGCTCGAGATTTTCAACAAATCGCTCATACGCGACTTCGGCATCAACGCCCCGCGCATAGCAGTGTTCGCGCTAAATCCCCATGCCGGCGATTCGGGCCTGTTAGGCACTGAAGAACAAGAGATTATAATCCCGGCCATCAACGAAGCCCGCGAGCGCAAGATACTGGCATTCGGCCCATACGCCGCTGATGGCTTCTTCGGCGCCGGACGATTTGTGAAATTCGACGGAATACTTGCCATGTACCACGACCAGGGTCTGGCACCGTTCAAAGCTCTGGCAACCGACACCGGTATAAACTTCACTGCCGGGCTGCCCTTCATCCGCACATCGCCCGACCACGGCACCGGCTACGACATTGCAGGCCGCGGCGAGGCTTCGGCCGAATCAATGCGCGCCGCCATCTACTCGGCCATTGACATCTGCCGCAACCGCCGGGCCGACGACGAAGCACGCCGCTCGCCCCTGCGCCGCCTGTATCATGAGAAAGGCTCTGACAACGATGTGCTTGATCTCTCGGGAGAATAAGATGAAGAGTATCTGCAACATAATCATACTGCTGGCGATGCTTATAAGTGTATCGTGTTCGGGCAAGACATCGGCTGCCGCCGAATCGCAGTCGGTGGAAGATCAGTTTGCCGAACGCGGCAGTTTCTCGGCCGACTCGGCTTACAGCTACGTGAAGCGTCAGGTAGACTTCGGCCCCCGCGTGCCCGGAAGCGATGCGCACAAGGCCTGCCGCGAATGGCTTGTGGAACAGCTCTCGGCATACGCCGACACAGTCACAGTATCGGGCACTCCCGTCACCGCATGGGACGGTGCAACCATTCCGGTCCACAACATCTTCGCACGCTTCAAACCCGAATCGCAGGCCCGCATACTGCTGGCAGCCCACTACGACACCCGTCCATGGGCCGACCACGACCCCGACAGCGACGCCCGTCTAAAACCCATCTACGGAGCCAACGACGGAGCCAGCGGTGTGGGCGTATTGCTTGAGATAGCCCGCAATCTGGCCAAGGAAAATCCCGAAGTGGGTGTCGACATACTGCTTACCGATGCCGAAGATTACGGTGCGCGCGACGACTCGCCACGCGCTCACGAGGAAGATACCTGGTGCCTGGGTGCGCAGCAGTTTGCCCGCAATCTGCCATACACAGCAGCCGATACACCACGCTACGGCATACTGCTCGATATGGTAGGAGGCCGCGGAGCCGTGTTCCATCAGGAATATTTTTCTACACGCTACGCACAGAAACCCACCGCCAAGGTATGGGCCATGGCCCGCAAACTGGGCCTGACCGACCGCTTCCCGGCCAAGGAGGGCGGAGCCATCAACGACGACCACCTGCCCCTGATACGGGCCGGAATCCCCACCACCGACATCATTGAAAGCAACAACGCATCTACCGGCAGTTTCAACCCCACATGGCACACACATGACGACAATATGGACAATATAGACCCGTCAAGCCTAAGTGCCGCCGGACGCGTGGTGCTCAACGTTATATATTCAGAAAAACCTTGATTATCGCTATGACTATTGAAGAAAAACAGCATGAGATCATAGAGGAATTCGCCGATATCGAAGATTGGCTCGACCGTTATGCCCAGATCATCGACCTCGGCAACGAACTTCCTCCCATCGACGAGAGCCTGAAGACTCCGAGCCACCTCATCGAAGGCTGCCAGAGCCGTGTATGGCTCGACGCATCGCTCGACGACAAGGGCAAAGTGCATTTCACGGCCGACTCCGACGCCATCATCGTCAAGGGCATCATATCACTGCTCATCAGTGTGCTCAACAACCACACCCCGCAGGAGATACTCGACGCAGACCTACATTTCATCAACGACATAGGCCTTGGCGAACACCTCTCGCCCACCCGCTCAAACGGCCTCTTGGCAATGGTGAAGCAGATGCGTCTGTATGCCCTGGCATTCAAAGCCAAACAGGAATCACAAGAAAACTAATACTAACCCTTAAATAATTCACCATGTTTAAAAATCAACCCAGTGGGCTGTATGTCCTTTCGCTTGCCAATACCGGCGAACGCTTCGGATATTACACCATGCTCGCAATCTTCCTGTTCTATCTACAGGCAAAATTCGGACTGGATGCAACCTGGACCGGTCAAATTTTCTCAATCTTCCTGGCGCTGGTGTACTTCATGCCGCTGGTAGGCGGCTGGCTCGCCGACAAGTGGAGCTTCTCCAAGTGCGTTATCACCGGTATCTGCATCATGTTTGTGGGCTATGCACTCATGTCAGCACCCACACCCGTGCGTTCAGACACATCGCTCTACATCCTCTTTGCCGCCCTGCTGCTCATCTCGGTGGGTACGGGTCTGTTCAAGGGCAACCTCCAGGTAATGGTAGGCGACCTGTACAACAACTCGCGCTACGGCGACCGTCGCGACGCTGCATTCTCCATCTTCTATATGGCCATCAACCTGGGTTCGATGTTCGCTCCCATGGCTGCTGTAGGCCTTAAGAACCTCGCCCTCACCAACAAGGGCTTCCTCAGCACCGATCCTATGGCGGCCACAGTGTGCAACTGGTGTCTGGATACAAACAGCTTCGCCAATATGCCCACCGACCCCGAGAAAATCAAGACAATGACTGAATTCGCCACTAAAAACGGCATGGAAGCCGGCGGCGACCTCGCAGCATTCCTTACCCAATATCTCGAAAACTTCGCAGCCAACTGCACATTCGCAGCCGACTCGCTCTACAACTTCGCCGAATCATACATCTCGGCATTCGCCACCGGTTGCTCTTATGCCTTCGCCCTGGCTTGTGTATCGCTCATCGTCAGCATACTCATCTACACCCTTGGCCGCAAGACCTATGCCCACATCATCGTAGACAAGAAGAACGCCGCCCAGACCAAAGCCACTCAGCAGAATGTGCGTGAACTTACTCCCGCCCAGACCAAGCAGCGCGTAGTTGCCCTGCTGCTCGTGTTTGCAGTGGTTATCTTCTTCTGGATGGTATTCCACCAGAACGGCCAGACTCTGACTGAATTTGCCAAGAGCTGCACATCGCCCGATGCCACCGGCTGGACACGTATCGGCTTCAATATCTGGGCACTCGTATCTGTAGCCGCCGGCGTATACGCACTCTTCGCCCTGTTCCAGAGCACCACAGCCCGCGCACGCGGCATCGCAGCCCTGGTACTGGTGGCTGTTGCAGTTATCCTCGGATTTATCTACAAGTCTACTCCCGAAACCGTGACCGGTGTCGACCCCGCACTCTACCAGCAGTTCAATCCCTTCTACGTAGTTGCTCTCACACCGTTCTCCATGGCCTTGTTTGCATGGCTGGGCAAGAAGGGCAAAGAACCCTCGGCTCCCCGCAAGATAGGCTACGGTATGGTAATGGCCGGATGCGCATACGGCGTTATGGTAGTGGCATCGCTCAACCTCGTGGGCACAAACGGTGCCGTGTCGGCCAACTGGCTCATCTCCACCTACCTGCTTCTCACATTCGCCGAGCTGCTGCTTTCGCCCATGGGCATCTCGTTTGTATCTAAGGTTGCTCCTCCCAAGCTCAAGGGCTCAATGATGGGCGGATGGTTTGCAGCCACTGCCGTAGGTAACTACCTCGTGTCAATTCCCATGCTTCTGTGGGGCAAGATTCCGGTAGCCGTTATCTGGGGCATACTCATCGTCATCTGTCTTATCTCGGCCGCATTCATCTTCTCTATCATGAAGAAGCTCGAAGCCGCTACTGCAGATACTCCCGCCGACGAGCCCGAATCCATCGAAACTGTCGAAGACGACGCTATCTAATAAATTCCTTTTTTAACTCTTAATACCACCTATTGCCCCACGAAAGGGGCAATAGGTGGCTTTAGCAAACCATGGCCAAGAAAATTGTAGAAACACCCCTTATGAAACAGTACATCGAGATGAAGAAAAAGCATCCCGATGCAATTCTCCTTTTCCGCGTGGGCGACTTTTACGAAACATTCTCCGACGATGCCATCACATCATCTGAGATTCTTGGCATAACACTTACCAAACGAGCCAACGGCACCGCTGCCAGCGTTGAGCTCGCAGGTTTTCCTCATCACGCACTCGACACCTATCTGCCCAAGCTCGTAAGAGCCGGCAAGAGGGTGGCGATATGCGAGCAGCTCGAGGACCCGAAGACCGTGAAGGGCCTTGTAAAACGCGGCATTACCGAACTGGTGACTCCCGGCGTGGCCCTGACCGACACTGTCCTCTCGCACCGCGAGAACAATTTTCTGGCAGCTCTCAACTTCGGCAAGGACAAGATAGGCGTGGCTTTCCTCGACATCTCCACCGGCGAATTTCTGGCCACCGAGGGCACTCCCGACTATGTTGACAAGATCATAGCCAACATGGCGCCCAAAGAGGTGCTGATAATGCGCGGACTCAAGCAGAAAGCCACCGAAGCTCTTACCGACAAATACCTGCTGTTTGAACTCGACGACTGGATTTTCACCATCGACTCGGCCGACGAACGCCTGCGCTCGCAATTCGGCACAGCTTCGCTCAAGGGCTTCGGCCTGCACGGCATGGACAATGCCATCATAGCCGCCGGTGTAATACTGCACTATCTCGACATCACCCAGCACACCCGCCTGAGCCACATCACAGCCATATCGCGCATTGAGGAAGACCGCTACGTGAGGCTCGACCGCTTCACCGTGCGCAACCTCGAACTGATCAACTCGCTCGACGAGGGCGGCAAAAGCCTGTTGAGTGTGCTCGACCGCACAGTCACCCCCATGGGCTCGCGACTGCTGCACCGCTGGCTGCTCTTTCCGCTAAAGGATGCCAAGGCCATCAACGACCGCCTTAACGTGGTTGAAGCCTTCTTCCGCAATCCCGACGACCGCGATGACCTGGCCGACTGCCTGCAACGCGTGGGCGACCTCGAACGCCTGGTATCAAAAGTGGCATCAGAGCGTGCCACTCCGCGCGACCTGCTGCAAATACGCAATGCCCTCAACGAGATTCCCCGCATCAAGCAGATTTGCCTTAACTCGGGCGAACATTCACTCTGTGCCATGGGCGAGCAGCTCAATCCGTGCAACACCGTGCGCGAGCGCATTTCGCGCGAGCTGCTCGAAGACCCCTCGGTAAAAGGCGAATACATAAAACAGGGTGTGAATCCCGACCTCGACGAGCTGCGCGCCATAGCCTACTCCGGCAAAGACTATCTGCTCAAAATCCAGGCCCGCGAGGTACAGGCCACAGGCATAGGCTCTCTGAAGATAGGCTACAACAACGTTTTCGGCTATTATATAGAGGTTACCAACACCCACAAGGACAAGGTGCCGCAGGATTGGATTAGAAAGCAGACCCTTGTAAACGCCGAGCGATACATAACCCAGGAGCTGAAGGAATACGAAGAAAAGATACTTTCGGCCCAGGAAAAAATAGAATCGCTGCAGGCCCGCATCTATGCCGAACTCATAGCGGCCGTGGCCTCGTATATCAGCACCCTGCAGCTCGATGCCGGCATACTGGCCAAGCTCGATGTGCTCAACGCATTCACCCGCGTGGCCGCCGAAAACCGCTACTCTCGCCCCACGGTTGACGATTCGCTCGAAATCAAGCTCGTGGAAGCCCGCCATCCTGTGATTGAGCGACAGCTGCCCCCGGGCGAGCCGTATATCTCAAACACCGTGGTACTCAACAACGAGACAGACCAGATAATGATGATAACCGGCCCCAATATGTCGGGTAAATCGGCCCTGCTGCGCCAGACGGCCCTCAATGTCATCATGGCACAGATAGGATGCTTTGTGGCCGCCGACAGCGCGCATATAGGCGTGGTCGACAAGATTTTCACCCGCGTGGGAGCGTCCGACAACATCTCGCTGGGCGAATCAACATTCATGGTAGAGATGAACGAGGCCGCCGCGATACTCAACAACATGTCGCAACGCTCACTCATACTATTCGACGAGCTCGGCCGCGGCACATCCACCTACGACGGCATCTCGATAGCATGGGCCATAATCGAATACATACACGATTACCAGCAGCTGCACCCCAAGACACTCTTTGCCACACACTATCACGAGCTCAACGAGATGAAGAACTCGCACGACCGCATAGTCAACGTCAACGTGTCGGTAAAGGAAATCGACGGCAAGGTGGTGTTCCTGCGCAAACTCGCCCCGGGCGGCTCTGAGCATTCATTCGGCATACATGTGGCACGCCTGGCCGGTATGCCCCGCGCCATAGTCACCCGCGCCGACCAAGTGCTGCATCAGCTCGAACAGGCCAACCGCCGCACATCGCCGTCCGATGCTCCCTCAGGCAATTCACCGGCCGGAGCCGTAGACAGCGACGCCCGCGCGGCACTCGCCTCGATTGACAGCACACCCGGCATGCAACTGTCATTCTTCAAACTCGACGACCCCGTGCTCGAACAAGTGCGCGACGAGATACTTGGCATAGACATCAACAACCTCACCCCGCTCGAAGCACTTACCAAACTCAACGACATCCGCTCCATAATCACCGGCAAATTCTGAACAATAACAAGCTCTAACATTCGCCTGTCGGTTTTTAAATATCTTTAACAGAATCAGTAGCTTTACACACATCTAAAAAAGCTACCTTTGTAGCCCTTATACTGAATAAGGACTCCTTTTAGTACATTTCTTATTTAACTACCTATTTTTTAATGAAATCTTTGAAATACTACCTTATGGCAGCATCTGTTGCCCTGTTGGCAGCGCCCGTGCTGCAGAGCTGCTCTGACGATGACGACGACAACGTAGATCTGCTCTACCCCACCGCTATGGTAACTGTAAAGAATCTGCCCAACGGCGGCATCTATCTGCAGGAAGAACCCGACGTTACCCTGTTTCCCGTAAACATGCAGGCCTCGCCCTTCAATGGCAAGCAGGTACGCGCACTGGTAAACTACAAAGTGAGCAGCGATGAAACTCCCGGCTTCACCAAGTCTGTAGAAATCAACTGGATAGACAGCATACTCACCAAACCCACCGTACCAAGCCTCGGCGAGGAAGAAGACCTCAAGAAATACGGTAACGATCCCGTCGAAATCTATAAAGACTGGTACACCGTATGCGAGGACGGCTACTTAACCCTGCGCTTCATGACTCTGTGGGGCAACGGCAATACACGCCACTCGGTAAACCTGATCACCGGCTGCAACCCCGAGAATCCATACGAGGTGCATTTCGCACACAACAACTTCGACGACCAGGTTTATATACAGAAAGACGGCTTGGTGGCTTTTGACCTGTCGGCCCTGCCCGATACCGAAGGCAAGACCGTGAAGCTCAAACTGGTATGGGAAGCTTTCGGCGGCAACACATACACCGAGTTTGACTACTGCACACCCGAGGAAGACCGTTAACGCGCCAATTGGCATTTGTACGGCTGCAGCAAGGATAATCACGATAAAAAATTTTCTGTCATTATTTTGAAATTGCGATTTTTATGCTTATATTTGCGGTATCGTTATAATATCAAAATAATATCATAAAAAACTTTCAACTGATTTATGAAAGAGAATAAAGAATTTCCCTATAAGGGTACGCTTATCAATGGTTTTGCCATGATAGGTGTGGAATTTATCCTGATAGCCCTGGCTGTAGCCTGTATAATTGTTCTGTCAAACAACCTGCCAACATCTACCATGATGTTTGCCGGCTGCATCACAGCGCTGATTGCAAGTATAATCGGTGCAATCATCATCTCGATAGGATTCTTCGCCCAGCAGCCCAATCAGGCCCGTGTGATGATATACTTCGGCGTATACCGCGGCTCGTTCAGCGAGACCGGTTTCTACTGGGTCAATCCCTTCATGAACCGCAAGAAGGTGTCGATGCGCCTGCGCAATATGGACATCGCCCCCATCAAGGTAAACGACAAAATCGGTAATCCGGTGATGATAGGCATGGTGCTGGTATGGAAGGTGGAAAACACTTACCGTGCAATCTTCGACGTAGACGCACCCGCGCCCCAGATTGTGGTAGGCAAAGGCGGCACGGTAACCGAAAACGGCGACCGCCACGGTATGGCCCTCGAAGCCTTCGTGCGCATACAGAGCGATGCTGCCCTGCGCGAGGTAACCGGCCAATTTGCCTACGACGAAGTTGAAGGCAACACCGACGAGACAACCCTTCGCGGCGGTGGAGAGATAATCAACAACCTCCTCGAAAAGAAGATAAACGAGCGCCTCTCAATGGCCGGAATCGAAGTGGTGGAGGCCCGTCTCAACTACCTTGCCTACTCGCCCGAGATAGCGGCAGTGATGTTGCGACGCCAACAGGCGGCCGCCATAATATCGGCCCGCGAAAAGATTGTTGAAGGCGCCGTATCCATGGTGAAAATGGCCCTGAACCAGCTGGCAGAAGAAAACGTAGTGGAGCTTGATGAGGAACGCAAGGCTGCAATGGTTAGCAACATGCTCGTGGTGCTCTGCGCCGACGAACCCGCCCAGCCCGTGCTCAATACCGGCTCTCTTTATCAATAATTATTTAATGGTTGCTTAATGCCTGCAAAGAAAACCGGTACCGACAAAGGATTTCTTCTGCGTATCGACGCCGAGACCATGGAAATGGTGGAGCGTTGGGCCGCAGAAGAATTCCGTTCGGTCAACGGTCAACTTCAATGGATTATCAACGAGGCCCTGATCAAACACGGCCGCAAACCCAAGAAGTAGAAAGAGTTGAAAACTAAGAGCTTGTTAAAAAACAAGCTCTAATAAAATACCGATCAAATGCGTATTGACATCATTTCAGTAGTGCCCGAATTGCTGACGGGTCCCTTGGAAAACTCTATTGTGAAACGTGCCTGCGACAAAGGCCTGGCCGAGATACACATACACAACTTGCGCGACTACACCACCAACAAGCACCGCAAGGTAGATGATTATCCCTTTGGCGGCGACGCCGGGATGGTGATACAGATTGAGCCGGTAGACCGCTGCATATCGGCACTGAAAGCCGAGCGCGACTATGATGAGGTAATCTTCACCGCTCCCGACGGTGAGATACTCACCCAGCCCATGGCCAACAGGCTGTCGATGTTCAACAACATCATAATACTGTGCGGCCACTACAAGGGCATAGACTACCGCATACGTGAGCACTTGATTACCAAAGAAATATCAATCGGCGACTATGTGCTCACCGGGGGCGAACTCCCTGCAGCCATAATCACCGATGCCATAGTGCGACTGATTCCGGGTGCCATAGGCGACGACCAAAGCGCCCTGTCAGACTCATTTCAGGATAATTTGCTCGAGCCGCCGGTGTACACACGTCCGGCCGAATACAAGGGATGGCGCGTTCCCGACATACTGCTGTCGGGGCATGAGGCCAAGATTGACGAATGGAAACATCAACAGGCTCTGGCCCGCACTGCCGCACGCCGTCCCGACTTGCTCAAATAGTTCTGAGCCCCATGTAGATTACAATAATAAAAGCACATATAACCACCAGAAGCACAGCCGACGCAATAATTGCCGTTATGGCTGTGTTTCTTATTGCATGGCGGCGCGAACGCAGCGACATCACCCCGGCCACTATAGCTATGGCCGAGACAATCATTGCCGCAACCCCGCTGTGAAGGCCGCACACCCATGCCACAGCTGTCAACAGTATCGACACTATCGCCAGCCATAAATATCGGCGAGGCTCAGCCGGTGTACTTGCCGCCGCAGGCTCTTCTACTTTTATTTCGGGGGGTTCTATTTCGGTATTCTTTATTTTATCTTGTTCAGACATAAGCTTCTTTATTAAATATATACAAATATAAGACAATTTTTGTAAAAAAAGGTTTAATGCAAAGGTGTAAAATCAGCATTACGTACAGTATTATGTCTACTTACCGGATATTTTGCTAATTTTGCAGCTGTTTAACAAAATCATTTGGTTATGCATTTTAAGTTTTGTCCTGATTGTGGCCGCGAGCTGTCGGGCCGTGAGCTTGGCGATGAGGGGCTGGTGCCTTGGTGCGACAGTTGCGACAAGCCCTGGTTTGATGTATTCCCCTCGGCCATCATAGCACTGGTTTACAATGAGCGCGGCGAGGTATTGCTACTGCGCCAAAGCTATATTTCCACCGAATTCTGTAACCTCGTCTCGGGTTACATAACTCCGGGCGAGAGCGCCGAGGAATGTGCCGTGCGCGAGATTTTTGAAGAAACCGGTCTTGTGGTAAACCGGCTCGAACTGAAGCTTACAAGTTGGTTTGACCGCAAGGAAATGATGATGATTGGATTCTTTGCCCGCGTAGACAACGGCGAGCTTAAGCTATCGGGCGAGGTAGACTCGGCCTCATGGCATCATAAGGATGAAATACTCAGCCTTGTAAGCACCCGTCCGGGCTCGGCATCGCGCCTGTTATGCGAGCGGTTTATAGCATCGCATCCCTGATGAAAGAAAACGCTTCCAACGGCAGTTATCCCGTTGGAAGCGCTGTAATGGTTGAGATGTTGATGATGCCTACTGCTCGGCATAGCTGAGTACGGTAGGCGATTTTACATCGACTCCATACTCCTTGGCTCTTTTCAATATAGCTCGTGCCAACTGCGGCTTGAGCTCTTCGGGACAATATCTGAAGTATGCCTCGGCCGCACGTACGTGTGCAGCATCAGGCATGGGGTATTCGTGGCGTTCGGGAAGCCCGTACACATCGTCGGGCAGGTATTTTCGTTCGTCGTGTGTGAGTCTGTCATTCATAAGTAACTCTTTATAATTAGTTATAATTGAATTTTTATCGGTAACCCTATGGGCTTATATCATTTTATTTGTCTTTTTGGTATATTTCCAATTTTCAATCAGTCGTTTAGCTCGCTAAACTTCCTCTTTCAAATTTGAAATCTCCTCAAAAATCCTGTATAATCTGATATAAGCTAATTTTAAAGAGTTACTTAGCTCGATGTTTTTGTATATAACACCGGTCGTGAATGATTTGTTGAAACTCAGCCCTCAAACAGTTTTCTGAAGTACTCGGCATTATAATCGGCAGGACTCACTACATCGTTGTCCCATACCACAATGTCAATGTCCACAGGCATTTTCCCCTGAGCCTTGGACTCGGCAACTCTACCGCCCTCTTTTTCAAAGGCCGCCAAGCGCTGTGCGAATTCATCGGCGGTAAGCGATGTAAGGCATGTAACCGCCCTGTTTAGATATGATGCGCCACGGCCTGTGACGTCTTCCGACTCGCGATAGGGTGATTGCCAACTTATGGTAGATATAGTGGATATGCGCTGTATGGCAGCCGAAATATTCGACCGGCGGTTATCGCAGTTGCTGCCTATGCACAAGGTGGCTGTATGGTTCATAGTCCTTTAACAGTTAGCGATATACGTTTGCGGTCAAAATCCACATCCAGCACCTTCACACGTATTATCTGGTTTATCTTCACCACCTCTGCAGGCGAGCTTATGCGCTTCTCGCTCATCTGCGATATATGCAGCAGGCCGTTTTCCTTGATACCTATATCCACAAATGCACCGAAGGCCGTGATGTTGTTTACCTTACCCTGCAATACCATTCCGGCTGAGAGGTCGTCTATTGTATGTATTGCATCGTCAAACTGTATGTTGGCAGCCTCCTCTCGCGGGTCGCGCCCCGGCTTTTTAAGTTCCTCTATGATGTCGGCAACGGTTTCTTCACCAAAAGCCAAGTATCTGCCGGCATCTATCTTATCAATAAGTGAAGCATTTGCGGGCAACTGAGAAGTTTTTACAGCCAAATCCGAGGCCATTTTTTCGACAATATGGTACGATTCTGGGTGAATACCGGTATTATCAAGGGGATTATCAGAGGTAGGCACGCGCAAAAATCCGGCGGCCTGCTCGTATATCTTGGCTCCGAGCCGCGGCACTTTCAGCAGATCGGCTCGCGAGCTGAAGCGGCCGTTGCGGGTGCGGTAATCCACTATCTTAACAGCCATCGCCCGGCCTATACCCGAAATATATGCCAACAGCTGCGGTGATGCGGTATTGAGGTCGACACCTACCCTGTTTACGCAGCTCATCACCGTGAAATCAAGGGCCGAGCGCAGTGCGGTCTGGTCAACATCATGCTGATACTGCCCTACACCTATCGACTTGGGGTCAATCTTTACAAGTTCGGCCAGGGGGTCTATCAAGCGGCGGCCTATTGAAACCGCACCGCGTACCGTGACGTCCTTGTCGGGAAATTCCTCGCGGGCTATATCGGATGCTGAATATACACTGGCGCCGTTCTCGCTCACAATGTAAAGCTCGGTGAAATCGGTTATACCCGACGAACGCAAGAAAGCCTCTGTCTCTCGGCTGGCCGTGCGGTCGCCCAGAGCTATAGCCTCCACATCGTAGCTGTCTATCAAGCTGAGAACAGTCTTCATAGCCTGAGGAGTATCGCGGCGCGGCTCGTTGGGATATATCACATCATCGTCAAGCAAAGCTCCGCTCGAATCCACCACGGCAAGCTTGCAGCCTGTCCTGAAACCGGGATCTATGGCCAGAACGCACTTGCCGCGCAGGGGCGGTGCCAGCAGCAGTTGCCGCAGATTGTCAGAAAAGAGGTCTATCGCAGAGGTATCGGCATTTTCTTTCCATTCGGCAGACATCTCCGTCTCAATCGACGGGCGCAGCAGGCGTTTGTACCCATCGGCCACGGCCGCTGCGATGATGTCGCGCGAGGCGGCATGCGAAGTCTTGGATATGAACCAAGCGCATATACCGTCGATGGCCGCGGCATCGTCAATTTTCACGCTTACCTTGAGCAGTCCCTCGCCCTCGCCGCGACGTATGGCCAGATACTGGTGTGATGCTATATGGCGCAATGGGCGTGAAAAGCCGTCGTAATTCTTAAAATTTGAAGCATCGGCCTCGCGTCCTTTGGCTATCTTCACTTCAATGACGGCTTCGCGGCGGAAACGTCCGCGCAATCCGTTGCGTGCCCTCTGCGACTCGCTCACCCACTCGGCTATGATATCCTTTGCCCCGGCTATGGCCTTTGCGGCAGAGTCAACCTCGCCCTTTACAAAGCGTGCGGCCGCCTGTTCGGGGTCGGCAAGCCCGCGGGCCGACATAAGCATCTTTGCAAGCGGTTCGAGCCCCTGCTCACGCGCTATGGTGGCGCGGGTGCGGCGACGTGGCCTGAACGGCAGATATATGTCTTCGAGTGCGGCGAGCGACGCAGCCTCTTCAAGGCGTTGGCGCAGCTCGCCGGTGAGTTTGCCCTGCTCCTCTATTGAGTTCATTATGGCCTGCCGGCGGTCGTGGAGCGCAGTGAGCCTGCTTATCTCGGTTTCTATCGAGCGTATTTCAAGCTCGTTGAGGTTACCGGTAACTTCCTTGCGATACCTCGATATGAAAGGTATCGAATCGCCTTGAGCCAAAAGGCCCGCTGTAGCACTCACGCTGTGCAGGGGCAGATTGAGATTGGCGGCTGCTCGGGCTATGATGTCCATTTAGAGTTTGTTTATTACTTTGAACGCAGGGTTATGAGTGTAATTTCGGGTGTAGCACCTATGCGGGCCGGTATGCCTACCTCGCCCATGCCTATGTTGACGTAAAGCTTGCGACCGAGCGAATCAGGATAAAGGCCACCCCAGGTCTTGTAGCGATATACGGCGGGCGACAGGCCAAACAGCTCTATCTGCATGGCATGAGTGTGTCCGGCCAAAGTGAGAGCCACATTCACATCCTCGCGACCGGCTATCGAATCGACCCAGTGGCGCGGATTATGGCTCATCAGCACTTTTACAGATTTATCCGAGATTTCTGGATAAGCCTTGCTTAAACTGCCGTAAACGGGGAATGGATGGTCGCCGATATTTTCCACACCTATCACCACCAGCGAGTCGCCGGGGTTTCCACGCAGTATCATGTGCTCGTTGTTGAGCATGCGCCAGCCCATGCGGGCCTGCATATTCTGCAGATTCTCAATGTCCTGCAATCTTGCTTCGGGCGATGGCCACACATAATAGTCGCCATAGTCATGGTTGCCCATTACACTGAGTACACCGTCCTTGGCTTTGAGCTGTCCAAGTGTGTTGACAAATGGCTCAAGTTCTGTAGAGTGGCGGTTGACTATATCGCCGGTAAACATTATAATATCGGGATTCAATCCGTTCACACAGTCCACCACACGTTTCAGGAATGTGGTGTCATTACCGTAGGTACCGGTATGAATATCTGAAATCTGAGCAATACGATAGCCGTCGAAGCTCGCCGGCAAGCCGGGAATATCTACTTCAACTTCCTTGACGTCAATGGAAAACCTGTTGATAAGCGCGCCCCACCACATCAGAATGAATACCGATACGGCTACTACGGCCGCAGCAATGCCCATTCCCTTGAGTTTGCGATGTGTTATAAAGCCAATACCCTGCTGAACAAGCATTATAACGGCAGCAAGACACTTGGGCAAATACAGGCTCATATATGCGAACAGCGTCCACATAAGCAGGGCCAGACTCTCGTCGTCGGCAGCCTTTTTGGGCGCTACGGCCACTATGAGCAGAGCCGCCGATGCCACGGCTGCCACTACCTGATGGATTTTGCGCCACATACGTGACACTCCTTCACGCGCCATTCGGCGGTTGAGATACCAATCCACCAGCAGGCCTACTGCAAGCAGGATCATCACCGGTAACAACGGGACTCGCATATTTTCAGGATTTTAGCCCGCAGACTCCTCGTTCTTGCATGCACCTCCGGCTGCAAGGTGGTTCTTGAGCGGATTGGCGTACATGGATAGCATCATGCCGTGCATGTATTCGCGCTCGTCGGGGGTAATGTCGGGCACGTCTATGCGGTCGAGCTGGCGGTTGATATATTCGTTGAAGCTGTCGACATCGGCCTGCGAGTAGCGCGACTCAAACTCGTGGCTGTTGTTCACCTCGTCATAGGCTATATAATTGCATGGGAATATGCGGTAGCCGCAGTGAATGGAGCGGTCGATAAGGCGGCAGGCTTCCTTTACCACTTCAAGGCGTGTGGTACCGGCATACGACTCGAGCTCCGAGTTGATGCAATTGCCTATGCGCATGTGTACCCTGCCCTTGTAGTTAAGGATACCGGTCTCCATGCTGAAGAGGTCGTCGCGCTGGCTCTTCTTGTAGTTGGGGTCGCGGCGTTTGAGCAAGAATTCGCGGGCCTTCAGGTAGTCATTCGGGTCAAATTCATACGAAATAGACACCGGAAGCAGCGATGCACCAAGAATATTTTCTTTTGGCGACTCGCCGGGAGCAAGGCCAATCATCTTTATAAGGCTCTCCTGAGTGAGGTCGTTTGAATCCTTGGCACGGCCTTCGCGCTGAGCAATCCATACCGATTCGTGGCGCTCGTTGATTGCATAGTGTATGTATGCCGACAGATGACGGGCAGCTTCAAGCGCCTCGACCATACGGGTGTCGCGCTTGACTATGAAGCTGCGGTTGAGCTTCACCAGGTCGGTAATCCAGTCGTATATGAGCAAATTGTTGCCGATGGCCACCTGGGTGATGGGCATGCGGTTGCGTATGAAGCATAGATTGAGAAACGAAGCATCAAGCACTATGTCGCGGTGGTTGGTGATGAAGGTGTAGCTGCGGTCGGGCCGTATGTTTTCAAGGCCGTCACAACTCAGGCCTGAAGTAGTGGTCTTGACCAGCATCTCCAGGAATGGGCCCATCACCTTATATTGAAAATCGTGCTGATCGTTTACCCGGAGCAGCTCATCCACAAATTCAGGATAATTTACGTCGGGCAACACATAACGCACGGCATGCTCGAAACCCGGTTCTTTCACAAGAAGGGCAATCTTTTCGCGATACTGGGCATCGTTATAAGGCGCTATGTCCTCAAACTCTGCCGGTATCGCTGTATTTGATGTGTATTTATGTTCTTTCTCGGTTGTCATATCATAAAAAGGTATAATATCACGCTTCAAAGTTACAACAAATTTATCATACGACAAAATGAGGGTTGACGATAAATTATTAATTTTTAGAAACTGTTTCTTAGAACTACTCGGGACGCTTGGCCACGGGTTCGGGCGGGTCGAGGGGATAGCGTGTAGGCTTCAGTATCATGCGCAGCGAAGTGGCAAATCCCACATAGCTCCATATCCAGTTGATAAATACCACAATCTTGTTGCGCATGCCCAGCAGAGTCACCAGATGCACTATGAGCCATGCCATCCATGCAAACCATCCGTTGAAGTGTACCTTGCCCATGTCGACCACAGCCCTGTTGCGGCCTATGGTAGCCATCGAGCCCTTGTCGCGGTAGGAGAACGGTTCGGTGAAGGTGTCGCGGTTGAGATTTCGTGCCAGACAGCGGCCCTGTTGTATGGCCGGTTGAGCCAACTGCGGACATCCGCGCGGAAATCGCTCGTCGCTGTGATAGCATATATCGCCTATGGCATATACATCCTGCAAGCCCTTCACGCGGTTGAATTCGTCCACCTCATATCGTCCGCCGGGGCCTGGTTTCACGTCGCTGCCTATGATGGTGAGAGGGTTTCCCACAATACCTGCGGTCCATATCACCATACCGGTGCGCAGGGTTTCGCCGTCGGCAAATTTCAGCTCGCCGTTTTCATACGACTGCATAGTCTTGCCCAGGCGCACGTCTACCATCAGCTCGCCCAGATCGCGCAGGGCGTCCTTTGAAGACTTCTCGCTCATGGTGCGCAGCAGGCGGTCGGCACCCTCATAGAGCACCACCCTTACCTCGTCCTGCAACAGGCGGGGATATTCGCGTATGATGGTCCAACGCTTCATTTCGCCCAAAGCTCCGGCAATCTCCACGCCTGTGGGGCCGCCGCCCACCACTGCAAATGTGAGCATGGCCTTACGTTCCTCGGGGTCGGAACACTGTCCGGCGCGTTCGAGATTATACAATATGGCGTTGCGGGCGCGGATGCTCTCGGCCGCGCTCTTTATAGTGTAAACATTTTGTTCAAGACCGTTTATACCGAAGAAGTTGTTTGTGCAGCCTACGGCTATCACAAGTGCATCGTACGGAATTGTCTCATATTCTGTAACTACCTGCTTGGTACGCACGTCGATATACGACACGGTACCCATGGTGAAGCGGGTTCCGCGCATACTGCGCTTGCGCATTTCGCGGCGCAGCGGGAATGTGATACCGGCAGGCTCCAGACCCGACGATGCCACCTGATAAAAAAGCGGAGCGAAACTATGGTAATTATTCTTATCAATAATAAGAACATCCCATTGCGACTTGTCGATTTTTTTAGCCAGATTGAGGCCGCCGAAGCCACCACCTATAACAACCAAGCGTTTTTTTGCAGTATCCATAAAAATCCAATTAATAATCAAGAGCTCTAATTATAACGCAGAAACGAAGAAAAAGTAAGAACTCAATTACAAAAATCTGAAAAATAACGTCTCACAATAAACACACACAGGCACATTCCCGGATGAGGTATGTGCCTGTGTAATTAGTTTGAGGAATTAACCGCAGGATTAAGCTTCGCCGTGAGGCATAACATTGATAAACTTGCGGCCATTGCGACCTTCGGTGAACGCAACCACGCCGTCGATGAGAGCGTAGATTGTGTGGTCTTTGCCCAAGCCAACATTCAGGCCGGGGTGATGTACGGTGCCACGCTGGCGCTTGATGATATTGCCTGCTTTGCAAGACTGACCGCCAAAGATCTTAACACCGAGTCGCTTGCTTTCTGATTCACGTCCGTTCTTAGAACTACCTACACCTTTTTTATGTGCCATTTCTGTGAGTTTTTAGAGGGTTAAGCGACTACGTCTTTGATGACAACTTTAGAGAAGTACTGACGGTGACCGTTCTTGCGACGATAGCCTTTGCGGCGTTTTTTCTTGAAGACGATTACCTTGTCGCCCTTTACGAGGGGTTCAGCAACTTCGCATACTACTTTTGCTCCTTCAACGGTAGGAGCGCCGACTTTAACGGCACCGTCGGCATCTACGAGAAGCACGCGGTCAAACTCTACGGTCTGGCCTTCTTTCACTTCTTCGCCGAGATAGTGTACATACAGGAAACGATCCTTTTCAGCTTTGAACTGCTGACCCTGTATTTCTACGATAACGTACATTATAATTTATGATTATAAAAGTTAACCCGTCGGGCGGAGCCTTGTTCTTGAAGAACCGGCGTCTCTTTAATAAGCCCGGTGCGGAAAATGCGGTGCAAAGATACGGCTTTTTTTCTACATTACCAAGATTTTTCGATTATTTAGCATCTTTTTTTGATTAACGGAATAAAAAGCCTAATTTTGCCCTTACAAACAATCCACACGCCATGAATACACATATATCAGCCTTGATCATAGCCCTGGCTGCAGCATTGCCGGCAGCCTCCGCAACGCCGCACAATGAGGTATGCCCCGATACCACCCGCTACGACATAGTGGTGGCGCAGGACGGCAGCGGCGACTTCACCTCGCTGCAAGAAGCCATTGCCCGGGTGCCAGATTTCAGAAAAGACACCACACGCATACTCATACACGAGGGCGTGTATCGCGAGCGTATAAACATCTCGCCCAGCAAGACCAAACTGAAAATGACGGGCCGGGGCAACGTAACCATATACTGCGACAGCGTGGCATCGAGCAAGAACTTCACCGGCGACGAAATGGGCACCTACGGCAGTGCAACTTGCTATATATTTCCGGATGATTTCACGGCCGAGAACATCACATTTGCCAATCAGGCCGGTGTGGCGGCCGGGCAGGCTGTGGCAGCCCTTACCGGCGGCGACCGTATGTTTTTCAAAAATTGCCGCTTCCTCGGCTTCCAGGACACCCTGTTTGCATGGGGATTGGGACGGCAGTATTACGAGGATTGCTATATCGAAGGCTCGGTAGATTTCATTTTCGGGCCGGCGGTGGCCTTGTTCAAGGACTGCGAGATACGCTGCAACCGCAAGAAGGGGTACATAACCGCACCGTCGACCCCGCAAGGCAACAAGTACGGATTTGTATTTCTGAACTGCGACATCACCGCCAACGAGGACTGCGACAGCTGCTGGCTATCGCGCCCGTGGAGAGATTACGGACGCACAGTTTTCATCGAATGCAACATAGGCGGCCACATACGCCCCGAGGGGTGGAACAACTGGCGCAAGCCCCACCGAGAGCAGACATGCTACTATGCCGAATACGGCAACACCGGAGCCGGAGCCGATACATCCAAGCGAGCTTTCGGCCATGTGTTGCAATCGGCCACGGGATATACCCCCGCCGAGATACTCGACGACTGGCAACCCGCCGGCGCACACTTCTGACTACCATTCTCTCTACCAATATAATAACATCAGCGCAATTCTCGTGAGAATTGCGCTGATGTTATTATATTTTGAATATTTGTCAGTCGGTGATTACGAAGCCTGAGTTGGGGTTGAGGGTTACGGTGACTTTTTCGGGATTTTTCACCTTAAGCTCGGTTTTCTGAAGCTCGCCGTTCTTATCGTCGCAGAGTATGGTGAGTGCTTCGCCTTTTTCAAACATGGGCAGAGCGAGGTCAACCTTTGTGGTCTCGGGCATGTTGCTCACACCGGCCACATACCACTTGTTACCATGACGGCGTGCCACAACGGCATACTTGCCGGGATAGCCGGCGATGTACTTGGTATCGTCCCAAGTGGTAGGCACATTCTTCATGAATTCGATGGCAGCCGCGGGAGCATCGGTGAGATTGTTGGGTGCAAGTGCGAAATACTGCACAGGATTTTGGAACAGCACAGCTGTGGCAAGCTCAAATGCGTCGGTGGTGCGGCGTATGCTGCCGCCGTTGTTGCCCCTGTTAAGACGCTTGTTAAGAGGCGAGCCACCATATTCCATTATAGCAGCCGAGTTGCGGATGAAAGGATGCAATGTGGCATGAAGAGCCTCCTTGTCGCAAAAACTCTGTTCGAAAACAAGGTTTTCAGACGCAAGTACGGCCTCGGCACCTACAAAGTTGGGATACATTCGTTCCCAGCCGCGTGGCAATGTGCAGCCATGGAACACCACATCTATGCCATAGTCGGCGGCATCGCTGAGAATATCTTCATACAGACGCATGGTTTCCTGCTTGTCGCCGCCAAAGAAGTCTACCTTCACAGCATCAACACCGTTGTCGCGCATCCATTTCATCCATTTCTTGCGCACGATGGGACGATCCATGCGGTTGACGGGACTTTGCACAATATCGTTCCAATGACCCGACGAAGAGTACCACAGAGTAGGACGCACACCCTTTGACTTGGCGTATTTGAAGAGTTCTTCCATGCGTTGCTCGCCTATATTCTGATCCCATCCGGCATCAATCAGTATGTTGTCGTAACCGAGGTCGGCGGCAAAATCTATGAAGGTCACCTGATCGTCATAATTCATGGAATTATCCTGCCATATAATCCAGCTCCATGTGCCTTTGGCCGGACGCGCTTTGCCCTTGACAGTATAATCATACTTAGGTTCCACAAGATCCCAAGGCAATGTAGTCTCCACTATGGGGGCGAGATTATCGCCTATGGCCATGACGCGCCACGGGGTATATCCGGGAACCTTCACACCGGGCGAGGCCGAGCCGTTGCCGTTGTTTTCCTCGGGCATAGGAAAAGCGATGGTGTACTTTCCGTCCTTATAATCGCTTAGATGCGAGCCACAGTAATAGCCGTCGACACCTGTCTCGGTGATGAGAGTCCATACTCCGTCGGGAGTCTTGAACAGCGCAGGAAATGTATATCCGCGTCCGTACTGCGACACACTGTCCATAGGAGCATCCACCACATAATACTCCTCATAGCTGGGCTTGCTGCGCTTCCAACCAATCATTGGGTCTGACTGATGGGTGAGGAAAGTGGTGGTGCCTTCGGGAAATGCAAATGCGCCTGTTTCGTTCTTCACCACCATCGCGGCTCGACCGCTCTGCTTGGGTACGAAATAGCGGTATGCCACACCATTGTCGGCCACATGCCACTCTATGTTGAGTTTCTTGCCTCCATCGCCTTCGTATTCGATCACAGCTCCGGTAGCATTTACGTTTATCTTGCTTTTCTTAATTTTATCTTGATTGTAAGTGCGGTTTATAGATGAGGTTACAGCTTTGGTCTCCTTGAGACCTTTAGACAGGTCAACGAAGTCAAGCACAAGTCCGAGGTCTGAATTTTCTATCACAGTCTTACCGTTAAGGCTTACCGAATATAAGGGTGTGCCATCAGCTCCTACCGAGGTGGTAACTACCAGGTTACCTGAGGGACTGCTGATTTCGGCCGCTCCTAAAGCCAAGGCTGAAAACATTGCAGACATTAATGCTAAGTATCTGATATTCATGGTTTAGATTAGTTTGTAACGATTAGTTGTTTTATTTTTGCAAATATACACACAAAATCTGTAATTTCGAAATTTACGGTTGTAAAAATTACACTTATAATCTGCATCGCCCATAACAGACAAAGCCGTGAGCAGGCTGTTATATGCAGCTTACTCACGGCTCCTGTAAAAGGATTGTCGGATTATTTCTGTGTTTTCTTATTCCAGTTGAATGCCGATATCACGGCAAAGAACAAGGCAATACAATAACCCATGGTTCTGTCAATGCCGGGTATGGCTATCGTAGCCAGAAAAATGGCATATGGCAGAGCCAGCAGCTGGCTTGTTATCACACTCAGTCGTGACGATTCTTTCACCTCCGCTTTCTGCATCAGCAACATGATGAATCTCACTACACCATATACCAGAATAAGGCACATAATGACAGCACTCACAATCGCTATTGTCTTAAGCTCGGGATAGTAGCTGCTTATCAGCATCACGGGCAGCACAGCCGCAGCATAACGGTAGCATATAAACAGTTGCGCGTCATCCAAAGCTCTTAAAAAACTAACGGCACTCATAAAAAAATATTTTTAAAAATTTGGTTTTCGCTTGCAAAGTTAATGTTTTTTTTAATACGCGATTATTTTTTGAGATAATTCTAACTTTCGAGCTGTCATTTTTACAAAAAACAGACGCGGCCTGTAGTGGTCGCGTCTGTTTATATTATATTAATGTGTAAGTTATCGCAGATTACTTAACATCAGGGTCAACACCCCACTGCTGCTGTGCAAGGCGGCGGTAGTTGTTGTAGCGCCACATAGCGTTGGCCTTGGCGGCAGCGAAGAGTTCGGCTGCTTCGGCGGGATACTGCTTCAGTACAGAAGCGTAGCGCACTTCGCCCTTGAGGAAGTCCTCAAACTTATCCCAGTCGGGATCCTTAGAGTCGAGGGTGAAGGGGTTCTTGCCTTCTTCTTCGAGAGCGGGGTTGTAGCGCCACAGGTGCCAGTAACCACATTCAACAGCACGCTGTTCTTCTTCCTGGCTGCGACCCATACCGGCCTTGAGACCGTGGTTGATACAGGGAGAGTAAGCGATGATGAGCGAAGGACCGTCGTAAGCTTCAGCCTCGCGGATGGCCTTGAGGGTCTGAGCATTGTTGGCACCCATAGCCACCTGAGCCACGTATACGTAGCCGTAGGTAGAGGCGATAAGGCCGAGGTCTTTCTTGCGCACGCGCTTACCGGCTGCTGCAAACTTGGCGATAGCGCCCACGGGGGTAGCCTTTGAAGCCTGACCACCGGTGTTTGAGTAAACTTCGGTATCGAGTACGAGAACGTTGACGTTCTTGCCTGAAGCGAGCACGTGGTCGAGACCACCGAAGCCGATGTCGTAAGCGGCACCGTCGCCGGCGATGATCCACTGGCTGCGAGCCATGATGAAGCCCTTGATGTCGAGCAGTGCCTTGCAGTTGTCGCAGTTGCAAGCTTCGCACAGAGGAACAATCTTCTCGGCAACTTCGCGTGTGGCGGCAGCGCTTTCGGGATTGTCGAGCCACTGCTGGGCGAGAGCCTTGATTTCGTCAGAGCACTTGTCGCAGGCGGTGATGTTCTTCATCACTTCGGCTACGCGGGTGCGCATCTTCTCAGAAGCTATCTTCATACCGAGACCGAATTCAGCGAAGTCTTCGAAGAGTGAGTTAGCCCATGCAGGACCGTAACCCTTTTCGTCGGTGCAGTAGGGGGTAGAGGGAACAGAACCCGAGTAGATTGACGAGCAACCGGTGGCGTTGGCAATCATCTGGTGGTCGCCGAAGAGCTGGCTTACGAGCTTAACGTAGGGAGTTTCGCCGCAACCCGAGCAAGCGCCCGAGAATTCAAACATGGGAGTGGCGAACTGGCTGTCCTTGGGAGTGAGCTGAACGTTAACCAGCGAAGCCTTCGAGCTAACCTTTTCGGCGCAGTAGTCCCATTCTTTCTGCACTTCGAGCTGAGTTTCGAGGGGCATCATCTTGAGAGCCTTCACGCCCTTCTTGCCGGGACATACATCAACACAGTTGCTGCAGCCGAGACAGTCGAGCACGTCAACAGCCTGCATGAAGCGCATGCCTGCCATAGCCTTGCCGATGGTGGGGATGGTAGCATCTTCGGCAAAGGGAGCTGCGGCCATTTCGTCGGCGTTGAGCACGAACGGACGGATGGCAGCGTGGGGGCAAACGTATGCACACTTGTTACACTGGATACAGTTTTCAGAGAGCCATTCGGGAACGAAAGCAGCCACACCGCGCTTTTCGTAGCGGGCTGTACCCTGCTGCCATGTGCCGTCGGCGATGTTTTCGAAGTCTGAAACCTTGAGGAGGTCGCCGTCCTGAGCGTTGATGGGGCGAACGATGTTGTTGATGAAAGCGGGATCGTTGTTTTCAACAGCAGCATCGTCGGCGAGCTGAGCCCATGCGGGATCTACAGTGAGGGTGTGGTATTCAACACCGCGGTCAACGGCTGCGTAGTTCTTGTCGACAACGTCCTGACCCTTCTTGCCGTAGCTCTTGACGATGAATTTCTTCATCTGCTCAACAGCGAGATCAACGGGGATAACCTCGGTGATACGGAAGAATGCGCTCTGGAGGATGGTGTTGGTGCGGTTGCCCAGACCGATTTCCTGAGCGATCTTGGTAGCGTTGATATAATATACGGTGATATTGTGTTCGGCAAAGTAGCGCTTAACCTTGTTGGGGAGGTTGGCAGCGAGTTCGTCGCCTTCCCAGATGGTGTTGAGAAGGAAAGTACCGCCGTCGCGCAGACCACGTGTAACATCATACATGTGGAGGTATGCCTGTACGTGGCAAGCCACGAAGTTGGGGGTGTTTACGAGATATGTAGAGCGGATGGGATCGTCACCGAAGCGCAGGTGCGAGCAGGTGAAACCACCCGACTTCTTGGAGTCGTAAGCGAAGTAAGCCTGGCAATACTTGTTGGTGTTGTCACCGATGATCTTAACCGAGTTCTTGTTGGCACCTACAGTACCGTCGGCACCGAGGCCGTAGAACTTGGCTTCGAAGGTGCTTGCACCGCCCAGAGCCATTTCTTCCTTTTCGGGAAGTGAGGTGAATGTAACATCGTCAACGATACCTACGGTGAAGTGATCCTTGGGCATCGGGAGAGCGAGGTTTTCGAATACGCTGATGATCATCGAAGGAGTGGTATCCTTTGAAGCGAGACCATAGCGGCCGCCTACGATGAGAGGAGCATTTTCCTTGCCGTAGAATGCATCCTTAACGTCAAGGTAGAGGGGTTCGGCGTTTGCACCGGGTTCTTTGGTACGGTCGAGCACGGCGATGCGCTTTACTGTTTCGGGCAGAGCGGCTAGCAGGTGCTTTACAGAGAAAGGACGGTACAGGTGAACGGAAACGAGACCTACCTTTTCGCCGTTGGCAACGAGATGGTCGATGGCTTCCTGAGCGGCCTGGGTCACAGAACCCATGGCGATGATCACACGGTCGGCATCCTTGGCACCGTAGTAGTTGAAGAGGTGATACTCGCGGCCGGTGATGGTAGAGATCTTGGCCATGTAGTCTTCAACGATGTCGGGCACTGCATCGTAGTGCTTGTTGCAGGCTTCGCGGTGCTGGAAGAATACGTCGCTGTTTTCAGCCATACCGCGTGCAACGGGTGACTGGGGTGTGAGAGCGCGGTTGCGGAAGTCGGCGAGAGCCTCGCGGTCGAGCAGCGGAGCAAGGTCTTCCTGTTCCATAACTTCGATTTTCTGGATTTCGTGAGAAGTACGGAAGCCGTCGAAGAAGTTAACAAAAGGAACGCTCGACTTGATGGTCGAGAGGTGAGCTACACCGGCCAGGTCCATAACTTCCTGCACAGATCCTTCGGCCAGCATGGCGAAACCGGTCTGACGAACCGACATCACATCCTGGTGGTCACCGAAGATTGAGAGTGCGTGAGATGCAAGTGTGCGGGCCGATACGTGGAATACACAAGGCAGCAGCTCACCTGCGATTTTGTACATGTTGGGGATCATCAGCAGCAGACCCTGCGATGCGGTGTAGGTGGTGGTGAGAGCACCGGCCTGAAGCGAACCGTGAACGGCACCGGCGGCGCCGCCTTCTGATTGCATTTCCTGCACAAGTACTGTTTCACCAAAGATGTTTTTGCGACCGGCAGCACTCCATTCGTCAACATATTCAGCCATTGTCGACGAGGGGGTGATGGGGTAAATGGCGGCTACTTCCGAGAACATATAGCTCACGTGTGCAGCAGCCTGGTTACCGTCGCAAGTCAAGAATTTCTTGTCCTTACTCATAATTTATCAAGGTTAATACTAAAATTTCGTAATGATTGGTCAGACTTCACTCTTTGTGTTGAAATACATGACTTTCAATTTCCGACTGCAAAGATAGTAAAAAATAATGTGGTTTTGTAGTAAAAAAGTTCAAAAAGCGTTATTATCCGTACAATATCCATGTGGTTTTTGTATAAAAAAGTATAAAATCATTTCTTACCCTAAAAAAACGGCCGAATCTCTTGACATCGGCTTAAAAATGTCGTAATTTTGCACTAATTTTGCAGTAGTTGCGTCGCGCTATTTTATCCGTCACGTGTTTAGGCTTGCAATCTACCCCTGTTTATGAGTAAAAAAAGATTCGCTAAAATATCTACCTTGGGCTCGCGGCTCACTTCCATTATCAGTGTGACCCTGGTCCTGCTGATTTTAGGTATTCTTGGCATGACTCTTGTCGCTTCACACGGTCTCAGCGATGATATCCGCAGCAATATGGGATTTGTGGTGAAGCTGTCGCCGGCTGCTTCGGCCGACGATGTCACCCGTGTCAAGCGCCTGCTTGGCGCCACACCCGGCCTGGCATCCTATCAATTCAGCTCTCCCGAATCAATTTTGGCTCAGGAAAGCCAACTGATGGGCGAGGACATCGAATCAATGCTCGACGGCGAGAATCCTTTCGGCGCCGAATTTGATGTTAAGGTTAAGCCCGTATATGCCTGCGCCGACAGCATAGGAGCCTTGTCGGCCTCCATCTCAAAAGATGCCGCGGTTGAGGAAGTTATCACCGACTCGGCTGTGGTAAACAGTGTCAATTCAGTGCTCCACCGTCTGTCGGTAGTGCTGTTGGCCGTGGCCATCGCCCTGCTGATCATATCGTTTGTGCTGATCAACAATACCGTGAGCCTGGCCGTGTACTCGCGCCGCTTCATCATCCACACCATGAAGCTGGTGGGTGCAACGGGAGCATTCATACGCCGGCCTTTCATCCTGGCCGGTATAGCCACCGGAGCCATAGCCGCCGGTGTGGCCATAGCCCTGTTGGCTGCCCTCAGGGCATACGCCGCCACCTTCGACCCCATGGTCAACCTGCTGCTCGGCTGGACCGATATGGCCATGATATTCATCGCAATGGCTCTGCTCGGCATACTGATTTGCGCACTGGCCTCTACCGTAGCCACCAACCGCTACCTGCGCGCCGACTACGACGAAATGTTTATGAAATAGTATTTTAAATTAATATATGACTACTCCTTCTTATCAGAATAAGTCTGACGGCATACAGCGCCAGGACTTCTCCACAATGCCTCTGGGCCGCAACAACTTCATTATCATGGCCGTGGCCGGGATTATGATTGTACTCGGTTTTCTGCTTATGCTGGGCGGTTCAAGCACCCCCGAACAGTTCAACCCCGACATATTCAGCACCCGCCGCATAGTGGTTGGCCCCGCTATTTGCTTCCTCGGATTTGTAGTGATGGCTATTGCCGTTTGCCTTAAACCGCGCAAAAAATAAGGATTGATGGATATACTCAATGCGTTGATAATGGGTTTGGTACAGGGACTTGCCGAGTTCCTGCCAATTAGTTCGTCGGGACACCTCGAAATATTCCGCGAGATACTCGGGCTCGACCTCTCGGGCGAAGAAAGTCTGGAGTTTGACGTAGTACTGCATATAGCCACGGTACTTTCGACCATAGTGGTGCTGTGGCACGAATTCGTACCTCTGGTCACATCATTTTTCTGCTTCAAACGCGACAATAACTTCCATACTGTAGTCAAGATACTCATCTCCTGCATACCTGTAGGTATAGTGGGACTGTGCTTCAAGGATGTGATAGAATCGTTTTTCGGCACCGACCTCACCATGGTAGGCATCTGTCTGCTGGTGACCGCCGCCCTACTGTCTTTCTCATACTTCTTCCGCACCCGTCCGCTCGACGACGCGCCCAAAGGCAAACAGCCCTATCAGCCGCGCGACATCACATATTTAGACGCATTCATCATAGGCTGCGCACAGGCTATTGCCGTACTGCCCGGACTGTCGCGCTCAGGCACCACCATAGCAACCGGTATAATCATAGGCGACAAGCGCGCTCAGGTAGCCCGCTTCTCTTTCCTCATGGTTATCATCCCCATACTGGGTCAGGCAGTGCTTGATATAAAAGACTATATCACCGACCCGGCTGCCACAGTGATGCAGTCGATAGGATGGCAGCCGCTGCTGGCAGGCTTTCTCACAGCCTTCATAGTAGGCTGTATAGCATGCCGCTGGATGATTGAGATTGTAAAGAAGGGCAAACTGATATGGTTTGCCGTATATTGCCTTGCCGCAGGTATACTCTGCATAATTTATTAAACCTCATAGTAAGCCATGGATTTTTTCACAGGTGAGATAATCTGCATAGACAAGCCCAAGGGCTGGACCTCGTTTGACGCCGTAAAGCGTGTGCGCGGGGCCATACTGCGACGCCTTAAACTGAAGAAATTCAAGGTAGGACACGCCGGAACCCTCGACCCGCTGGCCACCGGTGTGATTATCATCACCACCGGCCGCGCCACCAAACGTATCGAGGAGCTGCAGGGCGGAGTCAAGGAATATATAGCCACCATTGCCCTGGGGGCCACCACTCCGTCGTTTGATCTGGAAACTCCGGTCGACGCCACCTACCCCACCGACCATATAAGCCGGCCCATGGTAGAGGAGACCCTGCAAAAGTTCAAAGGCCGCATTGAGCAGGTGCCACCGGCATATTCGGCTTGCAAAATCGAAGGCGTAAGAGCCTACGACCTGGCCCGACGCGGCGAAGAAGTAGACCTCAAGCCCAAGATTCTTGTAATCGACGAGATAGAACTCTTGGACTACACGCAGACCGAGCTTAAGGTGCGTGTGGTATGCTCAAAGGGCACCTACATCAGAGCCCTCGCCCGCGACATAGGGCAAGCCCTGGGCTCGGGGGCCCATCTCACCGACCTGCGCCGCACCCGCGTGGGAGCCGTCACACTCGACGACTGCCTGCCGCCCGACCGCGTGGCCACACTAATAGCCGAGGCTCCGCTCGAATATCCCGACTGGTGGGACGGCAACAGAGTCTCTTAATTAAGCATAAAAAACGTTCGTTCATAGATATAAACACCGAAGATATGAAACTGTCACAATTTAAATTTCGCCTTCCTGATAATCTGATAGCCCAGAATCCCCCTGTAGACAGGGATGAATGCCGCATGATGGTACTCGACCGTAAAACAGGTGAAATCGAACACAAACATTTCAAGGATATCCTCGGCTACTATGGCGAGGGCGACGTAATGGTCTTCAACGACACACAGGTGTTTCCCGCGCTTCTCTATGGCAACAAGGAGAAAACCGGCGCCCGTATTGAGGTATTTCTGCTCCGCGAACTCAATGCCGACAACAAGCTGTGGGATGTACTCGTGGAACCTGCCCGCAAGATACGTATAGGCAACAAGCTTTACTTCGGCGAAGACGGCGCCATGGTGGCCGAAGTAATCGACAACACCACATCGCGCGGACGCACAATGCGATTCCTCTACGACGGCCCGCACGATGAATTCAAGCGCGACCTCTATGCTCTTGGCCACACCCCCCTGCCGGCATACATTACCCGCGAACCCATCCCCGAGGATGCCGAGGCTTACCAAACCCTATATGCCCGCCGCGAGGGCGCGGTTGTAGCGCCCGGTGCCGGCCTGCACTTCTCGCGCGAAGTCCTCAAACGTCTCGAAATCAAGGGCGTTGAGCAGGCCTTCATTACCGTACACTCGGGTCTGGGCACTTTCCGCGAAATCGACGTGGAAGACCTTACCAAACACCGTATGGACTCTGAACAGATGGACGCATCGCCCGAGTTGGTCGACATAGTAAACAAAGCCAAGGACAACGGCAAGCAGGTATGCGCCATAGGCACTTCGGTACTGCGAGGCATTGACTCGGCCACTTCAATGGGCGGACACATGAAGGTATACCAGGGCTGGACCAACAAGTTCATCTTCCCGCCCTACGACTTCACGGTATGCTCCTCAATGCTCACCGACTTCCACCTGCCCTACTCCACCATGCTCATGATGGTGGCTGCATTCGGCGGCTACGAAAACGTGATGCATGCCTACGAGGTGGCTGTGGAAGAAGGCTACCAATTCGGCACATACGGCGATGTGATGCTGATACGATGACACAACTATTTACTTAAACTATAACCATTATTTGCTATTACAATGATTAACCGTTTTGTACTGAACGAAGTTTCTTATTTCGGACCCGGCGCCCGCGCTGTAGTGCCCCAGGAAGTATCACGTCTCGGCCTTCACAAAGCCCTGGTTGTGACCGACAAGTCGCTCATCCAGTTTGGTGTGGCTGAAAAAGTGTTTGAAGTATTGCGCTCGGCCGAAATACCCTTCGAGGTATTCAGCGAGGTAAAACCCAATCCTACCGTATCAAACGTAAAAGCCGGTGTTGACGCCTTTGCTCAGAGCGGCGCCGACTTCATCATCGCCATCGGCGGCGGCTCGGCCATGGATACAGCCAAGGCTGTAGGTATCATTACCAACAACCCCGAGTTTGCCGATGTTGTCTCGCTCGAAGGTTGCGCTCCCACCAAGCACAAGTCAGTACCTGTGATAGCTCTCCCCACCACCGCAGGCACCGCTGCCGAAGTCACCATCAACTATGTGATCACCGACGAGGTCAACCAGAAGAAAATGGTATGCGTTGACCCCAACGACATCCCCGCCATCGCCATTGTCGACGCCGAACTGATGTACTCGCTGCCCCGCAGCCTTACCGCATCAACCGGTCTCGACGCCCTCACCCACGCTATCGAAGGCCTCATCACCAAGGGCGCATGGGAAATGAGCGACATGTTTGAAATCAAGGCCATCGAGATGATCAACAAATATCTCGAAACAGCTGTTAACGAACCCACCAACGCCGAGGCTCGCAACGGCATGGCCGTAGCACAGTACATTGCCGGTATGGCATTCTCAAACGTAGGTCTGGGTCTGGTTCACGGAATGGCTCACCCCCTGGGTGCTATCTTCGACATACCCCACGGTGTGGCCAACGCTCTGCTGCTGCCCACAATCATGGAGTACAACGCTCCCGCAGCCCTCGACAAATATGTTGACATAGCCAAGGCCATGAACGTTTACACCACAGGCATGTCGGCCGAAGAAGCTGCACAGGCAGCCATCAAGGCCGTACGCGACCTCGCAGTACGTGTAGGCATCCCCCAGCACCTGTCGGAACTCGGTATCAAGGCCGAAGACCTGCCCAAGCTGGCCGAAGCTGCCATGGCCGACGTATGCACTCCCGGCAATCCCCGCGAATGCTCATACGAAGACACCCTGGCCCTCTACACAAAAGTGCTCTGATCTGCGCACATCCTAATTACAAAGAAATTGAAAAAGCCGGAATAATTCCGGCTTTTTCTCATTTAAGAAGAAGTGAAAGATGCGTTCATAAGGCAAGCAGATGATATAAACTATTCTTCAATGTTTACTTATAATTTAACTTTTGCGAAACACGCGGGTCTTATAAGCGATGGACAACAAAAGTATCATAAAAAATATGCGTGCCGACATGCACAAAGGCTTCAGACTGCTGCTCGACGCTTATCAGGAGAAGCTATACTGGCACCTCCGCCGCCTGCTGGGCTCACACGATGATGCTTCCGACGCCCTTCAAGAGACATTTATACGTATTTACCGCAATTTCGACTCATTCAAAGGCGATGCCTCCTCCCTCACCTCATGGATATTCAGGATAGCGACCAACGAGGCAATGAGAATGATAGAGCGCCGGCCCGAGCCAATGGTTCAGATTGACGACGACTCTACCGTGCATCCATTGGCCGACGAATATGTGGACTACTCCGACCTCGAAGCCGTGAAGCTGCAAAAGGCCATACTGGCGCTGCCGCCCAAGCAAAGAGCCGTTTTCAACATGCGATACTACGATGAACTGTCGTATCAGGAAATAGCTGATGCCGTAGATACATCTGTCTCGGCGGTAAAGGTAAATTATCATCTCGCTAAAGAAAAAATTGTAAACGCTATAAAATCATGAGTAACCTCGATCAAATAGGCAAACGCACGCCTTATAAAGTGCCCGAAGGCTTCTTCGAAAGTTCTGCCGACCTGATTATGGCCCGGATAGAACAAGAACCGCGCAAGGTAGTGCGCCGCAGGTTCTTCACGTCTTTCAGAGCATACGCAGCTGCCGCAGCAGCAGCTATAATCCTGGTGCTCGGATCTATTTTCATATTCAATGAAAGCAACAACATTAGTCTTAACGACCTCAACGAAGACTTCATGAGACTGTCGTCGGCCGACCGCGACCAGATTCTCGACATGTACGAAGACGATCTTTTCCTCAATTTCTAAACTGTTTAACATGAAACTCAGATTCCTACTTCTTATCCTTGCAGCTGCAATAGCCTCCGCACCCGCCTCTGCAGCTGCCAAACAAAAAAAAGAAAAGCCTTCAAGCGAACAGTTGGCCGTTAAGCAGGCTTGCTACATAGCCAACAGACTGAACCTTGACTCAAAAGAAACGCAGAAGTTTATCGACGCATACTCACGCTACCAAAGCGAGGCTATGAAGATAAAACAGGCTCCTGCGTCAAACAAGGCTCCTGCCACCGATGCCGATGCCGAGAAGCTAATCAAAAACCAGATAGAAAGCAGCGAGCAGCAGATAAAACTTCATAAAAAGTATTATCAGATATACTCTTCATTCCTCACCCAAACCCAGATATGGAATGTATATCAGCTCGAAAAGAAAATACGCCGCCAGTATCGCAACCACAACGTAAGAAGCCCCAAAGCACCCACACCCTCTAAGGCTCCAAAAGCACCTAAAGCTGTAAGCAGCCGCAACAGAACCGTGAATGTCAACGGCTATAAGGTAGACTTCAAAAGCATCGACAACCATGGCCGCAATACAACTATTGTATTCACCGTTCAGAACGAAGGCAAAAACCTGAAAGACGGTCTCTCTATAGATAATATAGTGCTGGAATGCAACGGCAAGACCTACAAGGCCTCGAATGTTGATGCCAACTGGGGCAAGACAAATACAATAACCGCCAAATTTAAAAAGCTCACAAAGTTCTCTGACATGCGTCTGAAGCTGAAACTCAACGGCGAAACAAAAGTGATACAGATCCCTTCATGATAATTCCCATCTTTCATTCTCACCTTTGATCACTTAGACACACGATTGGTTATAAGAGCCGAGCCATTACGGACAACCCGATAATGGTTTGGCTCGATTTTTTTACGGGCGTATAAAATTTTTTGTTGTTGGCGTGGAATTTTTTGCGTAATTTTATGGCTGATTATGCGCCGCCGAGTATTGACATACAACAGCACCTCGCTGAGCAACGCAGCCCTCAGGCTGCAACAGCTTGTGGAATCCACAGGCTATGAGCCCGATTGTGTGCTGTCGATAAGGCGTGGAGGCGAGGAAGTGGGCAAGCTGATGTTCGGCAAAGCTGCCCATGAATCCACTTGCCTGCAACGCCCCGGCAGCCGGGCCAAAGGCAGTTTATTTTCAAAACTGCTTAAATATCTTCCCCGACCGGTGCTCGACCGCCTTCGCATAGCCGAAGCATGGTATCTGGCACGCCGCACACCGCGCTGTGTAGACCCTGCCACGGTAATTTTGCCCGAGTTGGGGCGGTACGAACGGATTATCATCATAGACGATGCCGTAGACAGCGGTGCCACACTCCGGGCCGTGCGCGATGCCGTAAAGATGCACTACCCCGCAGCCGATGTCCTCACTGCCGTTATCACCGTCACCACACGCCGGCCGGTGATACTGCCCGATTTCTCTTTGTACAATAATCTTACCCTCATACGCTTCCCATGGTCGGCCGACAGTCAGCAAAACAAGGAATAACCGTCGTAGACCTCGACGGCACACTGCTCAAGATAAACAGCCTTGAGCTGTTTCTGCGCACAGCCCTTACATACGCCCTGCGGCACTGTCGCATAGACCGGGTTGTGGCCATACTGAGCCTGTATGCTCTGCGCCGCATACGCCTTATATCGCACGAAACCATGAAATACCGTGCCATTGCCGCAGCCGGCAAAGCTCCCGACATGCTCAACATATTCGGTCTGAAGGCGCGACGCCACCTCAACCGACAGGTACTCAACTTCATAGCAGCACGCCGCCGCGAGGGCGACAAGATATTGGTGGCAAGTGCCGCCGCCGGTGTATATGTAAACAAGATATGGAGCGGCGACTTCATTGCATCGCCTACGGGTGGGCCTGACTGCCGCGGTACCATAAAGCGCGATGCCGTGGAAGAGCGAATAAACGATATGGGACTGGAGCTGAAATACTTCCTCACCGACCATTGCGACGATCTGCCTATGGCAACGCTTGCGGCCGATAAAGGCGCCAAAGTAATCCTTGTAAGACCTCTCGGCAACACGCGCCTGCGCTTCGAATCGGCCCTGCCCAAATCGTCGCTTATAGTCATCGAACGGCGAAATCGCGACTGAATTTGCTGATTTCGTGTATTTTTTTCTTAAAAACGCAGTTTAAATTTTGCCATGAGCCAAAAAAGGCTTAACTTTGCGTTATCGAACAGAAATGCTCGAATGGTGTAATGGTAGCCACGAGGGACTTAAAATCCCTTGGTCATTGCGACCGTGCGGGTTCGAGTCCCGCTTCGAGCACCTGAGTTATAAGACCTTGCCTTACATAGGGCAAGGTCTTATAACTTTTTATATGGTAGCTGATAGCGAAGTATTACTTTACTTTTTTATCTTTATATCATCGGAGATTATGTCGATCCAGCCGCGGTCTGAGCAGGTGGCGGGGGTGATGCTGTAGAATCCGACTTTTGCTCCTATCCATTTGCCCTCGCGAGCCTTGAATGTGATATCGAGAGGGATGTATTTCTTGCCGTCGGTGCTGTAGGCGAATTTGCAGATACCTCCTGCGGTGACGGTGACTTTAAAATACATTTCACACTCCATATTGGCGCGCGTTCCGGCATTGTATATACGCTGCGGGCTTATGGTTGCTATGTCTTCAACGGTTTCTTTACCGTCTTTTTCGGCATTGGCGCAGGTGGCTGCTTGCAGCACGAAGTTGTCGCCACGCTTTGTGAGTCCAAGCCGGCAATAGTCAAGCCCCATCACTATGATTCCGGATGAAACCTCGCCGCTTCTTTTCTTAGCCGAAATCTTCACCTGTGTTGAGAAAGTGAACTCCTCGGCCGGGAATTTCTGAAGCCACAGATTGGGCACTTCCCACAAATTTACAAATTCGGGGCTGAGTTTATGGCCGTAAAGCCGCATGCCGCCATCGGGCATTGGGAATCCAAACATATTGTTGTAATTGGCATGCCACTGATACAGCAGCGATTTTTGAGCCGGAGATTCTTCGGCCAATGGCTTGTTGCCGGTATCAGGGCGCGAATGTTTACGCACAGGTGTTCCCGTACCGTCGCCGTCCTTATCCACACCTATCACGGGCCATTCGCCGTCCCACTTCATGGGATTTAGGTGTATGATGCGTCCGTATGCATCGCGGTCCTGGAAGTGAATAAACCAGTCTTCGCCCGTAGCCGTAGTGACCCATCCACCCTGGTGAGGACCGTTTATGTCTGAGTCGCCCTGCGCCATTACAATCTTGGGTTCATAAGGGCCATAGATATTATTGGAGCGCATCACAAGCTGCCAACCCTGCGACACACCGCCGGCCGGTGCGAATATATAGTACCGGCCGTTGCGCTTGTAGAGCTTGGTGCCTTCGATGGTATGGTTGACGCCATCGTTGCCGTCAAAGACTATACGCGGATTGGATATAAGGCGTGTGCCGTCGGGCGACATCTCGCTTACAGTGATTATGCTGTTGAAACCGGCTCTCGACCCGGCCCACGCGTTTGACAGGTAGGCACGGCCATCTTCGTCCCAGAACGGCGACGGGTCTATCATGCCCTTGCCGGCCTTGACCAGCACGGGTTCTGACCATTCAGCCTCAGGATTGTCGGTCTTCACCATGAATATTCCGTAATCGGGGTCACCCCAATATATATAGTACTCACCGTTGTGATACTTGATACATGGCGCCCATACGCCCTTGCCATGCTGCGGGGCGGCTCCGTAGTAATTTGTAGGCGGCACACTCTCCAACGCATAGTTAACCAAATCCCAGTTTACAAGATCGGTAGACTTAAGAATGGGCAGACCCGGGGCGCACTGAAAGCTCGAAGCCGTCATGTAGAAGACAGATCCATCGGGCGAAGCCACCACATCAGGATCTGAGTAATCGGCATATATTATAGGGTTGACGTATTCCTTAGAGCCGGCATTGGCCGGATTTGACACCGTAAAATGCTCAGCGTGAGCATCTACCGACAGAGATAAACATAGTATAACGGGAAGCAAATATTTTTTCATGGTTTTATAGAATTGGGCATCCCAAATTTAACACTTATTTTTAACATATCATACGTATGGCTCTATTGTTTTTGATTTTTTTAACGCCTTAGATACAACGGATGATTTCTAAAAAATTTATCTTTGTATGTCAACACTATAGTGTTAACTTTCCTTTAAAAACGGCCTTGTGATAAGTAATTTAATATCTGCAGGCGTATAGTATATAACTACCATAAAAACTACAAGCACCGATGTATTTATTAGGATACGACTTAGGCACTTCATCAGTCAAATGTGCCATTGTTGACGTCGCCACCGGCAGGTGTGTGGCCTCGGACTTCTATCCCAAGACCGAAGCCCCCATCAAGTCGCTGAAGCCCGGTTGGGCCGAGCAATCTCCCGAGTCGTGGATTGACAGCATGAAGATTGTCACAAAAGAGATTTTGGCTAAAACGGGCATTGACGCGGCGGATATCAAGGCCATAGGCTTTTCGTACCAGATGCACGGGCTGGTGGCTGTTGACAAGCATGGCAAGGTACTGAGAGATGCAATTATATGGTGCGACTCGCGCGGAGTGCCATACGGCGACAAGGCATTCAAGGATCTTGGCGCCGACACTTGCCTTACGCATCTGCTCAACAATCCCGGCAACTTCACTGCGGCCAAGCTGCGGTGGGTTAAGGAAAACGAGCCTGAGGTTTACGACCGCATATACAAGGTGATGCTGCCTGCCGACTACGCAGCATATCGCCTGACAGGTGAAATATGCACAAACCCAGAAGGCCTGTCGGAATACATGCTGTGGGACTTCAAGAACGATGCTCCGGCACAGCTGCTGATGGACTATTATGGTTTCGACCCCGATATTTTTCCTGAAGTCAAGCCCACATTCTGCGTACAAGGCCGTGTCAGCGCCCGAGCCGCTGCCGAGTTCGGACTGGCCGAGGGCACACCCATCACCTATAAGGCCGGCGACCAACCAAACAATGCTTTGTCGCTCAACGTATTCAATCCCGGCGAAGTGGCATCAACAGCCGGAACATCGGGAGTGGTATATGGCATAAACGATAAGATAGACTACGACCCACTCTCGCGCGTTAATAACTTCGCCCATGTCAACCATACGGCCGAAGCTCCACGCATAGGGGTAATGACCTGCATAAACGGCACCGGAATACTGAACAGCTGGATAAAAAAGAATGTGGCTACAGACGGCATCTCATACAGCCGGATGAACGATCTGGCCGCCGAGGTACCCGTGGGCTCTTGCGGAGTGTCGATATTGCCCTTTGGCAACGGAGCCGAGAGAGTTCTCGGCAACCGGTCGACGGGCTGTTCGTTTCACGGCATACATTTCAATATCCACGACCGCCGGCACATATTGCGCGCAGCGCAGGAGGGTATTGTGTTCTCGCTGATGTACGGCATGGAAATAATGCAGGGTATAGGTTTGAAAATCAACCGCATACACGCCGGAAATGCCAATATGTTCCTCAGCCCCGTATTCAGAGATACGCTTGCATCTGTATCGGGTGCGGTGATCGAACTGTATGACACCGACGGTGCGGCAGGCGCGGCAAAGGGAGCCGGTATAGGGATAGGAATCTATCGCGATAACAATGAAGCATTTGCATCCCTCGAAAAGATTGACGAGATTTTTCCGGCCCTCGACCGCGAGCCATACATCGAAGCATACACCCGATGGAAAGACATTCTGAAACAACAACTTGACAACTAACATATTAAAAACATAACAAACACCCTAAGAAATGGCAAATAAAGAATATTTTCCCGGTATCGGAAAAATAGAATTCGAAGGTACCGACAGCTATAACCCCCTTGCTTACCGCTACTACGATGCAGACCGCATCGTGCTCGGCAAGCCTATGAAAGAATGGCTTAAATTCGCTATGGCATGGTGGCACACCCTTTGCGCCGAAGGCGGCGACCAGTTTGGCGGTGGCACCAAGCAATACCCCTGGAACACCGCCACCGACCCCGTTGAGGCTGCCAAGGACAAGGTAGACGCAGGATTCGAATTCATGCAAAAAATGGGCATCGAATACTTCTGCTTCCACGATGTAGACCTTGTGAGCGAAGGCAACTCGGTTGAAGAATACGAGGCAAACCTGAAAGCCGTAGTGGCATACATCAAAGAAAAAATGGCTGAAACCGGCATCAAGAACCTGTGGGGCACAGCCAATGTATTCAGCCATGCCCGCTATATGAACGGAGCTGCCACCAATCCCGACTTTGATGTAGTGGCACGCGCCGCCGTACAGATAAAAAACGCAATCGACGCCACCATAGAGCTTGGCGGCAGCAACTACGTATTCTGGGGCGGACGCGAGGGCTACATGAGCCTGCTCAACACCGACCAGAAACGCGAAAAGGAACACCTGGCTATGATGCTCACCATGGCCCGCGATTACGCCCGAGCCAAGGGCTTCACAGGCACATTCCTCATCGAACCCAAGCCCATGGAACCCACCAAACATCAGTACGATGTAGACACTGAGACAGTGATCGGATTCCTCAAAGCCCATGGTCTTGATAAAGATTTCAAGGTAAACATCGAAGTAAACCACGCCACCCTGGCCGGACATACATTCGAACACGAACTTGCCGTGGCCGTAGACAACGGCATGCTCGGCAGTATCGACGCCAACCGCGGCGACTATCAGAACGGATGGGATACCGACCAATTCCCAATCGACAACTATGAGCTTACACAGGCCATGATGCAGATCATACGCAACGGCGGTCTGGGCAACGGCGGTACCAACTTCGACGCCAAAACTCGTCGCAACAGCACCGACCTCGAAGATATCTTCATTGCTCACATTGCCGGAATGGACGCCATGGCCCGCGCACTGCTCTCGGCCGCCGATGTACTTGAAAAATCCCCCTACAAGAAGATGCTGGCCGAACGCTACGCTTCATTTGACAGCGGCAAAGGCAAAGAATTTGAAGAAGGCAAACTCTCACTCGAAAATCTTGTGGACTATGCCAAAACCGCAGGCGAACCGACACAAAAGTCAGGCAAGCAAGAACTCTACGAAGCCATCGTAAACATGTACGTATAAAAAATCCCCCCTGCCTAACGAAAAGGACGCCGTTTCTCACAAACGGCGTCCTTTTCATTTTTTACAAACCAAACATTTACCTTATATCTAAACCTTATTTGAATTGACCTTTGATCTAATGATTATCACTGATGAGATTGCAAAATTAATACAGTAATAGGGCTGCTCAAAGCCCCTATCAATAATTTAAAGTCAAATATAAATAATAATTTACGCTTTAGTACTGACTCTCAACATATTCACTTTTAAAAATAAAATACAAAATATAATAGATTTATTCTTTATTTAAGTAAAAAACAGTATCTTTGCAGCCTTGAATCCATTACCGCACCCAATACAGCTCTCAACCATGAAAAGCACAACCTGTCTGCTGAGAATACTCATTGCTTTAAGCTTTTTGAATCTTTTCAGTCTGCAAAGCCTTGCCTACAGCAACAAGCTCAATCATGCCATAGACTCGGTGGATATGGCTATACGGAACATAAACAATGTAATAAGCATGCGATACCGGACTATTGATTCGTTGCGTAGGTTTGGCAAGCGCCCGGCCGCCGAGCTCGACATACTCACCGCCCGTGAATATGAAGGACTCAATAATGATTCATCCATTGTATATTATACATCGGCCATACATAAAGCCGACTCCGACACCGCGGTGGCAAACAGGGCCAAAATATATATGGCGCGCCGTATGGCTGTAGCCACCATGTTTAACGAAGCCGCCGACTTGCTTGACTGCATAAAGCCCGAGGAGCTGTCAAATTACGACAAACTCCAATATTTCAAATCATTAGCAACGATAAATCTCGAATACTACAGGTACAGCAACATTGATATAATCAAAGAAAAGTCAAGGGACAATGCAATAAACGCTCTCGACTCAATTCTTGCCATCTTACCCGAAAAAGACAATTACCATAAAATAGCACGGGCACAACACGGAATACTTACCGGAAACGAAACCATTGCTACAGGCGACCTGCTTGAAATAATCGACAGCTCAAATACTGACGACAAGGCATACTACGATGCAGTTAGCATGCTGGCCGAACTGTACGGCGGCAATGAAAAGACCCGCGAGGAATACTTGTACTATCTTGCCCTTGCCGCAAAATCAAACCTCACACGAGGAAATCTCGAGAACGCGCCGCTGCTACACCTTGGCAAGCAACTATTTGAAAATGGCGACCTTAACAGAGCGTATACATATATGCATCAGGCCGGAGCCAACATCTATAATTCAAACAGCCGCACCCTGTACACACAGCTCGTTCCCACCATGGCCAATATGATTGAGGCCAACAGAGATCATGAGGCCAAGATGAACTCGATACACATCTTCACTTACATCTTTGCCCTTGTCATCATAATAATTCTCGGCACCTTGTTGTGGAAAAGACACAATGCACTGATACGCAAGAATATAGAGAACAAACTACTTTCAGACTCTTTGCATGCCGGTGAAGACTACTCCAACCGCATACTGGATCTGTGCTCATACTACATCGAAAGCATGGAAGAATTCAACCGCCTTGTCGACAGAAAAATCAAGACCAATCAAATAAAAGACTTGCACCAGATGATAGAATCGGGCAAAGCGCTCAAATCCATGAACGAAAGTTTCTTTGAAGTATTCGACAACGCCGCGCTGAATATCTACCCCGACTACATCTCCCAACTGAACACCCTGCTGCTGCCCGACAAACAATTCAGCGAACCCGAAGCAGGCAAGCTGTGCCCCGAGCTGCGCATAGCATTCTTCATGCGCATGGGTGTAACCGACAGCACTCGTCTGTCAAAGTTCCTTGGCTTGTCGCTCAACACCATCTATACCTATAGAAACAGGCTGAAAAGCCGCGCCATAAACCGCGAAAATTTTGAGGATTCTATTATAAATATGCACTAAGTACTTAGATAAAGTGTTATATTCTCAAATATATCTAATTATTATATACATTTGTTTTACAATACTTTATATAAAATAAGACTTTATTTTTATTTATATTAAGCCTTAATGCACTCGCATTCCGCACATTCATTTGCTAACTTTGCATTGTAAATAATTTTTAGGTCTAAGATTCAAGGTTATTATTTAGGATTATTCAGAAATAA
>CAJUKX010000014.1 GCA_910586975.1 uncultured Muribaculaceae bacterium | reverse complement strand
CTGATTTACAGCGACTAAAGTCATGTTTTGGAGAATTGGTAACGGCAACCACCAGAATTGTCCCCTTAAAGACATAAACAGCTTTAAGGGGACAATTCTTTTTTTGCATGACAGGGCTTTTTTATAGTATTTGTTGCTGATTCAGCATAAAATTAAGAATTTGTTGGTCAAAAGCTCTAAAATTATGGTATAATTTGCTTATACCGATTATATAGACTAATTTTGTACCTGAACGACAACATATACTTGATGAAATCCCGTCTAATTAGGCTTCTGATAATTTTTGCGAGCTATATATTGCTCTTTATTATAGCAAAGTTTGTGTTTTTGGCGACAAATGCTGAATTATATCCGGATTTGAATTTGAAAGGAATATTCAGCATATTGTTCAACGGCTACAGAATGGACCAGTCTATGGCGGCCTACCTTACGGCAGTTCCGGCATTACTGATGGCGACGTCTATATGGTGCTACCCCAAACTGTGGATAGATAAGTGCATGACTGCTTGGAGGTATATATCAGCCTTCCTTATAGTACTTACAGTTGCTCTCGATTCGGTTCTATACTCATACTGGCAGTTCAAACTCGACACAACCCCCATTTTCTATTTCCTGAGTTCTCCGTCGGCTGCTATGGCCTCGGTGAGTACATGGGTGGCTGTTATGGGTACGGTAGGTGTTGTGGCATTGGGAATTGGCGCAGGTTATGCCCTTGGATTCTTGTGGAAGATACCGGCACTGTCGCGCTTTTATGACATTCGCCGCCGTTTGACAGCTTCTGCAACGATGTTATTGGTATTTGGAGTGTTGTTCATCGCTATACGTGGTGGGGTAACCGTAAGTACAATGAATCCGTCATCGGCATATTTCAGCACAAATTCCCGCATGAATCACGCCGCTGTAAATCCGATGTTCTCACTGATGTACTCGGCTATGCACTCAAGCGACTTTTCCAAGCAGTTCAGATATTTCGATAATGACTCGGATTTATCAGCCGCGATAAAAGCGCTTAATGAACCCGATGAGTCGGCTTCTGATACTACATTCATAAAACTGAGGGACGGAGTGGATAAGCCTGATGTGTATATCATTATCCTTGAAAGTTTTTCAAGTCATCTTATGCCGTCGCTTGGAGGTGATTCTGTGGCTATGCACTACGACTCGATAGCCCGTGAGGGTGTGTTGTTTGATAATTTTTATGCCAACAGTTTCCGTACAGACCGCGCCATACCTTCGATTCTAAGCGGATATCCGGCTCAACCGTCAACTTCGGTTATGAAGTTTGTAGACAAGGCCGAACAACTTCCATCAATATCGCAAAGTCTGGTTGAAAAGGCCGGTTACCGAAGCGGTTATTATTATGGCGGCGACATTAATTTTGTCAATCAGAAAGCTTATCTTGTATCCTCAAAGTTCGAGACTATCATATCTGACAGCGATTTTCCCCTCAACGAACGATTGAGCAAATGGGGTGCCCACGATGACAGATTGTGGCAGCGAGTATGGGCTGATGTCAAGAACGACAATGATTCTCAACCCAAACTCACGGTGATACAGACTTCAAGCAGTCACGAGCCTTTTGAAGTTCCGTTTCAATCGCATCGATTTGATAATCAGCGTGCTGTGGCGTTTGAATATGCCGATTCGTGCATGGGCGCATTTGTAGACAGCCTCAAAGCTACTCCTCGGTGGGACAGGTCTTTGCTCGTGATAGTTCCGGATCATTGGGGCGCTTTCCCTAAAGGACTTATCGACCCGGTTGAGCGCCATAAGATACCTTTGGTCATTACCGGTGGTGCTGTTGATTCGTCGTGTACAGGGAGCAGGATACGCACAGTAGGTGTGCAGTCTGATATTGCAGCCACATTGCTTGGCTTGTTGAGTGTTGATGCTTCAGAATTTACGATGAGCAAAAATATGTTTGACAATCATAGCGCTCATTACGCATTCTTCTGTGAACCGGATTTTGCAGCAATAATCAGTCCGGCCGATACTACAATAATTTCCACACGTGAAGACAGAGTGATTGGCGGAGACGATGGCAATGCCCGCTATGTTAAAGCTTTCCTTCAGAATCTTTATAATAACCTTGATGAGCTATGATTGAATCAATACTTGATATAGATACTCAGATATTTCTGTTTTTTAACGGCTTGCACCATCCGATATTAGATACATTCATGTATTGTTTTTCATCCAGATGGGTATGGGTGCCGCTATATATGGCCACGTTCCTTATGATAATGCGTTTTTATGGATGGAAGGTAGGGCTGATACTGTTTTTCTGCACAGTCGGGGCAGTAACTATGAGCGACCAGACCTGTGCAACTTTTATCCGTCCGTTTGTCGAAAGGCTTCGTCCGGCCAATCTTGAGAATCCGCTTAACAGCCTTGTACACATAGTCAACGGATACCGTGGAGGTAGCTACGGCTTCCCGTCGTGCCATGCCGCCAATACCTTTGCGTTCGCTTCTATCATGACCATGGCATTGCCTACCAAGCGACTCATGTTCACACTGTTTGCGTGGGCTGTGATGAATTGCTATTCGCGTATATACCTTGGCGTTCATTATCCTGGCGACCTGTTGGTCGGTGCCCTTATAGGCTTGTTTTACGGTGGCTTTTTCTATGGAATTTTCAGACTATGCATAGGGTCGATGCTGATTAACTATAAGCGAACCATACGCATTAACCTGTCGTTCCTATTCTCTCACAGTCCGAGCAGGGCAAAATTCCACATTGCCGATGTGATGATAATTACAGGCATACTTACCACGCTGGGAATAATGATTTACGCTGTCATTCGTTATATTTGACAACCGTTTTTTTGAAATTTTAAACAATGGGTGATAGAATATTGCACATGTGTTGACATAACTTTGTGATGTAAATAAAACCATTGACAAATCACAAAATCCTACGACCATGCAAAAGCAAAATTCAACCAAGACTCTTGTTCATTTCGTTTTCCACGGCAAGGAATCTTCATCTCCCAAGTCTGTATCAGTCAATCTGCAGCCCTACGACATAACCATGTTGAAGCTTTTCAGCGGTACCACCTTGGTGCATTACGCATGTATACTTGCCAACATGGGCAGCTCTCACACCGATTATCACCGCGTGGATTGGGCCATTTAAATTTTGATAAATGAAAGTAAGACAATCAACTCCCGCCGATATTGATGCAATAATGCAGATTTATGACCATGCTCGCAGTTTCATGCGTAGCTTTGGCAATACCTGTCAGTGGGTCAACGGATATCCGTCACGCGATATTATATTGAATGACATTCGCGCAGGCAACAGTTATCTGATAGAGCATAATGGCTCGGCGGCAGGTGTATTTACCTTTATTTCAGGCAGTGATCCTACATATTCGGAAATCGAAGGTGAATGGTTAAATGACAATCCCTACGGCACCATACATCGCATAGCCGCAGCTGCCGGAGCCAAGGGCATTGCCGATGTCGCCCTCGACTTCTGCAAACGCAAGAACATAGATATACGTATCGACACTCACGAGAATAATATACCTATGCTCGCCTGGATAAATAAGCGGGGATTCAAGTACTGTGGCATTATTCATATAAGCGACGGTACACCCCGCCTTGCATTCCACATGTTGAACGGCTAATTGTTGCTATACAGGCTCTTGTATTCAGCCATGAACCGTTTTAATGCTCGTATGCCAAAAAACAGTCCTACTGCCGCTCCGGTTATTATACCGAATATGGGGAAGAAATTGGCCAGTGATGCTGCATAAATGAAGAATATAATCCATCCGAGAGCCATGGGCGTACATACCATGATGGATTTGATATGACATTTTTTATAATACAAAGCCATTGAAGAAAGATCGCTGACGGTCATTGTAAGGGGACAGATGCGGCCTGTGCCTTTCCAAAACCAAAAATCAATACATGCTTCTATCAACATCATAATCATAAACGAGATGGCAACAGGCCATTTAAGATTATCAGGCAGGAAACCTAATGAGCCTAAGTGCAATATTATAGGGAATTCTATGATGCCGGCGCTGATTGAAAAGATTATAAAGGACATGTATCGCCGACGCAACCGGTCGAGAGTGGTGCGCTTGTTGTTCAGGGCTTCGGGTGTGGTGCAATAGGATTCGGTGTGAAATGCGGTTCCCATTTCGCGCCAGATTTTCTTGATGTCCTCAAGATTGTTTATCTCGGTATTCATATTCGGTTATATTTATTAGCTATTTTATCCTTTATGCGCTTGATACGGGTGGCAACGGTATTACGGTTAAGTCCCATATTTGCAGCGATTTCATCATATCCCATCTCATCGAGCCACATCATTATTATTGCCTTATCTTCTCTATTCAGAGTAGATATTATGCGATGCATCTGTTCTATAGCCTCACGGTTGTCGTTGTCGGTTTCTATCATATTATATAGTTGTTCCAGGCTTTCATGCTTATGACGGCTCTGTTTGCGGATTGTTGACAAGCATGAGTTGATGGTGACGCGATAGACCCAGGTGCTACGTGATGATTCTTCACGAAATGTTTTCATGCCGCGCCATATATTAATGAGGGCATCCTGACGCAGATCGTCAAAGTCGGCTACAGAGCCTGCGTATGAGAAACATATTCTGGAGATATTGGCGTTTTCTTTTGTTATCAGCTCTATGAAATCTCGTTGGAGCGATTCTGATTCATCTGTTTGAGTTATTCCGGCAAATTTCATCACAGCCGCCTGTAGGTGCGTTAGCGCTATGCTTAGCCTTAAAGCTACAGGCAGCTCGAATTGTGCCGGAGTCAGTTGCAAGGTCATATTATTATTGCTTTTTACTCTTTAGACTCAATATTAAAAAAATAGTTTCATCTAAGGTAAATTTTATTATAAAATTTTTATTTACTAATTTTGTAAAAATTATAACAACGAGATTAAAATTTATGAAAAAGATTTTTTTGTTTGCCTGTGCCGTATTCATAATGCTGTCGGCTTCGGCACAATCCAAGGTGTACATGACTCGTGATATCACACCCGAAGCGCTCGTAAAACTTTACAAAGCCCTTGGTCGTCCGGCCGACGGTCATCGTGTAGCCGTAAAAATCAGTACCGGCGAAGCCGGCAATCCCAACTACCTTAAGCCGACTCTTATAAAGAATCTGGTTGACAGTGTTCACGGTACAATAGTGGAATGTAACACCGCATACGGTGGCAAACGAAATTCATTCGAAGCACATTGGCAGACCGTGCATGAGCATGGTTTCGACTCGATTGCTCCGGTAGACCTTATGGACGAGGAAGGACAGATGAAAATTCCCGTGCGCGACCGACGGCACATAAAGTACGATATTGTAGGCAGCCATCTGCCGCGCTACACATATATGGTAAACCTGGCGCACTTCAAGGGTCATCCGATGGGTGGCTACGGAGGTGTGCTGAAAAACGCAAGTATAGGCGTGGCATCAGCCGACGGCAAAGCTTATATTCATACAGGCGGAAAACTTGAAACGGTAGAAGGCATCTGGCAAAACATTGCCGAGCAGGATGTATTCCTTGAATCAATGGCCGCTGCAGCTCAGGGCGTAGCCGATTATTTTGGCGAAAATATCATATACATCAATGTTATGAACAATATGTCGGTTGACTGCGACTGCGTGGCTCATCCCGAAGAGGTGAAGGTGGCCGACTATGGTATACTCGCATCCACCGATCCCGTTGCGCTCGACAAGGCCTGCTGCGATATAATTTTCAATATGACCGCCTCAGAAGGAAATGACATCGCTCCGCTCAAAGAGCGAATCAACAGCCGCCACGGTCTGCATACCATTGACCATGCCGAGGCAATAGGCCTTGGTTCTACCCAATACGAAATCATCGACCTTGATAAGTGAAAAATATGGCTCGAAACAACAACTGTCTGAATGTTGTTAGAGTAATAAACAAGTTTTTACTATTGTCATGAAAGAAATTATAAAAAGCAAGATTGTAATGACGCCGCTTCCGGTACTGATTATCGGGACATACGACGCCGACGGAAACCCCGATGCCATGAACGCAGCATGGGGAACTCAATGCGGTTATGAAGAACTTACACTGCTGCTCGATGCCGGCCATAAGACCACTGCTAATATTAAGCTCAACAATCAGTTTACTGTAGCAATAGGCACTGTAGACACCCACGTACTCTGCGATTATTTCGGCCTGGTCTCAGCAAATGAGCATCCCGACAAAGTCGCAAAGTCGCGCGCAAAGTTTGTAAAAAGCCAACATGTAAATGCTCCTGTATTTGAAGAATTTCCGCTCACAATGGAGTGTGAGGTAATATCTATAGATGATTATAAGGGCGATGCGCATATTGTGGCCCGAGTGCTAAATGTTCTCGCCGACCCGGCTATACTCAACGAACACGGCAAAGTAGACTACGACAAACTTCGCCCCATATCATTCGATTCCGAAACAAATACATACCGCGAGCTTGGCGCTGTAGTAGGCAAAGCCTTCCACGACGGCACCGCTATTTCAAAGAAATAATTTTCTGAATTACCCGACCGTATTTATGCAAAAGTAATGATTATTACATTACGAAGTTACTGATTATTTTTGTTACTGTCCGCTAAAAGAATTATCACCACTAAAAATTTTTTAGCGGACAGTAATAATATTTTTATTTACTTAGTACCGGCTGCATCTTCTATCATTTTGCGTATGGAGGGTGTGCCGTAAGTGAGTTTTTTGATTGTCAAATCTTCATTGGCTATTTCGTTGGCTTTGAGGAGTTTTTGCTCCGAAGCATCGAAATTGGCTTTTACATCACGGAGCGCTTTTATCTGCTTCTCAAGCATTTCGATAACCTTATCAATCCCATCATTGGCGGCTGCATATTTCTTGTGCGCGTCCATTACACTCTTGCTGAAGGTAGTTCGGAAACGATTGATTCTTTCCTCGAATTTGGCGAAGTCCATTGATTGATTCTTCGCCGCTTCCAACTCTTTAATGAGAGCATGGCGGTCGAGGAAGCCTCGCTTTGCACCCTCGCTGATGAGCCGGAGCACCGGCATGAAGAATTGCGGACGGATTACGATCATCTTGGGATAGCGATGGCTCTTGTCAACAATCCCGTTGTTATATAGCTCGTTGTCCTGCTCAAGCATAGAAACCAGCACAGCATATTCGCAATTTTTACGTTGACGGTCTTTATCGAGCTTTTCCAGAAAGTCGTCGTTGCGATGTTTGGTGGTTGTGGCATCCATCTCGTTTTTCATCTCAAACATGATTGACACGTATTCTTCACCATCTACGTAATCACGGAAGATGAAGTCGCCTTTGGTTCCCTCAACGGCCTGATTGTCTTTAACGAAAGTGGCATTGGGGAACAGGCCCATGCTCTGAGCTTCATCAAATTTGATTGAGCAGTGTTGCTCCAGTGTCTCGCCGACCATCTTGGTTGACAGGCGCAGGCGATAGTCACGCAGGCGTTCAATCTCTGCCTCTTTATCTTGTAGCTGCAGCTTATGCTGTTCGCGGAGTTGGACTTCGCGTTTTTCGGCTGCAAGTTTATCAGATTCGAGTTTCGATTCAAGCTCTATGATGCGTTTTTCCTTCTGCTGTACATCTGCCGCCATTGAGTTGCGTTCTTCAAGGATGGCAACCTTATGTGCTTCTGCACTGTTTGAAATCTGTGATTCCAATTCGGCTATCAGTTTGTCTTTAGCACTTATGACATCAAATATCTCTTTTGCCTTGGCGTTTTCAAGTTCGCTTATCTCTGATTTTTTAGTGGCTTCGTAGTTGTTGATAATACCTTTAAGACGGGCAAGCTCAGTTTCAAGCCGGCCCATTTCGATATCTTTCTGAGACAGCTGTTTCTCGTAGTCTTTCTCGGCCGAGGTGCGCACAGCTTCCTCCTTGGTTTTGAACTGCTCACGAAGTTCAGCCATGCGGCGGTCAACTTCGTTATTGAACTCAATGCTGCGTACTTGTTCAAGAATAGCGGCGTAGATGGAGTCATCTACTTGGAACATTGTTCCACAATTCGGACATTTGATATCTTTCATTTTATGATATAGAGTGGAATTAGAGTTTGTAAGTAACTGCTTACTTAGCTGCGCAGTTGAAAATATTTGTCAAAATTCTGTGACACGGCATGTTTTGCCATCGTCGGTGGTTAAGTCTATCCAAACTTCGTCAGGGTCGCACTTATAACTGTTATATATTATTTCAGTCGCTGTGAAGGGCGTCAGCAATCCTATCTTATCGCCCTTACGTGTTATCCAGAATGTTGTCGGAGCGCAGTCAGTGTAGAGGTGATCTTCGTATATAGAATCAGCAACCGGAGGAAGTAATTCAGTCACACTTATTGCTTCTCGGCTTCTCAAAGGTTGCCTATTATTAGTAATTGGCACAATGCTGCTGAGTGCACCCCATTTGCCGGTATCGGCATCCTGAACAAAGTATATTATTCCGTCCCATCGCTCCGGCATTATGCATCTATAACAAAAATCGGTCACAATTACAGGGCGTTCGCCGGTTGATGCGAGCGCCCACGCTTTACCATTGTATACAGGTATAAAGTCGGGCACGCTTGGTACTGCCCGGAATTGGTTGAACGCATCAGAAAATATTGGCGGCAGCAACACTTCGCCTGTTGGTGTCCTCAGCCCTACACATCCATCTTCTTCAAACTTCTGAGGGCGCCAATCATACCGCTCCTCATATTTTCTGAACGCCTTTGACCCGAATCGGTTAAAATTCTTATCCAGAAGCATAACGAGGTATTCCTTGGCTTCCTCTTGGGTCGGCACAATAACCTCATTAGTATTGACAACACAAGTACGCCAATACCGAAGGTGATCATAATAGCTCTTCATTTCTTCTTCGGAAGTGAATTGATGTGCATGATTAGGTATTGTAGCCATTAGTAACTATTTAGAATATATTGATGGGGCAAAAATAGCTATTCCAATCGGATTGACAATGAAATTTATAGTCCGAAATGTCCGAAAAATTTGTTTTTAAGTATGGGATTTTTTTTGTATTTTTGCAATTGCATGCTACGCTCTCATATGGAGCTTATCTATGCAATTGTTTATCTATGGAATTATCAGTCATTTATGATATATTATATAAAGGTGAGTCATTATCCATTCCCGAGGAAGAAATGGTTAATGTAGCCTTGTGCCATGACTTCCTTAAAGAGTTTGTAAAGGACAAAGTAATATATGGCATCAATACGGGCTTTGGTCCGATGGCTCAATGGCGTGTGAGTGATGATCATTTGAAGGAACTTCAATATAACATCATCCGCAGTCATGCTACCGGCGTGGGCGAGCCACTCTCTGATATAGAAGTGAAGTCGGCTATGATTGCTCGTATTGGCACATTTCTACAGGCCCGTTCCGGAATCCATCCGTCGGTAATCTTGCTTTTGCAAGAATTTGTAAACCGCGGTATATATCCTTTTATTCCTCAACATGGAAGCGTGGGAGCAAGTGGCGACCTTGTTCAACTTGCTCACATAGCTCTTTGCCTTATAGGAGAAGGCAAAGTTCACTTCAATGGTGAATGGAGGCCTACTGCTGATGTAATGGAAGAGGAACATCTTACCCCTATGGGTATTTTTGTTCGCGAGGGCTTGTCGGTAACTAACGGTACTTCGGTAATGACCGGTGTGTCAATAGTCAATCAGTATTATGCAGAGAATCTGCTTAAATACGCGGCTATAGCCGGTGCATGGATTAATGAGATTGCAGACTCTTTCGATGACTATATGTCGGTAGAGGAGAATGAATGCCGTCGTCAACCCGGTCAGCAGGTAATAGCTCGTTGGTTGAGAGAGGTAAGCAAAGGCAGCAAGCATCTTCAGAAGCGTGAGCACGAATTGTATGATCCGGCCAAGAACAAGGATACCTACTTTGAACATAAGGTTCAGGCATATTATTCCCTGCGTTGCATCCCTCAGATTTACGGGCCAATCTACGATACTCTTAAAAACGCTTCTGAAATACTTCAAAATGAGGTCAACTCTGCTTGCGATAATCCTATTGTAGATTACAAATCCAAGAATATATATCATGGCGGTAACTTCCATGGCGATTATATTTCTTTGGAAGCCGACAAAGTGAAAATTGCCATGGTCAGATTAGCCATGACCGCCGAACGTCAGCTTAATTACCTATTCCATGACCGTATCAACGGTATCTTGCCACCATTCCTCAATATGGGAACGCTGGGGCTGAACTATGGTATGCAGGCTTGTCAGTTTACTGCGACATCCACAACTGCAGAATGTCAGACTCTGGCTATGCCTAACTATGTGCACAGTATTCCAAACAACAACGACAACCAGGATATCGTAAGCATGGGCACCAACAGCGCTTTGCTATGCAAAAAGGTTATTGACAATGCCTATCAAGTGATGTCTATCCTTTATATTGCACTTGCTCAGGCAACTGACTGTCTGAAAATCGCCGGCAAACTATCTCCGAAGACCAAGGAGCAGTACGATGCGATACGCTATATATGCCCTGTTTTTATTGAAGACAGTCCTTTCTATGAGGAGATTGCAGCGACTGAAAAATATCTTCGTACTAATATCATAAATTATTTGAACGCATGAACTACGCATTGGTTACAGGCGGCTCGCGTGGTTTGGGTGCCGCTATTTGCAAAAGATTGGCTTCGCCTGAACTTGGAATAATCATCAATTTCCGATCAAATGAAGAAGCCGCAAAAAGTGTGGCGGAAGAAATTCGTGCCAATGGCGGCATTGCCGAACTTCTTCCTTTTGATGTAGGTTCCGAAGAATCTGTTGACGCTGCATTGGAACAATGGGAGGATGCTCATCCTGACGACAGGATAACTGTTCTTGTAAATAATGCAGGAATCAGAGATGATGCACTTCTCATTTTTATGCAGACAGAACAATGGCATAAAGTCATAAATACAACTCTCGATGGGTTCTTCTACGTTACCCGTCGTGTTCTGAAGGGAATGTTGACAAAGCGTTTCGGTCGTGTGATTAACATTGCTTCGCTCTCAGGACTCAAAGGATTACCCGGACAAGCCAACTATTCAGCCGCCAAAGCAGCGTTGATAGGCGCTACAAAAGCTCTCGCACAAGAGGTTGCGCCACGAAAAGTGACCGTAAATGCAGTTGCTCCCGGATTTATCAAATCTGATATGACAAAAGATTTGGATGAAGCCGGTTTGAAAAAGACAGTCCCGCTCGGTCGTTTCGGAGAACCTGATGAAGTTGCGGCATTGGTTGCGTTCCTCGCCTCTAAAGACGCATCCTATATAACCGGAGAAGTCATTTCAATAAACGGAGGACTTTATTCATGATTTATTATTAATGGATATGAGTAGAAGAGTTGTAGTAACCGGCATGGGCATTTGGTCATGCATCGGAAAGAATAAAGAAGAAGTAAAAGACTCCTTATATAACGGTAAGTCAGGTATCGGAGTTGAACAAGCTCGCCTTGACTACGGATATCAGTCAGCGCTGACCGGTATAGTGGAACGTCCGAAGTTGAAAGGTATTCTTGACCGACGTCAGCGAGTAGGCATGTCAGAAGAAGCTGAATATGCTTTCATGGCAGCTAAAGAGGCTTTTGATGAGGCCGGTGTGCCAGAAGAATATCTGAAAGAAAATGAAGTCGGTATCATCTTCGGTAACGACTCATCGGCCAAGGCTGTTATCGAAGCTCATGAAATCATGAAAGAGAAAAAGGATTCTGCACTGGTGGGTTCCGGCTCTATTTTTCAGTCAATGAACTCCACTGTCAATATGAACCTCAGCACGATTTTCCACCTTAAGGGCATCAACATGACAATCAGTGCTGCCTGTGCAAGCGGTTCTCATTCTATCGGCCTTGGATATATGATGATTAAACAAGGGCTTCAGGATATGGTGTTGGTCGGCGGAGCACAAGAAACCAATTACTATTCCATGTCATCTTTTGATGCCCTTGGCACATTCTCAACTCGAATGGATGAACCGACCAAAGCCTCCCGCCCATTTGATAAAGGCAGAGATGGCTTGATTCCCAGTGGAGGTGCAGCAGCATTAGTGCTCGAAGATTACGACCATGCGATAGCCAGAGGAGCTAATATTATAGCAGAAGTTATTGGATATGGTTTCTCGTCGAATGGTGGAGGTATTTCTCAGCCAAGCGATGAGGGATCAGAGCGAGCTATGAAACGGGCGCTTGCCGATGCCGATATTTCAGCTGACGAAGTAGATTATGTAAATGCTCATGCCACCTCTACTCCGCAAGGAGATGATTATGAGGCAATTGCTTTAGACCGACTCTTTTCGGGAAAGAAAGCACTTATAAGTTCAACCAAGTCTATGACAGGGCATGAGTGCTGGATGGCAGGGGCAAGCGAAGCCGTTTACAGCATCTTGATGATGCAAAACAACTTTGTGGCTCCCAATATCAATCTTGATGAGCCAAGCGAACAAGCAGCTAACCTTAATCTGGCAAAAACAACAGTTGATATGCCGGTTGAGATTGTGCTGTCAAATTCCTTTGGATTCGGTGGAACAAACAGTGCCCTCGTTATTAAAAAACCAAATACATACAAAGTATGAAAAAGCTGATTTTATCATTTTTAATTGCTATTATGGCAATACCTGCATTCGCAGGAACCAAGCTTGTAACAGGTACTCTTGCAGACCTCAAGGGAGCCAAGACCGTTCCGTTTATCGTAAATTGGGACAATGCTGTTTACAGCAAGGCCGGAACCCTTGTCGATTTCCTTGACAAAGCCGTGAGAAACAACGATTGGGAAAGAGAATCTCTCAACTATCTTTTTCAGAAAGTCAATTCCCGCACCGGTGAATACGGAGTTCGTCTTTCCGACAAAGACGCCAAGACTGACTCTGAATACTACTTTGAAATGGAAGTAGCCACTATTTCAAAAGGTGGCGACATTACGGGCGAGATTCTTCTTAAGAAAAAAGGTCAGGAAGACCCTGTAGCGATTTTGTCTTTCAAATCAGACGATGCTGACAACGATGACAAGATTGCTTTCCGTGATCAGTTCAAGTCTATCGGACAAAGTCTCGGTAAACTCATAGTTAAGCAACTCAATTGCAAATAAAGTAAGAATGAACCTGTCTCCCGCTTTACATAAACGATATACAAAAGATAATATCAATGCCCGCGAGGCTCAGCGCCTTGCGGAGTTCATTGCATTTGGTCCGGTTATTTTCCAGACGGCACGAATCATGCTGAAATGGGGGATAATGGATTTACTCAGGGATTCTGATGCCGGATTGACTATTCAAGAAACAGCCAAGGCAACAGGGATTTCGGAGTATGCGGCAAAATGCCTTTTGGAAGCGTCTCTTACCATTGGTTTGGTACTTGTAAATCCTGAGACAGATAAGTTTACAATCTCAAAGACCGGTTGGTTTCTGATCAATGACCCTGCAACCAGAGTCAATGTAAACTTCAACCACGATGTCAACTATCTCGGTTGGTTCAATCTTGAAGAATCTTTGAAAGAAGGAAAGCCTGAAGGGTTGAAATTCTTGGGAGATTGGCCTACGGTTTATGAAGGTCTTTCATCACTTCCTAATCATATACAGAAGAGTTGGTTTGATTTTGACCATTTCTATTCAGATAACTCTTTTGACCAAGCCCTTGAAATTGTTTTCAAAAACAGACCGAAAACGCTTCTTGATGTTGGCGGTAATACAGGCCGTTGGGCACTGCGTTGCGTAGATTACGACAAGGATGTGAATGTAACCATTCTTGACTTACCCCAGCAAATAGCTATGATGAAGGAAAACATCAAGGGCAACTGTGGGGAAGAGAGAATCGACGGTCTGGGTGTCAACCTTCTTGACGAATCGGTTGAAATGCCATCCGACCGTAGATTTGAAGCGATATGGATGAGTCAATTCCTTGATTGCTTCAGTGAGGATCAAATTGTGAATATCCTCAAAAGGGCTACCAAAGTGATGAATGATGAATCACGTCTGTTCATCATGGAAACCCTTTGGGACAGGCAAAAATTTGAACCGGCAGCCTTATGTTTAACACTTACGAGCCTTTACTTCACTGCTATTGCCAATGGAAATAGCAAGATGTACCATTCTGAAGATATGGAACGGTTGGTGAAGGAGGCCGGATTGGTAATAGAAACCATTCACGATAATCTTGGTCAAGGTCACAGCATATTGGTCTGCAAACTAATAAAATAGTAATAAAATAAAACAACGTTATCACAAAAAAATGGAACGCAAAGAAATAGAAGATAAAGTTCGCGACTTCCTCATTGACGATTTGGAAGTTGATGAAGAAAAAATAGCGCCCGAAGCCCGGCTGAAAGATGATGTAGGTATCGACAGCCTCGACTTCGTTGACATAGTAGTAATTGTTGAGAAAAACTTCGGATTTAAGATCAAGCCCGAAGAGATGGCCGGAGTTATAACTCTCAAAGACTTCTATGACTATATAGAATCGAAAGTAAACAAATAGCTGTCCTTGAATTGTGGCTGAGCTGAAACATGATAATTGGGTCGGCACGACCTATGGAAACAACTGGATGCATCGATGGCTTATAAGAATGCTGAGAGTCATTGATGTAAGGATTCTTTATGCTTTTTCGTCTGTTTTTGTCGTGCCTCCGACAATGGTGGTTCAGAAGAAGGAAAGGAAATCAATATTCAAATATTTCCGTGAACGACACGGCCATAGCCATATTAAATCGTGCTGGTTGACATATCTCAATCACTGTGCTTTTGCACAGGTTGTGATTGATAAGTTTGCCATGTATGCCGGTAAGAGATACAAGATTACTATTGATGGATATGAGGCTTTTGAGGAATTATCAAAAGCCTCTGACGGCTTTGTTCAGCTCAGTTCTCACATCGGGAACTATGAGATTGCAGGTTATTCCTTAGTCGCAAAAGACAAGCGATTAAATGCTCTTGTCTTCGGTGGTGAGAAGGAATCGGTGATGAAAAACAGAGAGAAAATGTTTGGCGACAAAAACATCAGAATGATAGCAATGCAACCCGACATGTCTCACGTTTTTTTGCTTAATTCAGCACTCTCTGACGGTGAAATATTGAGTATGCCTGCCGATAGACTCTTCGGTTCAGAAAAATGCTTTGCCATTGACTTTCTTGGTAAAGAAGCTCATTTCCCACAAGGGCCTTTCATAATGGCCGCTGTAAGAGATGTTCCCATGCTCTTTGTTACCGTTATGAAATCTTCAGCCAGATCTTACCATATAGTTATCAGAAAAATCGTGAAGCCAACCGAATCAAATACCAAGGAAAGTGCGCTTGCAATGGCCAAGGACTATGTGAGGAATCTTGAATGTATTGTCAGGGAATATCCTAAACAGTGGTATAACTATTTTGACTTTTGGGCTTGATATGGAATTGACTGAAATCAATATACACGATCTGCTCCCGCAGCAGGAGCCATTTGTCATGGTTGACAAGCTTATCCATTTTGACATGGAAAAGACTGTTACCGAAACCTTAGTGGTCACAGACAATATTTTCTCTGAAGATGGATTTTTCACACCGGCAGGTATGATTGAGAACATCGCTCAAACTTGTGCCACGCGTATAGGATATATAAATAAGTACATCCTGAAAAAAGGAATTCAGTTAGGCTTTATAGGAGCAATCAAAGCTCTGAAGATATATCGTTGTCCAAGAGTCGGAGAAACTGTTCAAACCACAATTCTCACTATAGAAGAAATTTTCGGAATGACTCTGGTAAAAGCTACGGTATGTGTTGGTGATGATATTATCGCTGAGGCGGAAATGAAGATTGCGCTAAGCGAGCTTGAATCTAAAAAGGAATGAGCATGAAAAAACTCGTAGCGAAAAAGAAGTTGGAGATACGATTCAGCGAGGTTGACTCTATGAATGTAGTTTGGCATGGCTCATATCCACTATACTTTGAGGATGCCCGTGAAGAGTTTGGAAAGGAATATGGACTCGGATATATGACTATATGCTCCAATGGTTATTACGCCCCGTTGGTTGAGCTGTCGTTTAAGTACAAGAAACCGCTTGTCTATGAAATGAGTCCGGTGATAGTCATAACATACATTCCTACTGAATCGGCCAAGATAGTTTTTGAATACAAAATCATTGACGAGAAAGACGGAACGGTGTATGCCGAGGGTAAATCTGTACAAGTCTTTATAGATAAGAATTATCAGCTGGTATGGGAGAACCCGGAGTTCTATCAGAATTGGAAAAAACAGTGGGAGGTATTATGATTGTTAAGATAGCCGACAATATCCTTTCCCCTCTTGGGCTTACTACTGACGAGAACTTCAACTCCATTCTTGCCGGTGAGTCCAAGCTTGCTGTTCACCAAAATGTTTTTGGTTTGCCGGAAGCATTTTGTGGCTCTTTATTTGACCGCGAAAGATTATCAAAAATACTTGCTGAAAGCATCACTGATTCCGCGGATTTATCTTTTCTTGAGCAACTCTGTGTTTATTCAGCCTTACAAGCTTTAGAAAATACAGGAATCAATCCGGCCAATCCGGATGTGATTTTTGTAATCTCTACCACAAAAGGAAACGTGGAGTATCTTTCGGAAGACAGAATGGATAAGCGCAGTTATCTCGCTTATTCAGCAAATAGAATATCTCGATATTTTGCCAACCCCAATAAACCTTTGGTGGTTTCAAATGCCTGCATTTCGGGCGTATGCGCTCAGATAGCAGCAGTGAGAGAATTATTGAGCGGCAGATACAGATATGCCATTGTAATAGGCTGCGACGTTCTGTCCAAATTTATCGTTTCCGGATTCCAATCATTCAAGGCTCTGAGTGGAGAGAAATGCAAACCATACGACAAGAATCGATCAGGTCTTAATCTTGGAGAAGCCGCCGGCACTATAATTCTTCAAAGTACCGAAAATCCCATATTCGAATCATGGCAGTATGTTGGAAGTTCAATTCACAACGATGCCAATCATATATCCGGCCCATCGCGAACCGGAGAAGGTTCATACAGAGTACTGACAGACATACTTAAATCCATAGATAAATCTTCTCTGGCATTTGTGAATGCTCATGGCACAGCCACCGCATATAATGATGAAATGGAATCAATAGCCATTCATCGTGTCGGACTTGATGACGTTCCTATAAACGGTTTGAAAGGCGTTTATGGTCATACGCTTGGAGCTGCCGGGATAATTGAAACAATATTGTCGATGAAAGCCATTGACAATTCAGTGGTTATGCCGACTCGTGGATATGAGGAGCAAGGGACCTTCTATGCACTTAATATCTCCAACCAAAAGAAAGAAACCGAAAAAAAGGCCTTTATTAAAATTCTTTCAGGTTTTGGAGGTTCTAACGCCGGTATTGCTTACAGGAAAGGAGGTATTGGATGAACATAATTTCTGAAATAAAAATATCTTCTGCATCTGTACTTTTAAATGGAAGTGTGATTTCAAAAAAGGGAATCACAGAATTCTATCGGGAATATGTTGGGAATTATCCCAAATTTTTCAAGATGGATTCTCTCTGCAAACTTGGTTTCATAGCTGCAGAAATGCTGTTGCGTGATTTCTCTGTTGAAGAAAAGGAAGATTGCGCCATTGTACTTTTCAATGAAAGCAGCTCACTGATAACAGACCGTAATTATGAGAATACCATCATAGATCCGGAAAACTATTTTCCCAGCCCGGCATTGTTTGTATACACATTGGCAAACATTGTCACCGGAGAAATAGCTATAAGACATAAGATATTTGGGGAGACGTCGTTCTATGTTACGGATGAATATGACGAAAGTTATATGGAATCCATTGTCCGCAACACTGTTCTTACTTCATCGCCTTCGATGATTCTGTATGGATGGGTGGACTATAAGACTGAAAATGATTACCTCGCCTCTTTTAAACTGATGAAAATTAAATAACAAAAACAATATGGACAACCTGATTGACCAACTTAAGAAACAAATCATCGAGGTTTTGAACCTTGAAGACATGACTGTGAGCGATATTGATTCAGACGCTCCTCTGTTCGGCGACGGCCTTGGACTTGATTCAATTGACGCTCTGGAACTAATTGTTCTGCTTGAACGTGAATACGGCATAAAGTTAACCAATCCTGCCGAAGGCAAAGCTATCTTCAAGTCAGTAGCCTCAATAGCCGATTACGTTTCAAAAAACCGTAAGAAGTAGCATGAAGCAAAAGGTGTATGTGACAGGTGCCGGCATTATTTCGGCCATAGGTGTTGGAAAAGAAGCGACTCTTCGTTCTATTCTGAATGAAGCAAGTGGGGTCATGCCCATGTCTTATCTGGAGTCAGAGCATTCTTACCTCCCTGTGGGAGAAGTAAAACTGAGCAATGCCGAGATGTCTCATGCACTTAACGTTTCATATCCGATAAATGAGTTAAGAACAGTTCTGCTTGGAATCTTTGCTGCTAAAGAGGCTGTTGAAGAAGCGCGGTTGAAAGCCATGGACTTACGTAAGGCCGCTTTTATAAGCGGTACTACTGTGGGAGGTATGGATAAGACCGAACGCCACTTCAAGTCGGTGTTTGATGCCAATGCTGATACTCCCGACTGTAAGGAACTCAAATACAACGATTGTGGATACTCATCCAATCTGATAGCCGACTATCTGGGTAATTTTCAGATAGTGACCACGCCTTCCACTGCATGTTCATCAGCTGCAAATGCCATTATCTTAGGCGCCAACTTAATCAAGGCCGGTATAGTGGATATTGCTGTTGTCGGTGGTTCAGAAGCGCTGACCAAATTCCATCTCAATGGTTTTAACTCGCTTATGATATTGGATAAAGAACGTTGTCGCCCGTTTGACAAGGGTAGGGCAGGTATAAATCTGGGTGAAGGGGCTGCTTATATTGTATTGGAAAGTGCGCAATCAGTGAAGAATCGGGGCGCAAGGGTTTTGGCCGAATTAATTGGCTATGGCAATTCATGCGACGCATTCCATCAGACTGCTACATCCGAAAATGGTGACGGAGCCTATCTTGCAATGCGTAAAGCGTTGGATATGTCACACTTGAATCCCGATGAGATTGACTATGTGAATACTCATGGGACCGGTACTCCCAACAACGATATCTGCGAACTTGCCGCGATGGAACGAATATGGGGAGCTGAGTTGCCCGACTTTTCTTCCACTAAGCCATTCACGGGGCATACAACAAGTGCTTCCGGTTCGATAGAAGCTGTTATATGTCTTCTGTCTATAGCTAATGGTGTAAGACCCAAAAGTATCGGAGTAAGCATTTCTCTAAAAGACGATATAACTCCATTGACTGAAACGAAAAGAGATTGCTCAACCAAAAATGTCATGAATAACTCTTTCGGTTTTGGCGGAAACGATTCATCCTTAATATTTTCAGAACATGAAGGAACCATCGGATAAAAAATGCTATGTTAGGTCAATGGCACTGGTGTCATGTCAGAAGCCGCTCTGTGACGAGTGGATGGATGAACCATGCCCGTTTGAATCGGCATACGTCCGTGCTCAAGAACCTAACAGCAAGGAATTTATAGTTCCTTCCGAGGCCAGACGAATGAGTAGAATACTCAAACGTACGGTCTGCACGTCATTGACAGCACTGAACGAGGCCGGTATTCACGACCCCAATGCCATAATCACAGGTACCGGTATGGGATGTATGGAGAATTCAGAAAAGTTCCTTATTGACATGGCAACTTTTGGTGAGAATTGCCTGAAGCCCTCACTGTTCATGCAATCAACTCACAACACAATTGGTTCACTGATTGGTATAGTGCTGAAATGTCATGGATACAACAATACATATTCGCATGAAGGAATATCTTTTGAGTCGGCTTTGCTTGATGGATTTGTACAATTGAAGTTAGGTGTAATCCGTAATGCTTTGATTGGATCACATGATGAGAATACACCATTCTCGGCACTAATGTTTGAACGTATTCACCCTGAGTATCGCGTGTTGACAGAAACATCCATGTCGGCTGTTATAACGACTGACTCCTCCAACGCAATTTGTGAAGTTGCATCGGTCTGTATTCTTCACGGTGCTGATATAGATGAAGTGGCATCCAAGCTCAACGCGAACGAAGACAAGATGATTTTGCTGGGTGTCAACGATGTTAAAGTCAATGATAACCCATATCTTGAATTGTTGGCCGAATTAAGTTTTAAACCCGTTTGCCTGCAATACAAGAATATATTCGGTGATAACTTCTCATCATCGGCAGCCGGATTTTATGCGGCAGCGAGAATCATTGAGCGTCAAACTGTTCCGTCATTTATGCTATGGAGGAAAGATGATGATTTCACTGATAAAATAAGCGGACTCACCATTGTTAACCGTACGGAGGATTCCACTTGGGCAATCATTCGTCTAAAAGCAGTTTGATATGTGGCAGTTATTAGGACTATCCATAATACAGAGCATATTGCTGTCAACCGGCCAGCTTACACTTAAGTTGGCCCTTGCAAAAATGCCCGTGTTTTCATGGACCTCAGCCTTTTGGCTGGACTTACTCACCAACTGGTGGTTTCTGCTGTGCGGAATACTTTTTGGTGGAGCATCCATCTTATGGATGTATATCTTAAAGCATTTCCCCTTGAGCATGGCCTGCCCCATGGCGAGTCTTGCTTATGTATTTGCTCTGATTTTTGCCGTCGTTTTCCTGCACGAAACCGTTGCATGGAACAGATGGTTCGGTGTTGCGTTAATAATGTTAGGTTGTATATTTGTAGCAAAATAAATATGAAAAAGTCAATATATACTTTAATGATGAGCCTTGTGATTTGCTGTTTAACGGCATTTCAGGCTTATTCAATGACTCCGGCACAAAAGCAGGATGTCATAAATAAAATCAATACAACGGCCTCGGGGCTCAAATCAATGAGCTGTTCATTCGTCCAGACCAAACACCTCTCTCTCCTGAGCGACAAAATGGTTTCCAAGGGCAATATGTACTATTCTCAGCCGAGCAAGTTGAGATGGGAATATACCTCTCCTTATACATATCTTTTTGTTTTCAACGGAACCAAGGTGTATGTTGGCAACAATTCAAAGAAGGATGTAATAGATACTAACACAAACAAGGTTTTCAAAGAGGTTGCGCGTATAATGATGAATACGGTGACAGGCAAAGCTTTGTCTGATACATCTGATTTTACGGTAAATGCAGAGGATGCTCAGGCCTCATGGAAAATAACTCTTGTCCCGAAGAAAAAAGAAATGAAGCAGATGTTCTCTAAAATCGAAATGTTCTTCAACAAGAGTAATAATATGATTTCAGAGCTAAACGTAGTCGAAAAGAACAACGACAAGACTAATATCAAATTCTCTGACATCTCAACCAATAAGACTCTCAATGCGAATTTGTTTGCTATTCCTTAGCATATTCCTGTCATTTGTCAGCATTAATGCCCGTGACGGTATTTCGGAGGTAGAAACACCTCTGACCGAGAGATGTATGTTTGATATTTCCATGGAAAAAGGACATCTCTCGGGCATAATGATAACAAAAGACCGTGATGATGCGATTGTAGGAACAATGATCAATGAATTTGGTATAACTGCACTGTCATTCATTTACGATAAACATTCACAAAAGATCAAGCTTGAAAATGTAATCGGATTCATGAATAAATGGTATATCAAACGGGTGTTGAAAGGAGATATAAAATATTGTCTACACATTCTGTATGATATGCCGGTAAAAGAGAATAATAACTATGTCGTATCCAAGACCGATAATGGTATTTCTATAATAAATTCCAAGAGAAAGATTACCTATTCATTCTCTCCTATACAAGAGCAAAATGAAACTGAAGAATAGTTTATATAAAGTCATTGGGACTGACCACGATGCCGTTAAAGCTCAAATTGAGTTGCGGAGAGATTGTGTTATTTACAAAGCACATTTCCCTGAGCAGCCAATTACCCCCGGGGTGTGTATTATCCAAATGGCGACCGAATTGTTGGAGGAAATATCCGGTTGGACACTTTCTCTTAAAGAAGTTGTTAATGCCAAATTCCTTTCGGTCATTAATCCTGTCAACACTATTTCGTGCAGCTACCAATTCCAAAAACTTACTGAATTGCCTGAGAACAGGATTAAGGTTTCGGTTATCGTTTCTGACGAATCAACTGTGTATGCAAAACTGTCATTAATTTACGCGAAATATGAATAACATTGAAGAGGATAAGGTAAAGGCAGCAATTCAAAACCATGGAATATGCGTTTTGATTCCGACATACAACAATGCCGGAACCTTGTCTTGTGTCCTCTCTGATGTTCTTAAATATTCATCTGACATCATCGTCGTCAATGACGGTAGTACGGATAATACCTCCGATATATTAGACCGTTTCAAAGGAAAGATTCATATTGTAAGCTATTCAAAAAACAAAGGTAAAGGCGGTGCGCTCAAAGAAGGGTTCAAATATGCCATATCAAAGGGATTTGAATACGCTGTAACCATGGATTCTGACGGACAGCATTATGCCTCTGACCTGCCGGTCATGGTGAAAGCGATAATAGAGAATCCCGGAAGCCTTATTGTAGGAGAACGCGATCTGTCGAACGTCGATATAAATGGAAAGAGTTCATTCGCCAATAAATTTTCAAATTTTTGGTTTACCGTTCAGACAGGCAAGAAACTCAAAGACACTCAAACCGGATACAGAGTATATCCTCTGAAGAAACTATATGGGCTGTCTATACTCACAAGCAGATATGAAGCAGAACTGGAGTTACTTGTTTTTGCAGCATGGAACGGTGTGAAGATCGTTTCGATTCCCATACAGGTCTATTATCCACCCCAATCGGAACGTGTGTCACATTTTAAACCGGCTTTGGATTTTACCAGAATCAGCATCCTCAACACTATATTGTGCTTTGCTGCTGTGCTCTACGGAATTCCTGCTCGATTATGGAGTGGGGTTAGAGATAAGCGATTTTTCTCAGGAGAATTCAAATTCTTCACAAGAAAAAAAGGCGAGCAAAGAGACGCTTCAATCACAATCGGTCGTCTGTTACGATCTGTATATGGTCTGATATTTTTCCTTTTCTGGTCGTGCTTTTTATTCACGCCATACGTCTTCTATGTCCGCAATTTCGGGCGAAAGAATGAAAAGGCCAAATTTGGTCTACATAGAATGTTGCAGTGGATTTCCAAAAGAATCGTAAAGGCACTTCCGGCTACTCACATTATAATTAGCGGTATAGTCAACGATGACTTCAATAATCCCAAACTGATAGTATGCAATCATCAGTCACACATAGATTTACCCATAATTATGTCGCTCAGTCCCAAAATAGTTTTTTTGACTAACGACCGGATTCGGAATAATAAATTATTTGGTAAAATCATACATGAGGCTGAGTTCTTGCCCGTATCAGCAGGTATTGAGGAAATAATGCCTAAACTACAAGATTTAAAATTACGCGGTTATTCAATCGTAGTATTCCCTGAAGGCACTCGGTCGGAGGATGACTCTATCCAACGATTTCATCAGGGAGCATTCTATCTTGCTCAGGAACTGAATCTGGATATAAAGCCGCTGGTGCTTCATGGCGCCGGTTATTATCTCAGAAAGAACGATGCGTTGTTTCGTAAAGGAGATATTGAATTGGCAGGACTTCCAATAGTCAAAAGGACAGATTTATATGAGCTGCCGCTTAGAAAACAAGCCTCCCTTTTAAGGAATGTTATCCGTACAGAATACGATAATATCGTATCATTGACAGAGAACAGCGATTATTTCAAAAGCCTTGTTGCATATAAGTACGACTATCGAGGTTGGAAAGTGGTTTCAGTATGTAAGAAAGTTCTCTCATTTAATGATTTGACAAAGTTTATCGATAAACAAAATGAAAAAACTGTCCGCATCATCAACAGTGGATATGGAGTATTTGCATTGCTGTATGCTTATGTCAATAAATCCTCTGAAATCTATGCTTACGAAGAAGATATAGACAAATACAATGTAGCAATTACAACCTCAAATCTCCCGAAAAATCTTCATTTTGTTCATTCGGTCTTTGATGAACCTGATGATGATATTAATTTTGATAAGACAATCTGTTTGGAGGGATATATGAAAGTGTGTCCGACAACAAAAAACTCAGTTAAAGTACCACTCGTCTCATGAAACATCAAAGTGTTGTAATAATAGGTGGCGGTGTGGGTGGATTGTTTACAGGAGCCTTTCTTGCAAAGAATGGTTTGACTGTCACCGTGTTGGAAAAAAATCCGATATACGGTGGCGGACTTCAATGCTTTTCGCGAAAAGGGAAGGTTTTTGAAACCGGCATGCACATAATGGGTGGTTTTGAAGCTGATGGAATCTTGTCTAAAATATGCTCATATCTCGATATTTTAGATGATTTGAAAATCCGGCACATTCCAGCCTCGTGCATGGACGAGATAATATATGGAACCGACGGTTATAATTATAGGATTGCATCGGGCAAAAATGGATTTATCGACAGTCTTTCATCTTATTTTCCGGAAGAACGAAAGGGTATTGAAAGATATGTGGAGGCTCTTTTCAGTTTGACTGAAGAACTGCCATTGTTTTATTTGAAAGAAAATACCGATAACATTCAGGAACACTCTGAAATGTTTACATGGCCGGCCGACAAGTTTATAGCTCATTTTGTAACTGATGAAAAATTAAGGGAGCTATTGGCCTATCTCAACCCTCTTTATGCAGGTGCTAAAGGTCATACACCGGCTTATATTCATGCTCTGATTAATGTACTTTTCATTAAAGGAGCATCCCGATTTGAAGGTGGCAGCCAGCAGCTTGCTGATTCCTTGGTTAAGGTCATAAAGCAATATGGCGGTCAAGTTCTTTGCAATAAAGAAGTTTCAGAATTAGGTGTCACCGATAAATCAATTTCCTGTGTGAAAACTGTTGACGGTGAATGTTTTGTAGGTGATTGGTACATATCATCCATTCATCCCGCAATTTTGAGCCGGTTGATTCAACCGGGCGTATTCAGACGTGGATTCATCAAACGATTGAATGAAAACCCCAACTCCTATTCGGCATTTTCACTTTATATAGATCTGAAACCTGACGTGTTTCCATACATTGATCATACTTGCTATTTTATGGAAGATTATGGTATGATGTGGGACCAAGACAAGGTGAATGTCAATGGTGCTCAGAAAGCGTTCATGTTTATGACTCCGCCTGAGATTAATCAAGGAAAATACGCCTCCCGATTATTAGTTCACTCGGTTATGAATTTTGATGAGGTAAGACAATGGAGTGATACCTGTGTAGGCAAGCGAGGGAAAGATTATCAGGTATGGAAAAAAGATATAGCCGATAAGATTATCAGGCAACTTGAATTGCTATATCCCGATATGAGAGATATGATTGAAGATATTCATACATCTTCACCGCTCACCATACGCGACTTCTTCAATACAAAAGATGGTGCTATGTTCGGGTATAGTAAGGATTGCGAGAATATGATACTGTCTCATCTGCCGGTTTATACAAAAGCAAGTAACCTTCTTATGTCCGGTCAGAACGTAAATCTTCATGGAATTTGTGGCGTTCCGTTAACAGCCATCCATACAGCCGAGGCGATTTTAGGAAATAACAGCCTTGTAAAGGCAATCAATGAAGCTTATGAAACTAAATAGAATATTATCGCTCGCGCTACTTTTGTTGATGGGCTTTGGCACATTTGCTCAGGAACCTCTGAATATTTGGGCCGGTACCGAGTTGAATAAAAATGTTCGACTTACGCCATATCCGGCTGAAGGTAACAATAATATAGCTGTTATTGTCTGCCCGGGTGGCAGTTACTTCTGGCTCGATCGAAAAACAGAGGGCGTCGGTGTGGCCGAATGGCTTCAGTCAAACGGTATTTCGGCATTCGTGCTTGAATACAGGGTGGGGGGAGTGCCGGCATTCATAACTCATTACAGGTTGGTTTCAAGAGGTAATCGTTTCCCGGATATGTTGCAGGACGTGCAACGTTCAATCCAGATTGTAAGAGAAAATGCCGAAGAATTTGGCATTAACCCTGATAAACTCGGGGTGATGGGCTTTTCTGCCGGAGGCCATCTCGCCGGCATGTCAGGGGAATTCTTTGATATTGACGTTTTATCCACAGCCGGAATTAAATCAAAAGTATCACTTCGTCCCGACTTTATCGCACCGATATATCCGGTTGTTTCATTTGTAGACCATTCCACTCACAAGCGTTCTCGTAGAGGTATATTGGGCGAAGGAAACTCAATATCTAAGGTGATGAAAGACTCACTATCTCTCGAAAGGCATGTCAGGGCAGACATGCCCCCGGTATTTTTGATGAATTGTGTGGATGATCCAATTGTAAAGTACAGAAATTCAGAATTGCTGGATTCTGCACTTACCGCTAAGGGAGTACCACATAAGTATATTCAATACCAAACCGGTGGCCACGGATTCGGCGCAACACCAGATAAAACTACGATTGAGGCCATAGGATGGCGTGAGGAATTTCTGAACTGGCTGAAATCATTATTTTAGAGCAATCATGACACAAGATATAGAATATAAAAGCATCAGCGAGATTGAAGCCTTCCAAAATGAACGGCTTAAGGAAGCTATTGCATATCTACAGACACATTCTCCGTTTTATCAGAGAATGTTTAAGGAATATGGTATAAATCCATCTGAAATAAAGACAATTAAAGACCTGCAGAAGATACCTTTTACCGAGAAAAAAGATCTTCAGCTGCATAACAGCGAGTTCCTGTGCGTGGCCCCCGAAAAGATTGTTGATTATATAACAACCTCGGGCACGTTGGGAGACCCTGTTACTTTTGGCTGTACTGACCATGACCTTGATCGGCTTGCATATAATGAGATGAAATCATTCTCTTGTGCCGGTCTCAAACCCGGTAACATCGTTCAGTTAATGACTACACTCGACAAGCGGTTCATGGCCGGACTTGCATACTTCCTTGGCATTCGTAAACTCGGAGCAAGTATCATCAGGGTTGGAAATGGTATGCCTGAACTGCAGTGGGACACAATTAAACGTATTAAACCGGATACAATAATGTGTGTTCCGTCGTTTATCCTCCGACTTATTGATTACGCAGAGCAAAATGGGATAGACTATAAAAATTCGAGTATCAGGCGTATCATAGGTATCGGAGAAGGTCTGCGCAACCAGGATTTTTCATTGAATCTTCTTGGTACCCGAATCAAAGAAAAATGGGATGTAGAACTCTTTGCTACGTATTCATCAACTGAAATGAGTGCTACTTTCTCCGAATGTCAGTATGGATGTGGCGGACACGTGCATCCCGAGCTTATCATCGTTGAAATTATCGGAGAAGATGACAAACCGGTCAAGGATGGAGAGGTTGGCGAAGTTGTAGTTACCACTCTTGGAGTCGAAGGTATGCCATTGCTTCGCTTCCGTACCGGCGACATGAGCTGTAAAGTGGTAGAGCAATGTGCCTGTGGACGCAATTCATACAGACTTACACCTCTTGTAGGTCGCAAGAATAATATGATTAAGCTTAAAGGCACAACTATCTATCCTCCGGCAATTAATGATGTTCTGGATAATACCCCATACGTAATAAATTACGTTGTGGTAGTTCAAAACAGCTATGCCGGTACAGACGAAGTGGTAGTGAAAGCTGGCATCAGCGGGAATCAGCCGTTTGATGTAATTAAGGACTTGAAAGACCGTTTCCGTTCCCGAATACGTGTTGCTCCGATTGTTGAAGTTCTTTCTCCCGAAGATGTAAACAAAATAAATAATCCGGCTAATAATCGTAAACCTATAAAGTTTATTGATAATCGAGGAAAATAATTCCCAAACGATATGACAAAGGCCATACTCTCTCTGTTTGATTATTTCAGGCAACATCCGGCTCTTGCCTGGGTGTCGTTCCTTGTTATAACCGGAGCGCTTGTAATATCGCTTCTGACCCTTAATTACAAGGAGGATATATCTGATTTTCTTCCTCTTGACGAAACCAATCATACGGCTCTTGCCGTTTATCAGGATATTTCAGGCGCTAACAATATCATAGCCACTATATCTTCAAGAGATACTTTAAACACAGATCCGCAAGTATTGGTGGATGGAGTGGAATCTTTTGTAAGTGTTATTGATGAAACAGATTCACTTTCATACATAAGCAATATTACCAAGGAAATAGATGTGGCTAAAATATTGGATGTAGCTGCCTCTGTGTATCAGGATATTCCGTATTATCTCACCGAAAGTGATTATGCACGAATTGACAGCCTGTTGTCGTTGCCTGACTATATACACCGGCAGTTGGATGAAGATAAGCAGATGCTGCAGTTTCCGTCGTCCTCATTATTGACCGGTAATATATCTCGCGATCCGCTTAATTTATTTACACCTGTTCTCTCTCGAATCAAACAGGGGGCGGTTGATATTGAATATGAAACATACGACAGTTATATCCTTTCTCCTGATGAAAAGAAAGCTATCGTAATCATCACATCTTCTTTCGGAGCCAATGAATCGGAGAACAATGCCAAACTGATTGGTTTATTAAACGATGCTATAAATAATGTAGAACAAGAAAATCCTGACCTTGATATTCACATCATAGGCGGTCCGGCAATTGCTGTTTCAAATGCCACTCAGATTAAAAAAGACAGTGTGCTTGCAGTTGCAATCGCCGGCATTCTGATCCTGATACTTTTGATATATGTTTTCAGAAGTGCACGAAACATTTTACTGATTTTAGTTTCGGTAGGTTGGGGATGGCTTTTTGCTATGGGTGGCATAGCCCTTTTTTACAATTCCATCTCTATAATTGTTATTGGAATAGCCTCGGTAATACTGGGTATAGCTGTGAATTATCCCTTGCATTTAATTGATCATCTGCAAAACAGTACTCATCCTCGCCAAGCCTTGAAAGAGATTATTTCGCCATTGGTGGTGGGGAATGTTACAACGGTTGGAGCGTTTCTGTGCCTTGTACCATTGAATTCAATAGCCCTCCACGATTTGGGTCTGTTCAGCTCTTTGCTGTTGGTTGGAACTATCCTGTTCGTGTTGATTTTTCTGCCTCATGTGGTCAAGGTTCATAAGCTGACTGATTCCAAAAATGAGCCGACACTGATTTCAAAATTGGCCGATATTTCGGTTGAAAAGAACAAGTGGGTAGTTTACAGCGTAATTGCGTTGACCATATTTTTTGCATACTTCAGTTTCAAGACCGAATTCGACGCCGATATGAGGAATATCAATTTTATGACTCCTGAACAAAGGGCAGACCTTGAATATTTCTCAAATCTGCAGGCATTGAATGACAGCAGCGAGAATCTGTATGTAGTAGCCAACGGCAACAGTTGGGATGAAGCATTGTCTCAGAATCAGTTTATAGACCGACATCTCAATGAACTCGTGAATCAAGGCGTTGCAACTCGCAAAAAAGACGTTACCACATTCTTGCCATCTCAAAAAGAACAAGATGAAAGACTTTCAAGATGGAATAGATTTGTAGACGCTTATGGAGATATACTGTTGGCTGATACTAAATCCAAAGGTGTGTCTTTGGGATTCAGTGAAGAAGCTTTTTCAGACTTCTATGCTATCCTGCAAAACGAATATTCTGTTCAACCGCACGACTATTTCGAGAATGTAAATAATTCCTTCCTCATTGGTAATCTTAGCGAAGATAGCTTGGCCAATCGCAGGTCGGTAGTGCAGGTTCTTGAGGTCAGACCCGAAGATATAGAAGCCGTTAAGGATAAACTTAACTCAATAGATGGCTTTGACGGTATAGTTTTCGATGTAAAGAGCATGAACAGCTCCATAACAAACACGCTGTCCGATGATTTCAATTATATCGGTATAGCCTGCGGATTCATAGTGTTTGTCTTCCTATGGATTTCACTCGGCAGTATAGAGCTTGCTATAGTTTCATTCCTCCCTATGGCTGTCAGCTGGATTTGGATTTTGGGTATAATGGGATTACTCGGCATCAAGTTCAATATCGTTAATATAATTCTGGCAACTTTTATTTTCGGCCAAGGAGATGATTATACAATCTTTATGACAGAAGGACTTTCTTACGAGTTTGCCTATAGAAAAAAACTGCTTGCCTCTTACAAGAACAGTATAATCGTTTCTGCGCTGATAATGTTTATCGGTATCGGGACTTTGATTTTTGCCAAACATCCGGCCATGCGGTCGCTGGGCGAAGTAACGGTGGTGGGTATGCTCTCGGTAGTGCTTATGGCATACTTCTTTCCGCCATTAGTGTTCAATTGGATGGTTAAGAAAAATGGTAAGGAGAGATACCGTCCGATAACATTGAAAAAGATTCTGTGTACCGGATACTGCGCAGGGGTATTCCTTAGTCAGCTTATGGTGGCTTACGTCATGGGATTCTTCATGTTTGTATTGACTAAACCGACTCCCGGGAAGAAGCTGATACTTCACCGATTCTGTTGCTCGGTCTTCAGATGGGATGTTAAGCGGATGCCGGGTATCAAATACCGGTTTGAGAATCCGGATAATTTCGATTTCAAGAAGCCTGTAATTGTAATAAGCAATCATCAGTCCCTGCTTGACTCTTTTTACCTTATGACCTTAACGCCGAAGATTATACTTATAGCCAACGACCACGTAAGTCATAATCCTGTAACCGGCAGAATGTTCAGATGGCTTGATTTTATAACTATCGGTCAAGGCGCTGAGGGAATGATTGAAATGTTGCGTCCGTATGTTGCGCAAGGCTATAGTGTGGGCATTTTCCCTGAAGGAGAACGTCCTACTAATATCAGCAACCGGGTTAAGAGATTCCATAAGGGTGCTGTAGAGTTTTCTCACGAACTTGGGCTGGATATACTGCCGGTTTATCTTCATGGCATTCTTCAGGCCATGCCAAAAGGTTCTGCATTGTCTAATGGAGGGGAAATTGTACTAAAAATAGGGCAACTTATAACCCGCGAGAATCTTGACAAAATGGGCTCGACTGTCATGGAACAGTCTCAGTCGCTTCGTCACCTCTTCCAGAAACGGTTTACACAAATTTGTAATGCACAAGATACAGTTGCAAATCTGCGTCCTGTAGTTTTTGACAAATATCGTTATAAAGGAGCAGAGATTGAGCGCAATGCAAGAAATGCGTTGAAGGTGTATTTGCAAGGAGCTTCAAGTATAGAAAAACGATTTAATGAATCACCAATCCTGGTAGAGGATGAATCCGGACAAGGTGAACTGGCTCTTCTGCTTGCACTTATGTATCCTGACCGAATTATTAACAGTTATGTAGGCAACGAGGATGGGCATAGATTGCTTTTGTGCATTATCCCCAACTTTGTGAACAACATAGTTGTTTTATCGCATGAGGAGATGGTTCAGATAAGAGGTTATGGATATGAAACATTCATTGTTTCTGATAAAGCCAACGAGGGCCATGATGTATGCCCGTACGCTGTTCATTTCCAAATCTAAACGTAGTCATTATTTGTTATGCAGACTTTTAGTAATAAATTATCTTTCAAGCAGTTTTATGTAACTGCATTAATCGTATGCTTAATTGCGATAGCCGGTTCGGCTCAGAAATCTGTACCATCGCTTGAAATAAACGGAGATAATACGGTAACGTTCAGGGCAAAATTTCCCGGTGCTGAAACTGTCTTGCTAAAAGGGACATTTGTGCCCAAGCAGCAGGAGTTCAAGACACCTGCCGGCACATTTGGCAAGGACGGTAAAATAGAGATGTCACGTGATGGCGAGTACTGGACCTATACTACCGGTACTCTTCCTTCCGAACTATATACGTATCAGTTTGAGGTCGATGAGAAAACCGTTTATGATAAGGCAAATAAAGATTATATAAGAGATGTAGCCGATACTTTGAGTTATTTCATTATTCCAAACGGCATAGCCGATGACTACATAATGCACAATGTGCCTCATGGGAAGGTCGAAAAAGTATGGTACCCATCGTCTTTTGAAGGAATGAGCAAACGTAGAATGACGGTATATTTTCCACCTCAATATGCCACCGACAAAAATAAAAAGTTTCCTGTCCTGTACCTTTTACATGGCTCCGGGGGTGACGAAAATTCTTGGTCAGATGGTGGCCGGGCTATCGAGATAATGGATAATCTGATAGCTGACGGTCGTTGTGAGCCGATGATTGTTGTAATGCCTAACGGCAACATCAACCTTGCGGCAGCTCCGGGAGAAGATCCCAATAATCCTAATATGAAACCGTCGGCTAATAACACCAGCTCCATGTTCGGCAAAATTGAATCGACTTTTATGAATGAGGTCGTTGGATATGTTGACAACCACTATCGCACAATTAATGATAAGGCACATCGTGCTGTCGTTGGTTTGTCGTTGGGTGGACTGCATACATTATTTATAAGCCTGAACAATCCTTATAGCTTCGATTATATTGGCTTGTTCTCAGCCCAGACAACCAACGCCATGAACGATAAACGTATAGGCGGAATGCAGAAAATAGGTGAGAAGTGGGATCAACTCAAGGGTAAACTACCATTTCTCGGTGGAGGTAAAGTTGACAATACTATATCCAAACTCACGTCCAATGAACTGTCAATCTATGACGAGATTGACATTAAACTGAAGTATCAATTCAAGAATCCTCCCAAGCTCTATTATATAGCTGTCGGGCGAGATGATTTTGTCAAGAAACTCAATGATGAGTGGCGGGAGAAACTCGATTCAAAGCATTACAAATACGTCTACAACGAGACAGACGGCGGCCATACATGGGAAAACTGGCGTAAATACCTCGTTGATTTCCTCCCAAGACTATTCAGGTAAATATGTAATTAAGAAGATACAAAGATATTATAAGAAAAGAGCTTATAAAATTTAGCATACAGTAAAATTATTTTTATGACTATTGATGAAATACGGGCATTGGTGGTGGCGGATGAGTCGCGGACTCTGGAGCTGAAGAAGAGTACCGGCGAGCTGAAGGACGGTATGCACTCGGCGTGTGCGTTTCTGAATACAGCGGGTGGTTGGCTGATTTTCGGTGTGGCACCTAAGTCGCTGAAGATTGTCGGGCAGGAGGTGACCGACAAGACGCAGCAGGAGATTGCGCAGGCTCTCGCGGGACTGGAGCCGACTGTACATGTGCATGTCGAATATGTCGATGTGCCGGAGTATCCGGGGCATAAGGTCATTGCCATGCACTTTGACGGTTGGGTGTGGGGCGAGCGTCCGCATACCTTCCATGGTTGCCCTTATTATAAAGTTGAGAGTACGACCAAGGTAATGCCGCATGATATGTATGACGAGCGCATCCGGACTTATACACCGAAGTCATACGCATGGGAACTGCAAGCTGCTGACAGTGTCGCTTTGGAAAATCTCAACAGGCAACGTATTGAAGGATGCATCCGTATGGGTGTCGAGGGTGGCCGTATTCCGGCCAGTGCGTTGACTGCTCCTATTGAAGAGACATTGTCAAAATGGAGACTAATGAAGAATGGTGTGCCTACAAATGGAGCTGCAATGCTTTTTTCTGACAAGGTGGATGAATATCCAAATTTTCAATTGAGGTTGGCACGCTTTCTTGGAACAGAAAAAGATGAATTTATCGACAACCAACGGGCCGAAGGCAGTTTCTTTGACTTGTTGGATGCAGGGATGGCGTTCTTTTTCAAGCATCTTAATCTCAGCGGTAAGATAACGAATCACAGCCTTCAACGCGAAGAGAGGCTTGAGGTGCCATACAAAGCTTTACGCGAGGCATTAATCAATTCGCTCTGTCATCGCCAATGGGAGAGATATAACCTTACCAACAGTATTGCCATCTATGATGACCGAATCGAGATTGGCAATCCCGGTGTTTTCCCTCCGGAAATAACGCCTGAGACCATCAAGAATCCGCATGACTCATATCCGTATAATCCTAAGATTGCAGAGGCTCTATATCGCACTACTTGGCTTGAGAACTGGGGCACGGGTGCCAAGCGCATCATTGAGGCATGTCGCGAACAAGGAGTTGAAGAGCCAACATGGCGACGGGAGGGCGGTTTCATATATGTGACCTTCAAGCGTCCCTCTAAATTGTCGTTAGAAGGACATGTCCCTCAAAATGTCGCTCAAAGCATGGATGATGTCGCTCTAAAAGTCGCTCAAAACACAGATGATGTCGCTCAAAGCCTTGATGAAAGAATACTACAAATCATAAAATCAAACCCTACGATTAAGCGCGAGGATATAGCAACTCAACTATCTGTTAACAAGAAAACGATTGAGCGTCATTTGAAAGATCTTGGCATCAAGTGGGAAGGTCATCCCAAAACCGGACATTGGGTTATTCCTGACATAAAACAACAAGACAATGACAAAGAAGAAAACAGATAACGTGGAATTGCTTCTGTCTAAACTTGACAAGAAGCAACTCGCAGACTTCATACGCAAGGAATGTGCCAACGACAGCCGGTTGCAAGACTGTTTTCTTGCGCTTGGCGCAGGAGCTTTATTCAAACCCAATCCTAAGTCTTATACATCACGAGTAGAAGATATGATTGATGATTACGCCGGTCGGCATGGCTATATTGAATATCGTGCAACATTCATTTTTCCTGGCCGCGTTTGATGAGGAGTATCATTTTTACGGCGAGGTCGAAGGCTATGATTTTGGCATTGCCGTTTAGAAGCATATCGTTGCGGGCTGAGTCAAGGGTTGCAGAGATTGTTTCGACGTTCACTACGTTGATAAACGGCGAAAACCGCGAACTGAATTCCATTTCTTCTTTTGAAAGGGCGTTCAGCCGCCAATCGCCTATATTCAAAATGAAATTCTCGCGCACCATGTGTGAGCAATAGTCATAGAATCTTATAGCTCCTTCTCGTCCCAGATCAGCAATTTCATCGCTCCATTTTCTCAAGTCTCCCACTTTTCTCAGCCATGCGAGTCGCATAAGTTGCATGAACAGATCCAGGAACTTCTGATTTCGTTTTCCTGAATCCATAAGCCGCAGGGCAGCCGACATGTTTCCTTCGGCAAGTGTGGCTATGCTCAGTGCTGCATCAGGGCTTACGGCGTATTTTGATACCAGTGTGTCGCTGATTTCATCATCGCTGTACCTGCGGACTGATATTCGCTGTGTGCGCGAATATATTGTGGGCAGGATAGAACGAGGATTGTCGGAACTCATTATGAACAATGTGTCGGAATGCGGTTCCTCAATGAGCTTTAACAGTTTGTTTGCGGCAGCTTCCTGCAGGCGTTCGGGCAACCACAGCAGCACAATCTTATACTTTGATTGACGAGCCGTGAGGTTGAGCCGGCGCAGCAGCTCGGCAGCTTCGTCAACGTATATCACCGGCTGGCCGTTAGTATTACCCAGCAACGACAGCCAATAATCAAAGTCCATAAAGGGAGAGTCATGCAGATATTGCCGCCACTCGGGAGCGTAGTCGTCGCTGATTGTTACCTGACCGCTTTTCTTTTTCAGAACAGGATATGAATAGAAGGTGTCAATGTGGTTAAACTTGGCATGTTGCAGACAGGCGGGGCATTTACCGCACGAGTCGCCTTCGGGTGTTCTGTCGGTACAATGGATATAGTTGGCAAAGGCTCGGGCAAGGGCAAATTTTGCACTGCCTGACGGACCTTCAAGCAATAAGGCATGGGGTATGCGATCATTATCTACCAGCGCGCGCAGATGATTCTTTACATCTTCGTGCCCGGGAATATCTGAGAACTTCATGGATGTTTTTTCTCGTTTCTGACCACATATTCGCGTACCTCCTGAAACAGGCGGGTGGCAAACACAAAGTCGTTCAAAGCCTCGTTGCTGGTGGTGTATATCTGGCTCATATCGCCCACCCATTCGCGGTAGCCCTTATTGATGAAGATAATATTCTCGCCGATTCCGAGCACCGAGTTCATATCGTGAGTATTGATTACTGTGGTGATGTTATACTCGTGGGTGATATCGCTCAGCAGCTCATCAATCACTATTGATGTCTTGGGGTCGAGACCCGAGTTGGGTTCATCGCAGAACAGATACTTGGGGTTGAGGGCAATGGCACGTGCAATGGCCACACGTTTCTGCATACCGCCCGAAATCTCGGAAGGATATTTATTTTCCGCGCCCTTAAGGTTGACTCGTTCAAGACAGAACATGGCACGTTCGCGTATTTCGTCGTAACTCATGTCAGTGAACATTTTGAGCGGGAACATTACGTTGCCCATAACAGTTTCCGAGTCAAACAATGCCGAACCCTGAAAAAGCATGCCTATTTCCTTGCGCAGCTCTTTCACCTGGGTATTGTTCATATCGAGCAGATTCCGGCCGTCAAACAATATATCGCCGCTGTCGGGGCGCAGCAGTCCCACCAGGCTTTTCATAAGCACGGTTTTACCGGACCCGCTTTGGCCGATGATAAGGTTTGTTTTGCTTGTCTCAAAACGGGCGCTCACATCGTGAAGCACTGTTTTGCCTTCAAACGATTTTACTACATTCTTAACCTCGATCATTGCAGCAGTAGTTTAGTGAGTATGACATCAAAAAGCAGAATCAGAATACTTGAGGCAACAACGCCATTGGTTGAAGCTTTACCTACATCAAGGGCACCACCTTTAACGTAATAACCGTAGAATGATGCTACAGAGGCTATTATGAATGCAAATACCACACTCTTTATCAATCCGTACCACACGTACCACTCCTGGAACATGGCCTGAAGGCCGTACAGATAGCGCGATACGGTAATCAAATCGGTAAAGATAGCCACAAGCCATCCACCTATCAGTGAGGTTGCCATACATATTATAACCAGAGCGGGCATAAAAAGCACAAAACCGAGTATCTTGGGCATAACGAGAAAGTTAGCTGAATTCACACCCATTATTTCCAAGGCATCTATCTGTTCTGTTACACGCATCGTGCCGATTTCAGATGCTATGTTTGAACCGACCTTACCGGCAAGTATCAGACACAGAATTGAATTGGAAAATTCAAGCAATACAATATCGCGTGTTGCCAAACCCACTGAGTATGACGGGATGAGCGGCGATGCTATGTTGAGCTGCATCTGTATGGCTATAACTGCGCCAATGAAGAGAGAGATTATTATTACAAGAGGAATTGAGTCAATTCCGAGTTTACCTATTTCCTGCACCGTACGGTTGCCGAATATGCGCCACCTGTCAGGCAAAGAAAATACCCTTCGTATAAATAAGCAATATCGGCCGAATGTTGCCAAAGATGATACTATCATGAGTTAGAGCTTGTTTAATAACAAATGTAAACGACAGGGCGGTCAGTAGTTGAGCGATGATGTCGTGAGGAAGAGGGAGTTTGCTTGCCGCAAATGACCGAAGACAAGCGGCATAAGCGCCAACTAATGGCCGTGCAGCCCTGTAATTTTAACATTTGTATAATCACGTATTTTTATTTTAATAATTCATCATTGCAAGAGCTATATGTGAAAGTTACTTTTGCATCTCATCTTTTGGGCGTCTTATACGCTTTGTTTCAGTCGTGTACATCAAGTACACTCCTTCAACGCAGCGTTTAATCCGCTCCAAAATATGAGACCCTGCCGTTCACATTTGTTTGTAACAAGCTCTTATAATCGTTTGAACATACAAAGTTAAACAAATTATTCACAACAAAAAATCAGATAAGCTCAGAAAAATGAATCAATGTGCCATTTTTGCCAATTTTATAGTTCTAATCACCAAATTGGTGTATTTTTAATTCATAAATATTGAAATGTGCATTAAAATTTGTAACTTCGTAGCCAATTAGAATTAACAACACCATGATAGTAATAGGCATTGCCGGTGGAACAGGCTCAGGCAAAACCACCGTAGTAAATAAAATAATCAATTCTTTCCCTCCCGGTGAAGTGGCTGTGATTCCTCAGGATTCATATTACAAGGATTCGAGTCACGTGCCGGTTGAAGAACGTAGCAAAATCAATTTTGACGAACCGGACGCTATTGAATGGTCGCTGCTGGTTGACCATCTCGAGAAGCTGCGCGACGGCAAGAAGGTGCAGATGCCCACATATTCATATCTCACCTGCACCCGTCAGCCCGAAACCGTTGAAATCAAGCCTACCGATGTGGTAATAGTTGAGGGAATCCTCGTCCTTACCGATCCTGTTCTACGCGACATGATGGACATAAAGGTGTTTGTTGATGCCGACGCCGACGATCGCCTTATACGCGTCATAGCCCGCGACTGCATAGAACGTGGCCGTACGCCTCAGATGGTTATAGACCGATATCAGGACGTGCTCAAGCCCATGCACTGCCAGTATATTGAGCCTTGCAAGCGTTTTGCCGACCTCATTGTACCGCAGGGTGGCTCAAACATCGTAGCTATCAATCTTCTCACCGACTATATCGAAAGTCGTTTACGCAAGAATCGTCCACAATAATCCTACTTTCTATCATGAGCATTTCTTTCAGATTAAACCGAAAAAAGGATGAGGAAGGGCAGGAAACTCCGTCAATCCTCGACATTAACGTGCAGGATTCAGTTACTTCAGCCTCTGTGGAATCTACTGTAAATTCCGAACAAACTGTTGAGGATAAGCCCGAGGAAACAGAGGAAAAGATGATTCTGCGCACTGATAATCTGGTTAAGAAATATGGTAAACGTACTGTTGCCAACCATGTATCCATCGAAGTCACACAGGGCGAAATCGTAGGTCTGCTGGGCCCTAACGGAGCCGGCAAGACCACTACATTCTATATGACCACAGGACTTATTACCCCTAACGAGGGTCGTATATTCCTGAACGATATGGATATAACGAAATTTCCCGTTTACAAACGCGCAAAAAACGGTATTGGTTATCTGGCGCAGGACGCATCAGTATTCCGCAAGCTCACTGTTGAGGACAACATCAGATGTGTATTGCAGCTTACCGGCAAATCAAAGGAATATCAAGCCGAAAAGCTCGAAAGCCTTATTTCGGAATTCAATTTGCAGAAAGTCCGTAAAAACTTGGGCGACTCGCTCTCGGGTGGCGAACGACGCCGTACCGAGATTGCCCGCTGTCTGGCAATCGAGCCAAAATTCATAATGCTCGATGAACCCTTTGCCGGTGTAGACCCTATTGCGGTAGAGGATATACAGAATGTGGTGTATCATCTCAAAGAGAAGAATATAGGCATACTTATCACAGACCACAATGCCCCCGAGATCCTTTCAATCACCGACAGAGCCTATCTGTTGTTTGAAGGACGCATTCTTTTCCAGGGGTCGTCGGAAGAATTGGCCGAGAATCCCGTAGTAAGAGAAAAATATCTGGGTAGAAACTTTATTTTCCGTCGAAAGAAATTTGATTGACAAGATTGGTCAGATATACAATATATTGCATATAAAAGCGTTAATATATTTATGAAAATCAGACCAATCATTTTTTTTATCAGCATATTGTCTACTCTTGTATCTTTTGCAGCAATAAAGATACAAGGACTTGTTACTGACGAGAATAACGAGCCGCTTGAATTTGTAAGTGTACGTATCGACGGCACTGCTATAGGCGCTACAACCGGACTCGACGGTAAATATACCATCTCGGCGCCCGAAGCCGACACCATACGGGTGATTTTTTCCTGCATAGGATATGAAGAATCCAAGCGCAGATTGCTCTCACCTGCCGGTGATGTGACGGTAAACGTCAAGATGCAACCCAAAAGCTATCAGCTTCAGGGCGTTGAGATAACCGATATACAGAAGCAGACAGGTTCGTTGCAGAAAATCAATCCCAACAGCGGCAAGCTGGCTCCGGATGCCTCGGGCGGCTCGGTTGAAGGCTTGTTGTCTACAATTGCCGGCGTAAGTACGGGTAACGAAATGTCGAGCCAATACAACGTGAGAGGTGGCAGCTACGACGAAAATCTGGTGTATATCAACGGCATTGAAGTCTATCGTCCGCAGTTGGTCAGCTCAGGACAGCAGGAAGGACTTTCAATCATCAATCCCGATATGGTTGGTTCAATAGGCTTTTCTACAGGTGGCTTTTCGGCTAAATACGGCGATAAAATGTCGAGCGTACTCGATATTACTTATAAGCAGCCCGAGTCATTCGAGGGTGCTGTTTCAGCCAGTCTTATGGGAGGAAGCCTTACCTTGGGTTCATCCTCACGCCGATTCACACAGCTCCACGGTGTGCGGTACAAGAGCAATGCTTCGTTGCTTAGTTCCATGGAAGACAAAGGTGAGTATGATCCGCGCTACTTTGATTATCAGACCAATATGACTTATAAGTTCAGCGATAAGTTTAAGGCGTCATTCCTTGGCAATATAGCAATAAACAATTATAAGTTCATCCCACACAACCGCACCACCAACTTCGGAACCTCTACCGATGCCAAACAATTTAAAGTTTACTTTGACGGTCAGGAGAAAGATAAGTTCGAGACATGGTTCGGTGCCTTGAATCTCGACTACACTCCGTCCAAGAAGAGTCAGTATTCATTGTTGTTCTCAGGCTTTCTGACCAACGAACTGGTAGCCTATGATATATCGGGTGAATATTGGCTTGACCAGGCAGGAACTTCAGGTGATGAAAACGGCGGAGGAATCGGAGGTGAACTCGGAGTGGGACGCTATCACGAGCATGCCCGCAACCGCCTTAAAGCATCAGTGATATCACTTGCATTCAAAGGCACAAACGGCATCAACAATCATAACATCGAATACGGAGTGTCATTCAATACCGAAAAGATTCACGACCGTTCCCGCGAATGGGAGCTGCGCGATTCGGCCGGATATTCGCTGCCGTTTGATCCAAGTGTGCTCAAGGTTATTTACAATCTCGACTCCAGACACGACATTAATTCAACACGTTTCGCTTTCTATGCTCAGGATACATACCGTCTACAGACATCTGCCGGATATCTTAATATAAACGGAGGTGTAAGGCTGAGCTATTGGAGCTTCAATAAGGAGTTTTTGGTAAGTCCGCGCCTGTCGCTCGGCTTTGTGCCTGACAAGATGCCGCGATGGGCATTCAGATTCTCTACCGGTCTTTACTACCAATCTCCGTTCTACAAGGAATACCGCCAGCCTGTAGAGGATGCCGACGGCAACAGTATAATACGTCTTAATAAAGAGATAAAGTCTCCACGGTCTTTCCAAATTATAGGCGGAACCGACTTTACGTTCCGGTCATTAGGCCGTCCGTTCAAACTCTCGGCCGAAGTATATTACAAGGCTTTAGGCAATCTCATACCATTTGAAGTTGATAATTTAAAACTTGTTTATAGCGGATTGAATGAAAGCAAAGGCTTTGCTGCCGGAATAGATTTCCGTCTTTTCGGACAATTTGTGCCGGGCAGTGATTCATGGATCAGCTTCTCACTAATGAAGACGCAAGAAGATATAAACGGCGTAAAAGTTCCCCGACCTACCGATCGACGATACGGTCTTGGCCTGTATTTCACTGATTACTTCCCCAAATTTCCCCGTCTGAAATTCAGTTTGAAAGGACTTCTAAACGACGGTCTTCCCACTACCGCACCCCGCCGTGGTCGCGACGAAGGTTATTTCCGCACTCCCGCATACAAACGAGTGGATATAGGCTTGGCATACGGCATTGTTACACCTGAAGATGCAAACAAACCACGCTCAGGCTTCCTCAGCAAATTCAAGAGCATGTGGATAGGTGTCGATGTGTTTAATCTGTTTGATATTTCAAATGTAAGCTCATATTATTGGGTGACCGATGTCAACAACATCCAGTATGCAGTACCTAACTACCTCACACGCCGCCAGATTAATGTGAGGCTTTCCGTAGAATTCTGATTATTATTTTATCATTACGTTTAAAATATATGCAAAAAGAAATTATTTTAAAAGCTATCAATGCCGGCACCGAAAAAGGCACTCGGCCCTTAGGCAGGCTGTTTGTGCTGTCGATACTTGCCGGAATGTTTGTAAGTCTTGGAGGACTGCTTTCGATAATGGTAGGATACGGATTCCCCGAAGTGGCCGCCGCCAACCCCGGAATACAGAAATTGCTCAGCGGCCTGATGTTCCCCCTGGGTCTGTTCCTGATAGTGATGTTTGGCGCAGATCTGTTTACCGGAAACAATGCCTTGTTGATTCCGGCGATGAACGAACGCAAGATTGGCCTTGGCAACGTTATATGCAATTGGTCGCTCGTATGGATAGGCAACTTTATCGGATGCCTTTTATTTGCATTCTTCCTGGCATACATGGCAGGGCTTACACAGGCCGAACCGTATAATTCGGCCTTTATCGGTATCGCTGAGACTAAGACTACATTGAACCCCTGGGTAGTCTTTTTCAGAGGAATAGGTGCCAACTGGTGTGTGTGCCTCGCCGTTTGGCTTGCTCTGGGCGTAAATACAATTGGCGGAAAAGCATTGGCATGCTGGCTGCCGGTAGGAGCTTTTGTAGTTCTTGGTTATGAGCACTGTATAGCCAATATGTTTTTCATCCCGTGCGGCATGCTTGCCGGCGCTGATGTCAGTGCCACCGGTTTTGCCATGAATCTTTTCTTCGCCACCGCAGGCAATATAGTGGGTGGGGCACTTATGGTTGGCTCTCTGTTCCATAAGCTCCATCGCTGAAAACGTATAAGACAAATCATAAAAAAAGAGATGAACCCGCGGGGTCCATCTCTTTTTTATACTATAATATCAATAAATTTAATATCAATAAATTTTAGATAGAACGTATACCCATGATGTGGCGTACCTCCTTGAGGGTCTCTGATGCGCGGGCGCGGGCTCGTTCAGCACCTTCGCGTACTACCTTGCGCATATAGTCTTCATTAGAAAGGATGTCGTTCACACGTTCGCGTATAGGTGTTGTAACGGCCAGGATATCTTCAGCAAGCTGCTTTTTCAAATCGCCGTAGCGGATAGAGCAGTCTGCGTAAGCATCGCGGAAATGAGTTACAACGTCGGGTGTTGAAGTAAGTTCGAGCAACGTGAACAGGTTGGCTACCGGTTCGCTCATGGGCGAGTTTGGTTCCTTGGGCCCCTCGTCGGTAGTGGCACGCATCACCTTCTTGCGCAGAACCTTGGGATCATCGACAAGGTAAATGCAGTTGCCCTCACTTTTACCCATTTTACCGGAGCCGTCGAGGCCGGGAACTTTCACGGGCTTGCCACCTGTAAGGTCAAAGTCGGATGGCTCGGGGAAAAGGTCTACGCCGTAGAAAGAGTTGAATCTGCGGGCGAAACGGCGCGTAAGTTCGAGGTGCTGAAGCTGATCCTTACCTACGGGAACCTTGGTGGCCTTCTGAATAAGGATGTCAACAGCCATGAGGGTGGGGTATGTGAGCAAACCTGCATTGACTCTCTTGTTGGTCTCGGCTCCGATAATCTGATGTTCAAATGCTTCATCTGAATCTTCTTCGCCTTCGCCGGGAGCTTTTATGCCAAGTGCTTTGCGGGCTTTGTCCTTGAAAGATGCGGTGCGCATCAGTTCTCCGATACCAACGTGCATGTTAAGCAGAAGGTACATTTCAGAAACTTCAGGTATATCACTCTGAATAAAAATTGTTGCTTTTTCAGGATCTATACCGGCAGCAAGGTATTCAGCGAGTACGCATTTTACTGAGTTATGCAGCGCTTCCGGATCAGTAGCGGTGGTAAGAGCATGAAGATCAGCAATAAAGAAGTTGCAATCGTGTTTGTCTTGAATCTCGACAAACTTACGCAATGCTCCGTAGTAGTTGCCGAGATGGAGATTGCCTGTAGAGCGGATACCGCTTAGAATGATTTCTTTTTTTGCTTGTTCCATTTATCTTAGAAATTATAGAAACGCCTCTTTTGTATCAGAGGCGTTTCACTATGAACTTAATCGTATCTTAATCGAGTTTGTGAATCACCAGGCCCGAACGCAGTTTCGGTTCAAACCAGGTTGTCTTTGGAGGCATTATGTTGCCTGTATCTGCTATGTTGATCAGCTGATCCATTGATACGGGGAACAGTGCCAGAGCCACAGCCATTTCGCCCGAGTCGACACGACGTTTCAGTTCTTCAAGACCTCGTATGCCGCCGACGAAGTCTATACGCTTGTCTGAGCGAAGGTCTGTGATACCGAGTATATCACGCAGAATGTGATCTGAAGAAATGGTTACGTCGAGCACTCCTATGGGGTCGTTGTCATCGTATGTGCCTTCGCGGGCAGTGAGTGAATACCATCTGCCTTCGAGATACAGCGAGAAGTTGTGCAGCTTTTCGGGCTGGTAGATTACTTCGCCCATATCTTTCACTACAAAACATTTTTCGAGCTTTTCGAGGAATTCGGCAGGCGACAGGCCGTTGAGGTCGCGCACAAGACGATTGTAGTCAATAATCTTGAGATGCGATGCCGGGAAGGCTACAGCCAGGAAGTAGTTGTATTCTTCGTCGCCGCGATGCTGCGGATTCATACGGGCCTTTTCGTTTCCTACCAGAGCAGCAGCAGCTGTGCGGTGATGGCCGTCGGCGATATAAAGGTAAGGAATCTTGTCGAAATCCTTGGTTATACGCTCAGTCATGGTTTCGTCGTCCACAACCCAGAAGTGATGTCCGAAGCCGTCGGGGGCCGTGAAGTCGTATTCAGGTTCGGCAGCAGTAACGGTCTTTATCACTTCTTCGAGATCCTTATTGTCGGGGAAGGCGAAGAACACCGGTTCGATGTTGGCATTCTGACAGCGCACGTGCTTCATACGGTCTTCTTCTTTGTCGCGGCGTGTAAGCTCATGCTTTTTGATTACACCGTTCATGTAATCGTCTACGTTGGCAGCAACAACGATTCCGTACTGGGTGCGGCCGTTCATTGTCTGTGCGTAGATGTAGTAGTGTTCTTTTTCGTCCTGCACAAGCCAGCCGTTGTTGCGGAAAGCCTCGAAGTTTTCTACGGCTTTGTCATAGACCTCCGGAGCATGTTCATCTTTACCGGGCTCGAAATCTATTTCGGGCTTGATGATGTGGTATAGCGATTTTGGATTGCCTTCGGCTTCTGTACGGGCTTCTTCTGAGTTGAGTACGTCGTACGGGCGCGATGCAACCTGTTCTACTAAGTGTTTGGGCGGACGTATGCCGCGGAAGGGTTTGACTTTAGCCATAGTTTTTCAGTTTTGTGTGTTAGGTATACGGTTAGGGTAAGTATTGTTTATCTTTCGATGGTCTGTGTACGGTCGGGACCTACAGAGACAATTGCGATGGGTACTTCAAGCTCTTCTTCGAGGAACTTGATATAGTCTTTGAATTCCTGTGGGAACTCGGCTTCTGACGAAACCTTTGTAAGATCGGTATTCCAACCTGCGATTTCCTTGTATACGGGAATCACGCGCGAGGCATCGTCGATGGAGTAGGGGAAGTCGCGGGTTTCAACGCCGTCAACTTTATATGCAGTGCAAGCCTTGATGGTCTTGAAGCCGTCGAGCACGTCGCTCTTCATCATGATGAGCTTTGTCACACCATTGATCATAATGGCATATCTGAGGGCTACAAGGTCAATCCAGCCGCAACGGCGTTCGCGTCCGGTTACAGCACCGAATTCATGGCCTATGCGACGTATTTCTGCTCCGGTTTCGTCAAACAGCTCAGTGGGGAAGGGGCCGCTGCCTACACGTGTGCAGTATGCTTTGAATATGCCATATACATCGCCTATCTTGTTGGGGGCGATGCCAAGGCCGGAGCATGCGCCGGCAGTTATGGTGTTTGAGGATGTTACGAAAGGATAAGAACCGAAGTCTACGTCGAGCATAGTGCCCTGGGCACCTTCGCACAACATTGATTTGCCTTGACGCAGTTCCTTATTGATATAGTGTTCTGAATCGATAAGGTCAAAATTATCGCGGAGGAAGTTGACTGCTTCAGTCCAGGTGTCTATAAGGTTCTTGAGATTCTCGGGGTCGGGAGTTGAATCGAGACGTGCAAGCTGTTCAAGATGGCGGTCGGTGGCTTTCTTGAAACGTTCTGCAAAATCAGCCTCGAGAACATCGCCTACGCGGATACCGTTGCGTGAAGTCTTGTCGGTATATGTGGGGCCGATGCCTTTGCCGGTAGTACCGATTTTGTCCTTACCTTTGGCTTTTTCTCCGGCAGCGTCGAGCAGACGGTGGGTAGGTAAAATCAGATGCACCTTCTTAGACACTTTCAAGATTTTTGAAAGGTCGGTACCTGCATTGATGAGTTCTTTAGCCTCGCCGGCAAAAAGAACGGGGTCAAGAACAACTCCGTTGCCTATGATATTGACATTGCCTTGGAATACTCCCGAGGGGATAGAGCGCAGGACAACCTTTCGGCCGTCAAATTCGAGTGTGTGTCCGGCGTTGGGTCCGCCCTGAAAACGGGCAACCATATCGTAACGGGGAGTAAGCACGTCTACTACCTTCCCTTTGCCTTCGTCGCCCCATTGGAGACCTAAAAGAACATCAACTTTCATATCCTTCTGCATTGTAAATATATTTTGATCTTATTGTGAAATTATTTTTTTCCCTGTGATTTGTTACGCTTCCTCTTTCTTGAGCATGAGGCGCATATACCATAAATGTTAAGCGAATAATAACTTGGAGTGAAACCTATGTATGCGCGGCTTTCGATAAGCTCGCTCGTGGTCTGGTCTCGTATTTCCTTAATCTTGCCGCAAACTGTGCATATAAGATGGTGGTGGGTTATGGCCGAGGTCGACACCCGCTCATACAGATTTCCTTTGTCAGAAAAACGCTGACGCACTACCAGGCCACATTCCATCAGCAGCTCCAGTGTCGCATATACCGTGGCGGTAGACACCGGATAGCCTTTCCCCTTCATAATTTCTCCGAGTTCTTCGGCCGAGAAGTGGCCTTGCACATTAGAGATACATTCAAGAATGGCAAAGCGTTCTGCTGTCCGACGCCTGTGGTTGCTCCGGAGAAACTGGTCAAAGAGTTCGCGCGATGTCGGTGAGACTTTACTTGCACTCATTGTTTGCTTGATTTTCAAGTTGCAAACTTACACAAAATTATTGAATTTTACCCCCTTTTAAGAGGGAAATTTATATTCCGAATTATTCACAATTTAAAAAATTGGTTATATGTGACAATATTTTATTCTATTTGCGAAATAGTGTAGTGATTAAGGATGCTATTTACTAAATTTGCATTTTAACTAATCATACTTCAAATGAAATTAAATTTTCGGTTTGCAACGTTTGTATTGACTTGTTGTGCATGCCTGCCCGCGACAGCACAATCTCCGGCCCCGTTATCGCTTGAAGAGTGTATTTCCATAGCCCTTGATTCCAATCCCACAGTAAAGATTGCCGATATGGAAATCTCAAAGGCTGATTACTCAAAGAAGGAAACACTTGGCCAGCTTTTACCTTCAATCAGTTTTGACGGTTCTTATAACCGTACACTGCAAAAACAAGTGGCCTATATGGATCTGGATGCTTTCGGCGATATGCCCGGTGCTGATGGGTCGGATGTGCCGGGCGCAGATTCCTCAGATAGCAAAAAAGATTCTGATGCAGGCTTCAAGATGGGTCTCGACAACATGTATTCGCTCGGTTTTCAAGCGTCGGTGCCACTGATTGCTCCGCAATTGTGGGCATCGCTCAAGTTGAGTGATGTGCAGATTGCCCAGACTGCCGAGCAAGCGCGTGCTTCGCGGCTCGATCTTGTCAATCAGGTAAAGAATGCGTACTTCGCACTGTTGCTCGCTCACGACTCTCAGCGAGTGGTAAAGGAAAGCTACGACATGGCTGCTTTTACCCACGAAGCGTACGTGAAACGGCGCGAGGTGGGAGATGCGTCTGAGTATGAGGTTCTGCGCACTTCGGTAGCCATGAAAAATATCGAACCGGAGATGATTCAGGCCGAAATCGCTATCCGCAGGGCGCATTTGCAGCTGGCTATCCTGATGGGGCTTGATGTGGATGTCCCTTTTACGGTTGACGGAACTCTATCTGATTATGAAAACGATAAGTTCAGTCAGGTCATGAACCTACAGGCTGATCTTACCAATAATACATCATTGGCGCAGAATGCCCTTCAGACACAGGCTCTACGACGCACTCTCTCTGTGCAGAAAGCTTCATGGTGGCCTACACTGGCTCTTGCCGGTAACTATAGTTGGAATTCATCGAGCAACGGTTCTCCGTTCAAGAATTTCCGTTGGACCTCTTATTCTATGGTAGGCCTTAGTCTTTCAGTACCCCTGTTTCAGGGTGGTCAGCGCTTGAACCGTATAAAGCAGGCGCAGATTCAACTTGATGAAATGACTTATACGCGCGAGAACCTTATAAGAAATCTTAATTCGCAGGCGACTATTGCTATTGATAATATCAAGCTTAATGTCAAGCAGATAGCTTCATCGCAGAGCAGCGTTGAGGAAGCTGAGAAAGCCCACGATATACAGCAGAAAAGTTTTGAAATAGGCGCAACAACTTATCTTGACCTCCGCGACAGCGAGCTGTCTCTCACCAAGGCCCGCCTTGCTTATTTTCAGGCTATATACAATTACCTTGTAGCAAACTCAGATCTTGAGCTTCTTTTGGGTAATGCTCCTCTTGAATCATACAGCAAAAAATAATAATAAATAATGAAAAGCTCCAATTATATCATTCCCTTTGCCTTAGGCGCATTGTTTGTATCTTGCAACGGTAAAGCTGATGAAAATGCAGATACTGCCGTGATTGAAGAAGATGAAGTAGCGGTGGTGGAAGTTGATGTGGCACACCAACGCTCGGTTGACCTGCATCGTGAGTACACAGCTAACGTTGAGGCCGATAATGTCAACAACATTTCGCCGGCTGTGAGCAACCGCATACAGAGCATTACGGTAGATGTTGGCGACAATGTGCACAAAGGCCAGGTGCTGGCGACTCTCGACCCCGCAAATGCCGATCAACAGCGCATAAATCTCGAACAGGCTGAGCGCGATTACAACCGTGCCGTAAAGCTGCTCGAAATAGGCGCCGGTACTGAAACACAGGTAAATCAGATGAAAACTCAGCTCGATGTCCTGCGCACGCAGTACAACAACACTATGACAAACACGGTGCTGAAATCGCCCATCAATGGTGTTGTGATTGCCAGGAATTACGATCCGGGCGATATGACAGGCGCTCAGCCAATACTTACAGTAGGACAGATTACCCCCAACGTAAAGCTGATTATTAATGTAAACGAATCCGACATCTCGGTAATTAAAAGAAACCAGCCGGTTGATATTACTTTCGATGCTTTCGAGGGCGAAACTTTCACCGGAAATATCAGCCGTATCTCACCGGCCGTCGACATTACCAGCCGTACATTTCCTGTGGAGGTGTCTGTTTCCAATAAAAATGGTAGAATACTGCCGGGCATGTTTGCGCGAGTGGATATAAATCTCGGTACACGCGACAACGTTGTGGTACCCGACCGCGCAGTAGTGAAGCAGAATGGCTCGGCAAACAAATATGTATATACATTCAGCAACGGCGTTGTATCCTTCAAGAAAGTAGAGCTTGGTCAACGGCTCGACGATGCATACGAGTTGCTTGACGGTATAGAAGACGGTGATACTGTGGTAATCGCAGGTCAGGTAAGGCTTAATGAAGGTGCCAAAGCCAAGATAAACCAACATAAATAATTTTTGAAAAGATGAGTTTATATAGCGGAGCGGTACGGCGGCCTATCATGACTACACTGTGCTTTGTGGCAGTAGTGGTACTCGGCCTATTCTCGCTCAATACACTTCCTATAGACCTTTATCCGGATATAGAGACAAATACCCTGATGGTAATGACAACATATCAGGGCGCCTCTGCTCAGGATATAGAACAAAATGTTACACGACCTCTTGAAAATGTGCTTAATTCTGTCAGCGATCTCAAGCACATCACTTCTGCCTCACGCGAAAACATTTCGGTGATAACCCTTGAGTTTGAATACGGCAAGGATATTGATGTTCTCACCAATGATGTCCGCGACAAGCTCGATATGGTCTCGTCGTCAATGCCTGATGATGCCGAGACTCCAATTATCTTCAAGTTCTCAACCGACATGATTCCCATCTTGATATTGTCGGTTCAGGCCAACGAGAGTATGCCGGGCTTATACAAGATTCTTGATGATGCCGTGGCAAACCCGCTCGCACGTATCTCCGGTGTAGGTTCGGTTTCGATTTCGGGTGCTCCCGAACGCGAGATACATATTTACGTAGACCCGACGCGTCTTGAGGCTTACAACCTCACTGTTGAGCAGATTTCAAGCGTCGTTGCTGCCGAAAACCGCAATATACCCGGTGGTGTGTTTGATATAGGTTCTGATACGTATTCGCTGCGTGTACAGGGCGAGTTTTCATCCTCAGATCAGATGGCCGATATAGTTGTAGGTTCATATCAGGGTAAAAACATATACCTGCGCGATGTGGCACGTATCGACGACTCGCTCGAAGAACGCGCCCAGGTAACATATAACAACGGTGTGCGCGGTGCCATGATTGTTATCCAGAAACAAAGCGGCGCAAATTCAGTGGAGATTTCCAACAAGGTTCTCAAGATGCTGCCCACCTTGCAGAAGCGTCTGCCCAGCGATATTAAGCTCGGTATCATCGTAGATACTTCCGATAACATTCGCAACACCATCAATTCGCTGGTGGAAACCGTGATGTATGCGCTGTTGTTTGTAGTGATAGTTGTGTTCTTCTTCCTCGGACGCTGGCGCGCAACTTTGATTATCTGTATCACCATTCCCATTTCGCTCATTGCCTCGTTCATATACCTCGCCATTACTGGCAATTCGCTCAACATAGTGTCCTTGTCGGCCTTGTCAATATCAATAGGTATGGTAGTAGACGACGCTATTGTGGTACTTGAAAATGTAACGACGCATATCGAGCGCGGTTCCGACCCCAAACAGGCCGCAGTACACGGAACCAATGAAGTGGCAATCTCGGTTGTGGCATCCACACTCACCCTTATTGCCGTGTTCTTCCCCTTGACCATGGTAACCGGTATGACCGGTGTGCTTTTCCGTCAGCTGGGATGGATGGTTACAATCATGATGATTATATCTACAGTATGTGCGCTCTCGCTCACCCCGATGCTCTGCTCGATTCTTCTCAGGAAAGTAAATCATCACTCCAAACTCTATAATTTGCTTTTCACGCCTATTAATCGCGGGCTCGATGGTCTTGACAATGGATACGCTAAACTTCTCGCATTGGTTACGTCTCACAAGACTGTCACCATTCTGGTGTGTCTCGCTACATTTATAGGCTCGGTGCTTCTGATGAAGCGGGTAGGTACGGAATTCTTCCCCACAGCCGATGACGGCCGTCTGTCGGTGAATCTTGAGCTGCCTATAGGAACGAGAATGGAGATAGCCGAAGAATCTACAGGACGGCTCGTTGAGGAATGGCGAGAGAAGTATCCTGAGATTCAGGTTATCAACTTCACTACCGGTACGGCTTCAAGCGACAATACATTTGCCTCGCTCAGCGACAACGGCCCGCACATCGTTTCGATGAACATTCGCCTTACCGATCCCGGTTTGCGCTCACGTTCAATCACCGAAATAGCACGCCTCATGCGTAAGGACCTTGAATACTATCCTGAGTATAAAAAGGCTCAGGTGACTGTTGGCGGAAATATGGGCGGCATGGGCGGTGAAGCCTCGATTGACTTTGAAATTTATGGTTATGATTTCGAGGAAACCGACTCTGTGGCTGCCAAGATGCGCCGAATGCTCATGGGGCTGGAAGGTACTGCGGATGTAACCATCTCGCGTGCCGACTACCAACCGGAGTACCGCGTGGATTTCGACCGCGAGAAACTTGCCATTTACGGGCTGAATCTCTCAACCGCTGCCAACTATCTGCGTAATCGCATAAACGGTTCTATAGCTTCGAGATTCAGAGAAGATGGCGAAGAATATGATATTAAGGTGATGTACGACCCCGAATCGCGCCAATCAATAGCCGACATCGAGAATATATTGATTTACAACAATTCAGGACAGGCCGTTAGGGTTAAAGACGTTGGTAAGGTTGTAGAGCACTTCACACCTCCCACCATCGAGCGCAAGGACCGCGAGCGTATTATAACTGTGAAGACCATAGTACAAGGCGTGCCTATGAGCCAAATTGTAGAAAAATCACTCGCTGAAATAGACAAGATGGACATACCGCAGGGCGTCTCGGTGCAGCTCGCCGGCCAATACGAAGACCAAAAGGATTCATTCTCAGACCTCTTCATCCTTGCGTTGCTTATACTGGTGCTGGTATATATTGTGATGGCAGCCCAATTCGAGAGCTACACCTACCCGGCAATTATAATGTCGTCGGTGATGTTTGCCTTCTCGGGTGTATTCCTCATATTGTGGATAACAGGCAATACCCTCAATGTGATGAGCCTTATAGGTGCAATCATGCTTATCGGTATTGTGGTTAAAAACGGTATCGTACTCATTGACTATATCTCGCTTAACCGTGAGAGAGGCCTTTCGATCAAGAAATCGGTTATCGACGGTGGTCGCTCTCGTCTACGTCCGGTTATTATGACTTCGCTCACCACTATCTTAGGTATGGTGCCAATGGCAGTCGGTACAGGCCAGGGTGCCGAGTTGTGGCGACCTATGGGTACGGCAGTTATCGGAGGTCTTACATTCTCCACCATTCTCACTCTACTTTTCGTTCCGGTAATGTACTGCATTTTCGCCAATAACGGTATCAAAAATCAACGACGTAAACTCCACCGCAAATTAAACAAAAAATGAAAGCTGTTTTCATAACATTCGATCAGGCTCACAAAGAGCGAATAATTGACACCCTCGACCGCCTGAACTGCCGTGGCTATACCGCCTGGCAACAGGTCACCGGTCGTGGATCTGTAAGCGGTGAGCCACACTACGGCACCCACGCATGGCCGTCGCTCGCTTCTGCGATTATAACGATGGTTCCTGACCACAGCGTAAAACCGCTTCTCGAAAAGCTCAAAACCTTCGACGAAGAAAGCCCCAAACTCGGTCTCCGTGCATTCGTATGGAAGATTGAAGACGAAGGGGTATAAAGATGTAAATATAAAAAGAACAGAAGTTGAGCAAATATTACAAGGCTCAACTTCTGTTTGTAGTTTAGGGAGGATCGGGTTTAGATTATTCCCTTGAGTTCGTTTATGTCTGAGATGTTGTGGCGGCGGCAGTAGTCTTCAAGTCCGTCAATCACTTTTATAGTGGTGGTAGGGTCAATGAAGTTGGCTGTGCCTATCTGTACGGCTGTGGCTCCGGCCATGATGAACTGCAAGGCATCGTCGGCGTTGCATATTCCGCCCAGACCTACTACGGGGATTCCTACTTTTTTGGCAACCTGCCACACCATGCGCACTGCAATGGGGCGCACGCAGGGACCTGAGAGTCCTCCGGTGATGGTGGAAATTCTGGGACGGCGGCGTTCCACATCAATGTCCATTGCAAGCAATGTATTGATTAATGAAACAGAGTCGGCTCCTGCACCTTCAACCGCCAGAGCTATTTCAGTAATATCTGTAACATTGGGCGATAATTTCACCATGAGGTGACGGGGCCATGCCTTGCGTATGGCTGACGTTACTTCTGAGGCGCCCGCGGTTGTAGTTCCGAACGCCATGCCGCCGGCTTTTACGTTGGGACATGAAATATTTACTTCAATGGCATGTATCTTGTCGAGAGGTGACAGCTTTTCGGCAACAGCTACATAATCATCGAGCTTTGCACCTGATACATTCACTATCACCTCCGAATCGAAGTCGGTGAGGGTGGGGTAGATGTTCTCTATGAAATAATCAACACCTTTATTCTGAAGTCCAACGGCATTGATCATGCCCGAGGGTGTCTCGGCCATACGTGGCGACGGATTGCCCTGGCGGGGTTCGAGGGTAGTACCTTTTACAATGAATCCACCGAGTCTGTTCAAGTCAATGAAATCTGAATATTCATGACCGAATCCAAAAGTGCCCGATGCGGTCAACACAGGATTGGCAAGCTTAAGGCCGGCGCCGAGATCTACTGAAAGATTTATTTTTCCATCCATGATTCCAATCTTTTAATGTTAAAAACAGGTCCTTCGGTGCAAACGCATACGTTGCCGTGGTCGTCGGTGTGTTCCACACAACACAGACAGGCTCCAAGGCCGCAAGCCATGTGATTTTCAAGCGAAACCTCGCACCAAGTCGATTTGTCGCGGGCAATGCGGGCCACGGCTTTCATCATAGGGGTGGGGCCGCAGCAATATATGCGGTCCCATTGGCCATTGAATATGGGATTGAGTGTCACAACGCCTTTGGATCCGGCGCTGCCATCATCAGTTGACACGACAACAGCGTCTGCAGCCTCATAAAGGCTGTTGACGCCCTCGACGTCAGAAGCAGATCGACCGCCCAGAACTACTGCCACGGTTGCTCCGGCCTGTTTCAAAGCACGTGTAAGATATACCAGTGGTGCGGCTCCCACGCCGCCACCCGCGAGAAGACATCTTTGGCCTTTGCAGTCGCCAACTGTAAAACCGTGTCCGAGGGGTACTACGATATTTACTTTTTTGCCCTCGGGCATGGAAACGAGATGATGGGTACCCTGACCAAGCGGCTTTACAAAAAGAATCAACTCTGTACCGTATCTGACATCGCATACAGAAATAGGACGCCTGAGCATAGCCGAGGGTACATCGTCAATCTTGATTTCCACGAATTGTCCGGGAGCGATTTCCGGTAATTCCGACCCGTCGGCTGTGACAAAAGTCATCAGGCAACTGCCTGAGGGCAGCATGCGTCGACCTGTCAGAATGAAGTCTTTCGAAATTTTTGGCATATATAATAAATTTATTTATCGGTCATATAGCGTATAGCCTCTTCAAGCGTGGCCGGTTTGCCTACATCAAACCAACGGGCATTTTCATCAATAGTCACGCCTGCGATGTTGTGGGTGGCTGCGTGCTCAATGTAGAAATCAATTATAGAGAACGGTGTCTCGGCTGGTCTGTAATCAATCAGCCGGTTGTATAGCCCGGGGCTTAGGATATGTATGCCTTGGAATGACAGAAACTTGTCGTCGGGCGCTGTAACGAGATTGCCGGGTTTCACTTCGCCTGTAGCGGTATTTGTCCAACCCTTGAGCTGAAGATCTTTGTCGAATACGAGTTTTCGGCTCGATGAACGATCACCAAGAAGCAATGTGGCATCATTACCGCCGGCCTTGTGTATGGCTATCAGTTTGCTGAGATCGAAATCGGTAAGAATGTCGGCATTATGTACCAAAACATCTTCTTCGTCAAACCGATTTACAGCCTTGCGTAATCCACCTCCGGTATCGAGCAACAGCGAGCTTTCGTCGCTTATCATTACGTTGACTCCGAAGTCATGGCTGCCTAAGAAGTCAACTATCTGTTCACTGAAATGATGAACATTGACCACTACTCCGTCAATACCCGATGAAACCACATTTTCAATCACTCGCTGAATCATGGGCTTGCCGGCTATATCGACAAGAGCCTTGGGATGATGGTCGGTCCACGGTTTGAGCCTGCTCCCTACGCCGGCAGCGAGTACAAATGCTTTCATCGGCGGGGGAATGTCTGCTCAATGTCGCGTTCGCGATGAATCAGCTCAACCTTGACATTGAATTTTTTATTTAGATGCTCGGCCATGTGCTGTGCGCAGTATACCGATCTGTGTTGGCCACCAGTGCATCCGAAGGCTATCATCAGGTTGGTGAAACCGCGTTCGATATATCGCTCTGTGGCAGCGTCGGCCAGTGCATAGCAATGATCGAGGAATGTAAGCACCTCGCCGTCTTTCTCAAGAAATTCAATCACCTGTTTGTCAAGACCGGTAAAAGGCTTGTAACGCTCATATTTGCCGGGATTGTTTACGGCACGGCAATCAAATACAAAGCCGCCGCCATTGCCCGACGGATCGGTGGGTATACCTTTCTTGTATGCGAAACTCAGTACGCGCACCGTGAGCTGATGCTTCTCATAATCTTCTGCAAACTGGCGCATTGAAACCAGATCATACAGCAGATTTGACAGATACGGGTACTCGGCAAACGGCTCTTCCTTGAGCAAATAGCGCAGATTGGCTATTGCAAAGGGAACGCTCTGCATAAAGTGGGGTTTCTTCTCAAAATACCCCCTGAAACCGTATGCCCCGAGAACCTGCATGGTACGGAACAGTACGAAATGACGCAGTGTGCGATGGAATTTGTTCTTGTCGATGCGATGATAGCGGCCTGCCGATGCTATGTACTCGTCGATGAGTTCGTGGCGCAATGTAGGCGAGAAGTTGGCCTTGGCTTGCCACAGAAACGATGCTACGTCGTAGTAGCATGGGCCGCGGCGGCCGCCCTGGAAGTCGATAAACCATGGCTCATCATCTTTGATCATCACATTGCGTGATTGAAAATCGCGGTACATGAATGCGTTTGAATCGCATTTCAGCAATGTATCTGCCAATCTGGTGAAATCGTCTTCAAGCAAAGTTTCGTCAAACTCAAGCCCGGTAGCTTTCAGGAAACAGTATTTGAAGTAATTCAAGTCCCACATTATGGAACGACGGTCGAACATTTTTGCAGGGAAACACTTCGAGAAGTCGAATCCGTCGACTACTGAAAACTGAAAATCAGGCAAACGGCGTATGGTTTTTATAAGCAGCCGTTTCTCGTCGGGAGAAAATACATGTGTAACACGTCCTTTTTCAATAGCATTGAACAGCAGGGTGTCGCCGAGGTCGGTCTGCAGATAAATCATACCGTCGTCCGAAACGGCAAGTACACGAGGTACGGGCAGATTTTTGGCTGCAAATTGAGCGTCAAAATCAAGAAAAGCTTCATTTTCCTTGATATTTGTACCGAGCACCCCAATCAGGGTGCTGCCGTCCTCGCCGGTGAGCCTGAAATATCTGCGGGCGCCGCCCGATGAGGGCATTTCGTCAATCTTAACCGGAGTCTTGCCCGTATATGATTGATAAAGTTCTGTTAATCTTTTATTTTCCATAGGATTGTATAGAGCTTGTTTAACAACAAATGTTAACGACAGGGCGGTCAGTAGTTGAGTGATGATGTCGAGAGGAGGAGAGAGTTTGCTTGCCGCAAATGAGCGAAGACAAGCTGCATAAGTTCCAACTGATGACCGTGCAGCCCTGCGATATTAACATTTGTGTTATCAAGTTTGTTTCATTATATTTAATATTGTTTAGAGCTATATGTGAAAGTGGTTTTAGCGTCTCATCTTTTGAGCAGCTTATATGCTTTGTATAAGTGGTGTACATTAAGTTTACTTCTTCAACGCAGCATAAATTCCGTTCCAAAATGTGAGACCCTGTTGTTCACATTTGTTATTAAACAAGCTTTTAATTGCCCAGTTCAGACAAGAACTTTATACGAACCAGACGTATTTCGGTTTCTGTATAATCAGGACATAGTTCTTTAATAGCTTCCTCCATCGAACCGTTTTCAGCATTCCTGAAGTAGTCAAAAATCTCTTCCTGTTCGTCATCATCGAGCTTTTCGTCAATGAAGTAAGAGATGTTCAACTTGTTACCGGAGTTTACAATAGTTTCAATTTCGTCGAGAAGTTGATCGAATTCAAGCCCGGTACTGATGGCAACCTCTTCGAGGTCTATTTTCCGGTCGATTGCTTGTATTATCGAAATTTTGCGTTTTGATTTATTGGCAACTGATCTTACCCGCAGGTCTTCAGGGCGTTCAATTTCGTTTTCGTCGACGTAAGTTTTTATAACTTTAAGGAATTCATCGCCATATCGTTTGGCCTTTCCTTCGCCCACACCGGGTATACCTTGCAGTTCCTCGGTGGTGATGGGGTATGTGGTGGCCATGGCTTCGAGCGATGGATCCTGGAATATCACATAGGGTGGCAGGTTGAGGTGCTGAGCCATGTTTTTGCGGAGTGCGGAGAGTATCGCAAAAAGCTCGGGATCGGCGGCGCATGCCGAGCCACTTTTCATAGGTGTGATTTCTTCATCTTCCTCACCGAATTCGGTATCTTCTACAATTTTGAAGCTTACGGGCTTCTTCATGTAGTCTTTACCTTTTGAAGTGAGGTGAAGGGTTCCGTAATTTTCTATATCTTTGTTCAGATAACCCGATAGGATTGCTTGTCTTAAGACCGCATTCAGAAAACGACGGTCTCTGCCTTCAGCCGATCCGAACACTTCAAGTTCGTCGTGATGATATGATTTGACGTCATTGGTTGATTTACCGAGCATTACGTCAATGATGTAGTCGGCTTTGAATTTTTCTTTGAGGGCGGCGATAGTATCGAGTGCCGCCAAGAGTTCTTCTTTTGCTTCCACTTTCATTTTTGTATTGTTGCAGTTGTCGCAGTTGCCGCAACGTTCTTCCTCATAATTTTCTCCGAAATAGTGAAGAAGTGTGCGGCGACGGCACACCGACGATTCCGCATAAGCCGCTGTTTCCACAAGTAGCTGTCTGCCTATTTCCTGCTCGGCCAATGGTTTGCCCTGCATGAATTTTTCCATTTTTTGCAAATCACGGTAGGCATAGAAAGTCAGGCATATACCTTCGCCTCCATCGCGTCCGGCGCGTCCGGTTTCCTGGTAATAACCTTCCAGCGATTTGGGCATGTCGTAGTGTATCACAAACCTTACATCGGGTTTGTCAATACCCATGCCAAAGGCTATGGTGGCTACTATGACATCTATCTGTTCGAGCAGGAATGCATCTTGGTTAGCTGAGCGTGTGGCCGCATCCATACCTGCATGATATGGCAGAGCCTTTATATTGTTCACGCGCAGCAATTCTGCAAGCTCCTCTACTTTTTTACGGCTAAGACAATAAATTATGCCACTTTTGCCGTTGTGCTGACGGATAAAGCGAATTATGTCGTGGTCGGTGTTTTTGGTCTTGGGGCGGACCTCATAATATAGATTTGAGCGGTTGAACGATGATTTATATACAGCCGCTCCGGTCTGCATTCCAAGATTTTTTTGAATATCGTGTTGTACCTTTGGTGTGGCCGTAGCTGTAAGAGCGATAACCGGCCGTGTTCCTATCTCATTTATTATAGGACGAATACGCCTGTATTCCGGACGGAAGTCATGTCCCCACTCCGAGATACAGTGTGCTTCGTCTATAGCGTAAAACGAGATATTCACGCTTTTTAAAAAATCAATATTTTCTTCCTTAGTCAATGACTCCGGAGCCACGTAGAGGAGCTTGGTGAGCCCGGCGGTCACATCTTCTTTTACCTTATCAATCTGTCCTCGTGTAAGTGATGAATTGAGGAAATGGGCCACAGTATCTTTTTCGCTGAAATTGCGCATTGCATCAACCTGATTTTTCATCAGCGCAATCAATGGCGATACTACAATCGCAGTGCCGTCCATGAGAAGAGCCGGCAATTGGTAACACAAAGATTTACCTCCGCCGGTAGGCATGAGCACAAATACATCGTTACCTGCCATAAGACTTCGTATTATAGCTTCTTGGTTTCCCTTGAAGGTTCCGAATCCAAAGTGTCGGCGCAATGCATCGGTTAGGCTAAGTGTGGTATCCATTACAGAGGATTTTTTGAGTGATAACGAGAATGGTTTCGCTTTTTATTTCAGATTTCTTTGATTATTCATCATGAACCTACAGAAGCCGCCTCAAAGTGCGCCGCTTCAAACTTTTGCTTGGCGTAGTCGAGGGTGACTTCAAATTTTTTGATTTTCTGCGACGGTATGTCAAACATTGCATCTACCATGATTGCCTCAACTATCGAGCGCAATCCGCGGGCACCCAGTTTGTATTCGATAGCTTTGTCTACTATGAATTCAAGCACTTCGGGTGCGAATGTAAGTTTGACTCCGTCCATAGCGAACAGCTTTTCATACTGACGGGTGATGGCGTTCTTGGGCTCGGTGAGCACCTTGAGCAGCGCCTCCTTGTCAAGAGGATTGAGGTGTGTGAGAATGGGAAGACGTCCTATGATCTCGGGTATCAGTCCGTATGATCTAAGATCCTGCGGAGCTACATATCGCAGGTAGTCCTGCTTGTCTTTCATTCGTTCACGGGTGGGGTCGGTGGTAAAACCTACCACATGGCTGTTCATGCGCTGTGCTATCTTTCTTTCGATACCTTCAAAGGCACCTCCACAAATAAATAATATGTTCTTGGTGTCGACGGGTATCATTTTCTGCTCCGGATGTTTACGACCGCCTTGCGGTGGCACGTTTACTATGGAGCCTTCAAGCAGCTTGAGCAAGCCCTGCTGCACACCTTCGCCGGATACGTCGCGTGTGATCGAAGGGTTGTCGCCTTTGCGGGCTATTTTGTCAATTTCGTCAATGAAGACTATGCCGCGCTGTGCTTTGTCTACATTGTAGTCGGCAGCCTGCAACAGTCGGGTGAGCAGGCTTTCTATATCTTCGCCTACATAACCGGCCTGGGTGAGTACCGTAGCATCCACGATAGTGAAAGGTACGTCAAGCTGACGGGCGATAGTCTTTGCCAACAGAGTCTTGCCTGTACCGGTAGGTCCCACGATGATGATATTGCTCTTTTCGATATCTACATCGTTGGCTTCCTGAGGCTGCATCAGTCGCTTGTAGTGGTTGTAAACCGCTACCGACAGATACTTCTTGGCATCCTCCTGGCCTATGACATATTCGTCGAGGTGAGCTTTGATTTCCTTGGGCTTGGGGACCTTGTTTTTCATTGTCTTACGGAACTCATTGTCGGCTGCGGCATGCTGCTGCGGCATTTCATCGGCGATGAGCCCGTGAAGAGTTTCAACACAGTCGGTACAGATAAACTCCTGCTGGTCGGCTGAAGGCACAAGAAGACGCATCTGCGACGGGTCGGCCGGACGGCCGCACCATGCGCAGATTTCATGAAAATCAGATGTCTTTCGCTTAGCCATTGTTTTGTGTCGCTGATTTATTAGCTTTAACCAGTATGTGGTCAATCATACCGTATTCGAGGGCTTCTTGAGAAGTCATCCAGTAGTCGCGGTCTGAGTCGCGTTCCACTTTGTCAAAGGGCTGACCGGAATGATCGGCGATAATTGTATAAAGTTCGTGCTTTAATTTTTTGATTTCGCGGGCTGTGATTTCAATATCCGAAGCCTGACCCTGCGCGCCGCCCATGGGCTGGTGAATCATCACACGAGAGTGGGGGAGTGCAAAACGCTTGCCCTTCTGGCCTGCTACGAGGAGCACGGCTGCCATCGAAGCTGCCATACCGGTGCATATTGTGGCTACGTCGCTCGATATATACTGCATGGTGTCGTAGATTCCAAGGCCGGCATATACTGAGCCGCCGGGCGAATTAAGATAAATAGACACGTCCTTGCCGGGGTCATTCTGGTCAAGGAAAAGCAGCTGGGCTTGGATAACGTTGGCGGTATAATCGTTCACCTCGGTTCCAAGGAAAATGATACGATCCATCATCAGACGCGAAAATACGTCCATCTGGGCTACATTAAGTTCTCTCTCTTCAATAATGCTCGGATTAATATAACTCGAACGAATGCTTGAAGAGATTGCTTCGCTATATTGGTCAAGGGCAAGACCGTTCATGCCAAGTCCTTTGACTGCGAAATTTCTAAATTCTGATTTATGCATATATATTTATATGATTAATTCTTCTAATGTACGGAAATATTTGGTTAGGGTAGTAATTCCAAATTCTTTTTCAAAGTTAATAAAATTTTTTGGAATCCACGCAATGCAGTTATGTTTTTTAACAAGTTTTTTAGCACTTATCGGCAGAGAGCATGTTTTAACAGTCTAATGAATTTAATTGACGTTTTTTTGAACAAAATTTTCATAATTTGTATATAATATGTTATCTTTGCCAATATATTAACTGCCGTAACATTCAAACCTCGAAAACTGATGACAGACATAAATAAAACCCTGGTCGGGATTAATCCTGACAAGATCGACGCCGACCGAAGAGTTCTTGAGTTGCTTTCAAATTCTTTTCCGAATACTTCCGCCGCCTCTACTGAAATAATCAATCTTGAGGCAATACTTAATTTGCCTAAAGGAACAGAGCATTTTGTAGCCGATATACATGGAGAGAACGAAGCCTTTGTGCATATTCTTAAAAATGCCTCAGGTAATATAAAACGCAAGGTTACCGAGCTTTTCGGCACTTCACTGTCTGCAAGGGATATACGTGAGCTGTGTTCGCTCATTTACTACCCAAGCCAGAAGCTTGAATATATTCAGGATGATCCGGATGTCAATCTTCAGGATTTCTACAATATAACATTGCATCGTCTGGTTAAGGTAACCCAGTCTGTGTCGTCCAAATACACCCGCTCAAAAGTGCGCAAAGCACTGCCGGCTGAATTTGCTTATATAATTGAGGAATTGCTTCACGAATCGCCTTCCGAAGAAAACAAACAGGCATACTTCAATCAGATTATCGAAACTATCATATCTACCGGTCAGGCCGATTCGTTCATCGTGGCCATGTGTAATGTGATACAGCGCCTCAGTATTGATCAGCTTCACATTCTGGGAGACGTCTACGATCGAGGTCCGGGTGCGCATATCATTATGGATACTTTGATGAATTATGACCATTTTGATATCCAATGGGGCAATCACGATGCCTTGTGGATGGGAGCGGCTGCCGGAAATGATGCTTCTATTGCCAATGTGCTGAGAATTTCTCTCAGATATGCCAATCTCGCTACCATCGAAGACGGCTACGGCATAAATCTCGTTCCGCTGGCTACTTTTGCCATGGAGGTTTATAAAGACGATCCGTGTGTGGGCTTCGAGCCTAAGATTGATGAGGATGCAGAGGAGATTTCCGAAAAAACCATGTCGCTGCTTACCAAGATGCACAAGGCTATCGCCATTCTGCAGTTTAAGCTTGAGGCCGCGATAATCAACAGGCACCCCGAGTGGGGTATGGCTGAGCGCAATCTGCTGCATCTGATTGACTTTGATAAAGGTGCCCTTAAACTCAATGGCAAGGAGTATGAAATGAAAACTACCATATTCCCCACCATTGACCCCGCTGATCCATATAAGCTTACTGCAGAGGAAGCCGAGTTGGTCAGCAAGTTGCGTCATTCTTTCAAAGTCAGCGATAAGTTGGCCAGCCATGTCAAGCTTCTGCTGAGCCACGGAGCAATGTATGGAGTATACAACTCCAATCTTCTTTTCCATGCCTCGCTGCCTCTGAATGCCGACGGCACTCTGCGCGAAGTTGAGATTAACGGTGTCAAGTGCAAGGGTATGAAACTGATGGATCAGGTGGGATCGGTGATGCGTGCGGCGTTCAACTATGATTCTTCAAAGGAAACACGCGATTATGCCGTGGATTTCTATTGGTATCTTTGGTGTGGTCCTGATTCGCCATTGTTTGACAAGTCAAAAATGGCAACGTTCGAGCGCTACTTCCTCAGTGATAAAGAAACTTTCCACGAGGAAAAAGGCTGTTATTACGAGCTGCGCAACAAGGAGGAAATATGCGATATGATACTTGATGAGTTCAATGTGCAAGGTCCTCACCGTCATATAATCAACGGTCATGTTCCGGTAAGGTTGAACAAAGGCGAAACGCCCATCCGAGCCAATGGCAAACTGATGGTGATCGATGGCGGATTTGCCAAGGCTTATCACGCCACCACCGGTATTGCGGGTTATACCCTTGTATTCCATTCGAGAGGATTTCAGCTCGTCAAACACGAGCCATTTACTTCTGCTGAAGAAGCTATACGCAACGGCTCGGATATCGTTTCGACTACAGAGATAGTAGAGTTGTCGCAACGCCGAATGCGTGTGCGTGATACCGACAAAGGGCGCATATTGCAGGCTCAGATAAACGAGTTGTCAGAGTTGCTGTACGCCTATCGCCACGGTATCATAAAAGAGCGTTGGCTGCAGGCAGCTAAGAAGTTTTAGCTTTTGAAATGGCAACAAGGTAAACGCCGGTGAAAATCAGAGCCACGGCCAGAGCCTTCCATAATGAGAATGTCTCAAGGCCAAGGTAAAATGCAACGCCGGTAGCAACGATAGGTTGGAAGTAGTTGTACATGCCCACAAGGGTAGGGCGCAATTGCTTCTGACCTGTCATTATACAGATGTATGCTATATAGGTTGAGAAAAATACCACAAAGCAGACGCTTGCAGTCTCGGCGCCCGTAAGCAGGCTCCACTGAGTATGGCTCAATGGGTTGATTGAAAATGGAATGATTACAATTGCCGCTGATGTAAACATCCATTTCATCAGGGTCACAAGTGAATATTTCTTGATGAAATTACGATAGAATGTAAGGTATAAGGCGTACGACATCTGAGCGCACAATACCAGTATGTCTCCCACTATGGGGTCGTTGCCCGACACTTTGCTTTGAGTGGCCGAAAGTACAAGGATTAAAGCCCCGCAAGCCCCCAAAGCTATTCCTCCGGCCTTTTTCATCGTTATCGGTTCGCCCAGCAGCAACCATGCGAGAATCATAACCCACATGGGCATGGTGGTGGTGATGATTGATGCATCGCCCGGTGATGTCAAACCTACGCCGAATACATAGCATCCCTGGTTGAACAGAATACCAAGCATGCCGGCTCCGGCCATCAATGCTTTGTCTTTCAGAGGAACTTTTTCCGAAGGCAAAAACAGCGATGTAATCCAGAATAAGACAGCAGCACCGATGATTCTGAGATCTGTCATTACAAGAGATGAAATCACCCCTCCGGCAATTACATATTTAACCGCAGGAGCCATAAGACCCCACATGGTGTTTGCGGCCAGCATGGCCACATGTCCTTTTAGCTTTTGTACCTCCATTGGATAACGAATAGTGTCCTTATATTCAAAATTTATGCAAAGTTACAAAATTCTTAAATTAATAATTGTTTTTGATCCGTATCTTATAAAAAACAGCTGTTATACTGATTGTATATTGATAAAAAATGCGTAACTTTGCATAATAATATAGAA
>CAJUKX010000013.1 GCA_910586975.1 uncultured Muribaculaceae bacterium | reverse complement strand
TGAAGCCGGAGATATTGATTTATCAATGCGATTGTTGCTCCAAATAAAGCGACAACGATTAAAAATAGACAAAATATTTTTATTGCTTTTGCTTTCATATCGCAAAATTACAAATTTTCGGCGAATTAGAAAAAATAGCCGGAGGCTTCTTTGCGGTTGCTGAACGTCGGAGGCGTGAACAATCGGGCGGTGTCGGAGCTGTGCCATTCGGGAAAATCGGAGGGGCGGTGGCGTATGATGTTGACTATATCGGCGAGGCGTCGGCTGTTGAACGAGCCTTTTTGCAGATAGGCGATGAGCTGCGCCTTGATTTGGCGGACTACATCGTGGCGGAGGGGTGGCAGATCTCCGCGCAGGTTCTCTGCCCGGAGCGCTGACATCAGTTCGGGCGACAACCATTCCTCGGCCAACGATGCCTCCAAGTCTATGATTTGGGGGCGGAGTTCGAGGTATCGCTCCCAGTTAAGGGATTGGGAATTGGGAATTGGGGATTGGGCGACGATTTCCAACGTAGGAAAGAGGGTTGCGCCGAAGAAAGCGGCTTGGTCGGAGTTGAGCCACCGGCTCGCGCCCGGCAGCTCGGGCAAGAGCGCGGCTATGCAATCGTCGCGGTGGGTCAGCATCGAGCCGACAAGTCGGTCGACGCGCATCTTCGATGCGGCGACGAGGTTTTGGGTGCCGACGGTGGCGAAGCCGTTGGGCGTAAGCACAAGGTCGAGCGAGGGAATTGCACGGCGCATTGCGTCGGCGACGACAAGCCGGGCGGTGGCTATGCGGATAGGGTTGCTATCCGTGTAGCCGCAGATTGTGTTGTAGGTCGGCTCGGAGGTGAAAGTTTCCTTGACCCACGCCTCGGCGAGGTCGAGAAACGGTGCGAGTTTGTCAAAGAGCGGCGTTTCGCCTTTTATGGTAATCAGTTGATTTGGAATAAGCAGACGTAGTTCCTCGTTGCTGTTGATTATCTTTGCCATTATGTTTATGAGTGATGTGTGAATACCTTATGCCTTGTCACTTGTGACTTTGACTTCTTTTGCGTCTTGGTGTTCGTCGAGGGTAGTAAGTTGGATAAAGGGCACATCAACGGTGACGCCCTGCCAGGCGTTGAATTTGATGATGATGCGGTGGACGGTGAAAAGGAGGTCGTGGTATGGCTTTTGGAGTGCCTGTGCTATGGTGTACAGCTCGCGCTTGTCGGAGCCGGAGTTGTTGGTCTGCGCCTTTCCGGGCACGGAGCCGACGAGGTTTGAGTGTACGCGCATAGTGAAGCATATCATATTGATAGCTTCCTGTATGTCGGTTTCCCAATCGCCGCCCTCTTTGGTGGCGTCGATTTTGTTTATCACAACGTCGTGCTGCTCCTTTCCGTCGGGAGTGATGTAGAACGTGGAAAACCACGCCTTGCCGGAGTTTTCCGCGCCGGTGAGAAAATCAAGAATTGATTGTTTCTCACGGACGATGCGCTCCTGTTGCTTACGACGGTCGGTGATGCCCTCGGCACGGAAAATCGACTCCCAATATTTGGCGGAGATTTCGATTTGGTATTTTATGGGAGCGTGGTTTTTGAGCTTCGCTTCCTTTGCTATGCCGATGAGCTGTTTGATGTTGTACCATTTGCCCCGGAACAGCGAGGCATAGTAAGGTATGGGGTAATATGTGCTATCGACGGTCGGTATTCGGCTGACGATTGCGAATTTGCGGTTGCGCGTCCGTTTGGCGAGTTTGTCTTGCAGATCACGCCACGGCGCGGAGGGGTCGAGCAGGTCTATGACCTCGATTTCGGAGGGTGAAGCGACGCACTTACGCCAGTTGGCGTAAAGGACGGAGGGGATTTTGCCGACGGTGTCGGCAGGGGCGAAGCGGCAGTAACAGGCTTCCTTACGCAAGAGTCGCACAATCTTTGTGCCGTCCTCGTTGAGAATAAGCACGCTGACGGCGAAGCCGAAGTGCTTGAAGTCCTGACTGACGCCGAGAAAATATGCGGCGAGGTCGTTGTCTAAATAGAAGTCTTCGACTTCTTGTTTTACGGCATCGGAGGCGATGCAGGTATCATACCGCAAGCCTGCGCCATAGCACACCTCGGCGTTGAAGCATTGGCAGGTGGCGAGGGTTTCGTCTTTCTCTATGAGGTCGAGAATATCGAAAGGCATTTGGTTGTCGCCGCCCCACGGGATATAGGAGAGCTTATCGTCTATGAGCGTCGGCACGATGTCGGTGTCCTCTCGGAACACCGACTGCGAATTGACGGTAAAGGCTGCACGGGCTTCAAGTCCGGGCAACTGCTCCACAGAGCTGAAATTTAGGTCGTCGGGATAAAAAGAAAAGTCCATAACATTGAGGTTGGTTGCTCAAAGTTATGGACGATATGATGAGCGCGAAAAGACGCGGTTACAAATCAGGGGCTGACGGGGCATTATGATTTAATAAACCGTTAGCGATGCACATTCCAACAAAACCGATGGTTTGCAAAGTGCTCGGTTTATTTTCTGTTACTTTGAAGGGTTGTGCCATATTGTATTTTGGCGCTACAATAGCCGATAAGCTCGGTAATTGAGCAGATACCGTAAAGTCAACCATATTAAAATGTATTTTACCGAATAGCATCATTGTGCGCAGACCTATTCTTGCATCATATTCATCATTGTTAGAAGATTTTTGTGTCTTAACTACAAACTCTAATGGTGCAACCGTATTTTCTGCAATCGTAACCGGCAGATTGGGCATATAGTAGCAATCTTCTATTATAAAACCACCGATACCGGCAGAGCGAATGGTGTCTTGCCTACCGTTTTGCTCAATATAATTCTTGTTCAAATCATAAAAATGTTGACTTGCCGAGCCAAAGGCGGCATCGCCGGAGTCCAGGCACATCATCATAGGTGTGTTAAGGATTTTTCCTTTGGTAAGTAAATTCATTGTTGGCGAGAAGCACATATTTGCAATAGCATTACTTCTTACAGGTGCGACCGTGGGGATAGTAATTTGACGATTGACGAAATCAATCGTCAAGTCTTTAAGTTGAAGCATTAAATCACTGCCGACTACGATATTGAAAGCGTCGATGTATTGGTCGGCTTCGCTATTGTTTGAGGATAACGAAATTACAGTGAAAGGCACGTCGCAAACAGTTATGTTTCCTAACTTTATTTTTTTTGCAATAGCTATGTATCCCTCTTTTTCACTAACCCCCATTACGCTAACCCGGGTCTTTTCCAAAGGTATGAGATTGTATTTTTCCGCCATTTCGGGCGAAATTAAATTTGTTCCGGCTCCCGTATCAAATGTAATATCGGCAACACTTCCATTTATTGAACTCTCTTGTAGGTGCATCAACACAGACCCTTTCTCTTTTGGCCCTACGGGAATTATAGTAAAAGGAATATAACCGATATTTTCATTATCAAATTGTATTTGATAAGGCTTATATGCTGAAAGGGCTTCATATCGGTTTGCTTGTGATATGAAATTTGAAATAGTAATGGAGTCCAAATATTGTTTGGAGGCTTCCAATACTGAACGCATAATTTCAACAGCCTTATCGTTTTGACCTGTCCTGCTCAAATCCATGCCGAACATAAATGTTGACGAAATCAAATTGTTCAAATCAAGATAGGCAGATTGGGTATTAAACAATTCCTGAAAAGCAGGTATTGACACATCAGGTCGGTTAAGACGGTTTCCAAGTAGACAACGTGAGTAGACTTCAAGGAAAGGGTGAATTGAGTCTTTGGGTGTATTTGAATATAAAGAGTCAAGGGCAAACCAATCGGACGTATTCATAGCATTGCCAATTTTTTCGTCTATTGACTGTGTATAAGCAGTCACCGAAAAAAGGCAAACAAGAATGGTGCTGAATAATTTTCGTAACATGGCCGTGATATTTGTGAATAGGGCAAATTTACGCAATTTCAGCGGAATACGCAAATGTTAAAGAAAAACATCGAGGCCGTTAATGCGGAAGATGCAGCAGTCGCGTAGACGGCGGCACTCGCCGGAGGCAAGGATTTTGACGTTTCGCCAGCCTCCGTAAAAGGAATATCGCAGGGATATGACGTTGCGGAGTTCGAGGATAGAGCCGTCGCTGCGCCATACGGAGAGGTCGACGGGGTCGCCCGAGTTGAGCATCGTGCGAGCGGTTGATATGTGAACTGCGTTCATTGGGTGATGAGATTGTGTGAGGTATTATCGCGTTAGGGATATAAGCCCGAATGGGTCAAGACCATAGGCTTGACGGCTTGCCGCATTAGCCCGACGGCCCGACGGCGCCGGAACGCCAAAACCATTATGAAAAAGGCGGTTGGAAATGGGTGTCGAATATGCCGGGAGAGTATCGGGCGTTGAATTTGGGTCGGGTGTCCTTGAAGCGCCAAGTGAATTTTACGGAGTTGGGCTTATCGTCGGTGTCGGAAAGTTCGGAGGTAAAATCGGTGATGAGGATTGGGAGCATAGCGTCAAAGTCGGTTTCGGCGAGGTTAGAGTCGGTGCCCCAGGGAATACGGACTACGGGAGAGGTAAGCATCTGCTCGACCTGCAAGCACTCGTCGGAGGTAAGAGGCGCGGACTGCACCTCGTATTCCTTTGCGGTGGTGACGTTGTAGAAGCGTGCGGATTTACCGAGGGTGGCGATAGAGCGGTCGGCCTTGATTTTGTGGGTGGTGGCGTGAGGGAGTATGAGCTGTTCAGCGACGTTGAAACAGTTAGTGTAATGGAAAGGGAGGGTGTCGGCGAGAGCCTGGTCGACAAAGAGGGTCAGTGAACGCTCGCCGCACCGTGCGGTGACGGAGAGCAGCGTGGGAGGTGTGGAGGCTTTGGTGGCGGCCTGTATCTTTGCGCGTACATCGGAGAGCAAGACGAACTCGCGGTTTATGCCGTCGCCGTGCTGTATCATACCGTTGCCGGAGAGGACGTAGCGGTAGGTGGCGGTGTTGCCGTCGGTGTCGAGGTATGTGGCGTAGATGAAGAAAGCGATGGGCTCGCGGTCGGTGGCGAACCATTGCAGCTCGAAGAAGGTGTCGGGGGCGATGCGCCGGAAAGCGGAAAATGTGAGGAAGTTTTCGAGCAGCCATTGCGAGGGGTCGTAGAGTCCGAGAGCGCGGTCGCAGTAGATGACACGGAAGGAGTGGGAGGCGGCGGATCCGTCGGGTGCCGATGCCTCGATGATAAATTCGGAGTAATTGAGGTCGGGGTTTCCGGCCATATATTGCTCGATGAGGGAAGCGATGTCGGCGACGGTGGCCGAGCCGTTATAAGTGTAGTACCGCTCGTCGAGCAGCACCATTCCGCCCGATGTGAGGCGGAAGTCGACGAAGTCTTGGTCGGTGAAGATGCTGACGTCGGGGAGGTCGGCGGAGAGCATCACCGTGGGGGTGTAGAAGCCTATCCGTATCATAGGGGCAAAATTAAGGAGGGTGGCGGCGAGGCGAAAAGACAGTCAGCGGTCGCTTCGGGAGGAAGCAACCGCTGTGTGGAAGGGGTTAAAGTGTCGTTATCGAATTTGTCTTGTCAATCTTGCAGAGTCGCAGGGTGTAAGGCTGACCTCCGAAGTCGCTTTGCACTTTTATAAAGTCTTCGCCGTCGCGCCAGCAGTAGAAAAGGGCGAGCCGCAGGGCATCGGTATCGGAGTCGGCGTAGAAGCGCCATGAGCCTTGTCGAGTGAAGCATTTGTATTCGTACATCGTCGTGAGATTTATAAGGTTGGACTTCAAGGGGAGAGAGAAAGAGAGAGGCATTACGCCTCTCTCGCGGCCTCGAAAGCGAGGCGGTCGTAGATGTTTTGGGAGATAACGGCACCGTACCGGGCTTTGAGCAGGTGCATATATCTTATCGCGCTTTGGGCTGTCTTGCAGCCGCACCCTACATTATCCTTTGGAGCCACGCCCTTGAAGTAGACGTACCAGCGGTTGAACTTGCGCTGCGCCACGATGAGCTTGGGGGTGAGGGTCGGCTTGGTATCGACGACGGGGGCCTGGGTCTGCTTCTTCGCACGGGTCGAAGTGGTTTTAGCCTTTTTGTTTTCTGCGGTTTTGGAGGTTTTCTTTGCCATGATTTTGAAGTGTTTGGGGGTTTGAGAAGTGAGCCGAGGCTCTTAATTTTTACGAACAATCAAAAGTGCGGTCGTAATGAGCTGCCAAAAGCAAGGGTGATTACCCTCTTGCAGGAGCTTGCTCCGAAAGAGGGGGGAACGCGGAGCGCACACCTGCCCTTGCGCCAGTGAATGACCGTACTAACTTTGTGACGGAAAAATAAGCCCCCGGCTCGCTCCCCCGGACATCTTCAAGGCAAAGGAGGCCGACCGCAGGGAACAATGGCAGAACCGCTCCGTGCGCAGATGCGGCTCGTGCCCCTCGGTCGGCGAAGCCTGACACTCGCACAGGCTCGTCGGTGGCGGCAAGTTCGGCGTCGGGGAGTTTCAAGGGTTAGTGGTTGGAGGTTAATGTGGGGTGGTTGGAGGTCAGCGCGCGATGAGATATTTGCATCTGCGCCCGTGTGGGGTGCGTGTTCCAAAACGGCGCGACCGCCCGGGTCGAGGCTGTGGGGGTGGCGCACCGGGCTGCGGCCCCCTCTCCCCTTGCAGTCCAATCTCTCACGGCGTATGGGGCAAATGGTTCACGGTCAAGGCGCGGTGCTTGTCGGCTCCGATAGCGATGCGATGCGGTGTTACGTTGGTGGCGGTCGGTGTGGCGGCGAGGGCTATGGGGGAAGGTTAGAGGTTAGGGGTTAGTGATTAGAGTTGCGACAGACTTATGTTGCGTAGGGGGCGAAAGAGCAAAGTGAGAGTTGACCCGTGGGGTCAACCCTCTATCTTGGGGAGGTGGAAATTAGTATTCGCAGAAGCCTTGTACCATAGTGTAGTCTGCGTCGGGTACCTGGGCTGCTGCCTTTTCCTGTGCCTCGTCGGCTGTCCGGGCAATTACATATACTATTTCGCTTTCGCCGTCGAAGGTGATAACTTCTACTTGATATTCTTTGAGGCGGCGGTTTGTATCGAGGGAGATGCAGCTAACGTATGTCATGGTTTTGAAGTTTTTGAGGGGTTATTACTGTGCGCCGGGGCGCGTTTGATTTTTACGCCGCAATCAGGGAACGGTTGAGCCAGTCGGCACGACGGTAGCCAACAAGGGTTCGGGGCAAAGGGCTTGCCCCCCAACGGAATACTCTTTTTTATGCTTGCCTGAAAAAAGGAAGATTTTTGCCCTGAACGTGTCTTGCCCTTGTCAGCGTAGGCGACCCGTTCTAACTTTGCGAAGTGAAATATCAACCGTGCTTCCGTGCGTGTTTACAAGTATGGCTCCCTCAAACAACTGCCTCGCAAAACTATGATATATGTTAGCCTCCTCGGTGCGAGCCGCTGCATCACACCAATCTATGCCGTGAAGTTATCCCCGACGGCCAAAGCACTCTCTATTCTTATTGCCCGAACTGCCGATGATGCGCCATTGAATTGCAGCCCTGTGTCCTGTGCAGCCGGAACACCGCTGTAAGGCTCTTGCGAATACTCCACCCTCCCGATGATAGAGGCCGTAATGAACGGTCGCAGTCCTTATCTTTGCGAAGCGCCCCCGGAGTGATACCGCTCTCCCTCGGGGGTGGCCGAGGGGCCCGGAAAAGCAGCGGACTCCGGCTCTATCATCAGGATAGATCCGAAGTCCGCTGTCTATGTTAGCGATATACGCCCTCAATGGGTCGAGATTACAAGCTCGACGGCTTGCCGCATTAGCGCGACGGCGCGGTGGCGCCGGAACACAAAAAGAAAATCCCCGACAATCGCTGCCGAGGATAATCTATGTTGTATGATTAGCTGTTTGACTTTATTTGTCTATTACCGTAGCCCTGTGACTTTGTCGGTATATGTCAAATGCCATTTTACGGTGTCCTTCCAACCAATTTGCAATAGGTTCAAGGCAAGTCGGGTCAGTAACGTCAGCCCAGGTGCCGGACCAATCAGGCAGACCCAACGATTTGAATTTGCGGGTTTCAGTTTGAATAATATGTATTATTGCAATATCGGAGCGCTTGTAAGTAAGACGGTCAATTACCAATAACTGCTTTGCCGCTTTATCCATAAGGACGTTTGTGTAGATTTCATCGGGTTTTCTATCCCAATCGTCCACATCATCATCGCGCACCCATAAGGTATATGGTTTATCGGTCAAAACATTAGCCGACTGTGACCGTGGTTTCCAAATTATATTCTCCGTAATACCCACTATCAATAATCCTTTTGTGGGGGCGTAGAATAAAATGCTGTCACACTTTGCTTCAAGATGTGAACATATTGTATTCAAATATGCTTTCAACCCTTTGTATGGCTGTGCTTCTTTATCATTTCCAATTAAGGGCAGCTCCGTTTCTACCACATCAGAACATAGGGTGAAAGAATAGGTGGTGTCCGTACTTTCTATGTTGCCGGATATGGGATTTATATGCCAATTATGAGAAGAAAACGGCACATCTTTAATCGAGCCACAGCCAACCATAAGCAGGGATAATGCGACAAATACATATTCTACGATTTTCATTGTCCGTTCATTTGTTTTAGATATTCCTGCATAGGTGGTAAATCCATTTCGGCTCTCCATTCATCGACTTTTTCGGAGTCAAGCAGAGTATATGGTACTTTTACACCTTTTTCGTTTTGTATTAGCTGTGTACCATACTTTTGAGGACGATTGCGCCACATATCGCAACGGTCTTCCATCATTGCGACAAATGATTTATTGAGTTCGTTATTGGTGGCTGCCTTATGGAAAAGGGGTAAGTATTTCTCAATCGCTTCAAGCGAAGTATGCTGAATAACCTCCCAGATAGCGAAGTTGGAGCCTCCTACGATTTCGGAAGAAGGCCAACCATAACTATCGAGAATATCAAATACTTCTATTTGATTTATGCTATCATTCCGTTGCATTTCCACAAGGCGTGTTTTTATCAACAGTGTGTCCTGTGGAACAGCTCGCAACGCTGCAATATAGGCATGTCGCGGCGTTTGGTCCCGATAATGGATTGAGTCTAACCGCTCTTTCAGTGCGTGGTCGTAGTTACGCTCAATAAAAATCTTTCGGGCTTGCAGAGTATCGCAGAGAATTTCCCATTTCGGAGAGGTGTGCAGGGATTGTAAATCCTTGTCTTGTCCGATTTGGTCGCTATACCAATGAGGGTACAGCCGCACTCTTTCAAACAGGCGATTAAAAGCAGCGCTTTCATCACCATTTAAAGCAGCTGCACAAGCACCATTATAAAGGTGTTTGTCAACAGGCTTAATTCCGAGAGAAAATGCCTTGTCAAAAAATTTAGAGGCAAGCTCGAAATTTTGTTTCATATAACACGAGTCAGCCTTGAAGATGAGCGTGTTATAGATTGCGATTGAGTCTTGTTGGTTGCCATATTCAGGTGCTGTATTATTTGCGTGAACACTGCAAGTAATAAAAACACCGGCAACCAAAACCATTAGTTTTTTTATCATCATATTTGGAGCTTTGATTTAACTATTGCAAAGTTACTGCCGTTGAAAATTCCTTGCCATACCCAAAAGTGTACGTTTGCATTTGCAGCCGAAAAAAATATACACTTTTGGGTATGGTGCGATAGAGGGGTAAAGAGTAATTTTGCGGTGTATGACAAGCGAAGAAAAGAATAAGATTGAAAGCTGCCGGATAATGATAGTCGGCAAAGGTGCTTTTGCAGACGCTATCAATACGGCTTTGCTAAAAGTCGGGTTCCACAATATTATATATGTGGAAGATCCGACGGGGTCTGCCGATATTGCGGTTGATGTGGCGATGAACGGAATATCGGCCCGGTTGGGCGGTAAATTGCCGGTCGTATATCCGTTTGATTTTATCGAGGGTGGCGCGGCTATGGTTGTGCTACCCGATGATAAGGTTGAATTAGAGGCAAAGGGCGATGTGCGCCTGTGTGCCGCAAAGTATATGTCGGGGTATTGTGCGTTTTGGAATATTGACAACAGCGACTGGTTGCGCGTTGTGTTACCGAGAATTGAACAGGGCGAACAATCCGCAAAGGCACAGCAAACAGCAGCCTGTATCTGTGCCCGGATATTGGCTAATATAGCAGTGGGGCGCGATGTGAAGCACTTTCCGCGCTTCTACCTATCGAAAAATTTAGAGTAGCTTGTTGTTGGTGGCAGCCGCGATAGCCTCGGATATGTTGCGCACACCGAGTTTTTCAAAAATGCGCTGACGGTATTTCTTGACGGTGTCGGGCGAGAGGCAGATGCGGTCAGCAATCTCCGACATCGTATAGCCTTGTATTGAAAGGGTAAGCACCGACTTCTCCCCCTCGGTAAGGTTTGGCATAGTGTTCTTATCCCACCGACGGGTGACGGGATTAAATGCGAAATAGTCGGGGGTGCCGACATGGTGCATTTCGATATGTCCGGGCGTGGTGTGGGTGGAGGCAGATACAACGCAGAGGGCAAGCCAAATCCTGCCGTCGGAAGTCAGGGCAAGGGAGGTCAGCTTATGGTTAATGAGAATTGGGTGGCCGTCGTTGAGAATATGAAAATCGTATGATATGTACCAATCCTTGCGCTGTTCGAGAGGGATTTGATTGTGAAAGGCAAAGCCCACACGGTTGATGTCGAGCAAAAGGGCCTGTTCGTCCTCGGGCACATATTTGAGATAGAACTGGTAGCCGAGGTCAATCATCTGCTCCGGCGTAAGTCCGCACAGGAACATCGGATTGGGCGACACATACAGGAAATTCTGCTTGAAATAGTCTATTATATAGACGCTTTGGTATGTGGAGCGAGAAAACGCCTCTGCGGAGCAGATGTATTCGTTCACTCTGCTGTAATCGAGTTCATCAGGTAACTTTAACTCGTTGTCGGGTATGAAAAATTCGTCGGGCGTTTTCATTGTTTTTCAATTTTTAAGCATTGTCAATCGGATAAATTGGTTGAACTACTTTTGCTAATTGAGGATATGTTAAATAGAAATTACGAGCATTTTCTAAAAGAGTGACGTTAATTCACTTGATTTTTACACGGGTAACAATACTCGACAGCAATCTTGTGCCATGAATGAATTGTATATATGCATTGAGTGAGAGTTTCAAAGTTGAAACTCTCAAACGTATGTGGATTATGTGTAACGATTTTTGCCATACTTTCTATTTGTAATAGCAAAGTTAGCGAAAATCTTTGAAATTAACACTAATGGCTGACGTATCTTAAAGAGCTTGTTTTTGCCAATGGTTTGGCATGTTTTTATTTCAGAATACCCGAGTTGACTCCTGATTGCTGCGTGGCTTCGTCGCCGTGTCTTACCTTTTTGCCGAAGCCGAATGTGTAGGTCACGGTTAGCTTGGCCAATGCGTGGTCGTTTATTGAGTAGGTCTGTTCAATCTTGTCGTAATATTGACTGTGCATAAAGCTTTTGTTGCTCTTCCAGTTCCATCGTGCGAAATCGAATATTTGCAGTTGCAGGTTCCAGGTAGAATTTGACCATCCGGCTTGCAGCATGATTGTAGACTTGGTTTTCATCCAAGTGCCTACCATGCATCCGTCGGGGTAGCCTTGGGGCGAATAGTACATGCCCGAGAATGACCAGTTACCGAGGTAATAATATGCCCGCAGCGCATACAGTAGATCTGTCTTGTTGAGGTTGTAAGGCGCACCGTTGTGTACCGATGTGGCATTGAGCTGTGCGGTGAGCTGCAGTTTCTGACCGAGAAGGCTTATGGTGGCGTATGCGCCGTAATCCCACTGCGAGTATCCTCCGCCGGGTTGTTTTATTGTCCTCAATATTCCGTTTTCTGTAGGGACGTAGTCGTAAACATATCGGTTGTCGACTATCCATGTGGTGGCAAATGCCGAAAGGCTCAGGTTGTTGTTTGGGACGAATGAGTAGTTGACACCGGCATCGTAACTGCCATACGACACCAGGTTGGGATTGCCTGTATAGCTCATCAAGGGATTGCTCTGAATGATGGCTGCCGAGCGATAGCTTGATGACGGTATCGACTTCATGTGATGAAATTCGCCCCTTACCGAGTGGCGTTCATCGGGTGAATATTGCAGCGAGAAATCAATCCACGGGGCTGCCGAGTTTTCTTTATGGTCGAGGTATTCCTGCCTGTCCCAATGAAATCCAACGCCTGCCATTGCGTACACCTTACCGGCCGAAACGCTGTATTGCACCCCGGGGCCTACGCGGTAGGTGTGGGCGTTGTCGTGAGTATCGGATGTGCCGGTGTAGCGGGTTTTGTTTGTAGTGATTATTGTCTGAACCATGGCGTTGAGCTTGCCCCATTTGCCGAATGAGTGTGAGTATGTCAAATTGCTGCTGAAGCGGTGTGAGTCGTCTTTTGCGGCATTGTAGTACTCGCCGGCTGAGCTTTCGGTATACAGGCTGCTGCTGTTGGTGTGTGAATAGGCGTATCTCGGCGCGAAGGTTATTGAATTATTTTCGTTTAGTATAAAGTTCCAATAACCGCTGTACGACAATGAGTTGACCCGACTGGCTGTGCTTGATGAGAAGTCGGTGCGTGGCGATACCTCGGGTGAATAAATCACATATCCCCTGCGGTCGTTTACGGGAATAGAGTTGAAATTGGCTCCTACTGTATTTTGTATGGTAATCTTGTCGGACGAATACAGGGCCTTGAATGTAGGCCAGTAGGTGCGGGTTCGCGATTTTGCATATTCCTGAATGGACTTGCGCTCAAACTCGCTTACACTGCCGTCGGGCTGCGGCAGGCGAAATGTCTCGTAGGTATCGCTTCCGCTGTGTGATCGGTTGATATAGAACGCACCGGTAGCAATGTCGAATGTCATTCGTTTATATTGCAATTTTCCGTACAGGTTCAGTTGCCCCGAATTGGCAGTGCTTTCCCAGCCATAACCCTTGACATAGCCGCCATATTCGTATTTCTGCATTACGAAATTCACTACATGAGCCTTGCCCTGAAAGCGTGGATCGGTGGGGAAGTCGTAATATTCCACCTTCTTCACATCGTGCATGCGCATGCCTTCGAGGTCTTCTTTAGAAGCCGGGATATAGTCGATGAATATATCCACGCTTTTGCCGGCGAGATCGGTGATTTCGTCCTCGGGCGATATTCTCAACTGAGGTATAGCCATGCGGTTGAGCAAATCGGTGGCGGTCTGTGCCCCGTTTTTTTGTTTGGAGGTGGGTATGTAAGTTGATACTTCCGCTCCGAGCTGTTGATTGCGGGCTTCTACGGTTACTTCGTTGAGCTGCTGAGTTTTGATGGTGTCATCAGCAGTAGTCTGAGCCATTGCCGCTGCTAAAGTGCAGGCACACGACACCCCTATAGCCAATCTTTTCATAAATTGCTATTTGTTAATCCTCGGCCATACGGTACCGACCTAATGGCCGAGGATTGTATGAATAAAAAGCTGTTATTATTTATTTATACTTTCAACACACTTTTGCAGAAGTCTGTGGAGGATAGTTTCGGAGTACTCCTTGTCTGAAATCATTCCTTCCAGAATCTCGCGTATCACATCCTTGTCTGCATCGGTTATATGATAACTCGACGAGTCACAAATCAGCTTGTATGCCTTTGATGCCAGGGCAATCCTTGTCTGCGGGTTGGCTGAATTCATTCCCTGTAGGTACGACAACATCATATCGAACCATGATTTCTGAGAAGATGTAGTGAAAGATGTATTGCTTGACGAGCCGCCCGAGAAATTGCGGAGCACATCGTACTGGCGTTGACGTTCGACCTGCTGACGATACTTCAAGGTAGTTGCGTATGTTATCACGAGCTTGCCCGAGAGTTTGTCGCCCACCTCCTTGCAGTTCATGCCGTAGGCATAGCGGTAGATGCCATCGGGGTCCTCTGACAGCGGAGCGAGAAACAGAGAATAGATATACTCGCAGTCGGGATCGTTGATATATACACCGCTTCCATCGCCCACAGTGAGTACTATGTCGCTTTCGGTACTGACGCTCTTGCCACGATTGATGCTGTAGGCCATTTCGGCATCTTTATCAAAGGCCGACACAACCTGCTCTATCAGGTAAGCCTTATCAGCCGGGAGTACGAAGCGATATATATCGCTTTGACCGGTCTTGCTTCCCGTGGAGGGATCTTTGGCGAGGGTGTGGCTCTCGATGATTTTAGCATCAGGACATTTGATTATGGCATCAAAAGCCGACTTGATGTTGTTTTGGGCCGCTGCCGTTATAGGTATTACAGCGAGCATAAGGCCAAGAAGCCGTAAGAGCGAGGTTTTCATATCTTGAGATTTTTTAGGATTATTCCATTGTTACTTTTCTTATTTCATCGTCCATTTCAGAACTGTACAGGCCGGCAGCGTCGAGTATCGGCACAAGCCGGTCATATTCTTCCATATATGATTCGGCCACCTGCAAGGCCATTTCGTTGTCGATACGCGCCTGCTGTATGCGCAGGTACTCATCAACATCAATCTCCGGCTCTGCCTGCGCCGGGGTCGCAGCAGGCATGCTGACCTCGGCCTTGGCTATATGGCGGGTATTGTAATGCTTTGAGTCATGGTCAACAGCATGATTGCGAGGAGTCTTTGTTTCAGTCATCGACATCTGCTCCGGCATGTGCAGGGTAGGGCGCTCTGCTGCTTTTGAGACTTGCTCAACCTTAGCTATAACAGGCTGAGGGGCATGCGTGAATATGGTATTGATGATCTTCACGACAATACTTGAAGCGAATATCACACCTAAGAAAATGGCAGCCACACGCATGAACCAACGCATCTTGTCAGGTTTACGGTGCAGACGGGGACTGAATCGCTTCCATTCGGCATCCATATCAAATTCCTGCTCGGCGGCATAAGCGCTGTCAAGTGCAGCTGAAGCCGCGTAGATGTCGCGCAGTTCGTCATCATCTGAAATCGCATCCAGCTCCATGTCCGACAAAGAGGCAGGCGCATCAAGCATCTTGGCTATCAATATTTCTTTCTGTTCTTCTGTCATAACTTACCGGTTTTGAAATGAGATCTTAATTTTTTCAGAGCCGAGACTATATTCTTGTTTATCGCTGCAACTGAGACTTCAAGGTTTTCGGCAGCTTCCTTGTAGCTCATGCCCTCGGAGAAGATTCTGTCGACTACTTCCTGCTCACGTGGAGTGAGCAGCCGAGGTATGGCTGACATCACCTCATCGTTGCGCACATCAATGTCTAAATCGTCGGGCGGAGAATCAAGCATGATTCTGCGGCGTATCCTGTCGCGCGTATCAAGCATGTTGATACGGTTAAGGCAAGCGTTGCGCACAGCCCTGATTAGAAAAGCGGTAGGATTGTCAAACCTTGTATTCGACTCCCAAAGCTTCAGGAACACCTCCTGCACCACATCGCGAGCCTCATCCTCTTCATGAAGCAGGCTGATAGCCAACCTCATAGAGGGCGGAAAACATTGTATGTAGAGAGCTTCAAACTCAGCAGCAGAATATTCCATTAGTAAGATGTTTTATACAGTAGACAGCCCAGCCGCCCAAATCATTACCCCAAATATCGCAATTTTTTACGGTTATTTCCACAATCAGTCATGAAAATTGGCTTTTAAAGGTAAAAAATAGGGCGACCTAAATGGCCGCCCTATCAGTATTGAGATAGATATTTATGCGAAGAAGTTTACTCAGTCAGTATCGACTCTTTGATAGTATCGACGATGTAACGCACGTCGTCGTCGGTGACGTATGGACCGGCGGGTAGGCAGATACCAACTTTGAAGAGAGCTTCCGACACGCCGTTGACGTACGCTGGAGCATCTTTATAGACGGGCTGCTTGTGCATCGGTTTCCAGAGCGGTCGGGCTTCGATATTGGCCTTATCAAGGCATACACGCAGAGCCTCGACATTGTCGTTGGGTTGGCAGTCGGTAGTGGCCGATGAAGCAGCGTGGATTACGCCGGCAGCACCGCCTACGGCACCGGTGATGATGGTCTTGTAGGCGTTCTCCTGACCTTTTATGCGTAGGTCGGGGTCGAGAGTGGCCGTGCAGAGCCAGAAGTTGGAGTCATACTCTGGTGTCGGATTGGTATGCATTGTTATGCCCTTGACGCCCTTAAGCAACTCGCAATAAAGCTCCTGAACGTGCTTGTGGTGAACGATGTGGTCGTTGATTATAGTCATCTGGCCGCGGCCTATGCCGGCACAGATGTTGCTCATGCGGTAGTTGTAGCCTATGGCTTCGTGCTGATAGTATGGGTAAGATTCTCGGGCCTGGGTAGCATACCACATCACGGTGTTCTTGTCCTCATCGTTTTCGCATACGAGGGCGCCGCCGCCCGAGGTGGTGATCATCTTGTTGCCGTTGAAACTGAGCACACCGTATTTGCCGAATGTGCCGAGCACCTGACCGGCGAAGCGTGAACCAAGGCCCTCGGCAGCGTCCTCAATCACGGGGATTTCGTAGCGGTTGGCAATCTCCATGATTCGGTCAATACGGTAGGGCATGCCATAGAGCGCAACCGGAATGATGGCCTTAGGCTTGCGTCCGGTCTTGGCGATGCGGTCTTTGATGGCCTCTTCGAGCAGTTCGGGGTCCATGTTCCACGATTCTTTTTCAGAGTCGACAAACACCGGGGTTGCACCGCAATAAGTGATGGGATGCGATGAAGCACAGAAGGTAAACGATTGCACCAGCACCTCATCGCTAGGGCCAACACCACACGCAATAAGCGCCAGATGCACCGCAGCCGTACCGGCGGACAGCGCAACAACCTTTTTGTCAAGAGGTGTCGCATTCTCGCGGTCATTAACAAACTCCTCAAGGTCTTTTTCAAAACCATTGACATTCGGACCAAGAGGCACCACCCAATTGGCATCAAAAGCCTCCTTTATAAAATCCTGCTCCCTGCCGCTCATGTGAGCAAGGCAGAGCAATATGCGTTCTTTTCTCATTGTAATCAAATGAAAGTATAATCCTGATTTACGAGGTCGTCAGCTTTGGCTATAACGACATCATCATACATCATCATCAATATGTTGTCGTCATAGTTACCGATGTTCACCTCATTCTCTACACCGTTGATATTGTTGACTATGCACTGAATAAAGTCGACCCCGGCACCATAGGCATGAAGATATGCGCCTCCAAAACGAGGGTTGATTTCAGAGAGATAGTATTCTCCATCCTTGATAAAGAAGTCCATATCGAGCGGGCCGTTGAATTCAAATACATCGCAGATTTCCTGAATGAACTTGAATAGCTTCGGATCTTTGAATGAGCATGTTTTGCTCGCACCGCCAATGCGGGTTTCGATTTTTCTTTTTGAGAACGCCGCGACAGCCTTGTGGGAGATGGTATCGACATATACATCCGCATCGCAGTCGCCTCCGGTCATAAGTTCCTGAATTATGTAGTCATGCTCACCACTGTTCCAATCGGCTTCGGCCTGTTCGAGAGAGTGGACCTTATGAGCGCCAACACTACCGCTGCCACACACAGGCTTCATAAATACAGGGAAAGATATGCGGCCGTCGGCCAGAGCAGCCTTGAATTCGTCCCAATCATGAAATGTGAGCGGGGTACGTATGCCTTTTTGGGTTGCGTATTTATAAAGCTCATACTTGTCGAAGCAATAGATTGCACTCTTGGGGGCGGGGCACAAGGGGATGACGTCTATCTCCCGAAATTTTTCAGAGTTCTTCGCAAGAATTTCGATTTCAGGGTCAATAAGAGTCGTTATAGCCTTAACACCATTATCTTTGCATATTTTGATGATGGTGTCAATATATGTAGGGTCAGTAATGCGAGGTACAACGTACTGACGGTCACAAAACTGTAAGGCCGGAGCTGTAGACTGAAGGTCAGTACCTATAATAAGTCCGGTCTTACCTAATGTTTCTTTTACATTACGCAGCAGACGTCCGCGACGTCCCACGCTGCAGAACATTATATTATTCATATTTTGATTGGTTTAATTTCATTATATCCTCTGCCCGGCTTTCTCTTCTGACTAATTTATACTCACCTTCACGATCCACAGCATATACTCTTGGCCATAGGCGAATAAATTGGGGAGATAGCGTCATGGTGTAGGCCCCCACGTTATTATAAAGTATGCGGTCGCCCACTTCAAGTCGGGGCTTGTTTGTCAAGGTGAACAGCCTGTCATATTCAAGGCATGTGCATCCGGTGATAATTTGTAGGGGCTCAGTATCACGATTATCTGATTTATACAGAATCTCTTTTAGATAATCAGTTTTTTTGAAGAAAGGGTCAATGTCATTTCGAGAGCCGTCAGTTGTTACAAAACGGGTCTTTTCATCTACTTTTTTAACGTCTATGACCTCTGAAAGAAATTTGAAACAGCTTGCGGTAAGCGCATTCCCCGGTTCAACAATTATTTTCAAATTCTCTAATCCGGCTTTTTTCAACGGTCTATAAAACGACTCGGCATAATCTTCAAATGTAGGCTTGTTTGGGAATATTCCGAAATATCCACCACCGACATCCAAATAATCAAGATCGAGATCATACTTCTTGATAACAGATGCCGCATATTCAATCGATCGCTCATAAAAGCGTGGAGAACGTGAATGAGCCGTACGATGGATATGAAGCCCGGCAAGTCTCAGTTTAGAGCGGGATGATATGAAATTGACAGCGTCGGCAAATTCATCGGTTTCGTCAGAAAAACCAAATCGGCTGTTATCATCTTCGCCATCAGCATCCTCCGGAGATACCTTAGAGATATTTATATTAAGACGAAGGCCAACATTGTAGACATGCCCCTCCGAAAGGCGGTCAAGCCATTGAAGTTCGCGTTTAGTTTCAATATTGACAATTGCGCCGCCTACCATAGCTTCATGAAAAGTCTCCCATGATTTCATAGGCCCATTATAGATAATGTCATTCGGCGCAAATCCGCAAAGTCTCGCCAAGCGATATTCATCGTGGCTCACCACCTCGGCCTTGCAGCCAAAGCGATGTGCCTGCATCAGAGCATAAGGCAAAGAATTGGTTTTGACAGAGTACCCGATTGCAACGCTCTTAAATTTAAGGGCTAACGCATCGTGAAAACCGGCAACGCCTCGTTGAAATTCTGCTTCATCAAAGATGAAACAGGGAGTGGAAAATTGAAAAATATTACTGACAACCATTAATTTATAAGTACTGTTTTATTTTTTGCCACCAACCTTTGGATCCAAAAAATTCGAGCAACTCATAGTCAGGATTATGATTTCCCTCTATTAGTTCTATACCATCCTCTGTTATGGCTACATCCCAACCGATAAACCTGCACCCTGGAAGCATTGCATGTGCTTGTTTTACGCCGTCACACACTTTGTCCCAGTTCGGTATCTTACGACCGAGCATGAAAATATCAGTTTGAGGATGAATGTATACCTCTGTCCCATCTTTTTTAAGGCTGGGGCTGATTATTCGGCCGGTTTCAAGTTGAACTTCATATACACAACCGCCATGAGCATAATTGTCGACGACACTATCACCCACTCCAACCCTGAAAAGCATTTTTGATAAATGAACTTCTCCGTTCTGATCAATGACAGAGTGTGCTCGTATTGTATTGACAGATGTATTTCCATAAATCATATCACGATGCTGCGCAATGCAATCTTCTATCATAACAGAGCGGCCCTTCAATTGATTAAATAGCTGATTTACATCATGTTGTAAATGGGGGGGGTAATCTTTGAGATTCCATTCCCTTCTAACCCGTCCTCGGGTTTAACCATTAATGAGGAACAACTTCTACACAATTCAGAGAAAGCCTCGATGGTCATATCCTTTGAATAGAGCCATTTTCTTTTTACAAAAGGAGCAAAGTGGGCATTAAAAAGATGTTTATTGTTTAGGATCTTAATAGAATCCGGATGATTCATCTTGGAGAAAGACTTCAATATCCGTCCATATGTCATTGACTTTCGCCGCTCACAACCCTTGACTTTATAGAGCTGACCACGAGTATAGTGATTGACTATGGCACCATGAGCAATAGAGCATACAATGAAATCGTACCAAAGATAGCAAATGTTGCCCACTCCCTTCTTTGATAGATCTTTGAGCTTATTATGGCAATCCTTTAGATATTTCAGCGCAAATTTTAGTGTCATCTTAATTTTTTCCGTTGAATAACTCAGTTGTAAACTGGGTTGAGTTGTCGTTTTCGATGTTTTCTTTTTTGATAACTCCTTTAAGAGTTGTCAACACAATTGAGCAGTCGGTTTTGAATGATATGTTGTCTACATACCATACGTCGAGTTTGAACTTATCGGTCCAACTGAGGTTGTTGCGGCCATGGCACTGGGCCCAGCCGCTGATACCGGGCTTGACGTCGTGACGACGCATTTGCTCGGGCGAATAAAGCGGCAGATATTGCATAAGAAGTGGACGAGGACCTATGAGTGACATATCGCCTTTAAGCACATTCCACAATTGTGGGAGTTCGTCAAGCGATGAATTGCGTACAAAAGCACCGAACTTAGTGATACGCTGTTTGTCAGGCAACAATTTCCCATCAGGGCCCTTGCGCTCATTCATAGTTTTGAATTTCACGATTTTGAAAGGTTTACCTTTATAACCCGGGCGTTCCTGCAGGAAGAATATCCCGGCGCCCTCGTTGAAGAAATGCAACAAAATGGCTACTGTCAGAAGCACAGGACTGAACACAAGCAGCACACCGCCACTTGCCGTTATATCTATGATGCGCTTAAAGTATTTACGATACATTGCTGTTATTTTAGTGCGGCTTTGCCTACTGCAGGAGCAAAGTCTTCTTCATTGAGATTTTCATCCTTGGGCTCATAGTCGGCTCGTGTGCCCCATAATCCTGCCATAGGCTCAGTTTCCATCTCATGCTTGAAGTCGCGCAACTGGTCGAGATAACTGTACTTCGGCGTCCAATGGAGATCATGAAAAGTCTTCTCCATTGAGAAGGCGTTTTCAAGCGGGTCCGGTTTCTCCGGGCAATAAATGATGGGCGAGGGTTTGTCTTTGGGAGAGAACACCTCTATAATACCCTTGATTTGGTCTTCAAGGCTTACCTGCCAACCATTGCCGCAGTTGTAGCAACCTCCGGGAAGATCAGAATCAACGCAGTTACGCACGAGTCTGACAAAATCTTTTACGTATACCATTTCCTTTGCTTTCTTGCAATTGCCCCAGATCTCAATTGGCTCTGACTTAGAGGCACGTTCCATCAGCATGCGAAAAGGCATCATTCTGAGTTTGAAGTTACAGTAATGCCATGCATTGGGGTGATATTGGTAGATGGTGAAGAAACGCAGAGCAAAGAACGCTATTCCATATTCTGCACGATAGTGTTCCATAAGGTCTACAGCTGCATTTTTAGCTATGGTATAAATGGCATGATCACCTGTCAGCGGAAAATGGCGTGGAGCCTCATCGGGGATTATGCTGCCATTATTATGGAACTTAGCCATATCAGAAGGTGTCTGCGGAAATACAATCTTCTTGCAGCCGACTTTCACCATCCAATTCAGCACATTGAGAGTGCCGATGGTAATGGACTCGAAAAGCTCTACGGGGTCGAAAGCATAGCGGCTCGGGAGCGAACTGGCAAAATGGCATACAGCATCAATACCTTCTGTAGGCAAGATATCAAAAGCTTCAGGCTTACGGATGTCAACCGAAAGATATTTCATACCATGATCAGCAAAGAATCCATGATCATCCTTGCGACCTCCGACAGCGATAACATCATAGCCCTCAGACTTAAGATGCATCGCAATATATGCGCCCAGATTACCCGTTGCGCCAAAAACTATAACTCGTTTCATCGTTTTTTAATTCAATTATTCAAGGGAATATGAATGGGAGCATTCGGATATTTCCCGGATTTTAATTGTTCTACTATTTCAGAATAGGTCAATCCTGTTGTCTTATCTGACAAATAATGTAAATGTGGTTGAGCTCCTTGCACACCACTTTCTTTACCTTTCAAACCACTGAAAGTTTGTAAGAGACAATGCCAAATATTCCCTTTAGATAAAATTCTGGCAATTAAGACCTTTCGTTCGTCTATTAATTTTCGGGCCTGCCCTTCTGAAACCTCTCCACCAATAATCACCACTGACTTGGAAGAATCAATAAATGCTAATTTTGGCAGTTTTTCGGCGGAAACACTTTTTGGCGCGAGTTCAGATTTTATATGAGTAAACGTGTATCCAATCTCTTCGCCGAAATAAAAAAGTCTCATTAATTCATTGAGAGTTAATGTGACACCTCGTAGCATTTTTGTTTGCTCCTTTTTACTCAAGTCTTCTGTCAGGATTTTTCTAAAACACTCCGGCATGACGGTGTTAGATACAACATTGTTAAATTGGTTAGCTGAAACCAAGATACTTAATATCCTGAAATTATCTATTTCACTTTGAGTAGGTTTACACTTATTTTTCAATAAATGATTTTCAAACAGGTAGGCATACAACGATTCAGCGTTAAACTTTATCATCGCCTTTGAAAATTCCTGTTGGTACAAATCAGGCAATTCATTGCCTATAATAATAGAATTATCAGGAAGAGTATATTTAGAAATCATTACTTTTGATTGATTTATTCCGTTGTCAATACCTATAAATATTCAGTAAATATTTATGAATTATAGGACTTTTATACTAAGTAAATGATTTAATACCAAGATGAATAGTCAAAGTTTGTATGTAGGCTTGTGTGTGCTTTCTTGGCTGTTTACTACTTCAAGGTCGAATTTCGTTGTAGAAGTCATACAGGCATTTGCGCACGTAGCCTTGTTCGTAACGTTCGGCTATTAGCGGGCAGGCATTTGACGAGAGTGATTCGCGCCAATCGGCTTTTGTAGCCATGCGTTTCATGGCATTGTATAGTGCAATGGAGTTTTTAGACGGGACGATGGAGCCGTTGCGGCCTTCGATGATTATTTCGTTGGCTCCGTTGATATCGGTCACAATCTGTGGCAAGCCCATTGCGCCTGCTTCTATCACAACGTTTGGGAAGCCTTCGCGGTAGCTGGCCAGGACATGACAATCGGCGGCGGCAAGCCATGGGCGAACATCTTTTTGAGAGCCTACGGCTTCGATGTTAGGGTTATCCTCGATAGCTTTTGCCGTTTCAGACTTAATGGGATCAAGTTCAGGTTCGTAAGGGCCTACGAGGATTAGGCGGGTTTGAAGACGTTCCACAACTGAGTCAGTTCGTCAATAGACGTTGAGCGTACAAATCTTCCAACTTTTGTCAAGCGAACCTCATCTGGCAAGAGTTTGCAGTCGGCATCACGTTCGTCCGTCATAGTCTTGAATTTGACAATTTTGAAAATCTTACCGTCCTTGCCGGGACGCTCTTGAAAGAAGAACGCACCGGCACCTTTGTTGGCAAAGTGCAATCATGCGGTAATAGCAGCCAAAGGGATAGTGAGCATAAGCAGAGCACTACCAGAGACTATTACATCAACAGATCGCTTAAAAAAAGTCTTATACAGGTTATCCATTTTACCATGATAATTATTGTTTTTTGCGGGACAACTTTGTCGTCCGCTTTGAGTGTGATGTCGATTTATTCGTGCTAACCTGTGCTCGCATATTATTAATCGTGACTCGTGAATAAGTACGAATTTCAATTCTGATTAAGTGTGCAGTTTTATTTGCTCCCATACAATTTAATTATAAGAAGGTAAAATGTTGTATAGTATATCCGAATACATCATTCCGATTTCAAAAGCAACGTCTTCTTTTGAAAAACTTTCTTTTTTATCACTGTCAATACAAAGGAAACCCAAAAAAGAAAAAATTTGGTTATCCTTTATCTTATATATTGGGAAAACTAATTCGCTCTTATATGGTGGATTTGTTGAGTTGCCATTTTCGTCTTTATATGGTGATGAAGTTGTGTAACCATTGGAAATGTTCAAATCATTATTCAAATAGAAAAGCTTTCCTGATTTACCCAATTTCCCAACTACTGTGAAAAATGCAGTATTTTCACGAATAAAATGTTCTGTATTATTATAATCTTCGGTCTCTCGTCTACTTTTATGATGATTGTCATGTGCTATATTATGTACCTTAAAGTTAAGGATTTCTGATATAGGTTTATCAAAATCACCATTCTTGGGACCCTCAATAATCTTAACCGACACGCAACAAGAAGAATCTGTTAGTTTGTCAAATATTTCGCGTAATTTATTGCATATTGAATCAAGTGTCTCAACAACAGTCTTTTCTTGTGCGTTGTGCTGGTTTATGATTGTTGAAATATCCTTTATTTTCCTTATTAATTTTACGGGGGTATATAGTTCTTTTTCAGAGAAACTGTGTTCCTCAATTTTCAGAGCACTTATCCATAGTACTCTTAATATTATGAGAATAAGGCAACAGACAATCAAAAACCACCAAATATGTTTAGGAATTTGTTCAAACCATTCCCATCCAAATAATTTATCCACAGTAAGGCCGGAAATAGAGATGAAAAGACCTATAGTTGTAAATATACTGGATATTTTTGACCAACGAGAATGAAATATTGCATCTTTGAATATTGACCAACAAATTTTAATTGTTATCATTGTTCCATAGTGTTTTTTTCACACCAATTTAAATCACACCAATTTAAAGTGGACTTGAAAAATTATTTTGAAAATTTATTTATTTTTTCTTCCTTGGTGATGGTTCTCGGTAGTTGTAGAACGACTGTAGCTCCGTCTGGGATGTCTTCAATGACAACCGCGTTTGTCCCAATATGAACGTTGCTTACAATTGTTACGCCCTTAATTACCTTTGAACCAGCTCCTAATTCCACATTGTTACCAATTTTACACTCTCACGTAAGAGTAACTTGATGGTATATAACACAATTAGAACCAACTTGCCAATTGTGACCACAAATAATGCCATAAAGCCCATTGGGAAGTAATGGTGGAGTGTCAAAATGTGAACCACTATGAAGATTAGTGCCAAAGGTACAACCGAATTTGGAATCGATCTTCTTTATATACCATAGTTAGTATAGTTTTAATAGCAGTGGTGTTTTATTTTCGGGGGTCTATGACAATACTACGCCTATGTCAGTATTTATCATGATTATAAGCACGAATCCAAGACATTATTTTAAGTTCTATTTTACTTGACATTGAGAATGTTTTCATCGTAGAATTTTTTTATTAATGGCCACATTATTTTATGATTATAATTATTAACCACCAATTCGCGGCCGCAACTACCTAATTGTTTCCTCTTTTCAGAGTCTGTCAACAATTCTAACCCTTTGGCAATACTTTCAGCGGATATATCGATATATAGGCCTGATACATTTTCTTTTATTGAGTCGATGCAGCCGTGAGAACGAGAGACTAAAATCGGCACTTTCATAGCCGAAGCTTCAATGACGCACATGCCAAAGCCTTCGCGATATGAGGGGAAAACAAACACATCCATTATTGAATACAGAGTCGGAAGTATTGATTTATCTTGACGGCCTGTTGTGATTATGTCGGTACTATTATAGATCTCCAATTTTGCGTTATCATTAAGAATATCACGTTCATCATATGGACCGACAAGTAAAAGTTTTGATTTAATCTCCGGATGATTTCTTTTGAATAGATTGAAACCATCTACCAGTTCGGTAATTCCTTTATCTCTACAAAGTCTGCCACAGAACCCAACAACAAAGTCACAGTTTCCCAACAAATTATTCTTCAGTTCTGTTTGTTTTTCTTCAGAAAGATTATCAGGATTAAACATGTTTACGGTATCAATTCCTCCACATGTTCCTAATCCTATTACCGTCTGTTTTCTTTTTCCATTAAGATGATCTTTAACGGCTAATTTGTTAAGTGATGGGCTCACATTAATTATGTTGGTTGCAAGTAATGCCGTAACCTGCTCTACTGTTTTAAAAATTATTCGTTTGATACCAGTGGCAGTTGTATAAATCAGACCATGACGGAAGTACACCCTTGTTTTGACCCCAGAGAGCCAAGAAGAACACATGGCGACAAGGGCACCTTTGGGTGTGTGCCCAAACACAGCATCAAACTTTTCTCGCTTAATAAGTTTACATAATGCCGTGATTGTCTTCAAGTCAGTATTTATATCCACTCTACGTGCCACATCAATTTTATGGAATGTGACAGCGTTTTTCTCACAAAAGCATTTGTTTGGCTCTGTAGAGGCCACAACGTGTATATTATATCCGGCCTCGGAGAGATAAGCGAACTGGCCGTCAAAAAAGCTCTCCGCGGTTGTAGCCAATGTAAACACATGAAGAACCTTAATAGAATTGTTTAAAGTAGCTAATGTGCGAGTTTTAGATCTTGTTTTATTCAACACGCTTTGCATTTCATTTTCCATTCCTTCGATGATAAAAGTTATAGATGAAATGTGGCATTAGACCTACCAAAATAGGTCTGAACATATAAATTCGTTTATACCAAGGGATTGAAAGCATTTTATAACCAATCCTACGAACGTGGAATTCGTTGATACGGTTTTTCCAATTACGACGCGCTACGGCATTACGATCATCACGCATTTTATATAGCGGCTCTGGAAGTATGTAACCACGATATCCTTTCGAATACATTTTGAACCACAAATGATAATCCTCAACTCGGAGCAACTTAGGGTCTACACTATATCCTCCCACCGCTCTATATGCCTCAGTCCTAACCATGCACGGAGCATGACAGAAAGGAGTACCGTTGATAAAATCATTCTTTCCAGGATAACGATCGCCACCCGCGCCGGTTCGGAAATCACCGTTCTCATCAAAATAAATCATCGGCGTACTCACAATGGAAATGTATTTATGCCCATCAAGAAAAGATATCTCTTTTTCAAAGCGAGTTGGAAGCGATAAGTCATCACCATCCATGCGAGCTACATATTCAGTGTCTGCATACTCAAGACAATGATTAAGAGTATAATTCAAACCCATATTTTTATCATTCTTTATAAGAATGAACTTATCAGGGTTCCGCTTTACATAACTTTGTGCTACTTCAACCGTATTGTCTTTTGACCCATCATCGCACATTATTACCTTAAATCCTTGATACGTTTGTGCAAGAAGCGAGTCAAGTGCTTCGGCGAGGATTGGGGCACAGTTGTAGATGCCCATAATGACAGAAATACGTGGTTTATCGTCTATTGACGTTTCCATTTTATTCACGATGTTTTCCTATTAATCGATGATATAATTGGGTAAATCTTTTTTTTAATGATGCGTTATCTTTCCACGAAATTGAATACCAGTGTATAGCTATTGTATTGGTAGTTTTCGTTAGAGTTCCGTCGATGTAGTCGTAAGGCGAAAAGAAGTCTGTCGGATAGACTTTAATATCTTTGAAACATTGTTCTGTTCCATCCAATATTAATCCTCTCTTGGTCAGTAAATCAGTCAATCGCGTCACATTAGTCGTTAGATTCATTGTTTTTTCTCCATTAACAAAATTAGCATCTTCGTAAAGTTTGAAAAAATCTATCATTGTTGTATTACCCTGAACGGATCCCATAACAGCCGTTGCAATGAAACGAGAGCCTTCAAATCCAACAAATGCATTATTATCAAGGATATGGTCAAACGATCTAATCAGTTCAACATCTGTATCGAGATATATCCCTCCGTGATTAATTAAGGCATGAAGTCTTGCTACATCACTTACAAAAGCCCATTTGCCGGAATTATATGCTTCAGATGTATATGTTAATGAGCTAACATTAAAATTACCCTCATTCCATTCTCTTATTTCATAATCAGGACAGCATCTTCGCCACGATTCAATACACTTTAGTACGCCATCAGGTTTCGGTTTTCCACCAAACCAGCAATAATGAATAATTTTAGGAATCATATTGTTGTCAAAAGATGGTTAGCATAAACCATGTGAATCCAACATGTGCAAGCATTATTTGTGTGGCTCGTTTTCCTTGTTGGTTACCCCATATGTTTAATTTCAGTAATGGATAAGCGAGAACCAGCGGATACATAAACCAAGAGAGGTAAGCAAACCTGTTTGAATAGTTAGCTCTTATAACCATAACCCAAAATGCATTTGCTAATGTGTAAGTATTCAAAAGAATTAAATAAGTTTTGTCTTGTATTCCCCTCTTAATAACTACATAATAGCCAAGGATTATTGGCATCATACTATAGATAAGGAAATCCCATCTAAAATAAGTCTTAGTATAATGGCTGTCTCCTGTAGATGTTAAATATGATAAGCGATCATCAAACCCAAGGCCTGCAAATATAGATGTTATAAATCCACCTGCTACAAGACTAATTATTATAGACAAAAGCCAAAATGTATACGCCCATTTGTAAGATTTTACAACATATATTGACGCAAAAAGACTGGCCAAAGGTAATAATGATGATCTATGTATATTAAAAACGACGAATATTAGTAAAATTACTATAGGTCTCTTTACCGATTTTGTACATAGTGCTATAATATAAAGTAATATACTACAAGCTAACCCATTCCGAATGCCGTTTGTAGCATATGTATAGAATGAAAATGCACCGAGACAAAATAAAAGGGAAACCAAAACATTATTTGGCGTCAGTGTTTTACATGCTAATAATGTAAATCCGAAATAGCCCAAAGAAACCAGCGTGAAAAATATAGACACGTCGACTGTTTGAGAGCAAAAATACATCATTTCTGACCAAATCCACTCAGAAGAAGTCTCATACGCGCCACCAATATTGCTTTTCATCAATTCGTAAGTATAGTTATACACCCAAGAGTCTCCGAAAGCTGCAGATAATGGACGAAATCCAATGAATAATGAAAAAACGATTGTTAATAATAATGCTAATTGTGAATTCTTACTTCCTTTTGAAATGGCAGCATAACCTAGCCCATTTAAGAGTAAACACGAAATTAGAGTAAATATAATGATAATGTATAAGAATAGTCGTTCGTATAATTCAGCGTTAATCACGTCTTTGATTTTTATAACGGTCTATTACCGAAATGTTTTGGACTAATTATATTTATTGGGGCGTTTTGTTTGACGTTCCGAATTTTGAGTCGATTCATTTGGCGCTCAAACTCTAATATTCAAATATATAACACTCTAAAGTTGTCACATTTTTTGATCCAAAAATTGTCACTTTGTATTAGAAAGTATGATGCCAAATCCAATAGCTGATGACCAATAAGTTATGTCTTGTTTTGTATCAAAAACTAGAACATAAAACTGACCCCCTTTTTATTTACAAGATTGAAGAAATGGATCTATGTCCCAGTTATGTATTTACCTTTTGGTAGGAACGTTAACAAGTATGTCAACAGATACCCTGTCATCAAGGTTAAGAACGCTATTATGAATGTTCGCGGGAAGATATGAATTGTGCTTCCATTGAATACACCCCAATAGAGTTCTCGAGCTATATAGATATGAGTCAGGTATATGCAGAAAGAGTATTTGGCGATATTTGTGACAACATTCTGAATTCGTTCGTGTAAGTGTATGTTTTGCATTACGGTATACAGGAATGCAACAAGTAGCGCACTGCCTATTTGGAGATTATCAAGCAGAACTTCTGTATTGTCTCCGTTAGCTTTAATCATATATATTACTATAGGATAAGCAATGGTACCGCTTAGAAGCACTAACCATTTGCGATTCATTCCAATCTTTATAGGATATTTTTTCAAGTAGTACCCCAGCAGCCAATAGCCTAAGAATCCTCCGAAATATGATAAAGACCAGTAATAGTTACCGTTTGTGCTAAAACTTTGAGTGAAATCAGGAAAGAAGTATAATATCCATGGGACGCTTAGGTTTATTGCCCACAACCCTAAAAATAGTTCTACTTGGCGTTTTGACGCGTGGTGTAACCAGGGAGAGATGAAAGGTGCAAACAGATAAAGACCAGCCATGGCATATACAAACCAATAGACCCCGATTGCCGGTTGGAGAGGTATTCTCAATATTGTATCAAGGGCTTTATTTAAAGGAAGGTAGTGTGTCTGTGTATAAAGAAAAACACCTAGAATTGACCATATTATTAATGGAGGTATCAGTTTGATAAACCTGCGTTTGTAGAATTTAGCAAATTCTGTCTTTACTGGCAATAAAACTGTCCCTGACAAAGCAAGAAATAATTCTGATGACGGACTGCCAAGAAAAGAGAGTCCAAATATCCAAAATCCTTCTTTATCAGGATTGGTTGCTGCCATTGTTGAGTGAGTAAGGAGCACAAGAAAACAGGCTAGTACACGCAGATTGTCAATATAATAGAGACGTGGTTTTACTTCTTTCATAACCTATTATCGCATTTGCTAGTGGAGTTCGTGCCAGTGGTAGACAAACTACGACTGTTGTTATTATTGTTGTAGCAATTACTATTGTTTGTATAATGTAGGGTGGTAGATTCTGTATCCAAATTAGTTTCCACAGCCAATACCGCATAATTAGAATGTGAGTTATGTAAATGCTCAACATTATATTTGATAATGTAAAGTAAATCAGATAAATATCCTCTAGTATGCTTCTCTATCGTTAATATGCGATTCATAAAGAAAGTACAGAGTTGATTAATTTAATATTATCCAATACGAGTAATGTAGTACGGCGACGAATATTGAATTATACCAGAACAATGAATATTAGCCGAAGGAAGCGGCGAGTGCATCAACACCACCAAGAAGCAAGCTACAATGCGTATGATGTCAAGCGATAAATCTCTATCTTTCATACCAAAAAGTTATAAATCTTATTGACTTCTGACTCGTTAGCATAATCACCGGACTTTAAGTTTTCTACAATCTGTTCCTGAAGCTCTTTATTAGCGATGAAATTGGCAATACCCTGAGCGCACCCTTCATTGTCGAGAGGGACAATAACACCGTCAAAGCCATCGTTGATTTGCGATTGTGCAGTCGGATAATTTGTAACTACCGCCGGCTTGCACAGAATCTGTGCCTCGCGTACCGTCACCGACTTGCCTTCATAGCGCGAAGGTTGCACATAAATGTCGCAAGCCTTGATGTAGGGATACGGATTATCCTTCTTGCCCAAGAGAATCACAAGATTTTCCATACCGGCCTCTGCAATCTTACCACGTATCAAAGACTCATCGCCACCATAGCCTATTATATACCATTTCAAGTCCTTCATACCATGGCCGAGCATGCGGCGTGCTATATCGGGCACATTGTCGTAGTTCTTGGCTGTACAATACCTGCCGATTGACAATAAGTTAATATCACAATCCATTTCCTTAGCTACATCAAACTCTTCGCTTCGAGTTCTTACATAGCCTGCGGGAAGTATATTCTCAATCGGAAATATTTTTGATTTTAACCTTGGAAAACGTTTCAAGAAAGAATTTGTGACTTCGTCAGAAATAGATGCAATGTTGTCATAAGCATCCCATACCGGAAGCTCACGTTCGGCATCAACATCAACCGTTGAATAGTCGGTATGAATCCATGCCAGACGCTTTTTGGCCCGCACCTTATCGCGGCCTATATTGTGCGGTGTTAGGAAACTGATGCATAAATCATACTCCACGTCTGAATTAATGCGAGGCAACCATGGCGTGACATAATCACCAACGTATTGCATTATAGCCCCATCGTCGCCCTTTGCCGGATGCTTGCTTCTGAAGCGCCTGCACTCCCACTTTGCACGAAGCCTACCGAAAACTACACCGAGATATCCACGCTTCAACGCCACCGTCATTGGCTCCTCAATTACTGAGTATGCCCCAACCTCAGGCAATAGATTTACCCAATCCGGTATATACTGCATCAGAGGACCGCGATGGCTGTAAACAAATAAATCAACATCCACCTTGTCCGGGTCAAGCGCATGCAGCAACCCTATAAGAGCCATCTCAGCACCACCTAACTCAAGGTAGTGCATCAGTATGATTATTCGTGGCTTTGGCATTATTTATTTCTGAAAAATGGTAAGATAAGTTTATTCCAAATTATTTTTCGTGGTTGGTCAACAACTACTGCAATTATGAAAACGATGACTACATAACCAATCATTGCAGCCACGCATGCTATTCCGCTATATGAATTGTACACACTTTTTGCTTGGCTTTGGAACAATCCAAAGATTTGTGGTGTAGCACCATGCAATAGATACACCGCAAAACTTGACGCAGCGAGAAACAAAGATGTTTTTATATAAATACTTGAATATAAGGTGCGTGAGTTTTTTTTGGGGGGGGTTGATTTTACCAAATAAAAGTATTAAGGAGGTTGCTGACAATATTACAAGTGGATTAATATAGTTGAATACTAAGTCTCTAATCGCAACAATATTTAGTTTTGTGGATATTACATACAAACTTGTATTCAAGGCTACAGCTATCAAAAACACAAATAATGGAGTGACAAACTTGAAACTTAGATTTAGTTTGCGTAGGAAACCCGCCAAAACATAGAGGCCTATGAATGAAAATGCTGAGTATCCGCATACAATCCAATCTGTTGACAATGTATCTCCCCATAATATTTCAAACATAAAAAAAGAAATAAGAAACAAGAGTATTTTTTTGAGAGAATGGTTTGTTATAAACGCATTCAACACAGGCGATAGTATATAAAGAGCGATATAGGCTGCCACAAACCATCCACCGCCACCAAAGAGCCCAAAGACCTTAAAACAGTCTTTCAGGCTCATAGTGTTACCAAAATAAATGGCATCAAAAATAATGGCAAAAGCAGTTACAAATATAACCTGCCACATGAAATTACAGAAGCCTTTTAATGAAGCCCTTATTCCAAACCATCCGGAAATCATCACAAACACATCAACCGCACATACGCATAACGATTCAAATGTTACCTTGGTGATGCCTGAAACTGACAGTATATCGTTGGCATTTGGCTTTGGTATTGACATAAAATTAGCGTGCAATCCCAGCACCATAAGCATTGCTAAGATGCGCAACAATTCAATTCCTACCTCTCTTTGTCTTACCGACATATCAACTTGTGAATTTTTTTTATCTGTTTTGTTGAGTCAAAGTCTTTCACCCGCGATAATGACAAATACGACAGTCGTTCAAGTTCTGCATCATTGCCATATAGGTATTCTATTGCCGAAACCAACGCATCAGTGTTGTTATCTACAAGAATGCCGAAAGATCCTTCGTCAAGAATTTCTATTGGTCCGGCACTGGCTGTGGCTATAACTGGCTTACCTAAGGACATAGCCTCGAGAACGGCAATATTAAAGCCTTCTTTAAGGGAAGAGCAAATATATACGTCTGATTTAGCAACATAAGGATATGGATTCTCTTGAGCTCCAGCCAAATGTACTCTATCGCTTAGCGACAAGTACTCAACCTTTTTTTTAAGGTTCTCATATTGACTGCCATAACCTACCAGACAAAGAGATACATCCAGTTTCTTATCATTTGCTAGTATATTAACTGCATCAATCAATACCGAATAGCCTTTAACAGTTTCCAACCTACCAACAGAAATCAAATTGAGTTTACGAGACGGATAGTAAGCGATTTCTTCCTGTGACTTTGACACGATATCTGAGTCAAGCATATTGTAAATGGTGGTTATATTTTTCAGACCTAATTTTTGAGTTAGTCCACGAGCCACAATATTTGAAACTGCAACTACCTCGTCAAATTTTTTATAAGCTTCTGATTCCGCTTTAACAGAGGCGAAAACTCCCGAGGAAACAGGCCAGTCATTTTCTACCATATCAGTATGCACCCACGCTATTTTATTACAACTTACAGACGCTGCAGCCACCCATTTGGTAAGGTATCCTTCACAGAAAGCAACAACAGTGTCATAACCATTGCAAAGATAATTTCCGAACAATGTGGGAGAAAGCCAATGATATGCGGATTTAATTTTCACCATATCAACAAGTCTGCCAATAGAACTTCGATTAGGTGAAACAAAATATCGGTATTTTAAATTTGCAATACAGGATGGTAACTCTGCAAATCCACCGCACCTTGATATCAAATAAAGAGTAACATCATACAATGAATAATCAATGTTGCTCAGTAGAGAAATCAGAGCCTTCTCTGCTCCACCGATATTCAACGACTCAGCTATAAACAGAACTTTTGTCTTTTTCATTAGATAAACAATAGAACGAATCTCATCAAAATGCCATGATTCTGTCTTTGATCGAGGATAGATTTACCAGTTCTGCTTTTCCAACAAGCATTGGCACATACTTATTCAAAGCCTTAATAGTTGGCCAAAGAATCAGAAGCGACAATGACGTTTGTACCATACCAATCCATATATTAATCTCACCAAGGGTATGAATGAATACTATTAGAAATACGGTTTGGAAAATTTCATGCAGGCCGAGCACTATATAGGAATTACGTCCATAGAACCAGAAAGGATAGGCTATTGGAAACTTATATATGGCTTTGAAAAAGTATATTAATATGATGATTAGACCAAACGTTTCAAAATACGTCAGCAAAACCTGATTTATTCCGGTAGTTTCTTTTAATATAATTGACAGAGCGTAAACTAAAGTAGCGCTTATTCCCGGTGCATAAGCAGCTTTAGTGTTAGATTCCAACATCTTGATCAAGTCTTTACCGAAAAGGTGTCCGAAGACGTAATACACTAAATATGGCAAGGAACGGCCAAACATAAAATAAGTGGGGTACGGAGCTACATAGATTACACCAATGGCGCTAAAGACAATAGCGGCTATTGCTACCAACCACTTTTTCCTAAGAGACTTAACCAATAGCCAGGTCATAATTTGCTGGCAGAAAAGAGCGCAGATAAACCACAGAGGTGGGTCAACCATAAATGATTCATTGCCCGAATGTGGTTCAAACACACCCCAAATACAACTGAAATCGAAACCTGCAAGTGTGCCATATGCAATATAGTTTTGTCCTATAAGATACAGGTAATATATTAGAGTGAAGAAAACAAAGGGAACCAGCAGCTGGTTAGTTTTCTTCTGTATATATACCTTTATATCCACAATCTTAAAGAATATGCCAGATGCAAGAAAAAACAAAGGCATTCTGAAACTGAAGTCTACAAACCATGGGTGTATGGTGTGAAACCATACTACCCAAATGATGCTTAATCCCTTAAGGTAGTCTATATAATCAATACGCTTAGTTGACATCTTAAGATATGAAAGAAATTAGTTTCAATAGACAGTGACGCATAAGAGTATGCACCACCCAATCACCAAAAGATATAGGTTTGTAAGATGCAAAAGCATCTCTAACCAAGTGGTTTTTAAGATATGCAACCGGAGTGGAGCAATCTTTGGATTCTATGAAATTCGAAGTGTTTATTCTGTATTGAGGATAAACGAATTGATCAATGTATTTATGATATTTTTTTTTAGATATTTTACGAAGACGTTTTTGTATATTAATATAGTTTGTATATATGCATTCGCGTGGATTCGTTGACATTGATTGGCTCCGCACAAAATAATAATAGATGTTTTTGTCAAGATAAACAACCTTATCAACCACACTTGTATAAGCCAAGTTAAAAAGAGTATCTTCAGGCAGGGTGCTTTCAAACTTCAAGTTATGATTGCGTATTAGAGTAAGTGAATAGCACTTGGCACAAGCCGAGTTTAGAATTCCATCTTTCAACTTGTGCAAAAAAAATTCATTGTTCCAAATATCGTTGTATTCATAAAAAACATTTTCGCTTCTTTCTGCCGTCATTTTTGGCTTTGCCACGCATCTCATCAGTTTTCCTATGACCAAAGAGTCATCACTAGCTCGCTGAATGAGACTTGACACAAAATCTTCGGTTACCTCATCGTCGCTATCAACAAAGATTACGAACCTTGACTCTTCTGAACATTTTGTCAAGCCAAAATTGCGAGCATCAGAAAGTCCGCCATTCGATTTAGAATAAAGTTTAAAACGGTTGTCGTGATGTCTCTGTATGAAGTCCTCTCCTATTTGCTTTGAATTGTCTGTTGATCCGTCATCAACAATAATAACTTCAAAATCTTTATAGTCTTGTCCCATTAACGACTCCAAGCAACCATTTATATATGATTGAACGTTATAAACAGGAATGACTATAGAAACAAGGCCACATGAATCTGTCATTACACTTACGATTAAAGAGAGAGTTTCCCAATGTTATGATACAACCACAATATTCTCCAAGATATTTTTTGACTTAGCATATAAATACATTTATACAGCATACTTCTATTCTGATCGTGGAAAACTAAATGCCAAACCTCGGGAAATATTTTTCTCCATAATGAATATTCGTTTATAGACAAAAGAGATTCTTTAGCATAAAATTTTTCGAAGTTATGAATGAAACAATTCTTTGTATCTTGGCATTTTGAGGAGAAAAATTCGTCTAGAAGGGTCAAACATTCAATTCTCTGAAACAATGATGCAGGTCTTATTGCTGTCGTAAGGCTATTACTATTTATTTTATTATAGTGGTAGAATGCATTAGAATGCACATTACAGTTATTTGAGCTATAGTAGTAAGTTCTCATCAAAAAACCATAATCTTCGGAGAAATTAATGTTGTCAAAAAATCTAATCTTGTTATTATTGATTAGCGAATTGTCAATTAGTCTATTACAAAGAGATAAATGGAACCATTTATCATAATTGTTTAAATCGTTCCAGTTCTTTAAATCCGGTGCAATTTTTATTGACACTCCATCCACACTTTCCGTGCAATGGTCACCTGTAACAATTCCGGCATTGTTTGAAACACCGGCATTGTACAGTTCTTCATAATAAGTTTTATCTACCCAATCATCGGAATCACAAAAAGTGACATATCTACCTATTGCCAAATCTAAGCCTACTTGGCGAGCCCTGGCAATTCCACCGTTTTTACCTGAATCGCACGAGTTTACTATACGAACATAGTTTTTTTTATTTGGATATGCAGAAAGGACATCTAAAATAATTTCTTTAGAATTGTCTGTAGATCCATCGTTTACAAACAGATACTCTATATTATCAAGTGTCTGATTAAACAAAGATTCAGTTGTCCTTTTAAGATATTCTCCAGAATTGAAAAATGGTATTATTACAGTTAATGGAATCATATCACTTTGGTAATTCTTATACAAATCCTCTTTAAGTTTATCAATAAAAAACGATGTATGATATTAGTAACTTCAAATAGTTTACAATCAAATTTGTTTATACTTTTATTGTATTGAGAAATATTATCGTGGATGATTTGGTATAGTTCTAACGACTTATAATTATCAGGTAATTTATATTTGTAGCCATAGAAGTCATGCCAAACTTCAAATGCCTTGTGAACTACATAAGGTTTATAATCTTTTATCTTGGAATCCGGGATAGACAACAACATGTGCTTATAGAAAAAACCTTCATACTCCACAGTTGAGTGAAATATAGCCATACAGCTTTCATCGTGTTGACGATAGTCGTAAACGACGTCAGGTACTATTAAAATCCCATTTTTACAATTGAACGAAATCCGTATGTTCATAAGCATATCTTCCCCCTTTACAATCTTTCTTGGAATGTCAAGAACAGATTCAGAGAACAAACTTCTTTTGAATAATTTTCCAACAGGACCTGGATAAATTTTACCCATTATGCATCTAACAATATATCTGTCAGGGCTTATAAGTTCTAGGTCTTGTTTATGGACAGTATATGAACCTATAACAATATCTATTTCATCATTAGTATATGAAACCAGTGCAGAAATGCTATCAACAGGAATTGTATCGTCACTATCTACAAACAATATGTAACGGCCTCTTGACTTTTCGACTCCTGTTTTTCTTGCTTTAGTTACACCACAATTTTCTTTGTCAATAATCTTGATCCGATTATCTTTACATTGGTATTTTTTACATATTTCCAAAGATAAGTCTGTGCTTCCATCATTAACCAAAATTAATTCAAAATCAGAGAATGATTGATTGAGAATTGACTCAATACAATCCCCAACATACTTTTCCGTATTATATATTGGAACAATAATAGAAATCAGCGGCGTATCAGACATACTTCTCGTATTAATTTATTGACTTTTGACTTCAACCAAATACGGTTATCTTTTGACAGGATTAAAAACCAACATCCAGCGCTTGAAAAGAGTATGTATATTATAGAAACAGAAACCACTCTTAGTAAACCTTCCTCAAGAAGGAGATGAACCATGGTTGTTGGGATGACACTCAATATAATTATAGAAAAAGAGAGAATTATTGTATATACAAATTTTACAATATAGAATAACGGGATAAGTTTTTTAATTATAAGTACAGCCGAAATAACTATTGCAATCATACCTGAAATTTCTATACCATAACCCCAAAGTGCGCTGGCACCGAAATGGAATGCTACAAATATAATTACCGGAAGAATCAAGAAAATTGTTCCATTGATATAAGTCAGAGCCTTAATATCGCCGTTTGCGTGAATTGCCGTGTTACATACATTGTTTATTATGGGAAAGAAACTTTGGATAATTATTATTCTTAAAAACTCTACGCTATATGATGGTACTGTTCCTAACCATAAACGAAGGATAAAGTCTGCTTCTATAAAGCATGGAACAGCCAATAATGCCATTGAAATCAGCGTGAATTTGACAGAATTACACATAACATTTTCCATCGCTTTAATATTGCCTTGTGCGTATTGCTTTATGATTTGGGGCCTAAATGCTATCGCGATATTAGTTGTCAAAGAAAGGAGCATGCCATTTACGGTTGATGCTAAATTAACAGCAGCATTGTATATCACACCAAAAAAGATATTTATGGCATACGTTAATCCTTGATTATTTAATGTTACGCTTATATTCCCGTATAAGTCCATTCCTGAAAAAGATAGCATAGATTTAACTGTATCATAGTTATGTGCCATTTTCAATTTAGTTATTGTGAATGTATGTCTACAATATAATCTGTATGAAAAGGCCATAATAGTACTTACGATCAGCAAAAGGAAGGAATATGTGACAAGTTTATCAAAGTGAGATATACTAAGCAGATATACTATAATTAGCTTTGCTGTAACATTAAATATCTCGAAATATGCGTAAATATTCATCTTTTCATAGGCCATAATTACAGCAGTGTATGGAACTTGAGTAATTGAAATGGCAGAAGATATGATAGAAAATTGGAATACCCACCATGCTGCATTTAATCTTTCGGGTGGGATAACAAGAATGTTGTTTAAAAACCATACACCAAAGGTTTCTCCAACCAATATTACAATTAATGCTATTGCAGAATGTATGAGAAATGAAGAGTTGAATATTTCATTTATTTTATTGTCATTCCCTACACCTATTTCGTAAGTTATGAACCTTGATGTAGCACCGGACATTGAAGCAGTTAGAAATGACATAAATCCGAGAATACCTCCAACTACTCCATAAATGCCATAATTTATGTCACCAAGTTGGTTAAACACTACGCGAGACGTATATAGACCAACAATAGTTACAACAATCATTCGCAGAGTAAGAGCAACTGCATTTTTGGCAACACGAGCATTATTTTGCTTATCTTCAGCCATGCTATAAAAATTTTTTAAGATTTATGCTATGGGAGATTAGTAAAGAAGTGTTATAAAATAGAAAATTACCGGTTGGTATCTATCTCGTATAATTTGGGATATGAGGTGCAATCGGTATTCGTTATAAAATGTCCTTGTAGATTCAGCGATATGATACTTTCGGTATAGAATAAAAGGAACATCACCTCACACCAATTGAATATATCCGTCGGCGATTTCGACTGAGGCGGTGAGGAGGCCTTTGAGTTGTACTACAAGGCGTTTGTTCTTGGAGCCTCTTTGTTTTAGCAGATGGCCTACCGCGCCGTCCATCACTCCGCCCACTATCTTTACTTTTTTGCCGAGCATGTCGGGAGTTATGTCTGCGGGGGAGTAGTAGATGCACGATGAGTGTAAGGCTGTGACTGCCTTGACGAACCGGCTCATATCATCTGTCGGAACGACCATCGGTGTCTTGCGTGCACCTTTAATGTATGTGTATTGAAGGGTTTCTGTCTTTTCTATTATCGGGTCAAGCTCTGATTTGAGCGATTTAACGAAAAGCAGCCCGTGGATGAATGGCACATATTCACGCGATGTGCTTCCGGTGGTTTTGCCTTTTAACACCCAGTGCATAGGGGTGAATGTCTCAAAGCCTAATTCAGGCAGAACTTTGTATGCCGGTGCTTTTGCATTTGGCCTTTTGAGGTCGCGCAATACAAACCAACATGGGGTGTCAAATTCCTCTGCCATAAGCTTCATTCTCAACTGATAGGCAATAAATAGAGTCCTGCAGTGTGGTGTATCTATTTAATCCACTGCGAGTTATGAGGTGTTGCGTGAAAGTTCGCGGTTATTTCCATTAGTTCTGATTTATGAATATGCAGAACTGACAGGTTTATTACAACCATTCTTTTTTTTAAGGACTCTCTCTCTATGATAGAGATTTTCGGGTGCAAAGTTACGAAATTTTTCTGAGATTTTGGATATGTTATGATGATTTTTCTCATTTCTACTCGAATTGCGCTGATTTTAGGGTAGTTCATCAGTCTCGCAGCTCGCTGCGCTTCTTTTCCGATGCTTACTTAGGGATATTCAGAAAATAATCAGTTGCCTATTTTCTGAATATCCCTAAGTAAAACCTAAATCGTGTGTTAAAAGTAAACACACTCTAAGAAACTGTTTATAATTTATTTTATCTTGTCTTTGAGAGTTTTGTCTATGTATTTAAGATATTGATTCAGTCATTTAGGAGCCACTAAACTCCATCATCAATATCAAAAATCCAAATGACAATCCTTCTCAAATCCTGCGATAAATAAATTTAAACAGTTTCTGAATCTGTATGATATTATTCAACGGGTGAGTTTATGGAAAACAGGAGTGAGCATGAATGTGAATTTGTAGTCGCCATAAGGTAGTTGATACTTTTCGAGTGGACGAGAATACCAGCTGTCTACACACCCGAGTCCCATTTGAACCTTATCAATTAAAAGATTTGTGAAATCAGCTTTGTCGATAAATTCGGAGTGACTTTGTGCTTTTTCTACGCCATCATCAAGGGATTCAATTGTGTAATTGAGTGCTGATGCTGAAAAAGGCGATGAAGCAACAATTTCAAGGCCATTGCCGCTTTTATCAAGTTGATACCATGCTCTTATATCGGTTTTGTTTCCATTTTCCTGCGGACGTATGTAGGGATAGAATTGGTCTGCAACAGTCTGACAGTAGTAACCAAGATTGGCAGAGCTGTTGCGGTCGGCATAATTTTCCCACGGACCTCGTCCGTAATATTCAATCCTGTCAAATTCGACCGGCATCGGCAGTTTTACACCAAAGCGATAAAGCCCTGATACCTTTGCAGATGTATCAGCTTTGAAGTCCTCAGTTATTTTCACGGCACCTATATTATTGATAACATAGGTCATTATGAGATTCCCGGCAACTTCAGGCATATTATATTTTGCCTGTACTACTACGAGGCTATCTGCATTTAACTCGCCTGTTAACGAATTGAGTTCAAATCGCGGATTTTTCCATGCGGCGTATTCTTCAGGCAGTTTAGCGCCCATATCATTGTCGGTAGCCGCACGCCAAAAGTTTGGTGTAAGCATGAATCCTTCTTTAAGGAAATTCATTCCATTCACTTGATACTTTGTCATAAAACCAGCTTTACGACTAAATTCCACCTCGAAACCATTCCCTTTCACAAGGAGATAATTTTTATCAGTCTCAATTATTTCAGGAACGTCAACACCAATATTTTTCTTCACCACATTAGCAATAACAGGTTCAGAGAGATTATAAGGCTGCAATATGATTTGATCTTTTGCGACCGTATGTCCTATCGGAAGTATTCCATCTGCGTGTTTAAGCGTGTATTCAATATCAAGTATCCATTCGGCATCCTGACTGATATTCCCATAATCAATGTAGATTGATTTTGTCTGCTGAGGAGCAATATCCAGATTTTCGATTCGTCCCGAACGTACTGCTATTCCATTTTTAAGAACAGTCCACTGAAGATTGTAATCCGACAGGTCACGGAAAAAATATTCATTGAATACTTTTATTTCCCCTTTTGAGATATCTCCATTGGTAGTCCATATATTCTGATAAATACGTCCTACCTCATACATGTGTGGGTTCGGTATGCGATCCGGGCTGACAAGTCCATTGTCGCAAAAGTTATTGTCGCTTGCATCATAAGGATTGAAGTCTCCGCCATAGGCATAGAACGACTTTCCTTCGGGCGTTTTCCATCGGATTGACTGATCCACGAAATCCCAAATAAAGCCGCCTTGGAGATTGGAGTATTTGCGATATATATCCCAATACTCTTTGAATCCGCCCATAGAGTTTCCCATTGCGTGGGCATATTCACATTGGATAAGTGGTTTAACCTTGGTTGAATCCTTTCCATAGGCTTCTGTCAGGTCATAGTTGTAATACATAGGACAGAATATATCAGTATGGTTGTTCTCCACTGCCTGCTCATATTGAATTGCTCGTGAAGAATCCGTATTTCTAACCCATTCATAGGCTTTTACAAAATTTTCGCCATCTCCACCTTCATTTCCGAGCGACCAGAATATAATGGACGGATGATTGAAATTGCGGCTTACATTACGCTTGTTTCGTTCTAAATGAGCTTTTTCATAAGCAGGATTTTTGGCGAGGGTATAATCGTCATAGCCCATACCGTGCGATTCAATGTTGGCTTCCGCCACCATATATAATCCGTATTTGTCGCATAGGTCATACCATAGCGGGTCATCCGGATAATGGCAGGTGCGCACGGCATTTATATTAAACTGTTTCATTAATTTTATATCCTGCAACATTCTCTCAGCAGACACCACGTATCCACCGTCAGGATCAATCTCATGACGATTGACACCTTTGAACAGTACAGGTTGGCCGTTTACCAAAACCTGCCCGTGAACAAGTTCCACCTTACGAAATCCGACCTTGATGGGAATGACATCGTTGCCACCTTTTACTTTGCAATAGAGAGTATAGAGATATGGTGATTCTGCCGACCATTTTTCAGGAGCCTTTATCTCATATATATTCCGGCCTTGACTACCCACACCTCTGAGTATCTCCTTGCCATTGGCATCATTCAGCCACAATTCTGCCGTTTGTGATCCTTTCATTTTCAAGTCCACAATCAGCTTTCCATCTTTGTATTCCGAATCGAGGTCCGGCGTAATGCGTATATCCTCAATACGGTTCTTTTCGCGAACGTAAAGATAACAGTCACGCCCTACGCCACACAGACGGAAGAAATCTTGATCTTCGAGATATGACCCGTCATTCCAACGAAATACTTGAAATGCAATAAGGTTATCTTTGCCCGGTTTGAGATAAGGTGTAAGGTTAAACTCGCTTTCAAGTTTACTGTCCTCGCCATAACCTACAAACTTGCCATTGACCCATAGATAGATATTTGATGATACGGCGCCGAAGTGTGCTATGATATCCTTATTTTTCCATGAAGCAGGAATATGAACTGTTTTACGATATGATCCTACATGATTGTTATTTATAGGAACCTCAGGTGGATTGTTGTGAAATTGATCCCGCCAGCCGTAGCCTATGTTGACATACTGCGGGTCGCCATAGCCGCTAAGTTCCCACATGCCCGGCACGTTTATGTTATCCCAGCCCCGATCGTTAAAACCACATTTCCAAAAATCCGTAGGGCGCATATCAGCATCCTTTACCCAGTTGAATTTCCAAAGGCCATTCAAAGACATAAAGTTTTCGGACTGCTCTTTAGCTCCCTTTTGTGCAGCCTCCTCATTTTCAAAAGCGAAAAATGAAGAGTGCATGGAAGCGCGGTTTACCTCATTGACATTCGGGTCCTGCCATTCGGTCATTGTCTGAGCAGATAACGATGCAGAAAACGACAGCAGGCCAAAACATAAAAATAGTTTTTTCATTATTACGGAATGATTGTAAGTGATGCTTTGTTATTTAATATGGATATATCCACTTTTGGGTATTGCAATCCTCTGTACGCCCTCTTTGATAGTCGGTTCGCTTATTCGTTCGCCGTAAACATTATAAGATTCGACCTTCGCAGGGGTATATGCAATATCGAGCACCAAGGAAGATGCACCTGAGGCATTTATGATATATACGTCTTTACCTGTCGGTTTTATCGCAGGGAGGCTTATATCACTATATACGGCAACAATAAGTTCGTCTTCGCTTTCAGCTTCGATTACCGGATAGCAAGCCTCAGGATGATAAGGTCGAAAATCAGATTTCAACAGTGTGTTGCGATGCTTTTGTGAAAAGTCAAGCCAATGCTTGATTACCTTATGATGGCTTTCCGGTATATCTTCGAGCATCAACGAATACTGCACAACACCAAACAAAGCCGACAGTATATGTCGGGCTGCATTTTCCGGAGTCTCCGCAGAGTTCCACTCAAGCATATCGGCATGAACGGCGGTTTCTCCGGAAGTCAGTCGGAGGTTTGCTATACGCTGTCGGTTGGCCTGCATATCGGCCGGACAGTCACCGGCACGAAGCATGTTGCCATACTGACGAATGGCCGGGCCAATATATCTCTGGCGGAACTCAATGAGAACATTGGGATTGATTGAACTTAAACGTCGGTAAATCTCCTTCATCAGTAAATTTACAGCTTCAGGCAGCGACTTGATGTCTCGGCCGGCATAATCCTCAGCTACTGCGGGATCTTCACCGCCAAACGCGAAACTGTCAATAAAGTCCAGTTTAAAACCGTCAAGATTGTAATCACGCATGGCTTTCTCGAATGTTGAGCAGAGAAATTCACGCACCTCCGGGAAACGAGGGTCAAGCACGGCCGCACCGCCTTCTTCACGTAGATATTTTCCAATAAACCTGTTATAATTACGGCTTTTCTTTCCGATATACGGTACAGAATACCACACCATATATTTCATTCCCATATCATGAATACGCTTGACATGCGCAGCGAAGTCGGTGAAACGGTTACGGCTTACCTCCCAATCGCCACAAAACGCGTAGCCACGGTTGTTGTCATCGGTTTGCCAACCGTCATCAAGAATTATGGTTTTCATGCCTGACTTTGACGCACGGGCACACTCTCTTTCAATAGCATCGGCCGAAACATTCTGATGAAAATTATACCAGGTGGAATAAAGAGGATCAAAAGCCGCTTCGGGAGAAAGTACAGGCCTAATCCCGGCCTCGGCTGTCATCCATTCCGCACCCTCTCTTACCGCATCGCCCCAAAAAACCTGACGATTATCGAGTAATATCTTTGTCTGATAACTTGACGCAGGAGCTTGAGGGCCGTTGAAATAATTCAATTTGCCAATAAGTCGGCAACCCTCCTCCATAAGTCCGAACTGAGCATCAATCTTATGCAATGGTTCACTGCTTGTAACTGTAAGTCGATTGGCATTATTATCGTTTATAAAAGCATACAAAGGCATGTCAAATGCAAGATTGCTTGAAAAGTAGGCTTGCCAGTCAGGGCGCAACTGACAGCGATCCATTTCTCCCGCACGCCACAAGTGATGCACATCGAGTTGAGGAACCGACAACTCCACACTGAACGCCGGCGGCGTACCGGGAAAATCGTTTGTAAGATTTACAGTGATGACATCTTTATTATCTTCCCTGATTGTCGAGACATCAAAGTTCCAGCTGCCGGGATTGGAACAACACACTTTGACATTCCCTGCCGAGAGAGTCTCTACAATCCATTCGTCGGCGTGCATAGGGATATGGAAAATACATAGGCCCAACAAAATCGGTAATATTCTTTTCATATTATCGGATAATTAAAAGCGGAGAATCCATTATAAATGCCGGACTCCCCGCTTTTGATATTTATACGGATTACTTTATGATTTTTTTAACTGTGGAGCCTTTTTTCATTATGTAGATTTGACCGGCTGCAGGGTTGGCAATTTTCATGCCTTGGAGATTGAAGTATTCAGCAGGTATAGAATCATCTGAATCTATATCAATAACAGCAGCAGTGGTTGATGCTTTTTTGCGGGTAAGTGTGAAGTTGTCGGCACGGAACCATGCACCTTGGTCTTCAACGAAGTCGCCATTCTCATCACCTCCTACAATACCGAGTTTGATGTCTCCTGAAGCCGGAAGCTCGAATTCGAGTTCGACCGTACGGAATACCCCTTCATTTGAATCTTCAGGAACGGTGATTCCATTATGGTCGTCGTTTGCAAAAATATAGATAGTACTGTTGGCTGATGCCGAGACACTGGCTGTAGCGACGTAAGTTCCGGCCGGCATTCCGCTCAGCACCTGCGAAACTACATTGCCTTTACCGTCATCCCATGTATTATAGAGATATTTACCGTCGCCACCCTCAGTCGCTTTGCCTTCAGCGTTTTCAGCAACTCCGGTATTTCCGCTCGTATTGAAAGCCCAGCCCCATGAGCCAAGCTCAAAACTGGGATTGAGAATAGCGTAAGTCATATCACCCGGAACCTCAGTCTGGGCTTTGGATGCGGCAGCAAGAGCCTCGTATGTCATGTGTATTTCCTCGGTACCGTCGCCGGTGATTGTGTGCTCGTCCCAGCGTGTTTGAACCTCGCTGTTGTCATAAGCACTCAGATTGAGTCTTGTAGCTATGGCTTGGGCATTATCCATAGCTTCTTTTACATTGGCGTAAAGTACATCGTAGATATTTCCATCAGCGCCTCCATAAATAAACTCGAAATTATCGAAATACAGTACCGATGCACCTGTGCCGGCTGCTTTAGTGAACTTTATTTCAATTTTGCCGTCGGTAACTGTCAGGGGAAAGGTAACTTTGTACTTTCCTTCAAACATTCCACTACCGAAGTCGTATGCCGAGAGTGTTCCGGCATCACCTGCCTGAGTATAGTCGTGGGCTATTCCGTTTACGGTAAATTCGGGCTTTGCGCCATCTGATGCGATGTCGGCAGAGACTGCATATATGCCATTGGGAACATTTTCTGCAACGTTTGTAATCGTGTAAGCTGTTGATTCTCCATTCTCGACTGCTTCGTTATACGAGCGATATACGAGAGTGAAGTGCCAGGCGTCGGCATCCGGTGTAGCGGGTGCAAACTCGAAACGGGCATTTTCGCCGGCATCGGTACGAATCCAATGCTCGTTTACGCTGTTGCCGTTTCTGACAATCGATGCACCCGGCATGAGGAAAGTTGCGTTGACAGGATTATCGGTACTTGCTTTCATGATTTCCTCAACCAGTTCTTCGCGGGTGAGAAGTTCCCATTGCTGCGCGGCATTATCAGCATCGAGGTTGCATTGATTGATATACATGTCACCATCCATGCCTACAGCCATTTCATTACCGTCTAGCATATATTTGAACACGTATTTGTTGCCGTTCACGGGAACCGCAGTCCACACGCACGATTCGTCAAGCGATTTGTCGATGTATATGTCCTGCGCCTGCGGATAGCCACAGGGGGTGAGTGCGCGGTATTGGTCAGAATCGACGCTTTCGAATGTTACGGGTAAGCCTGTTTCGCCAACAATGGCATGAGTACCCCACCAGCCACCGGCGGTGAAGAATTTTCCGTTTGAAACGTTTCGCATGTAGTACGGTGTGCCCGGCACAATATCCGTAGCGGCGAAAGCCTGTAGTCCTACAATGCATGAAAGAAGTAAAATACTTTTCTTCATGTGGTAAAAAAATTAAGGTTAAAATGTTTTTTATGTTGAAACACGAGTTATTTTTAATTTGGGGTATACATTATTTAAGCTTCAAAGTATTGTCTGCTTCTTCAATCTCAAACAATACCATTCGCTCTGCTCCTTCAGGATTGTTGGGTTGATGCAAGGCAAGTCTCAATTTTCCGTTGAAATCAGTAAAAATCATGCCGTGACCGCCGTCTTTGCTGAAAATTGGTGTCGGATTCTGAATCCATGGCCCTGTGATTTTTCCGGTCTTGGACCGCGCAACACCAGTGGCATACCCGCTCTCGCTCATACTCGACCAAATCATATAAAGATTGTCAGTTTCAGGAGATTTATATAGAAAAATGCCGTCAGTTACATAACACATGTCATTTCCGGCCTTCCAGCCCGAAGACCATACCGGCGCCGAGCCACAAAACAATCGCACAGGTGCAGACACCGCATTCATGTCAGCATCGAGTTCGAGCATTTCAACCGTACCGTCGGATACGTCAATCCACTCATGGCAATAAATCATGTAATTGCGCCCGTTTTCACGATAGAATGTTCCGTCGAGACACATCTGCCCCATAGGGGTGGCCGGGAGTTTTTGATCTAATGCGATAAATGGCCCAAGTGGCGAATCGGCGACAAAAATCTGAGTTCCTCTTTGCTGAAATTGTTTGCCGTCCTGTGGCCGCTTCCAACATGTCGAATCATTAACAGTGGCAAACATATAGTAGTGTCCGTCAATCTCATGCATCTCCGGAGCCCAGATAGTTCCTGTTGCCCAATTGTCTGAAGGTATTTCCAACACTTGTACAGGCTCTGTCCATGTTTTAAGGTCGCGGCTTTTCAGCACTTGCACACCACCTTTTTCAGCAGAGATGTCCCATGCCGGGCTCTTTGAACGATAGAGATAATATGTGGAATCTGCCTTATTGGCAAATACAAACGGGTCGCGCACATTGATGTCAGATATATCAAGAGCCATGCTCGATAGAGGTAGCAGAATCAATGATAATGATAAAAGCGATTTCATATTCTTGTCATTTAGCGCTTATTTTGGCAGCAAAACCACCGCCCTCAGAAAGATTGACAAACAGAGGCTCGGCCGAATCAAACGACACCTCGGTGCGGCGGTAATCATTGGCATTGCGATGTGCATTAACGCCGTCTGAGAAGAGTACTATCTCTGAGCCCGGTTTTAAATTCAGGGGCGACAGGTCAAGTTTAAGGCTGATGGGAGTCCATCCGTTAATTCCACCGATGTACCAGTCAGAACCCTTGCGACGAGCTGTGACTATATGGTTTCCCATTTTGGCATCAAGTACCACTGTTTCATCCCAGACAGTAGGAATTGAGGCGATGAAGTCGGTGCATTCCTGTTCTCTTTCATAGTGTGAAGGAGAATCGCACATCATATTCAAAGGAGAATTGAGCACCATGTAGAGTGCGAGTTGGCGACAACGTGTACCCTGACTCATTGGATTGGTGTTAACAGGACGATAGGTGTCACGTGTGCCGTTGTTCATCGCACCTTGAGTATAATCCATCGGGCCGGCAACCTGCCTGATAAAAGGTATGAGCACGTCATAGGTCACCATGTCGAATTGGTCGAGAGACGACCATTTGGCATTTTCAAGTCCATTAACGCCTTCAAAATTAAGAACGTTGGGCCATGTGCGGTTGAGCCCGGCAGGTTTATATGCACCGTGGAGGTCAAGCACAAGATGATTTTTGGCTGCGACTTCTGCGGCTCTGTGATTGAAGGAAACCATTAACTGATCGTCGCGATCCTCGAAATCGACCTTGAAGCCTTTTACTCCCATCTCGGAATAATGGCGGCATATATTTTCCAAATCACGCTCAAAAGCCCTGAAACCGGCCCACAGTATTATGTCAACTCCCTTTTCACGGGCATGTGCGATAATGGCGGGCAGGTCAATCTCAGGATTTATCTTCATAAGATCCTCGCCGTTATCGGCAGCCCAACCGTCGTCAAGAATCACATATTCGATACCGTTTCGGTCGGCAAAATCAATATAGTGCATGTAGGTAGCGGTATTGACCCCGGCTACGAAATCTACGCCGGTCAAATTCCAGTGATTCCACCAATCCCAAGCTACCTTTCCGGGTTTAATCCACGATATGTCAGTAATATCACTCGGCTTGGCAAGCAAATAGCTCACGTTGGTTGATGCGATGTCTTTATCGGTTCCAAGCACCAGTACTCGCCAAGGGAACTCCCGTGGAGAATCAACATCGGCGATATATGGGGCTGTTTCTTTAACAATACCCTGTATGTTGTTATAGCCGCCGTCCTCAACTTTAGTGGGTAGGGGAGCATGCATACCTTTCAGTTGGTTTGTGCCGGTAGGATTGTAAAGGTAAAGACCGGGATAATCACGTAAATCAGTTTCTGTAAACACTGCTTTTATTCCATCACCGGCATCGATAGCCAAAGGAAGAAAAGCCAGACGGTTGGGATTGAGACCGGATAAAGATGCGGTTGTATAGTAGTTCTCAAATGAATTAAAGAATTGAGATTGAAAGTCGCCATCTGTGCCGGTACGCACATACGGCACTGTTGCTGTGAAATTCTCCGGGAAATTGAGTTCGATCAGTTCCTCTTTTATTTGAAAGGGCTTATTTCCGGGAGAAATAAAACGATATGCCACGGCATCATCATAGGCTCGGAATTCAATATTCCAATCACCTTTCATTTCAAGAAGTAAGCCATTATAGTTATCCTCCATTTCCGACGTATAGGTCAATGGGGAATCTATGGTACGGGATATACTTTCTTTATGAGCTTTTTTTACTTTGGCATCATGCCCCCATTTACGCCCATCAACCAGAGTCATGGAAACAGGCGATTCAGTTAGGATTTCAATGCCATTGGTCTCTACTGACCAGGTAAGCGTGGAATCACACTTAACGGCAGCTCTAATAGAGCCTGACGGTGATGTCAGTTCAAAATTGTCGTTGCCAAATGCTTGCAAGCATATCATGCAAGAAATGAGGACAATACTTTTTTTCACGAGGTTTAGATTAAAGTTATATAATATAGACGCAGGCAATAAAAATACCTACTCACAAAAATGAAACTATTTTCATGAGTAGGTAATATGAAGGCGGATGATAGAATATCATTTACCTGTATACTCCTTATAGAGCATGATAAGATGCGATGCACTCCAGCTGAAGTGTGGAGCCTTAAGGCGCGCACCGGTATGAGTGTCGTAGTTCTCATGTATCGGCGCTCCTTCCTTCAGTCCGTCAAGACGATTAAAGACCTGACGGGTATAGCTGTCAGCAAGTTCGTCATATCCATAATTGCGTAATCCGCTGATTGCAAAATAAGTCTGATCCAACCATATCGGACCGCGCCAATATCCGCGTGGATTATATTTGGGATTATCGGCAGCAACCGTCGGAAACGGAATATAGGTTGAGAATTTTGCAGTATCTTGAAGCAGAGGCATCATATCCTTCACCTGCGCGGGAGTAGCAAGTCCGGTCCAAAGCATAGTGTACGCCTCGCATCCGGGATCACCCGCAAACGAGCGATCCGCAAGCTTACGATCAAAGAAGAATTTTCTATCCTTGTCAAAGAAATAGTCCGACACTTTCCCACTATGATCCGGTGCATCAAATTTCTCGCCTAAAATCTCAGCAAATTTCTTTAACAAACGGCACTCCTGTGCCAGATAAGCATTGAGGTCAACACTTTCCAGATCCATACTCCAGGCATCACTGTGGCCTTCGTTGGCAAGCATTTTGACATCATCGAAACGGATGGCATTATCCATACCACTCTCCCATGCAGCCGCCTCAAGCGTTCCATCAGTGGAGCCATACTCGCACATGCCGTTACCATCATGATCACGCTTGGCATACCACCACTTATGGTAAGCCAGCAGCCGGGGATACATCTCGGCAAGGAAACTCTTGTCACCGGTTGCATCGTATATCTTGTCAACGGCCCAGCACACCAACGGAGGCTTGCTGTCCCTGGCATTGTTTTCTGAAGGATCGGTGAATATGCAGTCAATAACCATTCCGTCAGGTTGCTGATAGTCAAACATCGCCCGGATATTGTTCTTGGCCAGTTCCGGATCAAAATTCGCGGCACCCGCACAAAAGCGCCAGCTGTCCCATGCCCAGAGTCCCACAAAATATTCTACCGCGTGGCTTGGTATAATACCGTCATGCAGCAGACCGCCCCGCGCCTCTCTGTGATTTGAAGCGAGAGTCGTCATTGACTTAACTGCTATACGGTCATAATCCTCAGGCATATCATCGCGTAATGTCGAGGCAAGGTAACCCTCCCAGCGCTTACGGTTATCTGCCAGCGCAGCATCCGGATCATCAAGGAGAGCCACTGTGCGGCCAACTCCCGACATTGCTTCATCCCTGCTATAAAAAAATCCCAATGCCACATGCACGGTCTTACCCTGTTGTGATTCGGCAGAATAGTTACCATCCTTAACCTCGAGATGCACATCCTGAGGAAACGAAATAACAAATGTCTCACCGGATTCATGGGCGGCAAATACGGAGTTACCTCTTTTAGTGAGTTCCATCCCTTCAGCCCATCCCTCACCGCTATATTGCAACGGACATCCAAGCGTGCTCTCAACAGTAAGGAGTATCGAATTGGCATCTATAAAATGAAGTTGTTGGCGGATTTCCCCATCCTTATATATGGCTGACAATAGGAGTTCTCCAGGATAATAGCATGTGCTGTATGACAAAATCTCGCCTGCCGATATGGGATGTACTGTCACAGCACTTTTCGCAAGCCATTGCCTGCGGTTCATGTCTATACTGTATGGTCCGCAGAAACCATTCACCCAATTTCCCTTCTCCGGCGGTGTGAAACCGATCCAAGCTCCGGCATCAGTGAATAGACCGCTGTGCCCATGAAGAGTATCGGGAGTGTAGGCGATGTCGAAAACATCAGGAAAGTCATGCCTGCGCTCGTTTGTCGCGGAGACCTTGGCGCAGGAGTTGACAGCAACTGCCGTCAATACTCCCGCACCTATCATCATTAAAAAATACTTGATTTTCATTTTATGAATCTGACTTTAGTAGATGACAAAAATTGAATTTTGTCGGTTAAATTATTGATTATTAATTTTTTTACAATTATGAAAAGTCCTTGAAAAACAGTAGCTTTAAAGAAAATCTTGACCGATTTTTCCATGAAAGTTACTCGACAATATGCGCATCCGATATTACTATGGATTGGAGGAAATCTCCAACGCGCTCATGGCCCGATGTACAAGCCAAAGTTCGATGTCTTCAATTTTTTTTCATGTACTTAACTATTTGAGTTCAAATTTACAAGTGCTTAAGTGTTCTGAGTCCGGGCCGACCATAACTTCAAACTCTCCCGGTTCCCATACATATTCCAGTTTGGAATTATAGAACCGAAGCATGTCGGGAGTTATCGAAAATGTCACATCACGGCTTTCACCGGGATTGAGGGTGATGCGTTCAAATCCTTTTAATTCCTTGACCGGACGAGCCAACGAGGCATATATGTCGTGCGTATAGAGCTGTACAATCTCAGTCGCTTTAAAATCACCTGTATTGGTTACATTGATAGTCGCCTTGATTGATTCACCTTCCGTAAGAGTAGTTTTATCGAGCCTCAACTCACCGTAAGCGAAAGTAGTATAGCTCAATCCGAAACCAAATGGATAGAGAGGTTCATTGCGCTCGTCAATATAGTTGCTCTGGTAGCGGTTGAATACATTCGGATCAGAATCCGGACGGCTTGTATTCATATGATTGTAGTATATAGGCACCTGTCCCATACTGCGGGGGAATGTTGTGGTTAATTTACCGGAAGGAGAAACATGCCCGAAAACAACATCGCAGATCGCAGCTCCGGCCTCACTGCCTCCATACCATATATTCAAGATAGCATCTACATTGGCATCTTCCCATGTCAGGACAAGCGGTCGGCCGGTGAAAAGCAACAGTACTACCGGCTTTCCCGTCGATACCATGGCTTTGAGCAGTCGTTTCTGTACATCGGGCAACTCAATATCTGCACGTGACGCAGATTCTCCGCTCATTTCAGCAGACTCGCCCAATGCGGCTACAATCACATCGGCCTTAGATGCCGCTGCAATAGCTTGACGCAGCATTACGTCATCATTGCCACGTGTTATCTGACGGATTCCGTTGGCATTTATCTCTGTGGTTTCATCGGCATACACATTGCACCCCTTGGCATATATAAGCTCGGCCACATCTTTGAGTTCTTCCTCCATAGCCTCTTTAAGAGACTGATGCTTGGATGGTGTGCAAGTCATACTCCACATGCCACACATGTTGTTACCGGCGTCGGCCATGGGGCCTACGAGTGCGATTCGACCTTTGGGTGATATAGGAAGCGTCTGATTGTTATTTTTAAGCAACACAAAAGTTTCAGTTGCGATATCACGCGCTATCCTGCGATGTTCGGCTGTGAATACTTTTGTAGTGGCTGCAGTGGTATCACAATACTTATAAGGGTCTTTAAATAAACCAAGACGATATTTAGCTTCAAGTACCCGGCGGCATGCACGGTCGATCATTCCGATGCTTACATTTTTGTTTTCCAATGATTCACGCAGGGTATTCAGATAACCTGATGAAACCATGTCCATGTCGGTTCCTGCTTCGAGTGCCTTTACCGAGGCCTGCGTCAAAGGTGCATAGCCCAATGTAGCCATTTCAGAAATTGAACCGTAGTCAGTGGCAAGCAGCCCATCGAAACCCCACATGTCGCGAAGCACATCAACCATGAGCCATTTGTTTGCAGCGGCCGGAACACCGTCAATCAGATTGAACGAATTCATCACACTCGCAGCTCCACTCTGAATTGCTGCTTTGTATGGCGGTAAATACTCGTTGAACATACGCTGGCGGCTCATGTCAACAGTGGTGTAATCACGCCCTGCCTCAACCGCTCCATATAGCGCGAAATGCTTTACGCATGACATGATTTCATCTTTGCCCGACATATCTTTACCCTGATAACCTCTTACATAGGCCGGTCCGAGAATAGAGCTCAGATACGGGTCTTCGCCATTGCCTTCGGCAATGCGTCCCCAGCGGGGATCGCGGCAAATATCAACCATTGGGCTGTATGTCCAGTTAATGCCACTGGCTGCCGATTCTATGGCCGAAATCCGGGCCATACGTTCAACTGCCACAGAATCCCAGCTACAGGACAGTGCAAGAGGAATAGGAAAAATGGTTTCGTAACCATGTATTATATCCGCACCGACAAGGAGTGGAATTCCATGTCGGGTTTCCTCGACGGCAATACGTTGTAGCTCAAGAATCTTTTCAGCGCCCTTTACATTGAATACGCCTCCAATTTGGTTTTGTCGTATCAGCTGTTCAAGCTCATTCGACATAACATAGCCTGTGACTATATCTCCACCGGTCACAAGATTCATTTGGCCGAGTTTTTCTTCAAGTGTCATTTCATCCATCAGCGCACTGATGAACGAATCCATATCATTATCAGAATCATCGGCACCACTGCATGAACAAAGAAGCGAGAGGCTTACAAGGAGATACAAGCCAATATTTAATATTTTCATAATCAAGAAAAAAACGGAACCGGGTGCTATAATACCATTGGAAACTCGACGCACACCGGTTCCGCAAAAATTAATTAACTCAATCAATGATGTCCGTGTCCATCAAGCAGAATAGGATTCACTTCAATCGGTGTCTTATTCGTGTTGATTATCATGCGATATGTACCATATTCCTGCCCGATATCTCCGACAGTACAGCCGAAATTTTCAGGATTTCCAATTCCGTCCTGCCATGCAAATGAACGACCGAAAGAACTTGTGTCGGTGATGTTGACCTCGCTCGACAGTATTTTATTATTCCAACCACGGTTGCTGTACAGAGTCAACTGCGACCAACTGCTGTGGATAAGGAATGTTGTTTCAAAAATACCGGCAGATGTTTCGGCACAGCATAAGTACTGGCGGGGATTATCCCAGCTCCATCCCGGAGAGATGTAGATTGAGCCATCGTGCCATCCGACGTCCCAACCACCTGTACGGCCATGCCCGAAGTATTGACCGGTTATCCATAAGCCATCATCGCCGGTGCGTTCTGTCCATATATGCTGAGTGCCGTCGACATCGTACAGCAGGCGGTACTCTCCGCTCAGAGCCTTGAATACATAGTTGCCGTCTTCATCACAATCAAAGAACTCGGGCTGGAGCAGGCAATCAACTCGCTGGAAGTTCTCGAACGAAACCTTCTGACCTTGTGTAAGATTGAGGGTTACTTCCATGAATTCATTATAGCGACTATTAGTCATTGATACTCCGTTCACTTTGTAGTCAACGGGATGAATCAGCTCGGCAGGCGTTTTTTCTACAAGATATACAATCTTGTTGTTGAAGTCGGCACGAATAGTGTATGTTCCGGCGGTGAAGTCGGGACCCGGAATCATGTCTCCATTGAAAACGCAATATTCTGGTTTTCCGGCTACGCTTTTGTTGACTATATTTGCCGGAATGGGTTCGAGTATCTGGGTAGAGCGAGCACTTCCCCAGTCACGTGCCTGATAGAATTTCACATCGAATCCCTTTGCAAGATACATCGACGTTTCATATACACCATCGCCTACAGGCACCATTTGGAATGAACCGGCACTTTCAGTCAATTTCCAGTCACCTACGGTAGTGCGTCCGGCTTTGGGATGACCGAAGCCTGAGCCTGTCACCCACATGGCTTTTTTATCCCAAGCGTTCATCGACGGACTCTCGGTATAAACAAGCATGCTTGCCGCATCAAGATAGAGATCATATTCACCTGTGGGACCACGGAAAAGCACTCGGCCCTCCACGTCGGAGATTACTTCATAAAATTCGGGTTGAATCATATCGCTGATTCCTCCGAAATTGCTGAATATGACTTCTTCGCCGTTGGTAAGTGTCTGACGGGTATGCAGGTAAGCTCCTGACGGTTCCATAAGTATGTTGTTGACATAATAATCCTCCTGCTGAACAGGCACACGGCTTACCATATCAAAGGTCTTTGCAGCCAAATCAACAGTTATGTCATACACACCTGCCTGAAACAAAGCTCCGGCACAAAAGTCACCGGTACCTGTTACGAGAGTCGGCTGATTGAGAGTGAGATCTTCGGCCCAGATTTCTATCTCTTCATGTGTTCCCCATCCATGATGACGGAAGAATTTGAATTTGAAATTTGGGGCGAGATAGAGGCTGATCTCAAATTTGTCAGGACCAACCCGTCGGCAGCTCTGACAGTTGTCAGGCGCATCGATCGCCCATCCGGTAGTGATAGCCTCGGTAGCTCCTGAGTGTCCGAGTTGTTCACCGATAACATATAGAGCATCAGGATATTTTACATCTACCTGTTCAACATAAAGCAGGTCGTTAAGGTGGTCGTAAATCACATCGTATTCACCACTCCTGCCTTTAAACACTGCCTGATTGGAAACCGGAAGTTCCCAAAAATGGCTTTGGAGTGTGTACTGGAGCTTGTCAAAACCGGTGAACTCAATGCTCTGTCCCTCGGTGAGTGATATTTTTGCACCGCTGAAAGTGTTGTAATATGTATCGTTGAGTTCCACTCCATTGATTTTCACCACAGTCTTGGAAGGCCATTCAGGCCATTCGTCTGGACGCACAACCTCGTCGTCACACGAACTTAACATGAATAAGCTCGCAACGAGGAATAATGGAATTAATATTTTATTCATAGTCGGATTTTCGTGATTAGCGTTTATAAGCATTCAGGATAGCTTGATACTCTGTTTCATTTACACGAACCATACATCCATGTCGGGCTTTAGGCCCTGCGAAATAGCGCTCAGTCCAAGGCCCTTCAAGAGTTTCTGCCTCAAACATGTCATACTGTTTCGGATAATTCTCGGTAAATAAGTAATAGCCTTTTTCATCGACGGTCGGAACCACGATCGGAGCTTCGTGCCAACGTTCGTCAACCGGTCCTACAGCCGGCCCCGGATTTTCGTATGGGCCGGTGAGGGCGCTTGATTTTGCAATGCGTATGGTCTTGCCGGTTTCAGGATATTTCTCCCTTGAACGCTCGTCCTTAAAAATTGCATAATAGCTTTCTCCCGACCTACGGATGATGACGTCAATCGTTGCCATGTTCTCATCACTACCTGTGAATGAAAACAGGAACTTGGGGTCGCTAAATGTTTTGAAATCCGATGTAAGGATATAAAAAGTTCGTTTGCTGTCCCATTCGTATGCATCAGCATCATCACCTGTCAGACCCGCATGCCATGTTATGATATACTGATCACTCGGTTCATCAAAATACATTTTGGGAGCACCGTAGTAGGTTTCTTCGTTGTGATATCCGTATAGATCGGTTATCTTATTGAATATCGATTTGGCAAGCTTGGTGTACTCCCAAGTTACAAGATCTGCAGAGTGCCACAAAAGAGGAATTCCCGAACCTTTTTTGACGCTGATCATGTAGTAGCCGTCACGACCTTTGCATATATCGGGGTGTCCGTAATAGGCCGGTAGAATTGTACGGCAATCATTGAGCGTTTCCCAATTATATGCATCGCGCGATACACTGTAAAACAGTGAACCATAATTGTCATCGGTCATGTGCGCGAACAAATAGCCGCCATCCGTTGCTTCTACCGGTGGAACCGGAGCCGGAACAGGATCATCACTATTGTCACATGATATGGCGATGAAACCGAGCAACAAGCATCCGATGATATTCATATATGATAATGATTTCATTTGTTTGTCGTTTCTTGAGTTAAGAATTCTTACAATTACATTCCTTGTGCCTGATCGTAGTCAAATTGCCAGTCAGGACGAGAGTAGTACTGCTCCAATACACAGCCATTGGCTGCTGCAGCTTCGACAGCATAATTGGGCAGCGGTACATACTGACGGGTAGGGACTTCACCTTTGACTTTCGATGTCACACGGGCATAGCTGTTAAAACGTATTAGGTCTATCTTTCTGCATCCTTCGTAGAAAAGTTCATGAGAGCGTTCTGTCAGGATTGCGTCCAGGAATTTTTCTGCCGATGACGTATTTGAGGCTTCAAGATTATTCAGCCCCGCACGCCTACGCACTTGATTGACAGCCTCGACAGCACTTGCTGACGGTGCTGCATTTGTGTTACGTACGCAAAGCTCGGCATACATAAGGAGGGCGTCAGCCCAGCGTGCGATAGGAATATCAGTGCCTTGGAATGAACCCGAAGTTTCAATCGGGAACTTGTTACAAATGTATCCGTCCCAACGGGTACCCAGATCATTGGCGGTCACTTTCTCGCCGCTCTTATTCCACCATTCAGTGACGATGAGATCACGGCGGCGGTCTCCGTTCTCAAATCCGTCGTAAAATTTCTTGGCTACATTGTAGAATGCCTGCCAACCTCCGTTCTGAGGAGCAAACACGGTTGGATTGCCATTAGGATCCTCTGCTGCTGCATCCCATGGAACGGTGCACATAGACAATATGTTTGCATTACCGTGTTTAGGACTGCCGTCAGCTTCAGGGTCGCAACTTACAGCCATAATAATCTCGCTATTGAACTTATTGGCGTTTTTATAAAGATCGGCACACGGATTGTTTCCCTGAGTAAACAGAGAGTATTTGCCTTCGAGTTCTGCAAACATCTCTAATCCTTTATCATAATAACCGTCCATGTGACTGCCTTCATTCAGGCAGTGACGCATAAGGCAGAATCGGGCATAGTCACGGGTATAGCGACCTTTTTCGGTCTGTACTTCCGGAGCATTTTCTGCTGCGAAAAGCAAGTCGTCATAGATGTACCCGCACATTTCGTCGAGGGTGGGGCGCACGGTGTTACGCTGAGCTTCATCATCGAAAACTTTGTCAGGATCGAGTATCACAGGTACCGGTCCGAATACATGCATCAGATAATACATCATCATACCACGGCATAAGCGAACTTCACCCAAAAGTGCATTTCGTTTTTCTTCAGACAGCACATCAGCCGGAGCTTTCTGAAGAACATCAACAACATTTGTAAAGCGTGTTATCTCGGCGGTTTTCATGAAATGATTGGGATTGCCATCATCAGTCACCCAACCACGCCAATAGTAGATACAGTTTTCGTAGTTGGCTTTTGAAAGTTGAAGCCATTCCCCACCGCAACGGGTATAGCCGGGAGCCATGATGTCGGTTGTAGAGTCGAAAAAACGGATGTCGCCACCGGTTGCGATATACCATCCATGCATACCCGTACCATCATTGATTGTGTAGGTAAAGGGTGTTGTGAACGGCAGATAGCAAATCATCATGTACGACACATATTCACTCTCGGTAGAGGGGTATTTCCCTTGCTGGAGCTCGCCGAATATTTTGGCATCGAAGTTGTCTTCACATGCGGTGGTGAAGAGCATTATCGCAGCCAAAAGCGTATATATAATTCTATTTTTCATAAATTGTCACTAATTAGTAGATTAGAAAATAATCTTTGCACCGAATGAGTAGGTACGGAGCTGAGGATAATTACATCCTGACAACATGCCGGTAGCTACGACGATCTCAGGGTCATCTCCCGAAAATCCGGTGAAGGTGAAGGGATTCTGAACGTCGGCATAAAGACGCAATGACTTGAGATAGCCCTTGAAGAACTTCCATTGGCGGGCATCGAAAGTATAGCCCAATGTAATGTTGCGCACGCGCAGGAAGTCGGCCTTCTCGTAGAAGAGTTTTATAGGCGCATTGCCGGGGGTGGTCACATCTTTTGTCGCTACACCGGGAGTTGTTCCGTTGGGGTTGGTTTGTGAGTTCCATACGGTAAAAGCATAGTCTGTGGGATTGCCGGCACTGATGCCGCTTGACAAGTTGCCTGCCGAACAGTTCGCGGCATTTGTGCTGTTGTACTTTTCCACTCCAAGTTGTCCGTACATGTAGATATCAAGATCCCAATTCTTATAGACAAACGTATTGCCGAATCCATAATAGAGTTTGGGCAGAAGATCGTCCATGTAGATGTCGCCTTCATCTATCACACCATTGCCATTGCGGTCTTCCACGATAGGAAAGCCGGGCTTCTGTGCGTCGGCCGGAAGAGAACGCTGAGATTCAGGCATGTTACTGCGGTCGGCGTTGATAATTCCGGTTGTGTTGTAATAGTAAAAGGCGCTCATCGGCTCATTTTTTCTCTTCTGATACGTTTTATAGTCGTAATTCGGCATGCGTTCCACCCAGTTTGCATTGTAATGAGACAGGGCAAGTGATGTGGTCCATGTAAAGTCTGATGTACGTATGTTTTCTGTATTAAGCGACAACTCAACACCGGTGCGTTTGTAGTGTGCACCATTGATTGGACGCAGCGGATACATGTTGAGCAGTGATGTCGGGGCATAACCAAGCATATTGGTAACGTCATTGCGGAATATATCAAGACTTCCCGTTACTCGATTGTTAAGCACTGCAAAGTCAAGACCGATGTTCTTCATTGTAGTTTTTTGCCAGGTCACATCATCATAGCTGCCTCCGAGCAGAACAAATGGAACATAAGTCACGCTACCGTTTGAGAATTTAATATCCTCACGTGAAACGCCCACTGTGCCATAAAGAGTTGAGCCAAGATTGTCGCTGCCGGTAACACCATAGCTTGCACGAAGTTTAAGAAGATTGAGCCATGTCAAATCACGCATGAACTTCTCCTGCGACATTTTCCACGCAGCCGATACTGACGGGAACCATGAATATTTCTTATTGTCGAAAAATTTGTCAGTACCGTCGCGACGCAATGTGGCGTTAAGGACATAATTATCAAGAACAATAAACGATACACGGGCAAACTGCGAACGTTTTTCATTTTCATACTTATAGGAAGTAGGATTGAAGGGGCCATCGGCAGCAGATAAGTTGGTATCCTGAATCATGTCATTGGCATTCTGATACGATACGGTCATGCCATTGCCTTTATCAACATAGCGACCCATGCCCACAACTGCATTGAAGTCAAGATATTTTCCAAACTGATGGTTGAAATTGACCATAGCCTCCATAGTTTCATACTGACGTTCAACATATCCGAGGCTGCCGCGTGATTTTTTTACCAATCCAAAATACACGTCTTTAGGAATATAGGATGTACGACGTCCTGACTCATTGTTCAGGCCATACACAAGGCGTACTGACAGCATCTGCTTGATAATGTCAATATCCATTGCAAAATTGGCATAATAACTGCTCTGCCTGGACTGGTCTTTTATATCGAGTGTTGCAACAGGATTAGGTACACGTCCGAAAATCGTATATTCACCATACTTGTCGTATACAGACAAGTAAGATGGATAATGGAGAGCTGAATACAACGATCCTGATGCAGAATCGCCCTGATTACCGGTATCACCTCCAACAAGTGCATTGTCGTAAGTGTTCTTGTTAAGGTTTACAATCGTTGCTAACTTTATAAAAGGAAAGAGCTGAGCCGTTACATTCGTACGCAGAGAGTATCGTTCCATTCCGGCATTCCTTATGATACCGTCTTCTTTAAAATAATTTACGCCCAGATAGTATTTCAACTTTTCGGTGCCACCGCTGATAGTCAGTGAATGATTGTTGATATGACCGGTCTTGAGCACATAATCCTGCCAGTCTGTATCAGTTGCCGCGTCTATCTGTGCCTGCGAAAAAACCGGAGTCCATTTACCGTCATAGGCCACATTGCCATAGGGATACTGATTGTTGTTCAGCAGATATTTCTCTTTGTCGAAAACGTTGACCAGATTCATGTACTCGTTGCTGTTGAGTCGGTTAAGGCCATAATTATAACGCTTTTGAAAGGAATAACTACCCTCGTATGTTATGGTGGGTTTTCCCTCTGCTCCTTTTTTGGTGGTGATAAGAACAACACCATCGGCTGCTCCTATACCATAGATGGCCGCAGAGGCATCCTTCAGAATCTCGATGGATTCGATGTCGCCCGGATTCAGACCGGCAAGAGCTGAACGCTGCACATTGTCAGGAAGGCCGGTTTCACCGCTGCCTGCTTCCAATGACGAATTAGGCATAATCACGCCATCAACAACATAAATCGGGTTGCCGCCACCACGGATAGAGATATTGATTGCACCACCGGGTTGAGTGCTGTTGACAGTAGCCTGAAGTCCGGCAGCGCGGCCCAGGAGCATGCTTGACACACTGCTGTTGGCTGCTTTAGATATTTTATCTGTCTTTACCGTTGCGATTGACGTTGTCAGATTTTTGCGTGTCGTGGTTCCGTAACCCACTACAACAACTTCGTCAAGCAGCTTATTGTCAGGCTTTAATCGCACAGTGAGGTCATCGGATTTGTCGGGTGTTACTGTCGCGGGAAGAAAGCCCACATACGAGAAATGCAGTTGTGCACCTTCGGGTATTTCTATTGAAAAAAAACCGTCAATATCAGTTACAACTCCATTTGTTTTATTATCAAAATATACCGGCGCACCTATCAGTGGTTCATCATTAGATGCATCAACCACTACACCGGTAACCTTACGTTTCTTCACAGCATATTCGGTTGGGTTCTCAGTTTTGCCGGCAACTTTCTTAAGAGAAATCTGATATCCGTCGATATCGTACTTCACGTCAGAGCCTTTGAATACCTGATCCAAAAGCGTCATTATTGGTTTATTCGATACATTTACGCTTACCTTTCGTTTAAGGTCCAATGTCCCGTTAGCGTAAAAGAAGATGAACTTGCTGTTTTTCTCAACATAGTTCAATACGTCTTTCACCGGAACATTCGCCATCTGCACGGTAAACACCTTGGTGTCAGTATATTCACCGGCCTTTGCAGCCAGTGATGACAATGGCACCAAACATAAGCATAGCAAAAGAATCATTTTGCATAATTCTTTCTTCGCATTAATCATGCGGATACAATACTCCATGATATAGCATTGGTTTAAGGTTTTTAAATAGGAGTTGATTCAGAGTCGCGTATTCAGAACCAAACTGCCATGTTATTTAGTATAATCGATTAGTCTTGGGTTAAATTTGAGAATGTTCAAGGTATTATTGTAGTTTGGAAACATGTATTTGTCCCTCACGTTCCTCATATTTTATAGGAGTGGAAAATGCGATTGTGCGTAGTACAGCATCAACATTTTCTTTCAGATACAGTTTCCCGCTTACTCTGATGTTTGCAACTTCCGGAGATATGACAAACTCTTTACCATAGCATATATTAAGCCTGTCGAAGACTTCCGAAAGAGTCTTGTCATTATATATCAATATATTGTCTTTCCAGCTGACGTATGGTGTCACATCTACATTTTTAGGTTGTCCTAATGAAGAATTGTTGATGTCAACCAGTTGGCCCGGGTTCATGACAACCGTTTCATTGTCAGAATTACTCAGTTCAATTTTGCCGGAAACGAGTACTACCTGGGCAGGGGTGCCATTGTCGTAATCCATTACATTAAATGAAGTGCCGAGTACTTCTATCTCAAAATCACGACTTTTTACAATGAAAGGATGTTGGCTGTCATGGGCAACATCAAGATAAACTTCTCCTTTTACAAAAATCTCCCGGCAATCTTGCGAAAATGCACGTGGATATATCACTTTGGAATTTGAATTTGCCCATAGATGCGTTCCGTCGGCAAATGTTATCTCAGCACGTCGCCCTTTGGGTACGACAAGCTGGCAAAAGTCATTGCTGCTCTCAGCCGAAACATCTTGTTCAACAGTCTTTCCGTTGACAGTAAAAGAACCATTGGCAAGGCAATTTACGTATGCCTTATCCATGTTTACTTCAGCGGTATCACAGCCGGGTATGATATTGAGAATTACATCACTGTTCACATCTGCGGTCTGGTTCATGGCAAATTCATAAATGTTTTTTGTCACAGAAGCATCAGTGGATTTGAGAACATTTGCATTGTTGAACCATAACAGAACAGCTAAGGAGGCTGCTATCGAGCCGGAAATCATCACAATCTTCCTTCGCAATGATCTGCGGCGTTTTGCCAGCCTGATACGTAATTCACAGTCCAGCCAAGAATCATTAATCTCTGAGGGTGTAAACTCCTTTTCCCGCAGTATGAATGAATCTCTTACTGCTTGAAGGCATTTGTTGATGTCTGAATTACGGTCGCTCATGATGAATAGTTGACTGTTTATATTAAAATACGGAGTTTTCTAAAATTACTACTCACTTTTAGGATAGAATTGCGCAAATAAATGTGATAAATTGTACGGAGCCCATTTCTGATCTTAACGATTTGAGCGCTCTGGATACAAGATTCATTGCCGACTGAGGATTCATATCCATCACTGCTGATATTTCCTTATAAGATAATCCTCGTACGTATCTCAGATATATTGATACGCGTTGATTATATGTAAGAGAATTATATGATTTGATCAGTTTCTGATGCAATAATCGGGAGTTATCATCCTCTTGAAACATAGTTTCTATCGCAGGATCATTCTCATCAATCTCAAACAGATGCTCTGTAATCGACACAGCGTCCCGCATTGACGAGATTTTGTCGAATATCATATTGCGTAAAGAAGAAAGTAGATATGAGCGAACATAAGATGTCTCAGAAAGATGACGGCTGCTGCATATCTTGACAAAAACATCCTGAATACAATCCTTCACAAATTCCTCATCAGCAACGAATTTCATCCCCCAGTTAAACAGCAGGTTATAGTTTGCCCTATACAACAGCGAAAGGGCTGTCATATCACCGCATATAACTTTAGACCACAGTTCAGCTTCTGTCATTACTATGAAAAATTACGTTTATCTAATTTCTCAATTTATATAACGGTGAAGTTAGTAAAAACTAATCATTAAAAACAAAAAAAATTAAGGCTAATGAATAACAAAATATTCAAAATATAATACAGCCAAGACAGGAATAATATTCGGTAGCTGTTTCTTTCCGCTTTTTCCTGTTGAGGTCTATTTCCATGCGTTCAAGTATATTGTCGCTGACTACACTTGGATTATGAGCAGACAAAAGTATGACAGATCACGCCGTATCAAATGGTTAGTTAAAAATTTGCTACACGCTTTTCGTCTATCTTGCCGTGTAGCATCTGTGTAGCACAACTATGTCAAAACGGGACGTTTTCGTGGCATTTCAGGGCATACGCCCAAAAGTAGAAAACCCTGCAAGTGAACTGCTTACAGGGTTTTTGGGGTCAATGTAAAAAACCGGTTGTTAAATACTGAACAAAAATAGTTAAAT
>CAJUKX010000012.1 GCA_910586975.1 uncultured Muribaculaceae bacterium | reverse complement strand
CTACGTTTACTGTGGTTGACACGGTTTACACGCTGGTTTACACAGATTGTGTAAACTGATGTGTTCAGACAATAAAAAAAAGTAGTCAGCAATATGCTAACTACTTGATTTCGAGTGGTCCCACTTGGGCTTGAACCAAGGACTCCCTGATTATGAGTCAGGTGCTCTGACCAACTGAGCTATAGGACCTTTTGCGGGTACAAAATTACGGGTTTTATTTGAATATTGCAAATTTTTATGCGGTTTTTTAATGTGATTTTTCGTAATTGTTTGATTTTTAGCAATATCCATTTTATCCGTTTTTTAGTTCCCGCGTCCATGAGTGCGTTTTTTTTACTCCGCGGCTTCTGAAATTAGAAGCCTATTCGGGTGCGTGTGGGACTGAGGCGCTCTGTCTTGCATAGTTTACGGAGGTCTGCAAGGTCTATTGTTTCGTTGCCGGAAAGGATGGCTGCTACCGAGTGCTTGCGTACGATGTTTTCGATTTCGCCGCCCGAAAGGTCGCTTTCTGCGGCGAGTTGCCGTGCGTCGTTGTCGCTCAGTGCCGGCAGCATGGCTTTCCAGATTTGGGCGCGGGCAGAGGTTGTTGGCTTTTCGTAGCGGACTTTGTACAGGAAGCGGCGCTCGAATGCTTTATCGAGGTTGGATGTCAGGTTGGTGGTTGCGATCATGATTCCTTCCAGCGATTCCATTTCCTGAAGTATTATGTTTTGTATTGAGTTTTCCATTTTGTCTACTGCTTTTGCCGCGCCCTCCATGCGTACTCCGAGCACAGCATCGGCCTCGTTGAATAGCAGGATTGGGGCAAGTTCTGACGAACGGCAGATGTTGCGGTAGCGGTCGAATATCGATTTGATATTCTTCTCGCTTTCGCCTACCCAGCAGCTCTTGATTATATCTACGTCTACGCGCATAATATCGCGACCGGTAAGGCGTGCGAGCTGGTACACTGTTTCGGTCTTACCCGTACCGGGCGCGCCGTAGAACAGGCAGCAGAATCCTTTGCGCATACCGGCTTTTTCCAGCCTTTGCTGTACTTCTTTGAAGCGTTGTTCAGAAATTATAGACGAAAGCTGTGTGATCATTTCATCTTCTTTCGGGTTGTATATCAGTTTCTTCTCTGCAAAGGATTCGTGTTTAAGCAGATCTCTGCGCGATGATGCATTCGTGTTCAGGTTCAGTTCGCCAAGCAACTCATCTTTAGCAAAGTCGGTAAGTTTGAAAGCGTCGCTGCGAGCCATTCCTTCCTCGTTGACATTTTCAATAAGGTTATGTTGAAATAGGTCGGAAGTTCTGGTTCTGAGCATACGCTTGCACCAGTATGGTATCTTTTCATTGTCGTAGATATCATCAATGTCGTGAAAGCAGATATTGTCATCGCAGTTCTCAACAAATAGATGAGCCATAAAGATGAAAAGCAGTGAGTCTTCATCAGTTAGGTGATATCGGCGCAATGTCTTGGCAAATACTGTATCTTTTATGGCATCCAATGCTTCCAAGGTTAAGCTCATCAACTTATCGTGTGTAAGCTCTGAGTTGTTCATACTGTCCATCAGTTCGTCGAAGTGGTCGAAGAATGCTTGCAGAGAATCAATCTTGACGCCCTCGTACACGTATGGTTTGTCATCCTTGACAGCTGCCAACACCTCGGAGGGCACACGATACCCCAACGCATTATGGCTGCGACATGATATAAGGTATCGTTTATCTTCGAGTATGTCAATTTCCTTAGATATACGCAGTATTCTGGTAGTCCTGCATCCCACATAGTTGGCTATTTCTGACAGGCGTATGCTTCGGTCTTCGCTACGGCCTACAAACAGCGCCAGCAGCACTGTTTGCATGGGCGTCAGCTTTATCTTGCGAGCGGCATAGCGGATATGTTTGCCGGCGCGTTCGAAAAATTCATCATTCAGGTTTGAATTTTCAGCAAGCTCAACGATATATTCGAATGCTTCGAGTACCGACTTAGCCTTTGATTTCATTGCATTTTCCTTTTGGATTTTGCTGATTTCTTCTTCCATACCTTTGTTGAATAAATTTCTCATAACTGTGGGTTTTAAGTTTACACTGCAAAATTAGACCTGTGATGTCTCAATGTGCGATACACGTTGAAAAACTTTGAAATTATCATATTTTTTACAAAAACTCAATCAGTATCGTAAAATGCGCCATGTTTTGATTATCTTTGCGTACTGACTTTTTGTTTCACCTGCCGCAGAAACTTCCTCCACATAAAATACCATAGTTATGACCCAACTTCAAAAATACACCTGGCTGATAGATACCATACGACGTGCCGGTAAGATTTCCCACAGAGATTTGTCTGACAAATGGGAGCGTTGCAAAGACCTCAGCGACTGCAAGCCCTTGCACAGAGCCACATTCAACCGATGGCGCGACAGCATATTCTCTCAGTTTGGCATCATCATATCCTGCCAGCGTGTGGGCGGGTACTTGTATTATATAGAGAATCCCGAAGATATCGACGAGAATGAGCTGAAGAAATGGATGCTCGACTCATTTGCTGTAGGCAACCTTATCGGCGAAAATCTCTCGTTGAAAGACCGCATACTCGTCGATCAGATTCCATCGGGCAGAGATCACCTGACCACTATATTGGAAGCAATGAAAGACAATATGGTAATCAACATGGTATACCGAGCGTTCAGCTATTCCAGGTCTTACGAAATACCCGTAGAGCCATATTGCGTGAAGTTGTTTGAAAACCGCTGGTATCTGCTGGGGCATAACCTAAGCCATGACACAATTCGCCTTTACGGACTCGACCGCATCGAATCAGTAAAGATTTCCGACCGGCGCTACAAGCTTCCAAAGGGATTCAATGCCGCAAGCTTTTTCTCAAGTTACTTCGGCATTGTAATCGACGACAGCATCAAGCCTGAAAGAATTGTAGTGAGGGCAAACAAAGATCATACCCCGTACCTGAAGTCGCTGCCCCTGCACCACAGCCAGCGATTGATTGAGGACACCGGAACGTATGCCGACTTCGAACTGACGCTGCCACCAACCTACGACTTCATCATGAAACTGCTTCACAGCGGCCCTATGATAGAGGTGTTATCGCCTGATAGTCTGCGCCGGTCCATGAAAGGCTGGATAACAGATATGTATGAACTTTACAACAAAGAATAAGAGTATTATAATAATACAAGCCTACCGCCTGAAAAGGGTATGTACCTCTCATCAGGCGGTAGGCTTGTAATGTCAAAATCAATTGCGGAGTTTTGATATTGCCGGATTAGAATCGAGCCATTCCGACATTTGCCCCTGCATGGGATTATTAAAAGTAATCAGATCCACACTACCCTTTATTCCGTTTATATGGCCGAGGTGCGAATGTTGCCACAGCAACCATCTCTCCTGGTCGATAATAGGCGGGGTTGTAAACGAGCATATCCACAAGCCCACATCGTCAAATTTATTGCGTATAAACCTGAAGTACCCGTTTTTGTTGGTATAGATGATTGGTTCGCGACCATTCTGGCGCAGCAACTCTACCAACGACCGCAGATTAGCACATATATCTTCGGTAGTAAACTCACCGGGATTGGCCCACTCTTCCACATCAATAGCTATAGGCAAGTCTATATGCCTGCCGGCCAATGCGTTGAGCACGTTTACGCTCTGTTTCCACGCCGGAACGTCGAATCTGAAAAAATGGTAGATTCCCACAAGCATATCGGCCTCTACAGCAGCCGCATAATTTTGTTCAAAACGCGAATCGCGCCATGTGCCGCCCTCCGAAGCCTTGATATACACGAAATCTATTCCAGAATCAGAAACCTTATCAAAATCAATCTCTCCGTTATGAACCGATATATCTATACCACGACTTGGATAAATACTTCGGTCTACATCTACGTGAGCCTTATGCGAGGCCCGGGCACGTTGCCCCATCACAGCCGCTATTGTAAGGGCTGTGATGGCAATCAGTATTATGGCAAGTGTCCTGGCCTTCATTGTATTAATCAGAATTTGATATCCTTAACCCGGAGTCTGTCGCCCTGTTCCTTGGCTATTGACTCGAAGTAGCGCTGATTGTAACCGCCGAAAAGGGGTTGCACGGCAATTCCTTCGGGTGTGCGGGCAAAGCTGCCATCTTCGTTCTGCTTCTTGATATTTCCGTCGAGGAACTTCACCAACAGGAAGTCACCCAACTGCTTATAGCCTTTTGTAACCTTTGCTGTAGAATAATTTGTAAGGTTGGCAAGCTGCGACTGAGCCACATCGTAGGGTACGTCCTTGGTAAGGGTTTTCTCGTAGGCATTCACGGCATCGGTGAGTTCGTTTTCGTATGCGCCCTGCACCTTGCGTATATCGTCAATCATCTGTGAGTAACGGTTATAAGCCTGATTGGCAACATAATTGTTCACCCAGAACATAGCATCCCACGACAGGTTGTACATGTCGCCGTTGCCCGGAGCCAGCTCGTAAGGAGCTGCGGGAGTAGAATTGAATACAGGCACATACACACAGGTGTTGGCATCGTCCACGCCAAACCACAGAATGCCGCGCATGGCATCGTGGCGGTTGGCATTCATGTCGGCTACAAATGAGAAACCGGTCTGCTGGGTGGCTATGGCACGCTCGTGGGTATACTCCTTATCGTCCACTTTATAACCCATAGGACGCCAGCGGTAAGGCACATCAAAGGGTCCTGCACCTATATCGGTTGTCATGTCGAACGGAGTACCTTCAAAGTGGTCGCGCATCATCCATTTAAGGTCGTTGGCGCTAAGTTTTGCAGCTGGCTTCACCCACAGGGGCATTATCTCGCCCTTGGCCTCGTTTATCCAGGGGAGCCAGCGGTCGGCCTCGCCCTTGGGGAGGAATTTATTAAAGTAGCTCCATACACGTGCGTCACAACCGCGCAGTGCGCCGAAGTCGGTAACGGCATAAGCCTTAGAGAAGTCAAAATCCTTATCTTTGCCCTTGAAATAACCTTTCTTGCGTGCAAACTCAATTACATCGGGCGCGTACAGGGTATTGGGGTCGTCAAGCGGGAAGGTGTGGATGCGTGCGTGATTGGCATGGCCGCTGATGCAGTCGTCGGGCACACGGCGGGCAACCCATACGGCGCCTTTATCGTCCTTGCCTTTACCTATCAGCTCCATGATCCACACTTCATTAGGATCAGCTATTGAGAACGATTCGCCCTCAGAGGCATAGCCATAGTCCTTCACCAGATTGGTCATTACATCTATGGCCTCGCGTGCGGTCTTGGCACGCTGCAAGGTAATGTAGATCAGCGAACCATAGTCCACAATGCCCGAGCCTGCAAGCTCAGGACGGCCGCCCCAGGTAGACTCGCTTATAGTGAGTCCATGTTCGTTCATATTACCTATGGTGGCGTATGTATGTTCAACTTCAGGAATCTCGCCCAGATGACGCTGCGAATCCCAGTCGATAACCTGACGCATCGCACCCTTGGCATGGTCTGCGGCCGGCTGGTTGTATAACTCACCATAGAGTGTATGGGAATCAGCCGCATAAGTTATCATCGTAGAGCCGGTGGTAGTTGCATTCTTACCGGCGATAAGGCTGGTACAGGCATCGGCGTAAGCCCATCCTGTAGCGAAGAAGGCTGCGGCTAATAAGTATTTCAATTTCATAGCAATAACAGTATGGTTTATAAAATGAGTTTTCATGCAAATATACGATAAAAAGCTGAATTTTACACCGCCATGCTATAATTTTTGGCAACAACCCGGCTCCTCATCGCAAAAAACAGCTCATAATAGCCCTGTTTTCATCCCCTGCCCTCAACAATGTCGCTGATTATCACATCGTCGATGTCGCGTTTTGGAACACACTGCCTGTCAGTGCTGTCGCGGTAGTATTTATAATCGCCGTCCTGGCGTAGGTCTGTGATTACCACCTCCTCGGCGGGTTTGCCCAAAGCATATACGTAGAGCGGCTTTAAAGTCGGTGGTAACGCAAGCACATCAGCCAATGCCTTGGCATTGAAAGCCTTGATTATACATCCGCCCAACCCCATAGCCGTTGCGCCGAGCGATATAGCCTGCAAATGCAGCCCATCGTCGCACATGCAGTCCGATGTCAACTCCGTGTCAAGGCATTGTATGATATATGCCGAAGGGCGTTCGTGAGGTGCCGGGCCATCCCAATCCTTGTAATATCCGGCCCACGCGAGCAGGGGAAATATAGATTGACACAGTTCTGAAGTGGGCACAATGCGGTACTTGAGCGGTTGAAGATTTCGGCCGGATGAGCAATAGCGGGTAAGCGCCACCAACCGGCTCAGGGTTTCACAGTCTATCTGCACCGAATTATCAAAACGTCTGTAGCTGCGGTCTTTCTTCAATAATCCGGCTACGAGGTCAATTAAGTCTTTGTTCTGATTCATTTTAGTATTTCTTTCATTATGGCAAGGTCGCTTTTCACTTCTCCCTGCAGCAGGTATCCATCCTGCGAATCTACAAGATTTTGATATATTTCAACGGCCTTGGCCTTGTCATTATCGAGATACAGCGAGATAGCGCACAGAAGCCTTTGTTTGCCCGACATGGTTTTGCTGTATGTGTCAATATATTTTCTCAATTTGGAGTCAAGCAGTTCCACGGCACGTTCTTTGTCGCCCATGACTATGGCACAGAAAGCCAGCTCGCATGCTATTTCATTGACATACAATCCTATGATATCGGTTTTATGGTTATAAAGTTCTTCAAATTCGGCCTTAGCCTGGTCAAAACGCATCTCATCTACAAGGCGCGAGGCATGCATCAGAGGAATCGACACCTCAAGCGGATTAGTGTAGTCGATGGGGGCATTATATTCAAACCATTCGCGCGGCATATCCTTAGGTCGCACGCCCTCCTGTATCAGAGCATTGGATCTGAGCTGACAAAGCATGGCCTGTTTGCTCTGCAAATTGCGGTTGATAAAGATGCAGTTATATCCGTCGTTGCTTATTCCGCCTAATTTCATCGGAATACCATTGGCAAGTATGAGTATCGCATCTGTAATGCAGAATATGCAAATGGCTTCGATAAGAAACGGATGCATATTGAGTGTGAACAGCGGTAGCACCAACAGCAAAACTATGATATTTGCCAATACACCGCCGGCATTATACCATGCTGCCGGCACCTTGGCCGTCTCCATGTCGGGTGGCAACAGAAGGCATTGTCCGCCTGTGCCGGCCACTGAAAATTTCTTGACCTTCAGGCGATTGTTTACCTTGATAAATGTAAGGTTGAATATTCTGAACGATACGAATTTATAGCCGGTGAGCAGTCCGCATACAAGGTGGCCGCCCTCGTGAACGGGGATAAGTATTACAACCGATATTAAAAACGATACCATAGCCACTGCTGCCGACAATAAAATCTCGGTACCGGCAGTAGATTGCATATTTTCTATAAATTCAGAGAATGTCTGGTCGGTAAACAGCACTATCATAACAGCCGCTATAACAAGTCCTGCTACAATTCCTATCAGTAATCCTCCTAAAATCTTAAGCAATGTCTTCATAATTCCGCTTCAACTTATCAGGGGGTGTTTGAATTTAACACGCCCTTACAAAATTACTAATTTTTCAGTACAAAAGACCTGTATGGAGCAAATTTCCACTTACTTTTTTGTCATTTGGTTACGTCCTATCGTAGTAGCAAATCCTTAAAAAAATGGTAATACTGCCTGATAGGATTCTCTAACAAAATTTCAATGAGAAAAATAATGACCGACAAAAGAACTCATACTCGCCGAATACAGAGAGTGCCTTTCAGGATTCTTTACTATTGATATAAAAAACTGTTATGAGAATATAATCATCATAACAGTTCATCATTTTTTAAGTTGGTTGAAATACAATTTCAAAGTGAGATAGTCCTGTACGTTCAATGACGGCAAGAAATAACATACATTGTTAAGATATTATACATTAAGAGATTATACGATTTGCATTATCAAATCGACGTTTAAAAAATCCTGAGTATACCAAAAGAGTAGCCCCCTTTAAAATCCACTTATTTGTCAGTTGTCACTCTTTCTTCTATTACATTCTCTACAAAGCATTTGGCAATTATCTAATGTCGTATGACCACCTCTACTCCATGGAATAATATGGTCGGCTTCCATTTCAGCCGACTCAAAGTGATTGTGACAATGAGGGCATATGCCATTCTGTCGTTCGTAAGCTGTTGCTTTCATTCCATCTTTGAAAGCTCTGATGTTAAGATATTTTTCTTGTCGGGTTAATAGGTATGGGTAGATTCCACTTTTGTTCTCTACATCATCATCTTTCATTAATTGAACTATCTCGTTTTCCAATTCAGAAGCAGAAAAAAAGGTGTCTTTATATTTATTATAAAGATATCCCCACTCAACACCTTTCATCTGTGAACGATAATGAGGGAAATTTCTTTTAACCCAACCAATTACGGCATCAAGATATTGCCATTGTGCATCTGAATTCGTGTCAAATTGATGTTCTCTCATATAACTCTCAACATTGTTTTCACTCATCCATTTTAAGACTTTCTCTAAATAGTCTTGTCTAATAGTGCGCCCATTAATATAATCTTTTGCAAGTTTATATGCGAGACAATTGGTCTTGCTAAATCTCTTTTTAACAGCTGTTATCCAAGGTCCTGCATAAACAGCATTGAGCATTTCTTGATTAGTCAGTTTTTCTCCGGCTATATTAATGATTTTAAACCATTCTACTTTTTCATCTGATGTTCCATTTTCGCAGATGTAGATTCTAAGTTTATAATCCAAGAACTGATTTAGAGCTTCGGGACTTAGATTTTCTATTCCCTTTTCCCTCCCATTATGTTTAATAAAATACCGTCCTTCATAGAACGAACATATACTTAATGTGCGCTGTTGCCCATCAAGCAATTCAAAGGATCCATCTTCATTTTTAACCCAATACATAACGTTTAATGGATATCCCTTGAATATGGAATAAATCACTTCTCGTTGCTGATTTTCTGTATAAACGAATTCACGTTGATATTTAGGACGAATATTTAACAATCCCCCAAAACCAACCACACCATCTTCTTCATTGTTTTCGTAACCGTTAACAAGTTCACGGACTGTAATATCATGCGGAGTTATTTCCATACTATTTCTTTTTACGAATAATAATTGTAGGCCAACATAGCTTATAAGAAGATCCGACTTTAAGCACACCTCTTCGATTTAAGTCACTGTAATTAGGTGCATCAGATTTTGTATAAACCTTGGTCTTTTGTCCTGAATTATTATCTCTGTCTGTTATACCTAGGATTTCAAATTGTTCTGGGTTATAGTGAAGTATAAAATCCGGTGGGACAGCCATACAACCATCGTAATCCATTGGTATATCTCCACATGATTTAACGAAAATCGCATCATAGTTGTCAAATTTAGGATATAAAATTGGGTCGTACTTGCGATATAAATCAATATCCTCCTTTCGTCTATTGTGTGGGATATTTGTAAACCAACATGTGTTTCCCATGGACGATATGATAGTCCCGTCAGGCATTATTTTGATATTCTTCTTTGTAGAATCATATATTCGAGGAATCACAAATTTCATTCTTCCTGCATTATATCCAAGCCATACTTTGTTTCCCTTAATTAGAGGAAATACATCCTTATAAGTTATATTATTTTGGTTACCTATTATTAAAAATTGCTTTTTATGTTCTACCAATAAATTTATATAGTCTCGGAATCTCGAAAAAGGCGGATTCGTCACAACAATATCTGCTTCATCCAACAACGCTACACATTCTTCACTGTCGAAACTTCCATTTCCTTTAAGTAGTTCAGGCGGATGCTTTTCTAGAAATAACCTCACATCGAGAAGGTCTGTTGCTCCATCACCATTCAAATCTGAAACTTCTGTAAGTTCATATTTGTAAGCTTTACGATGATTAGGTTCTTTCAATTCATCAAATGGCAATTCATTCCCTGCTATTGATGAACCATCATAACAAGTACAAATTAATTTCTTTAATCTCCATGCATTAAATTTTAATGCGAAGAACTTAAAAAAATTGCTTTCATAGGGATCATCGCAATTACAAAAAATGACTTTTCCCTCAAAGAACTTACGATAATAGAATAACTCATCAGTTATATCAGCCATCCTTGTATAGAATTCATCTTCCTTTGCTTTACTTGCGGCAATGAGATTCTTGTTTCTCGCCATTAATGGAAACGTATCCCAACAGAATCCCAGTGTCAGGTTTAAGATTAAGCAATCATAGACCTATCAAAAAGAAGTGGGACTCCTACCATGCCTGTCCCACGGATTGAGGCCTTCCACAGCCTGATAGTCGGAACAAGCAATGGAAGAAGCCCACGTGAGGGTATATAGGCAACCACACGATCATATAAAAATGACCGTGCGGTTGGTATGATATACCAACCGCAGACACTTACCATTGCGATGCTCTTTGACTATCATTGAGTTTGTGGAAGTTTCAATCCGTCAAGAACAAAGCGTTAGTAAACGCCTTTCTGATATGTCTGCCATCTCAAACTTTTCCTTAAATCGGAAGATGTTTGAGATTTACAAGTGCAAAGTTAGCTAAAATACGTGATACCAACAAATAAAAAACTAATATATGACTGTGAAAATACTGATTATTTTTCAGTACAAAAGACCTGCGCAAGATAAAATTCTTGATTCGGAGCAATCACAAATAAACTCCGGGTCTTCAGAGTTGTTCTGAGAACCCGGAGTATGTGTCGTTGTTGTCTATAGTTTGTTTATTTGCGTTTTTCGAGCTGGCGTTCGAGTGCTTCAAGAGCGTTGTCTACGGCTTCTTCGAAGGTATCGGCAGTCTTGTCGGCCACGAGTTCTTCCTGCTGTGGCACGGTTATCTTGATTATTACGTTTTTATTCATCGCTGTTTCGGGCTTAACTACCTTGAGTGCGACATCAGCGGCAGTTATAGCCGGGAAGTGGCGTGCGAGTCGTTCTGTTTTCTTGTTGATAAAGGCGACGAGTTTTTCGGTTGCGTCAAAATGGATTGCTTGAATACGTACGTCCATAATCTATCCTTTCTTTTGTGCGCGGGGATGCGCGAGTTGGTAATTATGTTGGAGTTCTCTGTAGGAGAGATGTGTGTAGATTTGTGTTGCTGCCAGTGAGGCATGCCCCATCAGTTGCTGTACAGCCGTTATTTCGGCTCCGGCATTAAGCATGTCGGTGGCGAATGAATGGCGCAGGGCATGCGCGGTGTTCTTTGAAGCCCGCACCCTGCCGGTGAGCTCACCTTTCACTATATTGTTAAGGTGAGGATAAGTGATGGCAACTCCGCCCGGTTCTACAAAAAACTGAGGGCCGGAAGCGGCAGGTCGTAGTGTGCGGTATAAACTTATCATATTGCAGAGTTCATTGCCAAAGGGTATCATTCGTTCTTTATTACGCTTACCGAGCACTTTTAGTTCGCACGAATTTGTATCAACATTTACGTCGAGCAGCCCTGTAAGTTCCGAAGCTCTCATACCGGTTGAATACAACATCAGAATAATCAAGCGATTGCGTGTTTCGATAAAATCCGCTTTGTCAAAAGGCGAATCAAGAAGTTTTTTTATATCCTCGGGGCGTATCACCCTTGGCAGCGTTTTATGCAGCTTGGCTGTTGACAGATCCTGTGCCGGATTGTTGTCAATCTTTCCGCGCTTCATCAGGTAATGATATAGCGCCCGCAGGGTCTGCACCTTACGGCGTATGGTGCGCGCCGAGCGTCCTTGTGTCGACAGATAAGCAACCCATTGTCTTATGTCATTCACCACCACCTGCGTGGGGTCGAAGCTTGGCCCGAAGGCCTCGGCGGTAAATTCTTCCCATTGGCGCAGGTCGTAGCTATATGACGCAACGGTGTGAGCCGATTCATTCAGCTCACACCGTATATATGTTAGAAATGAGTCGTATAGCTTATTCATTCCAGAGGTAATCAACAGCTTTTATGCTGTCTCCAATGGCGAATTTAGCTAACTTTCTCTATATTTCCAAATAAAATCGGGGAAATTTTATCTCCGAAGAAAATTTTCCTATAATTTACAACCTCCTTCCAAGGGTTTATGGTTGATAATACGGTTTATTCTTCGGTAGCGCGAAGTTGCTGCACGTAAATAGCCTTCATCATCTTCTTGCGGTTGGTGACTGAGGGCTTCTGGAAAGCCTGACGGCTGCGGAGTTCTTTTACAATGCCGGTTTTTTCAAACTTACGTTTGAACTTCTTGAGAGCGCGTTCGATTGTTTCGCCTTCTTTTACTTGTACAATGATCATATTTTAATTAGTGATTTATTTATAAATGCTGCCTTTACTTAAAAACAGCGCCGCAAAATTACGCATATTTTTTTGATTGACAAAACTTTTAGAGACTTTTTTAACATTTGTGCCTTTTTCACGGTCATTAACGGCACTATAAGGGTATGTACGGGCTGCTCTCCGCAACAAAAAATGCGACATATTGTTATACCTTTGGTCAACAAATTTATATATAAGTAATATAAGTAATCAATGAAAAAGTGGACATTTTGGCAGTTTTTCCATTTTTGGCACAACTTGTGCTGAATTGACTTACAGATTTTAAATGCTCAACACATAAAACTACATACAACTATGACTATTAAACCTCTTGCCGACAGGGTTCTCGTTCAGCCCAAAGCAGCCGAAGAAGTAACAGCTTCTGGCATCATCATTCCCGACACAGCTAAAGAAAAGCCCATGCGCGGCATCGTTATTGCCGTTGGTTGTGGCACAAAAGACGAAGAAATGGTTCTCAAGGCCGGCGACGAAGTCCTCTATGGCAAATATGCAGGCACCGAGCTTGATGTAGACGGAGAAAAAATGCTTATCATGCGCCAGAACGAAGTGATGGCTGTCGTTGAATAACAATACATTTAATAAGATATATAAGCTATGGCTAAAGAAATAAAATTCACTACCGCTGCTCGCGAAGAGCTTAAAAAAGGCGTTGACGCTCTTGCCGATGCCGTTAAGGTTACTCTCGGTCCTAAAGGACGTAATGTAATTATTGACAAAAAATTCGGTGCTCCCCACATCACCAAGGACGGTGTGAGCGTGGCACGCGAGATAGAACTCGAAGATCCCTTCCAGAACATGGGCGCACAGCTCGTGAAGGAAGTGGCTTCAAAGACCGGCGATGATGCCGGCGACGGTACAACCACAGCCACCGTTCTCGCTCAGGCCATAATCAACGTCGGTTTGAAAAACGTTACCGCCGGCGCCAACCCCATGGACCTCAAGCGCGGTATCGACAAGGCCGTTGCCAAGGTTGTAGACGCTATCAAGGGCATGAGCCAGGAAGTTGGCGACGACTTCAAGAAAATCGAAGACGTAGCCCGCGTTTCGGCCAACAACGACGACACCATCGGCCGTCTGATTGCCGAAGCTATGGAAAAGGTTAAGAAAGAAGGCGTAATCACCGTTGACGAAGCCAAGGGCACCGAAACCACTATCGAGGTGGTTGAAGGTATGCAGTTTGACCGCGGTTACATCTCACCCTACTTCGTGACCGATGCCGACAAGATGCAGTGCGCAATGGACCAGCCCTTCATCCTGCTCTACGACAAGAAAATCTCAAACCTCAAGGATCTTCTTCCCATCCTCGAACAGACTGCCCAGAGCGGCCGTGGCCTTCTCATCATCGCCGAAGATGTTGAGCAGGACGCCCTCGCCACCCTCGTTGTAAACCGCCTGCGTGGCTCGCTCAAGGTATGCGCAGTAAAGGCTCCCGGATTCGGCGACCGCCGCAAGGAAATGCTTGAAGACATCGCCATCCTCACCGGCGGCAACGTAATCTCTGCCGACAAGGGCATGGCCCTCAACACTGCCACAATGCAGGACCTCGGCACTGCCTCAACCGTGACCGTAACAAAAGAAAATACAACCATCGTAAACGGCGCCGGCAACAAGGAAGCCATCGCAGCCCGTGTAGCTCAGATCAAGGCTCAGATTGCCCAGACCACCAGCGACTACGACCGCGAGAAACTTCAGGAACGCCTTGCCAAGCTCGCCGGCGGTGTAGCTGTGCTCCACATCGGCGCACCCAGCGAAGTTGAGATGAAGGAGAAGAAAGACCGCGTGGACGACGCCCTGAGCGCAACCCGTGCTGCCATTGCCGAAGGTATCGTTCCCGGCGGCGGTGTGGCTTACATCCGCAGCCTTGATGCCCTCGAAGGACTTAAGGGCGACAACGACGACGAGACCACAGGTATCGAAATCGTACGCCGCGCCATCGAAGAACCCCTGCGCCAGATTTCAAACAACGCAGGTGTAGAAGGCGCTGTAGTTGTTCAGAAAGTACGCGAAGGCAAGGGCGACTATGGCTACAACGCACGCACCGATGTTTACGAGAACCTTCTCGCCGCCGGTGTTATCGACCCCGCCAAGGTTACCCGCGTAGCTCTTGAAAACGCAGCTTCTATCGCAGGCATGTTCCTCACCACCGAATGTGTCATTGCCGACAAGAAGGAAGATAATCCCGCACCCGCTATGCCCGGTGGAATGGGCGGCATGGGCGGCATGATGTAATTCAGCTTCATCAAGCCTATTCCTAAATTACCTATATACTAAAATCGCCTCCGTCACATACAGCGGAGGCGATTTTATTATATATTACAGACAGTCCAATCGCTCAAATCTTATGAATTGTTAACAGCAATCAGACACCAAGCACAATAGCCGGGTCAATATTAAGTTCTTTCGAAATACGTCGACCAACCTGAATCGTCGGCTCGCTCTTTCCTGAGAGAAAATCGCAGATACGCGATGGACTTACACCTATCTTCTTGGCAAGAGCAGCCTGCGACAACCCCATCTCATACATCCTCAGTTTCAAAACATCTATCAACGAAGGTGTACCTATTGGATAATAAACATCTTCATATTCCTCAACAAGGCTCGAAAGAAGATACAGTTCGATGCTGTTAGGATCATCATCCGGCGTATCATTGTGGACTACCTTCAGCAACTCATCAATACGAGCCATCGCCCAGTTATACTGAGTCTCATTTTCTATTTTGGTCTTTATTGTTTCCATATTGTCCTTATTAAACTTGTGAGGCATCTTTTATCTTATCATATTCTGCATGGGTTCCAACGAACCTGACGTAAACATATTCATGCTTAAACTGAATAACAACAATCAAGCGAAAATCATTACCTTTTATATTAAAAACATAATGCTGATTACCAACGCTGTCAACAGAATTAAACGTTGCCCTAACATCCGCAAAGTTGGCCCAATGACTTTTCCTTGTCTTAGTGTACCAATCTTCAAGAGCTTCTTTTGCCTTCGGATATTTAAGATAATAATCAACTAACGTTTTCTTTGCTACTATATTCATATCAGAACCTTTTCAAGAATATATTGTAAAGTTACGAATAAAATTTTGAATTACAAAACATATAATCATAACCATTTTAATTTCATTACGATTCAGTCAAAAATCAGGTGGCCAAAGCATGCTGGGGTGTGGAATGCCGGAGTTTCTGTATCTACCGGCGCCCATGACAGGTAGTGAGGAACTTCTGTAAGGTCACCGCATTTGTAGAAATTGGCACGCGCCTCGCTGCCGCTCACATCCTTTATATCGTTGAGGAAGAAGGCCTTCATCGGTATGACAACCGATAGCTCCCACTCTTCGGGAGCCGTACGGTTGTCGAAATGACCGTCAAACGCAGCATGGCGCTCCACCAATGCAAGAATGTCGGGCGTTGCGCGTTGGCGTCCCTTGCGCTCATGCCCTCCTCCTATCAGCATGCGGCCTGCACAGTTGAATTCCACATTATAATATATGTGATTGTCGAAACTCACAAAAAACTCAACACACGAATCCTGCCAGATGGCACCGTTGTCGTCTGCCACAGCCCTTACACACTGCTCTGAGCATCTGTATTGCAGAGCCAAAGCATCGCCGCAGTGAGCTATACGGAACTGCACCTTTGGGCTGTATGGAAATTTCTCAGACCAGTTGACCTTATCAATCTCATGCCACTCTGCCCCGCAGGCATCGAGGAGCGAGGTGAGCTGCTTTGCGTCGGGACGGCCCTCCAACCTTCTGACGCGTAATGTTGAAAGTGTAGTTTTTTCCATAGATAATATCAGATAAGTAAGCTTTGGAAAATAGTTTATATTATATGCGCCGAATTATGGACAGCAGATTCAATACGATGAAGAGGGAGCGTAGCCGTAGCTACGTGACCGATGAAGAGGGTTGAAGATGCGTTCATAAGGCAAGCAGATGGTATAAACTATTTTTCAATGATTACTTATATCGCAAAGTTACATCAAAAATATGTTAAAAGTAATCTGTTTTGACTATAATTTTCTAATTTAGGGCAAAATTTTAACATCAAATTTTGGATGGAAAATATTTTTAGTTAAATTTGCATTTAAATGTTAACAGATTAATTTTTCCGCATCTTCTTTTCTTGGCATAGCATTTAAAAAATTTATGTTAAGTAAAAAAATGCAAACATTAATTCGTTTCAATTGTTAAATTAGATAAAGAAAAAGTCTATCGCCGGTCTCCGGCACTATAAAATAATATGAAGAAGCAAACTATATGGATTCTGACTGTACTGATGGCGTTCACCTTCATCGGCCTTCTGTGTATTCAGATTTTTTATATGAAAAATATAGTTGGCATTCGCTACGAACAGTTCTCGCAAGGCGTCAAGCAAAGTCTTTTTGCTGTTGCACAGAAGCTCGAACAAGACGAGACAACCTACTTCCTCGAAGACCAGGTGAGTCTCATCGAATCGCAGTCGATATATGCCCAACGAGCCGGCTCGGCGCTTCCCAGCCAGGAAGGCGTCAAGGTGTCATTCTCCACATCCACAGGTCTGCAGGCCGACCTCACCATCAAGGGCGATGCCTCTGAAATCACCAAAATACAGACCGGTGGCCCGCTCATGAGCCAGCATTTCAGAAAAATGCAGGATGTATACCGCGACCACTTCCTGTATCAGCGCGGAGTGCTCGACGATGTAATCCTCAACATCATAGCCACCGCCTCAGACCGCCCCATAAGCGAACGAGCCGACTCGGCCTTGGTGCGCAAATACCTGCGTGCCCAGCTCGACACCTTGGGCATCGACGCTCCGTTTGAGTACGCTGTGGTCAACCGTTCGGGCGTGGTGCAATACCGCTCTGAGGGGTTCAGGCAGGATTCTGACAAGGAAAGCGCTTTCTCTCAGACTCTTTTCCCGCGCGACCCGTCCTCGCAACTATATTTCCTGAAGGTTTACTTCCCCACCATGAAAGACTTCATATTCAAGTCAATATCGTTCATGGTGCCGGCTTTTGCCTTCACTTTCATACTGTTGATTATCTTCGTTTATACCATCATCGTGGCATTCCGACAGAAGAAGCTCACCGAGATGAAAAACGACTTTATCAACAACATGACTCACGAGTTCAAGACCCCTATCTCGGGAATCTCGCTTGCAGGACAGATGCTCAACGACCCCGACATACGCAAGTCGCCGGCCATGCTCCAGCAGATATCCCAGGTAATCAACGACGAGACCAAGCGCCTGCGCTTCCAGGTGGAGAAGGTACTTCAGATGTCGCTGTTCGACCGCCAGAAGGCAACACTCAAGATTGAAGAAATCGACGCCAACCTGGTAGTGTATAACATTGTGAACACTTTCAAGCTTAAGGTAGAGAAGTATGGCGGCCACATCATTGCCAATCTCGACGCTATGAACGCACTTGTCGACGTAGACGAAATGCACTTCACAAACGTAATTTTCAATCTGCTCGACAACGCCGTCAAATACCGCTCTGAAGAACGTCCGCTGCAACTGATAGTAGGCTCGCGCGACCTTCCAAACGACCAACTCGAAATTACAATCACCGACAACGGTATAGGAATACGACGCGATGATGTGAAAAAGATTTTTGACAAATTCTACCGAGTGTCTACCGGCAACCGCCACGACGTAAAAGGATTCGGACTCGGACTGGCATACGTCAAGAAGATGGTTACCGAACTCGGCGGCACCATCACCTGCGAAAGCGAATTAAATATAGGAACAAAATTTATAATATTACTCCCACTCTCTAAAAACTGATAATTATGGAAGAACGCATGCGAATACTGCTTTGCGAAGATGACGAAAATCTTGGCATGCTCCTCAGAGAATATCTTCAGGCCAAAGGCTTTAACGCCGACCTCTACAGCGACGGCGAAGCCGGCTACAAGGCATTCCTCAAAGGCAAATACGACATCTGTGTGCTCGATGTGATGATGCCTAAAAAGGATGGCTTCACACTGGCCCAGGAAATCCGCACATTCAACGCCGATGTGCCCATCATCTTCCTCACCGCCAAGTCGCTCAAGGAAGACATCCTCGAAGGCTTCAAACTCGGCGCCGACGACTACATCACCAAGCCCTTCTCCATGGAAGAGCTCACCATGCGCATAGAGGCCATCCTGCGCCGCGTCAAGGGTAAGAAAGGAAAAGAAGTTACCATGTACAAGATAGGTAAATTCACTTTCGACACTCAGAAACAGGTACTGATGATCGATGACAAGGTGACAAAACTCACCACCAAGGAGTCTGAACTGCTGTCGCTGCTCTGCGCACACGTCAATGTGATTCTCGAGCGCAACTACGCCCTCAAGACCATCTGGATCGACGACAACTACTTCAACGCCCGTTCTATGGACGTATACATCACCAAGCTGCGCAAGCACCTCAAGGACGATCCCTCAATCGAAATCATCAACATCCACGGCAAGGGCTACAAACTCATCGCCCCCGAAGTTGAAGCAACCCATTGATAAAGCCTCCATTTAACCCACCAATATCAAGAGCCGCCCACTGAGCGGCTCTTGCTGTTTGCAAAACTGATGCACTGCAAAATATTTATTATATCAATGACCAAATGTATCAGAAATTTGTTGTATCTTTGTAAACGAATAAATTAACAGATAAACAATTATGGCAAGACCTATAGCCGAAACCCCTATTTTGACCGGTGAAGATGCCATCCGTTTTGAGGAAAGAATGCGGGAAGTGGAAAATCTCACCAAGGAGCAACGTGCCGAAAATACGCGCTTGCTCAAAGAAGCTGTCAAAGAAGCTAAAAAATTAATAACCGTCTGCCTGTAAGATGAAGCTTGTCAGGCTAACCGCCGAGTCAAATCTCGCCAACTTTGACTGTGGTGATGAAGATTTGAACAATTTTCTTGTAGAGGATGCCAAGAGCTTCCTTAACAAACGTATTGCCAACTCTTTCTTACTTGAGGATGAAGGTCATATTGCTGCATACTTTTGATTATTGAACGATAAAATCAGTAAGCAAGAAGTAACAAATAACCAGTGGAGGAAAATCAAGAACCGTTTTCCGGATGGAAAGAAATTCAGCAGTTACCCTGCAATAAAGATTGGCAGATTAGCTGTATCATCAAAACATAGAGGACTGCATATAGGTACAAAGCTGATAAATCTCATTAAAGATATGCTCGATACCGACAGTAATTACTCTGCCTTCAGGTTCATTACTGTGGATGCGTATCTTACCGCTGTTAACTTTTACGAAAAGAATGGCTTTGTAAAACTTACTCAAAAAGAAGAAAACGATCATACGAGATTAATGTTCTTCGACATGATGGAGTTAGAATGATTCGCATATATAATTCATTCTAATTCCATAATCCTTTATACCATTGGCACAAACTCAATTATATTATAACAGAATTGGCAAACCACAAAACACAATCAATTGTCCATATCACCTCCTTGCCTGATGGGCATATATAATACAAACAAAAAAGCCATTGCTGACTTAAGTGAGCTTTGGAAAATAGTTTATATTATATGCGCCGTCTTAGGGACAGAAGATTCAATACGATGAAGAGGGTTGAAGATGCGTTCATAAGGCAAGCAGATGATATAAACTATTTTTCTATGATTACTTATTTAAAATTAGTTTAAATAAGCTTGCATATTTGGCGTTTTTTTTCGACCTTTGCACTTGATAAATTAGACTTGAAAGTGAAACTGTCGGAACTAAAGACCGGTGAAACCGGAGTTGTGGTAAAGATTCTCGGCCATGGTGCGTTCAGAAAGCGCGTTATCGAGATGGGATTTGTACGCGGTCGCGAAGTAAAGGTGCTACTCGACGCGCCACTCAAAGACCCTATCAAATATGAACTGCTTGGATATGCAGTGTCGCTGCGTCGTGCAGAGGCCGAAATGATTGAAGTCATAAAAATTGATAACGATGATGAGTCTTCACACATCACCGCTAATGACAAATCGCATGGTGACGAGCACACTGCCCGCCATCAACAATCCGACACGCTCAATTCTGATTCACGCATCGACCATGCAAGCCGTACCATCAACATTGCTCTGATTGGAAACCCCAACTGCGGCAAGACATCGCTTTACAACTGTCTGTCGGGTTCGCGCGAACATGTGGGCAATTACGGCGGAGTCACCGTCGACATCAAAACCACTTTCTTTGAATATCGAGGTTACAACATTCGCCTGTCTGACCTTCCCGGCACTTATTCACTGGCCGCATACTCCCCCGAAGAGCTGTATGTGCGCAAATATCTGCGCGAAAACAATCCGGATATAATAATCAACGTGGTCGACGCATCAAATCTTGAGCGCAACCTATATCTGACCACCGAGCTTATAGACATGGACCGGTCCATGGTCATTGCCTTAAATATGTATGACGAGCTACAAGCATCGGGCGCCAACCTCAATTACAAGGAGCTTGGCGGCATGATCGGCGTGCCCATGGTACCCGTGGTAGCCCGCAACGGCGAAGGAATCAACGCCCTGCTTGATACTGTGATAAATGTGTACGAGGGTAAAAACGAGAATGTACGCCACGTACACGTAACCCTGAACAACGACATTGAGAAAGCCTTGAGAATACTCATCGACATGATCAAGGCCCAACCAAAAATCGGACGACACTTCTCACCCCGATACCTTGCCATTAAATTCATCGAAGGCGACACCGAGGTTGAACGCTTGCTGCGCGATGCCGACAATTACGACAACCTGGTAGAAAAACGCAACTATCTGCGCAACGACCTTGAGCGCATCATGCAGGAAGACATATCCTCGATCATCGCAGCCGAAAAATATGGTTACATAGCAGGCGCCCTTGCTGAAACAATGCAGGCCGGAGAACGCTCCAATCAACAATCAACCACCATCATCGACGCCATTGTTACCAATAAGCTGTTTGGCTTCCCCATATTCCTGCTCATAATGTTCTTCATATTCTGGGCTACATTCTTTGTGGGCCAGTATCCTATGGACTGGATTGAGACCCTTGTCGAAAACCTGAGCGTATTAGTCAAGACCTATATGCCCGACGGAATACTGAAAGACCTCGTTGCCGACGGTATAATAGGCGGTGTAGGCGGTGTTATAGTATTCCTGCCCAACATACTTATACTATACTTCTGCATATCTTTCATGGAAGACTCGGGTTATATGGCACGAGCGGCATTCATCATGGATAAGATAATGCACCGGGTGGGGCTGCACGGCAAATCATTTATCCCTCTTATAATGGGCTTTGGCTGCAATGTACCGGCCATAATAGCCACCCGCACCATCGAGAGCCGGTCGAGCCGCCTAATCACCATACTCATCAATCCGTTCATGTCGTGCTCGGCCCGCCTGCCGCTGTACGTGCTGCTCATCGGTACATTCTTCTACTCATACGCAGCATTGGTATTTCTGGGGCTGTACGTACTCGGCATAGCTATAGCCGTACTCACGGCACGCCTGCTGCGCCGGTTCTTCTTCCATAAAGACGAAACGCCCTTTGTAATGGAGCTGCCTCCCTACCGCATGCCCACATTCAAAGGCTCAATGAAGCATACATGGTCAAAGGGTGTGCAATACCTCAAAAAGATGGGTGGAATCATACTTTTTGCAAGCATTATAGTATGGGCGCTCAATTATTTCCCCCGACATGACGATACTGCAACACACACCGACCCGGCTTCGTACTCAACAACGGTAGATCTCTCGCGTGACTCTTATCTCGAAGCGCTCGGCAAGATAGTTAATCCCGTCATGGAACCGCTCGGGTTCACATGGCGTTCAACAGTGGCCGCTCTGGCCGGTGTACCTGCAAAAGAAATTGTGGTGTCGACTCTGGGTGTGCTGTACACCGACGACGAAGCCTTCACCAACCAGAGCCTCGGCGAGCGTCTTTCGGCTCCCGGACCCGACGGCAAACCTGATTTCACAGCGGCCTCGGCCCTGGCTTTCCTGGTATTCATATTGCTCTACTGCCCCTGCATGGCCACTGTCACTGCCATAGTACGCGAAAGCGGTGATTGGCGCTATGGAGCATTCAGCGTCGTCTACAACACTTTGGTGGCCTGGATTGTTGCTTTTGTAGTTTATCAATTGGCTCTGCTCCTATAAGTAGCGCTTTAATCCTAAATATGAACAAGCTCCAATGAATTTCAGCTACTGGTTTTCAAACCGCATAAGGCTACGACATAATGCACCGGCCAGCACCGCTACAGGCGTGGTGATAGCAGTGGCCGGGGTAGCTCTCGCACTCATGGTGATGGAGCTTAGCCTTGCTGTGGCTTCAGGTTTCAAGCACGAGATCGAGCGCAAGGTTATGGGGTTTGACGACAATGTAGTAGTATTACCTTCTTACGACTACTACTCGGCTACATCCGACAACGAGCTTTGCATATCCGACACCCTAAGCTCTATAATCACCCGTACGCTGCCCGGCTCCAAGCCCGTGCCGGCCTTCACGCGCCATGCCATACTCAAGACCGACGACGACTTCATGGCAATTCAATGCATCTCACACGGCAAGGCTCATGACAATTCATTCGAAAAGAGCATTCTCACCGCCGGCACATGGCCCGACTATGCCGACACGGCAGCCGTAGACAGCATAGTGATCTCGCGCCCCATGGCCGACAAGCTAAACCTTGACACCGGCGATAAGGTATACCTCTACTTCTTCGTAAACGAGCAGCCCAAAATGCGCAGGGTTTACATCTCGGGGCTTTATCAGTCAAACTTTGGCGAATACGATGATGCCATCGTATATACATCGCTGCCACTGATGCAACGACTGGGAGAGGGCGGCGACAGCACATGCACATCCGTCGCCATTGAAGGCATTGACACCAAGGCCATAATCCCGGCTACCGAAAAACTACAGGCAGCATTGCTCGAAGCCTACAGCCGCGGCGAGATATCGGGTGTATATCCGGTGAACAACGTTTATAACTCGGGGGCGCTGTTTTTCAGCTGGCTCGACCTCCTTGACACCAATGTAGTAGTAATATTCATACTGATGATATGCGTGGCAACATTCACACTCATATCAAGTCTTTTCATAATCATCCTCGACCGTGTACCCACCATAGGATTGCTGCGGGCAATAGGAGCCACACGCCGTCAGGTAAGCCGAATCTTTGTCTACACGGCATTGCGGCTCGTAGGATTGGGCATGATCATCGGCAATGTTCTTGCCATAGGGCTGATGCTCATTCAGAATGCCACTCACTTCCTGCCCCTCGACCCCCACATGTACTATCTGGCATACGTCCCGTTTGAGATAAACAGGATAAGCATCCTCGCGCTCAATGCCGGAGTAGCCCTCGGTGCATGGCTCATACTCATACTTCCGGCACGTATGGCCGCACACATCGACCCGGCTTCAACCATGCGCTACGAATGAAAACCTCATCCTTATACCAATCTTTTTAGCTTTTAACTTGTTTTAATAATGAATGGCACTTAAAATTTTAACATTTGCCATTTTATTCGTACATTTGTCGTATTTTAAAAATTCATCCTCGATATATTCTATTTGAATGACTGAAATCACCGATATCCGTGAACTTATAATCGACGCTATCCGCGACCGTAAGGGACGTGCCATCACACTTGTCGATCTCGAAAACATACCGGGAGCCTCAGCCCGGGCATTCATCATAGCAGAAGGTTCTTCAACCACCCAGGTAGGTGCCATAGCCGACCATCTGCGCGACCGCCTGCAAAAAGACGCTGGCATAAAGCCCTTCAACAGCGACGGTGCCCACGACGACTCGCAATGGGTTGTGCTTGATTATGGCGATGTATGGGTTCATATCTTCCTGCCCGACGCCCGTACACGATACAATCTTGAAGAACTTTGGAATGACGCCGTCATTACAGAATACCCCGATCTCGACTGAGACTGCGTTAAATTCAAACACGCTCTCAGAGACCGTTTAATTCATCATCCAAGCGCTTTGTTTACAAAGAACTGTTAATTACTCCATTATGCCCTTCCTACCAAAAAAAGACAATTCAGGGAACAGCAACAAAAAGAGTCCGTTCAAGATAAATCTATGGTGGATGTACGCCATAGTCTTTCTGTTTCTGTTCGGGATATATGCTCTTGATGATAATTCCGTCACCCGCAACGTCAGCTACACCGACTTCTGCTCATACGTTGCCCGCGACCACGGAATCACCAAAATCATAGTGTATACCGACAAAAAGGAAGCCGAAGGCGTTCTCTCCGACTCCCTTGCACGCGTACTTTTCCGCGACAATCATTTCCAGAGCCAAGGTGTTCTGGCAAAAGTAACAACTGAAATTCCTTCAGCCGACAAGTTTGACAGCCGTATTCAGGAATGGGAGGCTTCAGGCGCTTTCACCGGCGAAGTAAAATACGAACGCAGCAGCCAGTTCAGTTCATTCCTGTGGTCGCTCGCGCCCATAGTGCTGCTGGTGGCCGCATGGTTCTGGATCATGCGCCGCATGAGCGGTGGCGGCGGTGGTGCCGGTGGCGGCGGCGGAGTATTCTCCGTAGGCAAGTCAAAGGCCATGCTGTTTGACAAGAACAACGCCAACAAGGTAACCTTCAAGGACGTTGCAGGCCTTTCTGAAGCCAAAACCGAGATTGAGGAAATCGTAGAGTTCCTCAAAAATCCCTCGCGCTACACCGACCTCGGCGGCAAGATACCAAAGGGCGCGCTGCTGGTAGGCCCTCCCGGCACAGGTAAAACCCTACTGGCCAAGGCTGTGGCCGGTGAAGCCAACGTACCTTTCTTCTCAATGTCGGGTTCTGACTTTGTAGAGATGTTTGTAGGTGTCGGAGCTTCGCGTGTCCGCGACCTTTTCCGTCAGGCAAAAGAAAAAGCCCCTTGTATCGTATTTATCGACGAAATCGACGCAGTAGGTCGTGCCCGCGGTCGCAATGCCAATATGGGCAGCAACGACGAACGCGAAAACACGCTCAACCAGCTGCTTACCGAGATGGACGGCTTCGGCTCAAACAGCGGTGTTATCATCCTTGCAGCCACCAACCGTGCCGATATCCTCGACAAGGCCCTGATGCGTGCCGGACGCTTCGACCGTCAAATCTACGTAGACCTGCCCGACCTGCCCGACCGTGTGGCCATTTTCAAGGTTCATCTGCGCAACATCAAGACCGACGACTCGCTCGACATAGAACTACTTGCCCGCCAGACCCCGGGATTCTCGGGTGCCGACATTGCCAACGTGTGCAACGAAGCAGCTCTGATAGCTGCTCGCAACAACAAGCCGGTTGTCACTAAAGACGATTTCTCGGCAGCTGTCGACCGCATTATCGGCGGACTTGAGAAGCGTTCAAAGATTACCACTGTCGAAGAGAAGCGCTCCATAGCCATACACGAAGCCGGCCATGCCACTGTATCATGGCACTTGCAGTATGCCAATCCGCTCGTAAAAGTTACCATTGTGCCGCGTGGCAAAGCCTTGGGCGCAGCATGGTATCTGCCCGAAGAACGCCAGATCACTCCCTCGCAGGTGATTCTCGATGAAATCTGCGCCACCCTGGGCGGACGTGCAGCCGAAGAGGTATTCCTCGGTCGCATATCTACCGGTGCGGCCAACGACCTCGAACGCGTCACCAAGCAGGCATACGCCATGGTTGTATATTACGGCATGAGCGAACGCCTGCCCAACCTGTCATATTACGACTCAACAGGTCAGGACTACGGCTTCACCAAGCCCTACTCCAACGAGCGTGCCAAGATTATCGACGACGAAGTATCGCGCATCATATCCGAGCAGTACGAACGCGCCAAAGACATCCTGCGCAAGCACGCCGAGGGCCACCACAAGCTCACCGAAGTGCTCATAAACCGCGAGGTAATCTTCACCCAGGACGTAATCGACATATTCGGCGAACGCCCCTGGAAGAGCCGTACCGACGAAATCCTCGCCGAGGATCCCCGTATGCTCACTCCCGGCCCCGAAGACGTCACTGCCACCGAAGTAGCAGACAGTAGCGGAAGCGACAGCAAAGCCGACACTGCCGACAAACCCGAGAATGGGCAAGATACCCCGGCCGACAAGCCGGAGAGCACTCCCCCGCCCTACTCTCCCGAAAACAATTGAACGCCATATATGGCCGGCGCCCGAAGCGTCGGCCATTTTTATGTAAATCAGAGAATTGGCGCCGATTCTCCAATCTATGAAAATTCAGCGTGGAATCATCGCAAAATCAGGCTCTAAAATAGTGCAAAATCCAAAAAAAATCGCTAACTTTGTGGCCACAAAATAGCCGATTAAGCCCTTGTATACCTTAATCAGCAATAAATCAATACTTTAAAAATGATAAACATTACATTTCCCGACAACAGCGTGAAGCAATTTGAAGCCGGTATCACTCCGCTTGAAATCGCCAAGTCAATCAGCCCTCGTCTCGCTGAGGATGTTCTCGCTGCAAGCGTTGACGGCCAGGAATGGGATCTCAGCCGTCCCATCGACAACGATGCCGCCATTAAACTCTTCAAGTGGGATGACGCCGAAGGCAAGCACGCATTCTGGCACTCATCTGCCCACCTGCTTGCCGAAGCCCTTCAGGAACTATATCCCGGCGTGAAGTTCGGCATCGGTCCGGCTATCGAAAACGGTTTCTATTATGACATCGACCCCGCCGGACACACAATCACCTCCGAAGATTTTACAAAAATCGAAAATAAAATGCTGGAGCTTGCCCGCAGCAAAGAAGAAATCGTGCGCAAGGATATCTCCAAAGCCGATGCGCTCAAGCTCTTCGGTGACCGCGGCGAGGAATATAAGTGCGAACTTATCTCCGAGCTCGAAGACGGCCACATCACCACATACACCCAGGGCAACTTCACCGACCTCTGCCGAGGCCCGCATATCCCCAACACCGCCCCCATCAAGGCAGTAAAGATAACATCGCTCGCCGGTGCTTACTGGCGCGGCGACGAAAAGCGCAACCAGCTCGTTCGTGTATACGGCATCACATTCCCCAAAAAGAAGATGCTCGACGAATACCTCGCCTTGCTCGAAGAAGCCAAGAAGCGCGACCACCGCAAGCTCGGCAAGGAAATGGAACTCTTTGCATTCTCACAGAACGTGGGTGCCGGTCTGCCCCTGTGGCTTCCCAAGGGTGCCGCTCTGCGCGACCGCCTCGAGCAGTTCCTCCGCAAGATTCAGAAAAAGTACGGCTACCTGCAGGTTATCACACCCCACATCGGCAACAAGATGCTCTATGTGACCTCAGGCCACTATGCCAAATACGGCAAAGACTCATTCCAGCCCATCCACACACCCCAGGAAGGCGAGGAATACCTGCTCAAGCCGATGAACTGCCCCCACCACTGCGAAATATTCCGCGCTCTGCCCCGCTCATACCGCGACCTGCCCCTGCGCCTGGCTGAATTCGGAACAGTTTACCGCTACGAACAGAGCGGTGAGCTCCACGGCCTCACCCGCGTACGTGGTTTTACGCAGGACGATGCCCACATCTTCTGTGCGCCCGACCAGATCAAGGACGAGTTCCTCAAGGTGATGGACATTATATTCTACATCTTTAAAGCTCTCAAATTCGATAACTTCGAAGCCCAGATTTCACTCCGCGATCCCCAGCACAAGGAAAAGTACATCGGTTCTGACGAAAACTGGCACCTGGCCGAGCAAGCCATCATCGAAGCCTGCGCCGAAAAGGGTCTGAACGCCCGTACCGAACTTGGCGAAGCAGCATTCTATGGTCCCAAGCTCGACTTCATGGTCAAGGACGCCATAGGCCGCCGCTGGCAGCTTGGTACAATTCAGGTAGACTACAACCTGCCCGAGCGTTTCCAGCTCGAATACACCGGCGCCGACAACCAGAAGCACCGTCCCGTGATGATACACCGCGCTCCCTTCGGATCAATGGAACGTTTTGTAGCTGTGCTCCTCGAACACACTGCAGGCCGCTTCCCCCTGTGGCTCACCCCCGAGCAGGTAGTTGTACTGCCCATCTCAGAGAAGTTCAACGACTATGCCTACAAGGTAATGGCCGAGCTTGAACAGGCCGATATCCGTGCGATTGTAGACGATCGAAACGAAAAAATCGGACGCAAAATTCGCGACAACGAGCTCAAACGCATCCCATATCTGCTCGTCGTTGGCGAAAAAGAACAGGCAAACGGCGAAATTTCTGTAAGAAAACAGGGAGAAGGTGATCAAGGTTCGATGAAAATTGCTACCTTTGTAGAGCAAATTACCCGCGAGGTGAACGAATCAATTAATCAATAACCCTACTGAATGGAGAAAAAACCCCACTTTACCCCCGGACCCCGTCCACAAGGTGCCAACAGAGGCCCGCAACAGCGCGACCGTCGCTTACCCGACCGTAACGCCAAAGACCCCAACAATATAAACGAGCACATCCGTGCACGCGAAGTGCGTCTCGTAGGAGATAATGTGACTCCAGGCATCTATACCATTCAGCAGGCTCGCGCCATTGCCGAAGAGCTTGAACTTGATCTCGTTGAAATTTCTGCCCAGGCAGATCCCCCTGTCTGCAAGATTCTCGACTATCAGAAGTATCTTTACCAGCAGAAAAAGAAACAGAAAGAAATCAAGGCCAAAGCATCGAAGGTCGTTGTCAAGGAAATCCGTTTCGGACCCCAGACCGACGACCACGACTACAACTTCAAGCTCAAGCATGCCATAGGCTTCCTTCAGGAAGGCGCCAAGGTAAAGGCTTACGTCTTCTTCAAAGGCCGCTCCATCCTATTCAAGGAACAAGGCGAGGTACTCCTGCTCCGCTTTGCCAACGACCTTGAGGAATACGGAAAGGTTGAGCAGATGCCTCTGCTCGAAGGCAAGAGAATGATTATCATGCTCGCGCCCAAGAAAAAATAAAAAAGCGTGTCACGCGTGACACATATCAATACAACTCAAATAAATTAACAAAATGCCGAAGATTAAAACTAATTCCGGTGCCAAAAAAAGATTCGCTCTTACCGGAACAGGAAAAATCAAGAGAAAACACGCTTACCACAGCCACATCTTGACTAAAAAGACCAAGAAGCAAAAACGCAACCTCGACCACTTCGCTCTCATCGCTAAGGTGGACGAAAACAGCGTAAAGTCACTTCTCGCTCTCAAGTAAACAGCTGCCTGAGCCAATCTTCTCAAGATTTTAAATCGCAAGTTTTTATAACTAATTTTATTAACCGAATGGTCAGCTCCAAAGCGCTTCTGCAGCCGCTGTCATTCAAAATGTAAAAAAGAAAATGCCAAGATCAGTCAACCACGTCGCTTCACGCGCACGTCGTAAAAAAATCCTGAAACTTACCCGCGGCTACTTCGGATGCCGCCGTAATGTATGGACCGTAGCCAAGAATACTTGGGAAAAAGGTCTTACCTACGCATATCGCGACCGTAAGGACAAAAAGGGCAACTTCCGCTCTCTGTGGATTCAGCGTATCAACGCTGCTGCCCGTATGCACGGCCTCAGCTACTCACAGCTCATGGGCCTCATCCACAAAGCAGGTATCCAAATCAACCGTAAGGTCCTCGCCGACCTCGCTCTTAACAATCCCGAAGCTTTCAAGGCTGTCGTTGATACCGTTAAGAACGCCTAAAGCGAAGAACGCGGAACACGCTACAAAAATGACCACCGGATTTCGGTCCGATGGTCATTTATTTTTATTCAATACCAAATTAGTAATTATAGATGATATTGCCGTTGGTGTTGAAGTTAAGTTCCACTTCATTGGTCAGTTCAACCTCATAACCATAGTATTCACGCGAAATTTCGTTGATTTCCTGATCGGGGAAGTTGAGGCTTACAAAGTTGATGATACCGGGGTGGATAAAGCCTGTTGGCAATGCCATACCCATAGGAGCATCAATTTCGACCCAAAGGCCGGTACTGTCAAACTCAAACTCGGTACCGTTGGTAAGTGTTACCTCGTAAGTGGTACCGGCACCATGGCCATCCATCTCCATAGACGATACGGCATATCCGGCCCAATACGTTTCAAGGAATACCTGAGCCTTGGGCGGAAGTTGCCCATAGCTTATTTCGTACCAATCGTCATCGTTGTCAGAACAAGCCACCAAACCTACGCCAAGCAGGCCAACCAGTAGATAAAGATATTTTTTCATATTTGTCAAATTAAGATTACTACCTTATAACACCATGATACTTAATTAAGTTTGATTTGTAAGTAAGCAATGGAAAATAATTTATATTATATGCGCTGACTCATGGACAGTAGATTCAATACGATGAAGAGGGAGCGTAACTGTAGCTACGTGATCGATGAAGAGGGTTGAAGATGCCTTCATAAGGCAAGCAGATGATATAAACTATTTTTCATTGATTACTTATAACAATCGTAGTGTTTTTTTAAGACCGTATTCCGCAACTTTATCCGCTCCATAGCGTTTAAGTATCAGAATTTGAAATTAAAAAACTACATATAATTATGGAAAGAAAAGTTTCTATAGAACGCGTCGGCAAAGCAGTCGAAGATGCGTTTGAGATGAATAAAAGCATTAAGGAAGGATCAGTAGATGCCCGCCTTGGAGAAGTCAACGATAAAGCTTTCGGTATAAGCGTAGTGCTTACCGACGGCACAACCATAAACAAGGGCGATACCAAAGTACTGTCGCCACTCGGACGTATTGCTCTCGTCCCCACTCATGTAATGGTTCTCAGCCAGAACACACCCGAAGAATTAGTTAAAAAGGCCGGTGTGGCCTGCGGCAAATGCAGTAAGGAAAACAAGCCCAAGGGTCTGGCCGTAAGTGCCCATGGCGTACGTGCCGTAAGTGTGGTTGAACCTTCAAACGACCCCGACGGCAAGTGGCAGGTTATGATTAACAATCTTATCAATATGTTAGGCTCTGCCCCTATCCTCGATGACAAGCTTTATGAACGACTCAAAGCAGAAAACTCAGCCTCAAACGCTGTAAACTCATTCCAGGAAGCAGGCTACAACCTGTATGACGACGCAGAAACTTCTCTTGACCTGTTCACCCGTCTATCGTCGCTGCAGCTCACTACCGAACAGCTCGCCGCAATGGGTGCCACAATCGCGGACGACGGCCGAAATCCCCTCAATGGACAGATAGCTTTTGACGGTGCCATAGCAGCCAACGTAGTTGCCACCATGGCTCGTGGCGTACACAAAGAAGGCCGCGCATGGATGATGACTGTCGGCCTGCCCGCTGCAAACAGCATGGGTGGTGCAATACTTGCCGTAATGCCCGGATTCGGCGCTATCGCAGCGTATGCCCCCGCCCTCGATCAAAATGGAGTATCGGTAAAGGCTGCCAAGGCCATCCGTAGGATTGCAAATGAATTGCAACTCAACATATACGCTTCAGCGCGCGTGAAAGCGGAAAAATAACGTGCACGACAGGGAAGCGGGATAATATATCCCCGGCTACGCGCAAAAATGGCACGCGCTGCAGTGGCATCCCGCTTCTCGCCATTCAATCGACTATATGGTTGAATGTTATATAATTCTGCAAAGGCAGGCCCGGCCGTGAGCAATCACAGTCGGGCCTGCTGATTTTAAACTTATCTCAGCAATAGGCAAGCATCGCCATAGCTGAGGAAACGGAAGTCATTGGCAAGGGCAAAGTCATACATCGGACGCCATTGTTCATCGCCTATAAATGCCGAAACAAGCAGCAGCAGCGTTGAGCGTGGCTGATGAAAGTTGGTCACCATGCCTTTCACTACTTTATATTCATATCCGGGAGCTATTATGATACGGGTCGACCCTATCAAGGCATCGGCATTATTATCGTCGAGATAACGGAGTATGGCATCAAAAGCCTCGGTTGCCGACAGTTGCGGATGATTATCGCTGTAAGGATACCATTGAGGCACTTCTCCGTCCCAAGAGCCTTCAGATATAAGACAGCCTATATGGTAGAGGCTCTCGAGCGTACGCACCGATGTGGTGCCTACTGCTATTATATTGTGATCGGCAACCAGTAGGGCAAGACTGCGTAGCACCTCACGGTCTACAGCAATAAACTCGCTATGCATGGGATGATCGCCTATCGCATCGCTTTTCACGGGTTGGAATGTGCCGGCACCGACGTGCAGGGTAACCTCAAGGTGCGGAATACCCCTGTGGCTTATGGCTTCGAGCAGTTCGGGCGTGAAATGCAGCCCGGCGGTAGGAGCAGCCACCGAACCGTCGATATGCGAATAGATTGTCTGATAGTCGCTTGAGTCAGCTTCTTCAGTAGAACGGTTGAGATAAGGAGGAATTGGTATTTCGCCGGCCGCAGCTATCACCTCGGCAAAGCTCACGCCGCAATCCCATTCAAATTCAACTATCCAGGCATTGCCGGCGGCCTGTTTCCTGACAGCTTTCAGCACCACATCGCGGTCGCCTACCCTCACAAGGCCCTCAAGGGCGCCTTCTTTCCAGCGTTTTGAATTTCCTACAAAGCACAGCCAGCGGCAGCTTGATGTAGAGGCGAAGTTTTCGGCATAATCGGCAGGCGCATCCGGCTCAAGGCAGAACACCTCGATAATGGCACCGGTAGACTTGCGGAAACGCAGGCGCGCGTTTATCACACGGGTGTTGTTATACACCAGCACTGCGTTATCGGGTAATAACGATGGTAATTCGTTGAATACGTGTTCAACAGGGTCTTGGTCTTGTTTCTTCACCAACAACTTGCACGAATCGCGTTGAGCCAAAGGATGCTGCGCAATCCTGTGCTGAGGCAGTGGATAATCGTAATTTCCTATCAGTATATTTTGTGGACAAGCCATAATCTTTGCTTTTTATAATTTCACGCAAAGTTACGAATATTATTACACACGCTCTTCCACTAAACGAACAATTTTATCATTATTTTGTTATATGTATGGCCTTACATCACTAATGAAAAAACTTAATTCTGAATGACTAAAAACCGTATATCACGATTGCATTGGAAATTATTTTTCCCTTTGGTAGGATTATTGTGGATAGTTATAGGCATAACCATCCTATACTTTGTGGCTCACGAAAGGCAGCGGCTCAGTCATAATCTCGGCAACAGATTGGTCAACGTAAACACTACTATAATTGATGCCTACAACAAAGGTGCCGATTTACAGAAAACAGTTGATTTCATAAGACTTTTTACTAATCAGACAACTCTTGAGCCATTACACATTACGGTATATGATAACGATGGCAATATAATCGCTGATAATAATGCCACAACAATTCCGATACACAACGAGTCTGGGCAATTGCTCCCCGCCTTTAAGGATTCATGGACTGAGAGAAATACTCCCTCTCTACACGACATGACAATGTTCGGCTCCAAATATATGGTGAGTTCCGCCATAAGTGGCGACGGAACAATACACACCTTTGCCGCACTGCCTTACAAGGGCGAAGTACTTGAATTTCTTAGTATCGACTCGGTTATATGGATCGTCGTTTTTGGTTTGGGAGTTCTCTCGTTCATACTCGCCTATTTCAGTTCCAAGGCTATTTGCAGCAATGTCTACGCACTGCGTGACTTTGCAGAAATGATTTCGTCTAATGATATGCCCGATGATATAGAGTCATGGCACTTCTCAAAAGATGAACTCGGCGATGTATCTAAAAGACTGGTGCTTTTATACAAAGAGAAATTAAAAGCCGAAGAGGAAAAGTTATTCCACGAGCGTCAGATAGGCGTGAACGTAAGTCATGAACTTAATACACCGGTTGCCATAATCAAGGGTTATCTTGATACGATACGCACAGATGAGAATATCTCGACAGAGCAAAAAAACAAGTTCATAATTCGGGCAAGCGACAATATAGACCGTTTGGCCGACCTTATTGATGACCTGAATTCGGTAATGCGCATCCAGGAAAACAAGATTGCCATAGTTTGCAAGGATTTTGATTTCCAAAGCTTCATCATAAAATTATTTGATGACGTAAAGCATAACCATAAAGTTGGAAATATGGCTTTGGAGATGAATATTCCGGCCGGGTGCATGGTCAAGGGTAACGAAGGCTTGCTAAACAACGCATTGTTTAATCTGATTATAAACTCTGTAAAACATTCGTGCGGCAAGCTCATTTCAATTAAATTTATCGGCGAAGAAGATGATTATCTTGTATTTTCATACTCCGACGATGGTATCGGTGTTGAAAATGAGCATCTTGAACGACTCTTTGATCTGTTTTACCGAGTAGATACCGGCAGATCTCGCAAAAACGGTGGTTCAGGCCTTGGCCTCTCACTCGTCAAACGCATATTCGTGGCAATGAATGGCGACATAACTGCTAAAAACTTAAAAACAGGAGGATTGGAATTTATATTCAAACTTCCCAAAGGGAAATAAAATCTCCTGGGTAATATTATCAACAAAGCGAGTTTACATTAAGGTAATACCATAATTAAGGCACATGGATTAGTCTGAGATTGCCCATAATGGCTGCAACTCCCAATCGGGAGGAAACCCCATTGCAGCTACATCTACGTTTGGATATTTGGAAAGCAATCGTTTCAATTCTTCAACAAATGAATTAGCAGGATGAATTGCATTCTCCAAGTATGCTAAAACGCAAAGTTGTGGATATAGTTTCTGTGTTGCCAGTCCGTATGTATCAATCCATCTACTTGGTAAGTGGCGCGGTAAAAGTGGTATGTTTGGAAAATTCCTATTCCACAAACGAGCGTGATGTGCTATGATGTTTCTAAGTACTGCCATACTTTTTATCCAACTATCAAGGAATTTCCGATGAGGTAAATGAAATTCAGACGCTATTATCTTCTTTATATCGTTGTCGTTAAGGTTGAAATACAATTTTGAAAGAGTTCCAAAAGAAACGACTTCCAAGGCTTTCCATGCAGGAGGAACATCCGGCGATGTGTATTTAGAAAAGTGATCTTGGATAAAATCCTCACGAGAGCGAGCTATCTCTGCTTTGACATGAAGAAGATTTGTGGAAAACAAGGTGTGATTAAAAGATAACGCTGAATCAGTAAACCAAAATGCACCATACTTCATTGATACGTGGTGAATCATCTTTGTGCGCAACGCAATTTCTATACTCTGTATTACAGAGAAAAGGAGTGCCCTTAATTGTTTGTCAAAATAGTAAAGACTAAGGGCATTTTCAAACGTGCTTCCGGATTTGAATATATGTGTATTCTTGTCAGCCTCCATAGGTCTCCAATACCCGGCCAACCGGAAATAGCTAATGATTCCCAATTGCTCATAAGCATAAGGAATGTTATCTATAATCAGTCCCCGACCTTGCAAAATACTGATTTGATCTTTATAATCAATTGGTCGTTTAGAATAGTCCACGGTATATAAAAATAAAAGTTCCGCCTGGGTACGCATGCAAAGCCTAAGCGTGGCGGAATCTGTTGGCACAAAGTTAATAAGAATTTTTAGAATAACAATAAAATGGCATTAAAAAACCGGAATTTTAACATTTCATAAACAAAACATAAGCAGGGCTGCCTAACAACCAAAATTAGACAGCCCCATGGGGATGCTTAGCGCTGTAGAGATGAGGGAGAATGAGCGTTATACGGCAGCTTTGCTCAGGGTGTTATAGATACTCTGCTGCGAAGTTTCAACGGCAGAAATTTCGTTCTTGATTGTGCCGTAGGCTTTGCTAAGATATTGCTTGTAGGCTGAAAGGTCTTCGCCGGCGGCTACCTTATTGAGCTCTGCCTGCATTTGGTCGAGATTAACTTTTACGGCAGGGGATGTCTCCACTTTGTCAATCATGCTGACCTTACTGTCGGTGGGGTCGGCTGAACTTACAATCTGTTTCTTGAGATTATCGTTCTGCAAGCTGATAAAGCTGTTCCACTCCGACGAAACTTTATCGGTAATAACCGAAATTTCGCCGAAAATCTTGGTGCTGAGACCTGAGTAAGCCTCAGCCCGCGAGGCCTGACGTCCCTTCATATAGAGATACCATGCGCTGAAGATTGCAGCCGCTCCGGTGATAATCACACTGAGATTTGAAATTACAAATCCGAATATAATCGCTGCAACTCCTATAATGGCAAAACAGATGCTCGACTTGCCGAGCATATTCATCTTTGAAGACTCTACTTGCGAGATATCTGCCGGAATACCGATAGTTTTGAAACCACTGTCGAGATAATCCTCAAGTTTGGTTGTCTGTGCGTTGAGTGCCTGTGTGTAAGGCGAGATAATTGAATTATCCATGGTCGAATATTATATAATTAGTTAATTGTCTTTTCCATAAATAACAAAAGATTGGCGCTGTTTGTTGCAATCTCTCAACAAACAGCGCCAATCTTTAAAGTATGACTTTTCAGGCCATATCGCCGTCGAGTTTCATCAGCTGTCGGGCCCGTATTTCATCGTGTTTCGGAACCAGCAGTTCAACCGGCGCCCACGTATCGGTCATAGGATACACCGACGATATGGTGGTATTGTTCAATACCGTAGGAATATCGTTGGATTCGAGCATTCCCTTTACTATATACGCATCCTGGGGTGTGGTGAAGGATGCAATTTTAATCCATTCTGCCATAATCTTGTTTGTACTTACTTATATCTTACCCAACGCATGAGTTCCATAAAAGTTGGCTTCTTGCCATACATAAATATACCCACACGGTATATCTTGGCCGACAACCATATCATACCGAAGAACGACACGTAGAGCAGAACCACCGAGAGCAATGATTGCCACACAGGTATGCCGAAGGGCATGCGTGCCATCATAACCATGGGCGAGGTAAATGGAATCATTGAGGTCCACAGGGCAAGTCCCGAATTAGGATCCTGCACCACACTCATAGATATGATAAGGGCAAGGATGATGGGCACAATAGCCACGGTCTGCAGCTGTGAGGCGTCCTGTATGTTATCCACCGCCGAGCCTATGGCTGCATATATCGACGAGTAGAACAGATAGCCGCCTATGAGGAACAGTACCATGAAAATAACCAACCGAGCCATGAACGCAGGATCACCGAGCTGCGATATGGCGGCTACGAGTGTGGGATCGTCGGCTGTGGCAGCTGCAGTGGCCATGAACGGCATCAGGCACAACGAACCGGCTACGATAAGCACCGCCCATATAAGAATTTGAGTCACGGCTACCGCTCCTATACCAAGTATTTTACCCATCATGAGGTCGTTGGGGTTGACCGACGAAACCACCAGTTCGAGCACTCGATTGTTCTTTTCCTCAATAATGGATGTCATCACCATCTGGCCATAGAGCATAATGAAGAAATACAGTATCAGCATCATGAACGTACCCAGCAGGTAAGACAACAGCGATGATGTTTCGTTCTCCTCATCCTGGTCGAGCCTGTAGGTCTTCATCTTCATATCTACCTGTACATCTTCCATGATCTGTTGCAGGTTGTCGATCTCATACAGTTCTATGCGGCGCGACTCAACGGCATCTTCAATCTGGTCCTTCACAAACCTTTCGGTAGTGAGCGAGGGCGAGCCGTGGGTGTACAGTGTGACATTGTCGTCGGGATCGGTCACCACATTCGAGCCTATTACAAGAATAGCTCCATAGGCTTCTTCCTTCTTCACCACGTCGATGTTATCGGCCACCCGTTTGAATGTAATCTCGTCGCTGTCGTGCAGACGTCCTGCCACAACGCCCGAATCATCTATCACCGCTATTACCTGCTCTTCGGGGGTTGACATCATGGCTATGACAGCCGGCGCAACCATTATGGCCAGCATTATCACCGGCATAAGGATTGTGGTGATTATAAAGCTTTTGCGCTTTACTCTCTCAAGATATTCACGCGCAATAATTATAGATAGTGCTCTGCTCATAGTTCGGGAGGTGTTGGAGTTGAGTGATTGGAATTTTCTACGGTACGGATGAATATCTCATCCATCGAAGGCAACAGAGGATTGAACGTGCGCAGCATCACCTCGGCATTGGCCACTCCGAGCAGATTGCGCAGGTCGTCCTGCGAATTGAGCGAGAAGCGCACATGCGAGATACCGTCGCGGTCGGTGGCCATAGGCTCTATGGTACGCACACATGGCTGAATCTTGGCAATCAGCTCCTTGGCATTGCCCTCAAATCCTATTTCATAGCAATTGTTGCTGAAACGGCGGCGCAGCTCCGACACCGGCCCTGTGAGGATATTGTGCGACTTGTTTATAAGGGTTATATTGTCGCAAAGTTCCTCTACCGAAGCCATGTTGTGTGTGGAAAAAATCACAGTGGCACCCTCGTCGCGCAGCTTCAGAATCTCATGTTTAAGCACATTGGCATTGATGGGATCGAAGCCCGAGAATGGCTCGTCGAATATCAGCAGCTTGGGATTGTGCAGCACAGTAACAATAAACTGCACCTTCTGCGCCATACCCTTTGACAGTTCCTCTACTTTCTTGTCCCACCACGACGAAATCTCAAGGCGTTCAAACCATTGCTTCAAAGCTCGGGTGGCATCGGCTTTTGACAGGCCCTTGAGACGGGCGAAAAATACGGCCTGGTCGCCCACCTTCATTTTCTTATACAGGCCGCGTTCCTCGGGCAAGTAGCCAATGTTCACTATGTCGGCAGCCGTGAGCTGATGTCCGTCAAAGAGCACCCGTCCGCTGTCGGGAGCGGTTATATGATTGATAATGCGTATCAGAGTGGTTTTGCCCGCACCGTTAGGCCCGAGCAGCCCGTACACCTTGCCCTCGGGCACTTCGAGCGAGACATCATCCAATGCCTTATGATTGGTGAAGGTCTTGCTTACGTTTTCTACCTGTAGGATATTTGTCATAAAAAATTTTCAGTTAACAGCAAATGATGCTGAATTTAAAGGTTTTGATATATTAGACGCACGAAATTCCCGAAAATTGCACAATCGGTAAAAAAAACGCGTCGCGGCCAAGTTTTTGTCTGATTTCGCAACACTTCATATTAATTTTACGTTAAAGTATCAATTTTATTTGCCCGTATGGCAATAATTTTATAACTTTACACGTTAATTATATCCCAAAAGATATATAGTTCATCAATTCGGTACATATACAAGAAATGAGACAACTAAAAATTACAAAATCAATCACCAACCGCGAAAGCGCCTCGCTCGACAAATATCTTCAGGAAATTGGCCGCGAAGAGCTTATTTCAGTAGAAGAAGAAGTAGAGCTTGCCCAGCGCATACGCCAAGGTGACCAGGCCGCCCTCGAGAAACTAACCCGTGCAAACCTCCGCTTCGTAGTATCGGTAGCTAAACAGTACCAGAATCAGGGTCTTACACTCCCCGACCTTATCAACGAAGGCAATCTTGGCTTGATTAAAGCAGCACGCAAATTCGACGAGACCCGCGGTTTCAAGTTTATCTCTTATGCCGTTTGGTGGATTCGCCAGTCTATCCTGCAAGCACTTGCCGAGCAGTCGCGCATCGTGCGCCTGCCGCTCAATCAGGTAGGTTCGCTCAACAAAATCAGCAAGGCTCTCTCGAAGTTCGAGCAGGAAAACGAACGTCGCCCCTCGCCCGAAGAGCTCGCCGAAAGTCTCGATGTTCCCGTTGAAAAAATCGCTGACACACTCAAGGTTTCAGGCCGTCATATTTCAGTTGACGCACCTTTTGTTGAAGGCGAAGACAACAGCCTGCTCGATGTGCTCACCAACGATGATTCGCCTATGGCCGACGCATCGCTCAATCAGGAATCACTTTCAAACGAAGTTGAACGCGCTCTGCGACAGCTCCACGAACGTGAACGCGAAATCCTGAAAATGTTCTTCGGCATCGGCTGTCAGGAAATGACTCTCGAAGAAATCGGAGCAAAATTCGAATTGACCCGCGAACGCGTACGTCAGATCAAGGAAAAGGCAATCCGCCGTCTTAAAGGACAGAAGAGTAGACTTCTTAAGTCTTATTTAGGCCAATAACAGGCAGTTTTCAAAAAACTTTAAGACAATAACATACACCGGCGCCGGGACTCACCTCCCTACGCCGGTGTATGTTATTATATATAAGATACTGTTTAAAATTTGTTTTATCTTGTCTTTGAGAAAACTGTCAATGTATTTTTAGATAAATAAGAATCTCCTTAATTTCGGCAATAAAACAAATTTATTGCCGAAATTAAGGAGATTCTTATAGTAATTCACTCGTTTTTGACCAATAATAAAAGGCCTCAGGATAAATTTTTTTAAGTTTTTGCAATTTATTGGGAAGCGACTCTCTAATCATCATCTCATTTACAATTTGCGGATTACCGGAGTATTTTTCTAATGTTGTCTTACCGCTTTTAATACATGCGGCCAAATATGCAGCCCTTGCCGAATCTATTATCGCGTGATCAAGATGATAGTTGGAGGTATGAATAAAGTTCCTTATTTTTTTGATACCATCAAGCAATATATCAAAGTTTCCGGCTCCGGCCTTACCACGTGTAGCAATAAGAAGTGAAGTTTGTATAATATCCATGAATACATCATCTATGTCATCCATATTGCGGTAAGACATCTCTACCTTGACAATACGATGAAACGCCTCTGATGTTACACTAAGGTCAGACACTCTTTCAAAAAGACGCGCAATATCGTATAACTGCTTGATAATCTCAACTGAACAAATTTTATGACCTTTGAAATACGGTATTCCTGTAGTATTTGGAGCAAATGCGGTGAGTTTATCTCCAAGAATATCCTCTACAGACGGCACCTTGACAAACAATGGAGTGCCGTCTATGCTTATGAACGGGCTTTCAATCGGAATTTCCTTTGTATTGATATAGTGGCAGTCTTCATATAAAACATCAAGCAGAATATAACTCTCTCCACCTCTATCGCTGTAAGCTAACTAATAGAAAAACTTGGAATGACTCTTGGGTACATCTTTCCCGGCAGATTTCCGTTCCACAAGATCAATTTTTGTGAATCCATGTTCTCTGAATGATGCAAGGTAGTTTTCTATATCTGTTCCGGGCGGACAAATAATATCAATATCAATACTTAAACGATTCGTTATACCACCGAGCAACATCATTGTAGCAGTTCCACCTTTGAAATGGAATGGGCATCCTGATTTTACAAGCATCTCAAGCAAAGACAAAGCCCTTACGACCTTCTCTATTAACTGTATATCTCTGTAATTAAGCTGATGAGCCACCTTTTCACACCATTCCTTAGTGTAGCATTCCTGTCTTATCATCACTTGCACTCGTTTATTAATCCAACCATTTTTTGACGTGCCCCGCGCCTGGAAGCATATCTCAACAATTTAGATTTGTTAAGTTTGAAGAGGTTCAAGGCATGTTCCATTATATAAAAGGTCTCTCCTCCATGCAAATAATAGAAATCCGCATCGGTATTTATATCAACCATAAGTTTCTCTAAAGAAGGCATGACTATTCCATCATTTACTATTACAGGTGATTCTGTAACGAGAGTCTTCACAATGACAATCTCCTCCGAAAGATTTACATAGTCCGACATAAAAGACTCTGTAGGCCTATGATATGCCCTGATACCTCTGTCAATAAGCCAATGAAACACCGCTTCTGTTGCTTCTTTTGTAACTTCAACATACAAGGCATTATTAGTTGATATGTGGTGCTGCATGGAAGATATGTCCGCCCCTGAATATACACAGATGTCAATAAGAGGAAACGCACCCCTTACATCCTGATATAATTTTTTTAGACTGTCAGTCAACCTCGGTTGAAATTCATCTTTCAAACCTTGGCCGTACAAACCTCGTGACAGTCGCATCAACTTCTTTTCCCGTATAAGTTTCTTTATATGCCACAGAATACCTGAATCGGATATGGTACTCACATCCCGCACATATTCAGACAGCTCGTTAAATGTAAAATTATTGCGAGCTGTGGCATACGTCATTATGATTTCAGCTGTACTCATATTGTATATATAACATTCTGTTTACAAAGATACCTTAATTTCGGCAATAAAACAAATTTATTGCCGAAATTAAGGTATAAGATTATACAAATTACAGGTCGGGATTGTTGGCGGCTGTGGGATAAATCAGAGTTCGGGCTACGGCAACTCCTATAAATCCGAGTGTTTGAAGCACGGTTGGCCCCTCTACCTTTGAGTACTTGAAAGCCGGTACATCGTATTTGCGCTGTACCATTGTGGTAAGGCTCGAATAGGGTTCAGTAGTCAACACAAAGTCCACCATATTAAACCTTAGCTTGCCAAACATCATCAATGTTCTGAGTCCTATGACAACATCGTGCGCCATGGGTGAATTGCTGTTTTGAGCCCTTATCACCAGCCCGTCGGGCATGACGGTGGTACCGCCTATGGCAACCGGCATCTCAGGCATGTAATAGCAAGGCACTATCGTGACGCCGGCTATACCGGCACTGCGTATGGTGTCGGGGCGGCCCACGCGCTCTACATAGTCCTTGAACCGTTCATAATATTCAGAACTTAGAGTGCCAAACGCAGCATCACCCGAATCAATACATACAGTTGCAGGGGTATTGTTAACCGTAGCTTTTACCAGCAGATTCATACCGCTTGAGAAACACATATTGGGCCTTGCATCACTCCTTACCGGAGCATTGGCAGGAATTTCTATGTGTCGCTTCTCAAAATCAATGGTAAGATCTTTAAGCTGAAGCATAAGCTCGCTGCCCACTACTATATTGAAGCACTCGGTGTATTGGTCGGCTTCTTCATTGCCCGACGAAAGAGACACCACCACAAACGGCACATCCCTCACCACCAAATCGCCCAGTTTAAGTTCCTTGGCAATAGCTATGCGGCCAACTCTGCGGCCAACACCAAATACCGTTTGCCGAGCATCGTCCAATGCCGTAAGGCCATACTTATCGGCCATCTCGGGAGAAATCATATTCATACCCGCTCCGGTATCAAACGTAATGTCGGCCGGCTGTCCGTTAATAGAGCTGTTGCACAGATGCATCAACATTGAACCTTTGTCTTTTGGCCCTACCGGGACAATTGAAAATGGTATGGTGGCCGCAGTACTGTCAGAAAAATTAATCTGATACGGTTTATATTCGGCCAAGGCATCATAGTGCCCGGCGGCGGATGTCAATCCCTCAACCGCCGCGCTGTCCATATATTGCTTTGTCTGATCAACTATTGCCCTTATCATGGAGGCCGCTTCGGCATTATACCCCTCACGGCTCAGATCCATACCGTACATATATACCGACGAAACCAAGTTAGACACGTCAAGCGAATGCTTATTCAGCAATTCCTGAAAAGCAGGAATGGAGATGTCAGTTCTGTTCAAACGGTTTCCGATAAGGCAACGTGAGAACACCTCAAGAAACGGATGTATCGAATCTTTGGGTGTCGAGCTGTACAAAGAGTCAAGCGCAAACCAATCTGAAGCATTCATGGCACTGCCTATCTTTTCGTCTATTGACTGCGAGTAAGCAGTGACGGAAATAATGCAACAGAGGATTGCGCTTAAAATTTTACGTAACATGGCGGTATCAGTTTTTGAACATACGCAAAGTTACTTATTTTAGCGGAATACACAATAAGAACTTAAATTATTGTGAATGATGTATCCAGCCTTTAATAGTAAATCAAGTTGTTATCGGAGTCGAGTATGACAGTTCCGTTTTTGAAAAACGACGGTCCCACACAGCCCAATTCATCAGTATCCCAAACTTGATTTGTGATGCCTATTGAGATGCCTGTATTTGACTTCTCACCGATTTTACAATAACCGGCATAGATGCCTTTACCTACAGCATTGAATGATTTATCGGTAGAATTCTGAATCTTGAATTTATTCTTTTTAAGCACGGGCAACATCGTGTTTCTGAAAAAGAAAACAGGCGAGCCACAGCCAAGGGCGAAGTTAAACTTACCCGACATAGTCAATTGGTGGCCCAAAGCATCAGAGAGTTCCATATTCGCCTGAAATACAGGCATAGGATCATTTTCTACAAGAGTATATGTATGCATCTTGTCCAGGCGTACATCAGCATGTCGGATAAAATCCAACATATTTTTTTTGAAGTCGAAGCGTATCAAGACGGCTGTTGTATCTGACTCATTTTTGAGCAGATTTACAGGCAGTATCACATAATTATCGGTAGAATCGACTACATACACACGTCCGTTATAAGTCAGATCTCCAACAGGGACTGAGCCTTTGAGAAGCTTCACGATTTTTCGGGGTGCTCTGTCGGTTTTAAGTGTCGCGTCTTTATCAAGAGTGATTTCTTCAAGATTTCCGGATGCGAGAATCTTATTGTACAGATCATGGCTCAAAACCATTCCGTGAGAACCGGTTTCAACAATTACGGGAACATCAACATTACCATTGATATTTGCCGTAGTATAGTAATGTCCGTTCTTCTTTGTTAACTTAAACGAAGTTTGTGAGTGTGCGAATGGCGCACAATTGGCTATACCTACGATAAGTACGAAGATTAATTTAAAGAGTTGCTTCATGGTGTTATTTAATTAGTTTCGTTATCGACATGGTTAAGAATGAGTGTGTATCGGCCTAAACAGGTTTGGACGATAAACAAAGATAGCAAAAGAAGATTCTTCATACTAATGAGTAAAAATACATCCGGCAGCCCTACGGATACTTATCTAAAAAGAAAACGTGAGCCAACTATGCCACGTCTTAGTTTGAAGGTCGTAGGAAACCATTTGTGCAGATGTAACAATAGCAGCCCACGCTATACGCGTGAGAACCACTATGCTATCTCTTGCACAGTTTTAGAATTTCCTACGTTCTCAAACTAAAAGATAAGCATAACGCTTCTTATTTTTTTCCAAAATGGTGTGACAGACCATGACCTGTCGTGTGCAAAGTTAACAATAATTTTTTGTTCTTGCATATTTTAAGTAAAAAATATTGCGCCCTGCTACCCTAAATATGCAAATGTCGCATTTATCAGTTTTTTCAATGCATAATAGACAGATAATGACTATATTTGCCAAATGAAAAATATTATAGCGCTTCTTTTGATAATGACTTTTTCAGTCATTGCCTTTGCCAATGTTGAGCGGTTCTTCATTGGAAAGATAGAGGTGTCACGCCAAGATTTTATGGACGTTGACAGTACTTTGATAAGAGCTAAGGAAGCATGGTCGTCTGACGATACGTGCATATACTCCATAACACCTGATATCTATGCTCAGATTGACAGCCTGACACAGCCGGGTCGAATTATAGTAACCCGTAAATCTGAGGCTGAAATCGCCCTGATTGACTCTCTGATGAATGCCTATCGTTCTGAATCATCCAAGCTTAATGCCGGCGACATTCTGCCCGAATTCACATTAATTAAATATATTTCAGAGGGCAATGACACACTCTCCGGTAGCTCATTAAAAGGCAAAGTGCTGCTGTTGAACTTCTGGGCCACATGGTGCGGGCCTTGTATAGAGGAACTGAAGCCGGCCGGTTTGCCCTCAATCGCATCGCAATTCAGCAATGACGAGCGCTTTGTATTCCTGCCCGTAAGCGTGAACCACAGCAGAGATGAAATCGAACGATTCTTCAACACCCCTGTCGGAAAAGAATTGCAATGGCTGAAATATAAAACTGCTTGGGATAAGAACGGCGAATTTGCCGACATACTCTCCAAGGGAGGCATACCGCTGACACTGCTCATTGATTCAGAAGGCATAATACGCCTCAACGAATCGGGCGCATTCCTGTCAGAAACCGACCTGACTCGCCTAAAGAACGAAATAACCAAGCTGCTGAAATAAAATCCCAGTTGTGGTTTTACAATACAATGACAGATGTTTCTATGAAATTGAACTGCCGCAAGTTGTAACTCGCGGCAGTGACTCTTTGAAATATGCTTCTAAAATTGTTTCTGCGGCTTCTTTTTTAACTTCTTTTTTTACAAAACTTTCCTCACTCTCAGCGTGTTTTTATTTTGTAGAATAAAATAAAATGGCTAATTTTGCGGTGAAACGCAGAGCTGCTGTGCTACTACATTGCAATAGCAAAGATATAACGATTATTACTCATGAGTAAGTTATTTAAATACGACAAAGCTATCAATTCTCTTTTGTATTCCCTTCAGCAATTAGGGGGCAAAACTGATATGCACAAACTCTGCAAGATATTGTATTTTGCAGACCAACGTCATTTGTCGCATTATGGCCGTAGCATTACCGGCGACACCTATATAGCTATGCAGTTCGGTCCTGTTCCATCATGCGTTGACGATATACTTAAAGCTTTGCGAGGTGACAGTTTCTTTTCATCAAGCGATGAGATAGAGCTGTTGAAAAAAAGCTTAGTCTTTGAAAATAGATATATTTTGCGCTCTCTTGTCGCGCCTGATATGGACGAACTTTCTGAAACGGATGTTGAATGTCTCTCTTATGCTGTGAATATTTGCAAAAATAAGAGCTTTGCAGAATTAACTCAATTTTCACACGGGCTTGCATGGAGCAACACAAAGCGTGACCGCGAAATTTCAGTAAAGGATATTCTGCGTGAGGCAGGAGATGAGGAGGCGTATGTGGAATATATCGCCGATAGGCAGAAACTTCAAGCCGCATTCTTATAATGGACTTACCTCATCAATTGCTTCAACAAGGCATAAAACGCGGTTCTATTCTCCTGTCTGATAGTTTTGAAGATAAGATAGCAGGTTTCTTTTTCATTAATTCCCGTATTCATCCAATCGTCCAAGCCAAGACAGAACAATTTGCCATGCAATATCAATTACGCAAGAGAGATTATGATTTCCTGCGCTATGATTCGTTCCTCAGTGCGAATGATCTGCTAACCCGTTCTACTGCATATTTGGCAAAGACAATACAAGACGGTCAAACATCCATTGTAGGACAACTGACTGATGAAGATTTGACTGCTGTACTTGAAGCTTGCCGCGAAAGTAAACTTTTCACAGCAAAGGAAAAACGTCAATTCTTTTACTGAATCATCTGCTGTGCTGACTGCACCGCATCCAAATTTGCGCCTTGCTGAGCCGGTGCCATAAGTTGTGGTGATATTCCTTCGGGAATAACGCTTTCCAAAAACCGATTGACATCCATATCTCGCGCTTATCATGTGCTTATTTTGTGTTTGTTGTTTGAAACACTCTGCATCATTCTGAAACATCAAACGGCTTTTTTTAAAGCGAAACGCCCCTCAAAACAAAAAAACAACACACTGATATTCAAATAGATTAGTTATTGATAATCAGCGTGTTACTTTGCGGAGCGACCGAGATTCGAACTCGGGAAACGCTTTTGACGTTTACACGCTTTCCAGGCGTGCCTCTTCAGCCACTCGAGCATCGCTCCTTTTTAATATGTTTTTGCGTGTGCAAAGGTAGAGAGTTTTTATGGATATAGCGGTCTTGGTATGGTTAATTTTTGTTAACCATAAATGATGTTTTGTTTGTTTCCACGCACCCTATCGACAGTTTGAATTGGCAGAGTCCTTCGTTTCGCACTCCGTCGGTTGAGGCGGGTCCTATGTCTACCGTATGTACATCCGGGCGATGTATCGAGTACCATTCAAAGGTCTTGAAAGCCAGATGGTTCATGGCTCTGCAGCTGCGGTAGTCAGGCAGGTCGCCCCAATATATCACCTGGACTACGCCCGGGGCAGCATCGTAGATCATGGCAGCCGCTACGTCTTCAGATCCAAGAGTCACTATAAAGAAATGTGCCGGTACAAGCTCCACAGTCTCCAGCACCTGCTGTAGCGACATGGCCAGTGGATAGCCCATTGACTGACGGTTGGCTGCGATTATGGAGTAGGCACGTGGTATGTCGTCGGTCTCAAAAAACTCAAATGGATGTTTCAGCGCTCGGTGATGATTATAGCGCCCCGAACGCGACAGGTATTGCTCATAGTCGGCAAATCGCTGCATGGGGTAATGAAAATTGGCATCAACCACCGCGTCAGCATTATTGAGGTGTGGCATTACTATGCCATATACCGCAGGAGCGCAGACCAGACGGTAAGGCTGTTTCAGTATATCGCTCGCTTCTTTATAGAAATCATCCACATATTTCTCTCCGCCATCGTTTATACTTGCCGCAGAAAACGGAGCCGAGAACGGCGCTCGCCACACGCCGGCCCTCAATCCGAATATCTGGCCCACCAAGGCATTGCCGGCATCGTCAAAAAGCGCGAAAGCCTTGAGAGCTTCTGCCTTCGACCCATTGAGCAGACAGAATTCCGCGGTATCATACACACAGGCCTGCCGCGGAAACAGGTCATCGAATCTCGCTACTTCTATCTCCCTTATTTTCATAATTCTATTTGCGCTCTGCCCTGACGGATTATTTCGGGACTATCCGAGTCGGCCAGGTCTACAATGGTTGAAGGCTCGGCGGCACAGCCTCCACCGTCAATCAGCAGATCAACTCCGGGATAGTTCTCGGCAAGCGGTGCTTCCATATTGTCTTCGTCATACAGTATGCTGTCTGTCTCGTTTACCGATGACGTAAGCAGCGGATTGCCAAGCGCACGGGCCAAGTATGTGGCTATTGGATTGTCGGGCACCCTCACACCTACGGTCTTGCGGCCTTTAAATACCTTTGGCAACTTGGTCGACGAGGGCAAGATAAATGTCACAGGCCCGGGGATGTAGCTTTTCATCAGCTGAAACGCCTTGTTGTCGATTCGGGCATAATCAGCAGCCTGCGATATGTCGGCACAAACTATCGAGAGTAGGTTCTTCTCGGGATTGAGACCTTTGATTTTGCACAGACGCTCTATGGCGCGGCGATTCAACGCATCACAGCCGAAGGCATACAGCGAGTCGGTGGGGTAAATAATCACCTCACCGTTGCGGAGCGCTTCTACAGCCTGATCTATAAACCGTTCGTTTATAGAATTGGGATAAATCTTGAGAACTTGCATTTTTTTGCAAATATAATCAATATTTCGCTATTCGGCAACTACGAACATTAATACCGCATCGCATGTTCTAAAAAAACAACTGTTTGAATTAAGAGTGTGTTTGAATTTAACACACAAAAATGATTATTTTGTTGAATTGAAGATAAAATGAATATGTTTCGCATTAATCTTGAGGCTAATTACGGTGCTTTTTCCACCGTTCATCAGTCACGTAGCTCGCTACGTTCCTTCTTCACGCTGAAAAAATCCCTCGTAATTATCTCTCAATCTTAATGCGAGTTAAATTCAAACACACTCTAAGTACCTCTATGAAAAATACATTCTTTCTGCTGCTCATAACCTGTATCTCAGTATTCTTTTCAAGCTGTTCTAAAGAAGACAAGCTTGCCGCCGACATCGACGGTTGCTGGACAAGCTCACCTGTAAATATTTCACCGGTTTTGGAACATGACGGATTCACCCCGGGCACCGAGCTTAACTGCTCATTACTGTTTACTTTTATAAAAGAGAAAGACATAAACGGCGGCCAATTCACCATGGGAGCCGAAATGCAGTTCAAAGGCAATGATGCCTCGCACACAGTGATTCCGGCATCGGTCATAGCAAACGGCACATGGAGCACACTAAACGACGATGAGATACTCATCAGCATAAATCCCCGTGACATCAGCGTAATGATGGATTCGGCCGTGCAGTCGATGCCATACTCTACCATAGCCGGCAGGCCTCGGGTAGAACTTGACTCGGCCACAGTAGCCGAATCCATACATCAGCAACCCTTGAAAAATGTGGTGATTGCCGTCACAAAGTCAATAAAGGAAATAAAACGTATAGAAATAGACGGCACGGACATGTCGGCTGAACTCAACCGACTGCCACTCGAATTTACCCGAAAATATAACAAGCCCCTGCCATAGCCGGTATTTAAGTTGGTATTCAAGTCGGTATTTAAGCTAATTTAGATAATGTTTTTATTGAACATTTTCAAAAATTGTGTAACTTTGCGTTATAAGACTCTCTTCCGGCAACGGTAGAGGAATAATCAAGCGTTTTTCCATACGCTGACGGTGTGCGGCTGTAGCTTCATTACCGAAAAGTTACCTGATAAAGCGCCAAACATATACTTGTAATGCTATGGTAAACAATACCGACTACGCACGTCTTTTCGGACTGATAGGGTTCCCATTAGGCCATTCATTTTCTCAAGATTTCTTCAATCAGAAATTTGAATCTGAGAAAATCAACGCTCACTACGTGAATTTTGAGATTTCAACAATTGAAAAGTTGGAGGAAGTGCTTGCCACCTACCCCAACCTGGCCGGATTCAACGTGACAATCCCCTACAAACTCAAGATTATCGACTATCTTGACGCCATCGACTCCGAAGCCAAAGCCATCGGGGCTGTCAATGTAGTTAAAATCTTCAAACAGCCCGACGGTTCCATTTCTCTTAAAGGGTATAACAGCGACTGCATAGGCTTCGGCGATTCAATGGCTCCGCTGCTCAAAAACGGGTCGTACGACAAAGCCCTTGTGCTGGGCACAGGTGGCGCCGCACGCGCTGTGGTACACGCATTGCATAAACTGGGAGTAGAAACCAAAATGGTCTCCCGCTCCAAAAAGCACGGTGTGATAACTTACGGTGAACTTACACCCGAAATCATCAAGAATTATAAAATTATCGTAAACACTACTCCCGTAGGCATGTATCCCAATGTGGATGAATGTCCGCCCATTCCCTACGAAGGACTCACACCCGAGCATATCTGCTACGATCTGCTCTACAACCCCAATACCACACTGTTTATGAAACGTGCCGAAGAAATGGGCGCAATCACAAAGAATGGGCTGGAGATGCTGCTGCTTCAGGCTTTCGTATCGTGGAATATCTGGAAAAAATAAACATATTTCTCTACATAACTGCAAATACATCTGTATCAAATGAAATCACTTTCTAAAGTTATTTATATCGGTCTGATTGTACTGATTCTTATACCATTCTCGCTTTTCGGCATGCCCGGATTGGTAATATCGGCTCCCATAGCCCTGCTTTGCGGACTTATCTATGCGTTCGTCTTCGAGAACCCCTTCCCCAAGTTCAACAAGAAATGCTCAAAGTATCTGCTTCAAGTGGCTGTAGTGTGCCTTGGCTTCAACATGAACCTTCAGGAGTCGCTCAAGAGCGGCGCCGACGGCATGATGTTTACCGTAGTATCTGTTATCGGAGTTATGGTGTTAGGTGCCATGATAGGCTATTGGCTCCATATCAACCGCAAGACAGCCTACCTCATCTCTTCAGGTACAGCCATTTGTGGCGGTAGTGCTATCGCGGCGGTAGGTCCTGTGCTCAAAGCCGATACCGACGAGATGGCCGTGTCGCTCGGTGTAATCTTCATTCTCAATTCCATAGCCCTGTTCATTTTCCCGCCGCTGGGTCACCTGTTCGACATGAGTCAGGTACAGTTCGGCACATGGGCCGCGATTGCCATACATGACACATCTTCGGTTGTAGGTGCCGGCGAGACTTACGGCGAGGTGGCACTGCAGACAGCCACACTTATCAAGCTCACCCGTGCTTTGTGGATCATACCCCTGGCCTTCGCCACAATGTTTATCTTCCGCGACAAAACAGGCAAAATCTCAATTCCATGGTTTATATTCCTGTTTGTCGCTGCGATGATATTCAATACCTATGTGCCAATGCCCTCTGAGTTTACCGAATGTATGGTATGGATAGCAAAACGCGGCATGGTAGTAACTCTGTTTATGATAGGTGCTTCGCTTACCCTGAAGATGATACGCAGCGTAGGCGTCAAGCCCCTGATGCTCGCTGTGGCACTGTGGATCATAATCAGCTTCACAAGTCTTATCGTAGTGCTCAAGACAGTAGCATAACACTGTCTGCTGCATGAAGCCGACACTCAACCGCCTTCCGGCACTTCCGCTTGCTATCGGTGCGGTAGCAGGCATAGTGCTGTGGTGGTTGGGGTGTCCATGGTGGGCTGCGGCATGCCTTATATTGGCTGCCGTGGCCTTGATTTATTTTCAACAGCGGCTGCCGGCCGTAGTCCTCATGGCTACCGGGGCGTGGTGGATTTTGGCTTACACATCAGCACCGACCGAAGCTCCGGCCGGATTATTCGACGGAAATCTGCGGCAGTTGCGTGCCGAGCTTATCAGCATTTCCTCAACACGACACTCGCAGAGTATGCTGCTGCGGGTAGACTCCATAGGCGATAATCCGGTAACACCGTTTGTAGTGTCGGCCACTTCGCTGCCCGATTGGATGCCGCCGCAGACAGGCGCACGAATCCGGCTAACATCGATTCTCGAACCGCCTGAACTGTCGGGAGCATTCAGATATCAGAAAGACCGCTCATTATACTATCTGCGCAACTCCATATCCGCACAAACTTTTGTCGAGGATGATTCTCTTACAGTAGTGGGCCGTCATGCCGGATTCAAAGCCACAATGGCTGACCGCAGGATGATAATTGTAGATATTCTGGCTCACACCGGGCTGAATGACGCCGCATACGGACTGCTTGCCGCGCTGCTAACAGGATATGGCGATGACCTCGACTATGAGATACGCGAGAACTTCAGAGCCACGGGCATAGCCCACGCACTGGCATTAAGCGGATTCCATGTAGGTATCATAGCCATGATTGCCGGATTTATATTGTTTCCACTGCGAGCATGGCCACGGCTCAGGCCCTGGCGCTACTTGATAATGCTCATAATTCTATGGCTATATGCCGCGATGGTAGGCATGTCTGACTCTATTGTAAGGGCGTGCATAATGTTCACGGCATTTATCATCTGCCGCATCATCGGGCGCAGACCCGACAGCATCAACGCCCTTATGGTGGCCGTGATTGTGATATTGGCCGCAAGACCATTCAGCTTGTTTTCGGCCGGATTCCAACTCTCTGTGTGCGCCGTCCTTGGGATACTGCTGTTCAGCGACAGGATAAATCCGGTGGCAAAACGCAATTGGAGCGGATACGTGGCCGTGCAATATGTGACCGTGCCACTTGGTGCAACACTCGGCACGCTGCCCGCCACTGTGTACTATTTTCATGCCGTTCCTCTGGTATTTATATTATCCAACTTACTCATAACACTGCTGTTGCCGCTGCTCATGGTGGCGGGTACAGTAATTGTACTGCTGTCGGCATTGGGTTCTGAGTGTGTGTGGCTGTGCGGATTTGTAAATTTCATGGTAAATGCGGTGGCAGAAGCCGCATCGTCATTAGGCTCCATCAGTTGGGCACGCACTCCGGTATATATCAGCGGATGGCAATGCGCGGCACTCGCGGCAGCCATACTTTGCACAGGGCTGTCGCTTCATATAGATAAGGCCAAGGCAAGGGGCGTCGCACTGGCCGTAGCCCTGGCCTGCACTGCAATACTGCCTGTGTCGGGAGATAATATACCTGAAAATGAATTTTTCATAATACCCACCCATGGCAATACTCCTATAATTATGAGGTCAGGGCATAAGGTTGCAGCGCGTTTCACCTGCAATCCCGGACGATTGGAAAACGCACGTATGCGGCTTGAAAACGAGCTTGAGCATTACCTTGCGGCTCACTCCGTCGACACAATGATAATAACCACCGGCGACACCCGTATAGGTCCTTATGACATAAGCGGTGGAGTACTCAGCACCGGGTGTAAGCGCATAGCAATCCTCGACCGTCCCATTGACCAAGACAGCCTTGCCATGAAAGCAGATTATGCTTTGATTTGCTCGCGCTACAGAGGCAGCGCCGACGATGCGCGACACCTCACCGGTGCCGACACATTGATACTGAGCCGCGACCTCAGCCTTAAACACCGCGCCCGTATTCCCGACTCTGTAGCCTTAATTGATCTGCGTTACCGTTTCTTGAAATAATCGTTATACATTTTAATACCGAAGACTATAGCCGAGCATACAAAGGTTATGATGTTGGTTATAGCCAGCGGCCAGTTGGACAGGAGTATACCCTGTATTACGAAAAACAGCGAGCCAAGGCCCATCATCAGGAATGTGGGAATAGCTATGCCATCGGTATCGCGGGTGCGGATGGTTGTTATAGCCTGAGGCAAATAACCAAGAATCATACATACGGCTGCGGCCGTGCCTACAATTGAAGACCAATCCATAATTATGTGTGTTTTAGCGGTAAATTAAAAAGGCTTCCACCGAGGGGTTCTCCTCTGGTGGAAGTCATAAAAATGTGTTAGTTTGTAATCGTTTTCGAGGAGATATTTTTATAAGTTCTATTTTCAATTTTCGAGGGTACAGATGCTCACACGGTTCCAGGCATCGTCCTCAAACATGTTGCCTATGCCGGCGCCCGAAGCCGATATGCGCGTTGCACTTATACCATATTTCTTGATAAGTGCGGTCTTCACGGCCTCAGCTCGCATTGAGGCAAGCTTCTCGTTGGATTTGGCATTGCCGTCGCGTGATGCGTACCCTTTTATAACCACTGTGGAACCCGGATGGTTCTTGAGATAATGAGCTATCCGCTCCACATTTGGCATCTGGTCGGGTGTTATGTTGGCCGAGCCGAGCAGGAAGAATACGTCGAGAACGGTATTGTGGCGGTTGTTCACCATCACCTCTTTCACCACTTCGGGTTTGGCCTCGCGGGCTTCTTTCAGCTCAGTTGCCAGCGCTTCGGCACGCGCATTGACAGCTTGCAATTCGTCTTTTGTAGTTATAAGGTCAGCACGCAGGCTGTTTATCTGGCCGTTGAGAGCATTTACCTCCGATGTATCGTACAGCTGGGGGCAGGTGAAACCGGGCCCGAAGCTGTAGCGTATGCCGGCCTGCATATTGAATACGGCTTTTGAAGCCGAATAGGCTGCCGATGACTGGCTGACGCGGGCATCGCTCATATCCCATACCACCGAGGGCGACAGTGACACTGCAAACCGCGGAGTGATATTGAACCTGAGAAACAGGCCTACCTTGGTGGCGAAATAGTTGTGGTCGGCAAGCTTGCCGCTGTGGAAGTCATGCCCCCATCCGCAACCGGCCTGAAGCCCGAAGCCCACAGGAACCGAGCCGCATGCCGGCGAGGCAAGTCGTACCAGATCGAGCGACCCGTACACACCGGCATACAGATTGTCGAATGCCGTGGACGAATGTATATATCCGGGCCAACGCGATGAATTGAATGAAGTGAGCATCTCTGCCCCAAGCGCGAATGCCGGTGTAAGATGCTTGTCTAAATTCACTCCCAGCGAGGGTCGCATGTTTGTAAAAAAACTATGTCCCTTAAGGGGTGAAGCTGCTCCTACCGAAAGACCTACAGCCCAATTGTCACCCAAACCCGGGCGCACATAAGCCTCGCGTGCTTGAGAGCAGAGAGAAAGCACGAAAACGCAAATCGGGACTATAAATTTTCTCATCGTAGTTAGGCAATATAGTTAAAACATCCCTACAAAGTTACGGGAATTTTACTTAATTGCCAAATATTTTAATAAAACTTTGTTAAAATTAATTTACCCGTAACTTTTTTCAATTTTTATTTGCGTCAATGAGCAAAATTTGCTACTTTCGTGTCGTTTACTGAATATATGCTGCTCCGCAATCCCTCCCGGAGCCGTCAGAATACCTTAAATCAGAACAAACCGCCCTTAGATCTTAATAAAAAAATTAATATACACTAACAAGACAACACCCTCTGTCATGAGTTACCTCAAATTTGATAAGAATCTGCTCATCAATCTCGACCAGTCGCTCCCCAAGGAGATGCTGCGCACGAACCAGGCAGGTGCTTATCTCTGCACAACCCTTGTAGGGTGCAATACTCGCAAGCAACACGGACTACTGGTGATCCCCATTCCCGAGCTTGGCAACAAGCCCCACGTGTTGCTCTCGTCGCTCGACGAAACCGTAATTCAGCACGGTGCCCCATTCCGTCTGGGCATCCACCGCTATCAGGGCGGTGTATACAGCCCCAACGGACATAAGTACGTGCGCGAATTCGAATGTGAGAGCATCCCTAAATTGACCTACCGAGTAGGTGGCGTAATTCTTACAAAAGAAAAAGTTTTCATCTCGCATGAAAACCGTATCCTTATACGCTACACGCTCGTCGAAGCTCATTCTGCAACCACTCTCAGGTTCAACCCCTTCCTCGCTTTCCGCGAAAGCAATTCGCTCTGTGTGGCAAACGACACCATCAACCGCGAGATAATCCCCGTGGAAAATGGTATCGGAACTTGCCTGTACAAGGGATTCCCCACTCTGTACATGCAGTTCAGCCACAAGGCCACTTGGGTCGATGATCCCAACTGGTACAACGGCATCGAGTACGTGAAAGACCTCGAGCGCGGTGTCCCCTACTGCGAAGACCTCTGGGTTCCCGGATACTTCGAAGTACCTATCCGCAAAGGCGAGTCTATCATCTTCTCGGCCGGTATCAGCGAAGTGAAGCCCCGCAGCCTTAAGAAGATGTACGAAACGGAAATCGCCTCACGCACCCCGCGTTCATCTTTCTTCAACTCCCTCAAGAACTCTGCAAAGCAGTTCTACATCAAGGAGAGCGACAACATGTACATTATCTCGGGTTTCCCTTGGGGTTCTATCCTCGCCCGAAACACATTCATGTCGCTGCCCGGCCTTACCCTGGCCATCGACCACCGCGCCGATTTCGAAAAAATCATGGACACGGGCATACGCGCCCTCACACAGTTCATGGCAACCGGCGAGCCCTCGCAGCGCATTCACGGCATTGAACTGCCCGACATACCTCTGTGGGCTACATGGGCCGTACAGCAGTATGCCAAGAACGAAGGCTTTGACCGCGCGCGCGAACTTTATACAGAATTCATCACAACCGCAGTCGACTATATCCTCGAAGGCAAGCACCCCAACCTGTTTGTCAACGAAGACACCGGCCTGCTCTCGACCAACGGCGCCGACTCGCCCGTAAGCTGGATGAACGCCAATCACAACGGCCATCCCATCATTCCCCGCTCGGGATATCTGGTTGAATTCAACGCCCTGTGGTACAACGCACTGATGTTTGGCGCATCGCTGCTCGAAGGCAACGAAGCTTTGGCCGAACGCCGCCAGGCATGGCTCGCCGAGGCCGAAAAGATGAAGCAACCTTTCATCGACATGTTCCTCAACGACAGCGGCTACCTTTACGACTATGTCGACGGACGCTATTCATCGCCCGATGTGCGCCCCAATATGGCTGTTGCAATCGGCCTCGACCACTCGCCCCTCGACCGTCGTCAGCGCAAAGGCGTGCTCGACGTTGTCACCCGCGAACTGCTCACCCCCAAAGGACTCCGCACACTCTCGCCCAAGAGCTATGGCTACCGTCCGCTCTACCTGGGTTCACCCGAAGAACGCGAGCTGGCCATGCACCAAGGCCCTGCACGCCCGTGGCTCATGGGCTTCTATGCCGAGGCATACCTCAAGGTATTCGGACTAAGCGGCGTAAGCTACATCGACCGCATGCTCATCGGTTTTGAAGACGAGATGACCGAAGGTTGCATAGGCTCGCTCTCGCAGCTCTATGACGGCAATCCTCCTTATCGCGGACGCGGCGCCATCTCCCACGCTACAAACGTTGCCGAGGTTCTGCGCACAATCCGTCTCATCAAACGATTCAATCAAGATTAACCCACCCTGCCAACGAATAATCCAATATGAAAGCCTTAATGTTCGGGTGGGAATTTCCACCCCATATCCTCGGAGGACTTGGAACTGCCTCCTATGGCCTTACCCGAGGCATGTCAAGATGCGGCAACATGGATATCACTTTTGTCATACCCAAACCCTGGGGCGACGAAGACCGCTCTTTCGCCAACATCATCGGCACCTCACAGGTGCCTGTGGCATGGCGCGATGTAAGCCGCGACTATGTTGAGCAACGCATCGGCAAACTCATGGATCCCGAGCTGTACTTCAGACTGCGCGACCATATCTATGCCGACTTCAACTACATGCGCACCAACGACCTCGGCTGCATTGAATTCTCAGGACGTTATCCCGACAACCTCCTTGAGGAAATCAACAACTACTCAATCACAGCCGGTGTAATAGCACGCACGCTCGACTTCGACATAATACACGCCCACGACTGGCTCTGCTATCCGGCCGGTATTCATGCCAAGCAGGTGACCGGCAAACCCCTGGTCATCCACGTGCACGCCACCGACTACGACCGCTCGCGCGGCAACGTGAATCCTACCGTATTCAACATCGAACGCGACGGTATGATACATGCCGACCATATCATCACAGTGTCAAACCTCACACGCCAGACTGTGATTGATAAATACGGCATAGATCCCTCAAAAGTCACTACAGTACACAACGCCGTAGTGCCTCTGAGTCAGGAACTGCTCGACGTGGAAGTCACCAAACCCAAAGAAAAAGTAGTGACCTTCCTGGGACGTATCACAATGCAGAAAGGCCCTGAATACTTTGTTGAAGCTGCCGCAAAGGTACTCAAGAACAACCATAACGTACGCTTTGTGATGGCCGGCTCCGGCGACATGATGGAAAAAATGATCGACCTTGCCGCCGCACGCGGTATCGCCGACCGATTCCACTTCCCCGGATTCCAGAAAGGCAAGCAGGTATACGAAATGCTCAAAGCATCAGATGTGTACATCATGCCATCGGTTTCAGAACCCTTCGGTATCTCTCCCCTCGAAGCCATGCAGATGGGCTGTCCCTCTATAATCTCAAAACAGAGCGGATGCGCCGAAATCCTAAACCACGTAATCAAGACCGACTACTGGGACATCGACGCCATGGCCGACGCGATTAACGCAATCATTTCTTATCCCGCCCTGTATAAGTCGCTGCGCGAAGAAGGGCTGGCCGAGGTTGCCCAGATCACCTGGGAAAAAGCAGGCCAGAAGGTAATCGACATTTATAACAAAGTACTCCAAAACTATTAAGACCCAAAATGAAAGCCGTAAGTTTCAACTTCGAGATACACCAGCCGTTCCGCCTCAAACGCTATCGCTTCTTTGATATCGGTAACGACCACTACTACTACGATGACTTCCTCAACGATGACATCGTTACAAGAATAGCACAGCAAAGCTATATCCCGGCTGCCGAAACCCTGCTCCGCATGGTCAACGACACCAAGGGTGCTTTCCGCTTCTCCATTTCGCTCACCGGCGCTGCCATCGAACAATTCGAACAGTACGTACCCGAATTCATCGACATCCTGCGCAAGCTCGCCGACACCGGCAAAGTTGAGTTCCTTGCAACTCCCTACGCCCACTCGCTGGCTTCGCTCTACGACCCCGAAGAATTCCAGGAACAGACCAAAGTACTCTGCGACAAACTATATTCGCTCTTCGGCCAGAAGCCCAAAGTATTCCGCAACACCGAGCTTATCTACTCTGACGATATCGCTCCGCAGATTTATGCAATGGGATTCAAGGGCAGCCTTACCGAGGGCGCCAAGCACATCCTCGGCTGGAAGTCGCCCGACTACATCTACTCAGCCGCTTCTGCCCCCAAGCTCAAGCTCCTGCTCAAAAACGACAAACTCAGCGACGATATCGCATTCCGTTTCTCCGATTCAAACTGGGATGCTTATCCCCTCACCGCCGACAAGTACATGGACTGGATTGCTTCTACTCCGGCCGAAGAACAGATCATCAACATCTGCCTTAATCTGGAGACATTCGGCGCCATGCAGCCCGCTTCGTCAGGCATATTCCAGTTCCTCGAAGCTCTGCCCCGCTTTGCCAACGAACGCGGCATAGAGTTTTGGACTCCCACCGAGGCCATCTCAAAACTCAAGGCTGTGGATTCACTTGCAGTGGTTCACCCCATATCGGGTGCCGACGAAGCCCGCGACGTATCGGCATGGTGCGGCAACCAGCTGCAGCGCGAAGCCCTCGACAAGCTCTACAGCGCCGGCGAACGCGTACGCCTTTGCACCGACCGCCGTCTCAAACAGGACTGGTGGTATCTGCAAGGTTCTGACCACTTCTACTACATGTCGACCAAGCACTTCTCTGAGGGTCACGCCAACTTCAGCCCCTACGAATCGCCCTACTCGGCATTCACCAACTACATGAACGTACTGGCCGACTTCCTGGTACGTGTTGATGAACAATATCCTCTGAGCGTCGACAACGAAGAACTCAACTCGCTGCTCAAGACCATCCGCAATCAGGAAAGCGAAATCGCTGAACTCACCCGCGAGAAGGAATCAATGAGCAAGAGCCTGGCTCAGTACAACATCGAGCACAACAACCGCAAGGAAGCTGCCGAAGCACCTGCCAAGCCCAGAGGCAGAAAAGCTTGCGCTACAAAAGAGGCCAAGCCCAAGGCCACAAAGAAGAAAGCTGAATAAAACCGGCATACCGCTTTAGAAATTCCTACGCCCGACGGTTCTCAAACCGCCGGGCGTGCTTATTATCTAAAAAAATGGGAATATAGGTCAAATTTAGTACACGAGAGTCATTACACGGCTTGTTAATGCCCTAAAAAATTCGTATCTTTGCAGCAAATTCCAAATCACATATTTCTTATATGATTACTTTCTTCAAGAAGGATAGCCATAAGGTATTTCTCGTACAGTCGGATCACAAACTCACCGACACCGAGAATGAACGCCTCACATGGCTCCTCGAAGGCGCCAAGCCGCTCGCTTCCAAGCTTTTGAAAGGTCGCTTTATCGGCCCCCGTAGAGAAATGATTACTCCCTGGAGCACAAATGCCGTAGAAATTTCCCAGAATATGGGACTTTCGGGCATACAGCGCATAGAAGAGTTTCAAAGCGCACCTGCCGAGGGTGAAATCGCTTACGACCCCATGTTGCAGCGCGTTTATGACGACCTGCGGGCCAATGTTTTCGAAGCTCAGTCCGAGCCTGCTCCCATTGTGTATATCGACGACATCTCAGCTTACAACAAAAGCGAAGGTCTTGCCCTGTCTCCCGAGGAAGAAGACTATCTGCGCCAACTCGCACAACGTCTGGGTCGTCCCCTTACCGACAGCGAGGTTTTCGGATTCTCGCAGGTTAACTCTGAACATTGCCGCCACAAAATATTCAACGGCACTTTCGTAATCGACGGTGAGGAAATGCCTTCTTCGCTTTTCGGACTCATTAAAAAAACTTCTAAAGAAAATCCCAACGATCTTGTTTCGGCTTACAAAGACAATGTAGCCTTTGTAAAAGGTCCTAAGATTGAACAGTTCTATCCTGTAAATCCCGACCGTCCCGACTACTTCGAGGAACGTCCCGTAAAGACCGTCATATCTCTCAAGGCAGAGACCCATAACTTCCCCACAACCGTAGAACCTTTCAACGGTGCCGCTACCGGTACCGGCGGCGAAATACGCGACCGTCTTGGCGGCGGACGCGCCTCACTGCCACTGGCCGGCACTGCCGTTTACATGACTTCATACCCCCGCCTGTCTCCCGAAAAGAAATGGGAACTGGCCATGAATCCTCGTGTATGGCTCTATCAGACTCCGGCCGAAATCCTCATAAAGGCTTCAAACGGTGCTTCTGACTTCGGTAATAAATTCGGTCAGCCCCTCATCTGCGGTTCTGTACTCACATTTGAACACTCAGAGCATGGCCGCGACTACGGCTACGACAAGGTGATAATGCTCGCCGGCGGTGTAGGCTATGCCGATGCCAAAGACGCTCGCAAGGGCGAACCCGTGCCCGGACAGAAAGTAGTGGTTTCGGGCGGCGACAACTACCGTATCGGTATGGGTGGCGGCGCTGTGTCGAGTGTCGATACCGGCTCATACGCCAACGCCATCGAACTCAACGCCGTTCAACGCGCCAACCCCGAAATGCAGAAACGCGTGTCGAACGTTATCCGCGCTTTGGCCGAATCGCCCGTCAATCCTATCGTGTCGATCCACGACCACGGTGCAGGCGGACACCTCAACGCCCTCTCTGAACTCGTTGAAGCCACCGGCGGCACAATTGACATGAGCGCTCTGCCCGTAGGCGACCCCACCCTCTCGGCCAAGGAAATCATAGGCAACGAGAGCCAGGAACGCATGGGCTTCATCATCAATGCTGAAGACATCCCCTTGGTAGAACGCATCGCCCAGCGCGAACGCGCACCTATGTATATCGTAGGCGAAACCACCGACGACCATCGCTTCGTATTCACCCAGGCCGACGGCGTTAAGCCCATCGACCTTGAAATGGACGATATGTTTGGCAACTCGCCCAAGACTGTGATGACCGACAGCACCGTGAACCGCACATTTGAGAATCCCGCCGTCTCGGACGATGAGCTCAACACTTACATCAAGAATGTGCTGTCGCTCGAAGCCGTTGCATGCAAGGATTGGCTCACCAACAAGGTTGACCGCTCGGTTACCGGACGCATCGCACGTCAGCAGTGTCAGGGCGAACTCCAACTGCCTCTGAGCGACTGCGGCGTGGTAGCTCTCGACTATCATGGCAAATCGGGTATCGCCACTTCTATAGGCCACGCACCTCAGGCCGCTCTTGCCGACTCGGCTGCCGGCTCGGTTCTTGCCATTGCCGAATCGCTCACCAATATAGCAGGCGCACAGCTTGCCAAGGGGCTCAAGAGCGTGTCGCTGAGCGCCAACTGGATGTGGCCCTGCCGCAACGAAGGCGAGGACGCTGCCCTGTACCGCGCCGTGAAGGCTTGCTCTGACTTTGCCTGCGCTCTCGGCATCAACATTCCTACCGGTAAAGACTCTCTGTCGATGACACAGAAATATGCCGACGGCAAGCCCGTACTTGCTCCCGGCACTGTGATTATCTCGGCAGCCGGCGAAGTTTCGAATGTACGTCGTACCGTATCGCCGGTTCTGGTAAATTCAGCCAACTCTACATTATATTATATAGACTTCTCTTCCGACGAACTTAAACTCGGTGGCTCGGCTCTTGCCCAGACTCTGAGCAAGATCGGTTCGGAAGTGCCCACCGTGAAAGACGCCGACAAGTTCATCACCGCCTTCAACACCGTGCAGCGCCTTGTAAAGGGACGCAAGCTACTTGCCATGCACGACGTGAGCGCCGGCGGTCTTATCACCACCCTGCTCGAAATGGTGTTTGCCAACACCCGCGGAGGTCTTAAAGTCTATACCGACGGTTTCAAGCACTACAACGAAACCGACCTCGTGAAGATTCTCTTCGCCGAAAATCCGGCTGTCGTAATTCAGGTAGCCGACTCTGCCAAGGAATCGGTTGAAGCCATCCTCGACGAGGCCAAGCTCAAATACTTCCCCATCGCATGCCCTGCCGCTGAACGAGTGGTGATGCTCACTCACAACGACACCGAAAGACTCATCAACATTGACGGTCTGCGCGATGTGTGGTATGCTCCTTCATACGAACTCGACCGCCTTCAGAGCGGTGCCGAATGTGCTGAACAGCGCTTTGCCAACTACAAAAACCAGCCCCTGCGCTACGCTATCCCCGCTTCGTTCAAGGGTACATTTGAAGCACTCGGTGTTACCGAAGGCCGCAAGGAACGTTCAGGCGTACGCGCCGCTATCATCCGCGAAAAGGGTGTGAACGGCGACCGCGAAATGGCTTACTCGCTCTTCCTGGCCGGATTTGACGTGAAAGACGTACACATGACCGACCTGATGAGCGGACGCGAAACACTCGATGATGTACAGATGATTGTATTCTGCGGTGGCTTCTCAAACAGCGACGTTCTCGGCTCGGCCAAGGGATGGGCAAGCGGTTTTAAATGGAACGAAAAAGCCCGCACAACCCTCGAACGCTTCTACTCGCGCCCCGACACCCTGAGCCTGGGTATATGCAACGGTTGCCAGCTCATGATTGAACTCGGCCTTATCAAGAGCAACAAGGAAGGTGCCAAACCCATAAAGATGGAGCACAACCGCTCGCACAAGTTCGAATCTAACTTCCTCGGACTTACAATACCCAAGAATCCCAGCGTAATGCTCGGTTCTCTGGCCGGTATGCGCCTTGGTATATGGGTGGCTCACGGCGAAGGCCGTTTCAACCTGCCCGGAGCATTGGCCGACTACAACATTGTAGCCAAATACGCCTACAACGCATATCCTGCCAATCCTAACGGCTCTACCGGAGCTGTAGCCGGTATATGCTCGGCCGATGGCCGCCATCTGGCTATGATGCCCCACCTTGAACGCGCCATATTCCCGTGGCAGTGCGGTTTCTATCCCCGCACCCGTCGCAACGAGGACGCCACCCCGTGGCTGGCCGCATTTGTCAACGCCCGCCGCTGGTGCGAAGAACACAAGTAAAATACATACTTACGTAATATGAAAAGAATCCGTGCCGCTCAACAGCGACACGGATTCTTTTCATATTACGAACTTGTTTAATCAAGCTCCAAGATAGAATGCACGACTCTGCGACCATCCTTGCGATGAGTTGCGTACAGTGAGTGTCACCATCCCCTTGGGTGCTAAAGGATGATGCCGCACGCGCGATATCAATTCGGATAATGAAGATATTCCGTTTCCTGCAAAATGGAAAAACTGCTGCCCCATGATTGAGGCTGTTGCAAATAAGTTGTCGGTAGAGGAGATTGTTGCCATATCAATATATTATTACTAATTATAGTGCAAATTTAGTAATGTATATGTGCAATATTGAAGCACATAAGTGTTAATATCAATAAATATTGATTTATAATGTCACAATCAGCTCAGGTTGTACGTCTTATTATCAGAAAACTCAATTAACGCACTATGAAAAAAATAATCTACAGTTTACTGGCAGCCGCCACACTTATGTCGTGCGCCACAAGCGATGCATCCAACAATAAGGTGGATAAAGACGTTACAATCACAAAAAATCTAACTGTGAAAGGTTCGTTCAACACCATTCGCTCATGCAGCAATATCGACATCGAGTATACTCCGTCTTCGTCGGTAAGCATCGCGGCTACATCTACATCCTACGGTCTGGAAGCACTCAATGTATATGTGAAAAACAATACTTTGTATTTCGAGACACAGAATGACAAGAGTACATGGTCAAAGAAGGGGTATGTGATAAAGGTGAAGCTTTCCGCCCCCACTGTCAGCACATATAACACAAGCGGTAACTCGCAAATCAAAGTAAAAGGATACGTTGCAGTACAAGGCGACCTCACTGTAACAACCTCAGGAAACAGCGAAGTGGAATTCAAACAAAAAGTTGACTGCGAGACTATCCGTGGCACATCAACCGGCAACAGCTCAATTGAGTTTGACGGTAAGGCTGTATGCTCATTCTTCGACACAACATCATCTGGCAACTCAGGAATTTCGGTTGAAGAACTTCTTTGCGACAAAGCTAAAGTTCGCACCAGCGGAAACAGCAGCACCGATATAGAGATCAACGCCACCAGCCTCTCGGCCCAGTCGAGCGGCAACTCAGAAATCAAGGTTTCAGGCAAAGTTGACAGCTACAGCGTAGCCTCATCAGGCAATTCGGGTATCAACATCAAAAAGCTGCAGGCTCGCAATACATCGGTGTCATCAAGCGGTAACTCTTCTATCTCACGATAGCATTTCATACTCATTATATTAAAAAAGAGAGCGGCCATAAAAATCTGTGAAGCCGCTCTCTTTTTTATTGTTCATCAGTCTGATCGTCGTATGTCTGATACAGCAGGTCGTTGTATGGGAATCGTGCCAGATGTATTTCCTTGGCCATCTCATACAGTTTATGCTTCAATTCATCTATATTCTTGCCGGTCTTGGCAGAGATGAATATACAGTTGTCGTTGAGTCTGGCCATCCATGTGGCGCGCAGGTCTTCGAGCGACAGATTCTCACGCTTCACCGGGCTGAGGTCGTCCTCGTCCTTGGGCGTGTACTTGAACGCATCTATCTTGTTGAACACCAGTATGGCAGGTTTGGTATCGCCACCGCAAACATCGCGCAGTGTCTGGTTGACCACTTCTATCTGCTCCTCAAAGTTAGGATGCGATATATCAACCACATGCACCAGGATGTCGGCCTCGCGCACCTCATCGAGCGTTGACTTGAACGATTCAATAAGGCCGGTGGGCAGCTTGCGTATGAACCCTACGGTATCGGTGAGCAGAAACGGAAGATTGTCAATGACGACCTTGCGCACCGTAGTGTCGAGTGTGGCAAACAGCTTGTTCTCGGCAAACACATCGCTCTTGCTCAGTAGGTTCATGATAGTAGACTTGCCCACATTGGTATAACCTACCAGGGCTACACGGGTAAGTTTGCCACGGTTCTTGCGCTGTATCGACTTCTGCTTGTCTATGCTGCGCAGCTCTTCCTTCAGGCGAGCTATCTTGTCGAGGATTATTCGACGGTCAGTCTCAATCTGAGTTTCACCAGGGCCACGCATACCTATACCACCGCGCTGACGCTCGAGGTGAGTCCACAGGCGTGTCAATCGCGGCAACAGATACTGATACTGCGCCAGCTCAACCTGAGTCTTGGCATGAGCAGTCTGAGCCCTGCGCGCAAATATATCAAGGATAAGACTTGTGCGGTCGAGAATCTTCACCTGCAGTTCCCTCTCTATATTGGCCACCTGCTTTGTGGTAAGATCATCGTCAAAGATAACCAGACCTATCTCGTTGGCTTCCACATAAGCCTTTATCTCCTCAAGTTTACCCTTTCCTACAAAAGTGCGGGGATTGGGATAGTCAAGACGCTGTGTGAAACGTGCCACAGTGTCGGCCCCCGCCGTATCTGCCAGAAATGCCAGTTCATCGAGATATTCCTTTACACGCTCTTCGGGTTGGGCATCATTCACAAGCCCCACAAGAACAGCGCGCTCCGACGTTTCCTGACTTATAACGAATTCTTTCATATATCAATATTTATCTTGCAAAGTTACGTATTTATAAGATAAATAACAATTGTAAGCCTGTTTTTCATAAGCCTGAGAGCTTACTATTATAAAAAATTCAAATATAACTATTTTTAAATTGATACTTAACGGATTTATTTTATACCTTTGTGTATGGCTAACGATATCACGATAATAATACCGGTATACAACAGAGCCGGGATTGTAGGCCCTACCCTCGATGCCGTGGCAGCCCAAACGTGGCGGCCACTGAACGTGATATTGGTGGATAACGCTTCTACCGACAACACCCTGCAGGTGCTTAATCAATGGAAAAAATCGGTGGAAAGACCGGATTTCAAAGTGGAAGTCATAGAGGAACGAACACCCGGAGCAAGCGCCGCTCGCAACGCAGGACTGCGACGGGCTACCACCCGATGGACCATGTTTTTCGATTCTGACGACATAATGCTGCCACAACATGTGGAAAAAGCCATGACCTATGCGGCTGCACATCCTCAGGCTGAGGTAATAGGCTGGGACCGAGCCATAAACACCCGCGACGGCAAGCGAATCATAAGGCGATTCTCTCACTCGGCTCACAACTTCAACAATGTATTCCACTCCATAATGTCCACCCTCACATACATGGCCCGTACATCGCTATTCATAAAGGCCGGACTTTGGAACGAGAAAATAAGCATGGGCGACGATATCGAACTCGGGCAACGCATACTCGCACTCGACCCTGTTGTCAACAAGGCTACCGGACCCGTAACGGTGGAAGTGCAGCAAAGCCGTCTCTCAATAAGCTCTGAGAACTCGTTCAATATCAATTCATTCGTCGCCGCATACGAATCGGTAAGGCAACAGCTGCCCCCGGCACAGCGCCACTGGGTAGACCTGCGCTATATAGTGCTTGCCACCAACGAGGCCCGCGACGACAACCATTCCAAAGCATTCGTGGCCGAGATTCTTAAACATACACCACGGCGCCGCAGATGGCTATGGAACATATTCTACAAATACTCACTCGCCGGTGGCCGCGGAGTGGCATTCCTGTACAAACCTATACGATGGATATAAAAATATAGCGAATTTTACCCCTAAAAAACTCTAAAAGCCGCGATAATTTTGGTAAAATGGCAAAAAAACGCTAATTTTGCACTCGCAAACACAAACCATCGGTCCGGTAGCTCAGCTGGATAGAGCAACAGCCTTCTAAGCTGTGGGTCTTGGGTTCGAATCCCAACCGGATCACTTTCGACAAAAAATTGCCACCGCAAACAACGGTGGTAATTTATTATATATCACTAATTTACATTCATAACCGCCTGATTTTCAGGCCCCCATAGTATTGTGACTGTTTCCCTTTTTATTCCCGTAGTTTCCCGATTTTTCCCTATGTTGTGATACTTTTGTGATACCGGCTGTGATACCACTTAAATAATCAACCTAAAGTCCCGAAAAATCAAACAATTACGTTTTTTCATGAATTTGAATCCCGTTAGGAGCGGAACAAAGACCCTCTCGGGATTGGAAAACGATATTCCCCAAAAAGAGAAAATGGAAGAAAATAATATGGATAACGCTGTGTAAAAAACGCAGCATGTGATACCATATTACATATTTTGTGATACCACAACGCTCATTTTGTGATACCACAACAGAAATTGTAATACAATAAGCAACAATCAGTTAATAAAAAAGTGATATATGAAATATCCGTCATTACGCTTTGTGTTTGACCGGAAGCGCAAAGCGACCAAAACTAAAACCGGTCTTGTACAGATAGAGGTGACATCTGAGCGAAAACGCAAATGGATTTCCACCGGGGTAAAACTTTATTCCGACCAATGGAATGACCGCCGCATGGTGATTAATTCACCCGATATGATTTCGCTCAACAAGCGACTCACTGAGCAAAGGCAACTCATCCAAGAGTGGGTGCATGACCTTGAACGCCGACGGGAGGAGTTTGAGTTTGACAAACTCGACCGTTTCCTTGCTACCCGACTTGTGGCAGACAACTTTATTGAATACGTTGAAACCCGGATAGATGAGCGCACCGACATCCGGGAGTCCACAAAGAAAGTCCAGCGGAAATTGATTAATTCCCTTAAATCATTCAAGCGGATAACCTACTTCACCGACCTCACGAAAAAGAACATTGTGGCTTATGACTCGTGGCTCCACAAACAGAACTACGTACAGACCACCGTTCACTCATACCACAAGTTCATGAAGATTTACATAAACGACGCTATCAGGGCAGAAATCATCGACTCGAACCCCTATGACGTGCAGGGAAAAAGCAGGGAATAATCGGGAATAACTTTAACTTACTTTAACGTGAGTGTGAAATAAAAATCCCTACTAAAAACAATCCTTTAGTGAAAAGTTATCCTCCCATTGTATGTGAAAAAGATTTTTTAAGATTGAATTTCGGGATATAAAAATTGATTAACTTTGCTTCTAATAATCAATTCATCAAATTTTTTCTCAATTGTTAAATTATTTTCTGCCATAAATTGAGCAAATAACACCATAGCATCTTGCGCATAATCATAGCCATATCGTCTCATAACATCAAAGTGGCTTAATTCGCCTTTAGATTCAGCAATATTTGAAAGTGTCTTGACGTATTCTTTTTTAATTGGAGCACTATTGATAATCACTTTATCTGATTGCTTGTCTAATCCTAATAAAATTTTTTTTAGCAAATCGGCTGCGACTTTGTATAAGGTTTCATGATTATGAAAATCAAGTTTTACCGATGTTAATATATCACTATTTATCTTCAAAACCAAACTATGCCAAATCTTTGGATTGTTGGTTGTTGTTATTGAGGTACGTTTTGCTGTGGTTGCTCCTACCACAGCACCAACTCCCCCAAAAGCAGCTCCACCAATAATAGCGCGTTTCGCCATATCCCTCAATGAAGTCTTTGTTTCGGTAACGGTGTTATTGTTTGTGTGGTCTTCAGAAAGAATCTCCACATCAAGTAAAGCGTTAAATGGTATTTCGGCATATACCTTTGGTATGCCCCCAAACTGTTTGGTAATTACTATCTTCTGAGTCTTGTTAAATACATATAAATAAATTGTAGCCAATAAACTATTAGAGAACGTATTGCATAATGCGGCTATACAACCAACATAATTGCCGTTTTCTGCTACAAGGTTGTTCATGAACTCATTCCAACGAATCAAGTCTTTGCAGAATATCTGTTTTTTTTCATCATTTCTCTGCTTTGTCAGTTCGGCTTGTTTTTTATTTTCTTTAGCTGATTTTATTACAACTACTAATATGACAATCGTTAATGCTATACAAATTATTGTTCCCATAATTAACAAAGTTAGTAACTTTTGATTGGTTATTCTTCGTTAGTCCTTCTTCGTTTTGATTTTCCAAATAGCCCTTCCAATACTATGTATGCCAAGCCTAAGACGTTAATGGTTGTAGTAGCCAAAAGGACATTCAACACTGTATTATCGAGTTTAATAAGTAAGAATCCTTGAAAGAAAACAATAATTAATACAAGGCCAAGCCATAATGAGGTCGCCCAAACAACCCACAGAGCCAAAAATTTGCGCTGGCGTGTATCTTGCTTATATCTTTCCTTTTCTTGTGTAGCCAAGGATTCATTATCAACATTGTTTAGACCGGGCGCAAGCGGTTCATCTGCATCCGTTACTCCCCATTGTGCATTTATGGCTAAGTTGTCTATCATTATGCCTGTGGTGTAACGTTGATTATTTGGGAGAAATATTCGTAGATGTACGCATCGGGTATTTCATTGCCCCACTTGAAGTTCGACATGTGAGTCGTTTCTTCCCAGGGTGAATTTGCACGGTGCGACCATGCCGTTAATTGTCCGGCTGTTTTGTTGCCAAACCCTTCAAACACAAACTTTACAACTTCTTTCAAATAATCATCCTCACGCACTTCTGCCAGAATCTCACTATCCATTGTGATTTCTTGAAGGTTGGTTTTCAGCAACTTTTTGCGTGTGGTCGGGAACACCGGACCGTATGGCCACGCCTGCGGATGCTCATTGCATAATCTATCTTTGCCTAAAATGAGATTAGCCCCATAGGCAACATAAAGTAGTTTTTGCGTCTTTGTTAAGTTGATTGTAACCTTGTTTTGGTTGGCCCAAGCTACAATATAAAACGCAACAACTACACTATTATAACGATAGGTATCTGCGAACATATCAACGGTGTTTTCAGTCATAACGTTTGCTTGGTAAGAATGGTTTTCATGATTGGCGCATAAGTCACCGCAAATTTACGACTTTTTTTGTAATTACCAAATAATTATATCACAATAAATTAAGGTAAAATAATCGAATAGGAAAATAATATACTTTTTGGCGGATTCATACATAGTTGCGATTTAATTTGGTAGACACCAATATATTGCTTAACTTTGCAATACGTTCATTGGCGCATTAACGAGCGCTTCAGACCGGAGGGTCAAAAGTGGTATCACTTGCGGTACACTTTGAAAACTTAAAAATTGAAACTTTATAATAACAAACGCCTGTAGGCCTACGAGCTTTGCTCTTAGGTAACTCAATAAAAACAACCTGCGAAGGCGAGAGAATCTTTTTCTCGCCTTATTTTGTTTTATCTTAAAAATCTCTCTGATATGACACAGATAACATTAACAATCAGCGATCCTAAAGATGCTTCTTTGATAAAGAAACTTCTCGCAAAGTTTGATAGCGTAACAATATCCAAACCCGAGCGTAAGCGCAAGACCGGCATTGACGAGGCTCTTGAGGATGTTGCTGCCGGACGAGTTACACGATATGATTCCGTGGACGAAATGTTTGAAAAACTGGGTATCCAATTATGAAATACATAATCAGGAATACCAAAAGATTTGACAAGGATCTTAAGCGATGTGCCAAAAGAGGATTACCGATGAGGCTTATTGCAGATGCTATGCGCATTCTTTCAGAAACAGGAACCCTTCCGCCGCAATATCGTCCACACAAGCTTGTGGGTGATTATGCCGGCATGTGGGAATGTCATATCAGCGGTCCGAACAGCGACTGGCTCATGGTGTGGGACCAAAACGACACTGAACTTACCCTGCTTATGCTCCGCACCGGTTCTCATTCCGATTTATTTTAAATGATTTATCATTTACCTTTGTGTTGTGGGTTAAGCCATAGTCCTTTTTCAGCTTTTTAACCTACCCCCGAGGACTTCAACGGTTAATTATCTATTAATCCGTTATTTGCCCACATTAAACGCGATTTCGATACGCATAATATCAAACGGGTTTTAAAGGTTATAAGCCGTTTTATCGGTCGGCCTTTACACCTTTCCGCCCTCATTGGCTGCAACCTTTGAGGGCTTTTTTTATGACTCTTGAACGCAACAAGCTATGAAGCTAACGAATGATTCTCGCTCTATGATAGTAGTTTTGGCATGGCTATATGTTTTAGTTAATCATCCCACAGTTGAGATGGTAGTTTTTCTAATTATGATTATATGAATCACCAGTGATAAAAGCAAGAATGGCATGGTTAATCCTGTTTCTTCGTTCTCTTCTTCGTTCTCTTCTTCGTTCTCTTAGTTCTCTTAGTTCTCTTCGTTCTCTTTCTTTTTTTCTTTTTCTTCGTTCTCTCCATTTCTGCAACATCATTGCAGTCCTTGCATCTTCGGCCTCTTTTCGTTTGCGTCTCCACTCCTTAATTTCCGGATGATCGCGAACATATAACCAGTCTTGGATTTCACCGTAAACAATCATGGAGATAATTGCTATAATCGGCATAGAGAGCCAAAATAAGACTATGGCCGGACATATGCAATACATGATGAAGTAAACCAAAATAACAAACATAATTATTGTTATAGTTATCATTTTGAATATCAATTTAGAAATTATAAAATTTATTTTTAATTACAAATATAGCGCTTATTTATAAGAAATGCAAGAAGTTCCGTCTTTAATTCAATGAATTGATAACTAAGGTCTTGACACTTATACTTCAATGGCCATAAGAAGCACGAATCAGTAAATTTTTCATATTGCCGGCGACGTTGTTTTTTATTTGTCTGTTTCAAAGATTTTATTTATCTTTGCGGTGTTTAAA
>CAJUKX010000011.1 GCA_910586975.1 uncultured Muribaculaceae bacterium | reverse complement strand
TAATTTTATATAATCTCTATTTTTATCAATTCATAGTATTACTTGTGTGCAAAGACACTTGCCGGGAAGGGGCAAGGAGGCGTTTTTCTATGGTGTTATTTCTACACTAAATGGCTATCGAAGCCTGAATCAGCACTATATGTATGCTCACAAATTAATTTTATGACTTATTTCTGCGAGTTTACGCTCTCGCAGCTGTTTTCAGAAGCAAAGTAAAGAAAAAATTTTCTAATATTAATCTTTTTTAATAGAAAAATTACACGACAGGTTCTAATTTTAACATTTAAATGTTAAATTAACACTAAGCCCGAAAACAGCCGTGTACTAACCTGCGGATAGTTAAAGAATTAAGTGTCGAAATTACAATCATTATGGCTGCCCCTATACATATTGTGGGCCATACCGATGCCGCAGTCATCGAAAGTGAGGTAAGAGCAGGAGTCCACAGCGATTGCACCGCGGGCACTGCGATGGATGCGAGCAGCAGCACCGATGCGTTCACACTTATCACAAGGCGCATGTATCGGGCGGCTATGGCTCCGGGCTTGTAGCCGAGCAGCAGCAGGCCGGAGATTGATTTATGGTTTTTCTGTATAAGCAGATAAAGACTCAATACGAGTATGCCGAGCGACAGCAGTGTGATGAGCGCGCCTATGCCGGCAATGACGGTGGTGAGCAGGGTGAGGAAGAACGACAGGCGCCCGAGGTCGTTGTCGGGGCCGGCCACTTCATAGTCGTGTCGGCTCAGATATTCGTCGATTTCGGGGTTGGCAGGGTCGGTGACTTCAATCACCAGCCTTGAGGGTTGGGCCACGCCCGGCTCACCGAATCGTTCGTGTGCCCAGTCCATGAATGCCTGCGGCACTGCCACGGTGTTGAGCCACGATGAGAAACCCACTATGCGGCCCGGCAGGGTAGTGGTGTTGCCCGCGCCCGATATTGTGATGGTGAGCGGCACCGAGCCTATCATGCCCTCGCTCAGCATGGGCATGTTGCCCGAGGCGGCAAAGCCGAAGTTGTAGAGTGTGAGGTAGTCTTTGGATATGATGATGGGTATCTCGGGTGCGGACGGGTTGAATTTCCATAATTCGGGGTCTACGTCTACTATGCTGTCGGGCACCGATTCAAAGAACAGGGCCGTAGACATGCCGCGTCCGCCGAAGTCTACCCCGGCCCACACCTTGAAATCGGCGGCTTGAAAGGGCATAACCGCTCCGCTCCACTCCTGCCTTGCGAGGTCGGCTATCTCGCCGTCAGAGAACGACGGAGCTGTACCCGAAAGGGATGATTTAAGGCCCACAGGCTTAGAAATCACTATGTTGCGCTTGGATATAAGGCCAAGGACGCCGGCATCGTTGTCGTCGTGATGCAGTCCGGCCGACACATCGCGGTAGAATTGCAGGGCTATAAGCACAATGCTCAGGCCAATGAAAGTGGCAGCGGCATAACCGGCAATCTGCCATATACTTATATTCTTGCGGAGCAGTTTCCAGATCATAATGCGAGTGAGATGAATGGAACATTGACAGTGAGCGGGTTGCCCACCGAGGTGAATATCACACCGGCCTGCTGTGCCGCAGCGGCGTCGGTCACCATATTGGCGCACAGTTCGTTGTTGCGGGCGTCGAGGTGGCTCACCGGCTCGTCGAGCAGTATGAAGCTGAACGGCTGGCACAGGGCACGGATAAGAGCTACACGCTGTTTCTGGCCCACCGACAGCTTGCCGGCCGGGCGCGAGATGCGGTTGTCTATTTCGAGAGCTTCAAACATGCTGCGTATCTCGCCTTCGGTATGGAAGTCGGTAAGGCGGTTTTTGAGCAGCACGTTGTCAAGAGCGGTAAGCTCGTCGAATATGTCGAGCTCCTGCGGCAGATATGCGAGCGAAGTGCGGCGCAGCTCGCACCAGTCGTTTATGCCCAGTGTGGCTATATCGGTGGTGTCGAATGATATGCGGCCGGTATAGTCGGTGCGCACACCCATTATAAACGAGCACAGCGATGTCTTGCCGGTGCCCGAGGCCGCATTGATGCAATAGCACTTGCCGGCCTCGAAACGCATGGATGTATTCCAGATGTCAGATGTCGTGCCGGAGGTGCGCTCGCCGTCTTCGAGGAAAACTTTGGGGAGCACATTCTCCAGGCTTATTGACTTGATATTCATTTGAATATTTTAGCGAGATTTTCAAAAATCGAGGCTTCGGTGTCGGTAAATTCGCCTTTGAGCTGCACTGAGTTGTCCTTAACCTTGAGCTGAGCCTTCAAGCCGAATTCGGCATCGTTGAGCTGCTTGTTGAGCTTGGCGGGCAGGTTTACGGCGGCCCGGAAGATGCAGCCGTCGAGCTCGGAGGCACTGATAGAGGGCGATGATGTCTGGTATTCGGTCTTGAATGTCAGCCGGTCGCCTTCAGTAGCCACCTTGAGCATTGCATCGTCGTAGCTGATCGACAAGCCTGCGGGGCTTGAGCTTACGGGCAGGCCGCTGCGGCTGCATTCTCGGCTCACGCCGCTTAGCATGACAGCAGCCACCTGTGGCGACGATGAGGTGATGGCTCCGTTGATGGCGAGTTTGCCGAAGTCGGTGGGGTCATCGCCGGTAAACTCAACGTTGGCATAGCAGGGACCTGCCACAAATGCCTGAAGCATGGTAAGTTGGGCGCGCGATATACCGGCTGAGCGCGGTATGGATATCTTAGACAGGTCTATCTTGGCCAGAGCAAATGAGAAGAGTGAATTTTTCTTGATATGTGAAGCACAATCATTTGCATAAGCGTATGATCCCTCGGGCAGGAAGTTTGACGGGGTGCCGTCGGTTGCATCGCGATTGATAACGTTAAGGTCAAAATCCTTGGCGGTGCAGTTGAGTGCCATCGACAGGCACACATTGTCTTGCGCCGCCAAAGCGTTGAGCATATTGTCCTCGGTAAGGATGTTGCGCTTCCAGGGGGCGAGAGGGCCTGCGGCGAGCTGCTGAGCCATGGTAGCCACAGCATCGGTGGCTTCGTCGGCATTGGACGCGGGCATCACATATAAATAGTCGTCGTTAACCACAAATCCAAGGCCGTTGCGTGCATCAATGAATATGGAGAGGCTGTCGTTTGACTCTGCGTTGCCATAGTTGTCTTTAAGCGACTTCTCGAGCTCGCCGCGGTCTTTTGAGGCCATTATGATCACCGGGCTTTTCAAAGCCTTGTATTTGGCTACTCCAACGAGGTCGAAGTCCAATCCCTTGATGTCCTTGATTTTCTCGATCTGCGAGTAGCTTTCCTCGTTGAGATATCGGGCCAGGCCTGACAGCGAAGATTCGCCGGTGGCTTTTATCAGATCAACAGGTTTGGCAAGCGCCACCGCATCGGCATTGTTGCCTATGGCATCGAGCGGATGGGCTATATCTTTCTTGGTGCATGACGATAATGCTATGATGGCTGCGGCAAACAGCAGACAGAGGTGTTTGAATTGTGGTTTCAACATATATTTAATCTTTGTAAATCTTGAGAATGTGGCAAAGATACGAATAATATTATAACACCGGGATGGTTTTCTTAAAAAATTTAGTAACTTTGCCAAAAGTATAACCTATAAGATTAGTTATGGACTTCTTATCAGCACGCGTGGAATCGCTGGCAGTGTCGCAGACGCTCGCTATGTCGCAAAAGAGTGGAGAACTCCGCTCACAAGGAATTGATGTAATCAATCTGTCGGTTGGTGAACCCGACTTTCATACTCCCGACCATATAAAAGAGGCCGCCAAACGGGCTATTGATGAAAACTTTAGTTTCTACTCGCCCGTACCGGGCTACATGTCGCTGCGCGAGGCCATAGCAGCCAAACTCAGCCGCGAGAACGGTCTTAACTTCTCGCCGGCCCAGATTGTGGTGGGCAACGGTGCCAAGCAGGCTCTGTGCAATGTGATACTCAGCACCGTGAATCCCGGCGATGAGGTGGTGATTCCCACTCCGGCCTGGGTGAGCTATGTTGAAATGGTAAAACTGGCCGAAGGCAAGAGCGTAACAGTGCCTTCGGGTATCGAATCAAACTTCAAGGTGACTCCGGCTCAGCTCGAAGCCGCTATCACTCCCCGCACCAAGATGATACTGCTGTGCTCGCCCTCCAATCCCACCGGCAGCGTCTACACCCGCGACGAGCTGCAGGCTCTGGTGGATGTGATTGCCAAATATCCCGATGTGATTGTGCTTTCTGACGAGATTTACGAACATATCAACTATACAGGCGAATTTACCTCAATGGCTTCGTTCCCCGAGATAGCCGACCGCACCGTAATCATCAACGGTGTATCGAAGGCATACGCCATGACCGGCTGGCGCATAGGCTACTGCGCCGCTCCGCTTGCCATAGCCAAGGCTGTGTCGAAGCTTCAGGGCCAATATACCTCGGGTGCATCGTCCATAGCCCAGAAGGCCGCCGAAGCAGCTTACAACGGTTCGCAGGAATGTGTGGCCGAGATGTGTGCAGCTTTCCGCCGCCGCCGCGACCTGGTGGTAAAGCTCGCCGCCGAGATTCCCGGATTCAAGGTTAACGAGCCCATGGGCGCATTCTACCTCTTCCCCGAGGTGAGCGGTGTGCTGGGCAAGAAATTCGGCGACAAGGTGATAGCCACTTCGGGCGACCTTGCCATGTATCTGCTTGAAGAAGCTCACGTGGCCACCGTAGACGGCGCTGCATTCTGCGCACCAGGCTACATCAGGTTCAGCTATGCCACAAGCGATGAAAACCTCACCGAGGCTATGGCCCGAATCAAAGCCGCTGTTGAAAAACTGAAATAATCAATAAATAAAGCATAAAAAAATCCCGGCACCGAATGCGGTGCCGGGATTTTTTTGCGTTATGTAATCCTTGCGGAAATTACTTTTCTTCGATGGTTACAGCGCGGTCGAGGGCTACATACTTTTCGCCGAGGTCGCAGAGGTTACCGTCGTTTGTGGTAGCTTCGAGCTGAGAAGCGGGAACGCCGTTCTTGATGAGCTTGTCGTAAACACCGTTCACGCGGTTCTGGCGGAGACGCTTGTTGATGGCGTCGGTACCGGTGTAGTTGTCGGCCCAGCCGGTGAGAACGTAGTTGGTGTTGGCGTTGATCTTCATAACTTCAGCTACAGCACCGAGTACGTTGTTGTCTTCCTTGGTGAGACGGTAAACGCCGATGGGGTAGTAGATAGTGGCGAGGGGAGCCTTGTCAACTTCTTCCTTAACTACAGTAGCAGGACGGTTGAGGCAGTCGCGGAGCTGGCCTTCGAGGTCGGCGATGCGTGCATCGGCGGCAGCGAGACGAGCGCGCAGGGCGTCGCAGTTTTCAGCGGGAGGACAGATGGCAACCATGGGACGGTTCCAGTCGGCTTTGCCAAGACGGTAGGTGAAGCCGAGGTAAGCCTGTACGTCGTAGTAGTTGCGGTTGGCCATAGAAGCGCCTTCAAAGTCGTAAGTACCGTCGAGAGCGCTGAAACGCAGGTCGAGCGAGAGGGCGCAACGCTTGCTCAGGTTAAAGGTGTGGATCATACCAACGCGGAATGTGAGAACGCGGTCGTGGCAGTTGCCGTAGCCGTCTGATTCACCGTTGGCCTTGTACTGCTTGGTGAGGGTCCAGTAACCACCGCCACCGAGGTAGAGGCTGAGGTCGTATACACGGTTGGGGTTGTAACCGCAGAAAAGGTTGGTCATGCTGGCCATGAGGTCGAATACGGGACCAACTTCGATCTGGCGTGTCTTGACGTATCCGTCGATGGTGTGTTCACCCTTGAGAGCACCGGTACTGCCGGGGTAACCCATACCCTTCATGGGAATCCAGTCAACACCTACGCGGGCACCGAATACCGGTGTGAACCACTTGCCGATATAAAGGTTGGCAGCGGGGCTGAAACGGTCCTGGAAAGAGCGCAGACCATCGTGCTTTGAGAAATATACGTTTGCACCAACCTGACCTGTGATAAACCAGTTATCCCAGAATGAGTTCATGACGTAGCCCTGAGTGGGATCTTCAACGTACTGTACATCCTGTACGTTTACAACTTCTTCCACTACGGTTTCCTGAGCAGCAAGAGTAGGCGCGAAAAACAGAGCGCATAAGCCTGCTAAGAATGTAATTTTCTTCATGAGGAATGATAGTTAATTATATAATTGAATTTTTTATTGATTCTATAATTAGTTGAACGTCTGACTCTTTGAATCTTGTGTTTTTTATCAAATTTTCAGAATCGAGCCGCTAAGTTACGAATAATTCTTGATTTAATAACCGCAATCGTTAAAAAAAGTTTTGAGAAGCCCCTGAATAGCTCATTTTTTTAACATTTGGCGGCCGTCACGGTAAAGATTAACGGGCTACGCTTATGGCGCAGCCCGTATTATATTATCGTATATTATTTTCGTGCCGGATCGCAGCTCAGGCCTACTCCGAGCTTTTTGAAAATCTTGTGGTCAACCTCGCCCAGCATCACCGTAGAGTGTACCTGGCAGCCGTTGAGCTGTGGAAGCTGCTCCAGGGCGCGGCGGCAGTTTTCATCGTGAGTGCTGAGTACCGACAGGGCCACGAGCACTTCGTCGGTATGCAGTCGCTGGTTGCGGCTGCGCAGATATTGTATTTTGGTGTGCTGTATAGGCTCTATCATGTGCTGGGGGATGAGCTTCACATCGTGGTCAATGCCGGCAAGATGCTTTACGGCATTGAGGATGAGCGCAGCGCTGGGGCCGAGCAGGTCGCTCGAACCGGCGGTTATGATGGTGCCGTCGGCCAGTTCGATGGCCGACGCGGGGCGCTGGGTCTGTTCGGCGCGCTCACGGGCGGCAACCACCGGTTTGCGGTAGCTGGTATCGATTTTGGCTTGTTTGAACAGCAGGGCTATTTTGGAGACCTCGCTCTCGTTGCCGTCGCCGTGGGCCATGCGGTTGAGTGCGTTGAAGTATCGCAGCACAATCTCGTTTTTCGAAGCCTCGCAGCACACGTCATCGTCGTTTATGCAGAATCCTACCATATTCACACCCATGTCGGTGGGCGATTTATATGGATTCACGCCGTATATGCCTTCAAAGAGGGCGTTGAGCACGGGGTAGATTTCTATGTCGCGGTTGTAGTTGATGGCAGTCTTGCCGTATGCCTCCAGATGAAACGGGTCTATCATGTTCACATCGTTGAGGTCGGCGGTAGCGGCTTCGTAAGCTATGTTTACGGGATGTTTCAGCGGGAGGTTCCACACCGGGAAAGTCTCGAATTTGGCATATCCGGCCTCAATGCCGCGCTTGTGCTCGTTGTAGAGCTGGCTCAGACACACAGCCATCTTGCCGCTGCCGGGGCCCGGGGCTGTAACAATCACCAGCGGACGGGTGGTCTCGATATAATCATTTTTGCCGAAACCTTCGTCAGAGTCGATGAGGTCTACGTTGGTGGGATATCCCTCGATGGTGTAGTGGCAGTAAGTGGCTATGTCGAGGCGGTGGAGCTTCTTGCGGAAAGCGTCGGCGCTGCTTTGTCCGTTGTAATGTGTTATCACGACGGAGCTGACAAGGAAGCCGCGTTTTGAGAATTCCTCGCGCAGGCGCAGCACGTCCATATCATAGGTGATACCGAGGTCGTTCCTGATTTTGTTTCGCTCGATGTCGCGGGCCGAGATTACAATCACGATTTCGGCATGGTCGCTGAGCTGGCTGAGCATCCTGAGCTTACTGTCGGGCTGGAATCCCGGTAGTACACGGCTGGCATGATAGTCGTCGAAGAGCTTTCCTCCGAGTTCGAGATAGAGTTTGTTGCCAAATTTAGCTATTCTTTCCTTAATGTGTTCGCTCTGTATCCGGAGATACTTCTCATTGTCAAATCCGTATTTCATAACGGCTGCAAAGTTACGAAAAAATCTTCATAAAAGGGTCTGCAACGAGCGGTTGTTTTTTTATCAAGCGCTAACAATTCTTATACAGCATTGCCGATGCCTGGGCAGCGATGCCCTCGGCGCGTCCGGTGAAGCCGAGATGCTCGGTGGTGGTGGCTTTGACTGAAACACAGTCGATTGGCAGCTTGAGGTCGTCGGCCACGTTTTGTCTCATCTGTGGTATGTGGGGCAGCATCTTGGGGGCTTGTGCTATGATGGTGATGTCGACGTTTACCGGCTCAAAGCCATTGGCGCGTATTACATCGAGCGCACCGCGCAGCAGTCGTCGCGAGTCGGCGCCTTCCCACTTGGGGTCGGTATCGGGAAAGTGCTTTCCTATGTCGCCCAGGGCTGCGGCGCCCAGCAGGGCATCGGTGAGTGCGTGCAAGGCTACATCGGCATCGGAATGGCCCAGCAAGCCTGTTGAATGAGGTATCTCTACACCGCAGATTATACATTTGCGGCCTTCTACAAGGCGGTGAACATCAAATCCGGTGCCTATTCTGTATGGATGATTCATGATATACATTTATAATTTTTGCAAAAGTACATAAAAGTCGCGATTTTTTATGTAATTTTGCTCTATAAACAACGTCTTACTGAAAAGATACATGGAAGAGAAGAAACTATTCTTGCTTGATGCATACGCACTCATATACAGGGCTTATTACGCTTTGATACGCTCGCCCCGCTTTACCACCAAAGGCTTCAATACCTCGGCGATATTCGGTTTTTGCAATACCCTGGATGAGGTGCTCAAGAAGGAGAATCCGGGCTATATAGCCGTATGCTTCGACCCGGCAGGAGGGCACACCTTCCGCCACGATGCGTACCCCGAGTACAAGGCTCAGCGCGACAAGCAGCCCGAGGATATAACTCTTGCCATTCCTTATATCAAACGTATACTTGCCGCTTACCGCATACCGGTGGTGGAGGTGCCGGGCTTTGAAGCCGATGATGTGATAGGCACCCTGAGCCGCATGGCGCAGAACGATGGTTTCACCACTTACATGATGACTCCCGACAAGGACTATGGGCAGTTGGTTACGCCTAATGTGCTGATGTACCGTCCGTCGCTCGGTGGCAAGGGCTTCGAAATACGCGGTCCCGAACAGGTGTGCGAACGCTACGGCATAAGTTCGCCGCAGCAGGTGATAGATCTGCTTGCCCTCGAGGGTGACGCCAGCGATAATGTGCCCGGATGTCCCGGTGTGGGTGAGAAGACTGCCGCCAAGCTCATTAACGAGTGGGGATCGGTGGAAAATCTTCTCGATAATACTGACAAGTTGAAGGGCGCATTGAAAACTAAGGTTGAGGGAAATGTGGAGAAGATAAGGTTCTCCAAATTCCTGGTGACGATCAAGACTGATGTGCCACTTGATATAAAGCCCGAACAGCTCAGGCGTGTAGAGCCCGATGTGGATGAGCTGGTGAAGATATTCAACGAGCTCGAATTCAAGACTCTCGTATCAAGGCTCGCACCCTCTGCAGCAGCTGCCCCCGTTCCTGCACAGGCGGCACAGCCTCAGCAGATGTCGCTGTTTGATGATGCACCGGAGGATCAGGCTGCATCAAGTCCTGCCGAGGCCGCTGCCGCGCTTGAATGTGTTGTCTTGAATACTCCGGCTGATATTGCCGGATTCCTTAACGAAGTAATGTCTTCAGACAAGGAAATAGGTGTGAGTGTTGAAGCCGCCGGCGAGGATGCCATGAGCGCGCGAATCCTAGGCCTTGGCATAGCGCGACCTGAAGGGGGCAAATGCGCATATGTGGTGTTCCCTGATTTTGAATCGGAGCGCAAGGAGATATACACTCTGCTTGAACCTTTGTTCTCCAATCCCGCACTTATGCCGGTGAGCCACGATGTGAAGCGCGATATGGTGTTGCTGCACCGTGCCGGCATTGCATGGACAGCACCCTATTTTGACACCTCGGTATCGCATTATCTGCTCTCGCCCGAGATGAAGCACGATCTGCCCACAGTGGCCTACGCTTACCTTGGCTACAAAACCGGTGACTATGAGCTCACCGCCACCGAACGCAAGAAGGTGGCATTTGCATCGCCCGAAGAAGCCGCCGCAGCCGTGTGCGAGCGTGCGGCCATATCGCTGCGCCTGAAGCCCTTGCTCGAAGAGCAGCTCAGAGATGACAAATTGATGGCGCTGTATACCGAAATTGAATCACCGTTTATCCCCGTTCTGGCCTCAATGGAGTGGGAGGGCGTGCGCATTGATGTAAGGGCGCTTCGTGAGATGTCGGCCAAACTTACCGCCAAACTCAACAAGCTCGAAAACGAGGTGTATGAGATGGCCGGATGCACCTTTAATATCGGTTCGCCGATGCAGGTAGGCGAGGTGCTGTTTGAAAAGTTGAAAATAGATCCGTCGGCCAAGCGCACCAAACGCGGCTCGTGGAGTACCACCGAAGAAATCCTCGACAAATACGCCAAGGAGCATCCAATAGTAAAGCTGATACTCGACATACGCGGCCTTAAGAAACTGTTGGCCACTTATATAGATGCACTTCCTAAACTCATCAATCCGGCTACGGGCAAAATACATACCACATTCAATCAGATAGTGACTGCCACGGGTCGAATATCATCTACCAATCCAAATCTTCAGAATATACCCATCCGTACTGACGACGGCCGCGAGATACGCCGCGCTTTCATCTCCGACCCGGGCGACCTGCTGCTCTCAGCCGACTATTCGCAGATAGAGCTTCGTCTGATTGCCGATATAAGCGGCGACCCCGATATGCTTGAGGCTTTCAACGAAGGCCTTGATATCCACCGTGCTACCGCGGCCAAAATCTATCATCTGCCCCTCGATGAGGTGAGCGACAACCAGCGCCGCAACGCCAAAACCGCCAATTTCGGTATTATTTATGGCATTTCGGCATTCGGCCTGTCAGAGCGTCTTGGTATACCGCGCGCCGAGGCCAAGCAACTGATCGACGGATATATGGCCACATATCCCGGTGTGAAACAGTATATGCAGGAATGTATAGAGGATGCGCGTACTAAGGGATATGTGACAACCATCTGCGGGCGCAAACGCTTCTTGCCCGAAATCAACTCGCGCAACGCTGCGCTGCGCGGATATGCCGAGCGCAACGCCGTGAATGCCCCGGTGCAAGGTTCTGCCGCCGATATTATCAAGAAAGCTATGATAGATGTGGATGCCGAGATACGCCGTCGAGGCTTGAAGTCGCGTATGATTATCCAGGTGCACGACGAACTCGTATTCAATGTAAAGGCCGACGAGCTGGCCGAGATGCAGGCGCTTGTGGCCGACAAGATGGAACATGCCTACAGCGGCAAGGTGCGTCTGGAGGTAAGCAGCGGCGTGGGACTCAATTGGCTTGAGGCTCATTGACCGCAGTAGGTTCGGTGCTTATGGTCTGAAGCATGGGCCACTGCAGTTGATGCTTGCCCTTCTTCAGTCCTATGGCATCGTTGGGACACGATGCCATGCAGTCAAAACATACCACGCAGCGCGATACGTCGATAGTATGCGACGATGGATTGATGCACTGGGCCTTGCATCGGGCAGTGCATAACCCGCAGCCCACGCATTTGTCGGTATTGATGTCAACCTGATATATGGCCAGCCGCGAGAATGCGCCCAATACAGTGCCTACCGGACACAATGTGTTGCACAGCAGCCTGCCGCGACTGATGGCTATGGCAGCCACTACAATAAACGATATAACTGCAAAGGCAAGCGAAAGCATGCTCACTGCCGCTGCCTTGCCAAATGGCGAACTTGCCGCCTTCACTATTCTTTCAAAGGTAGCCGAGGGGCTGAGAGCAGCCACCACACTGCCTATGCCGAGAAAAGCGGCCAAAACTATTATCAGTACAAAAAACCACCTCATGCGCGGCCTGCCCTCGGTATAGAAAAATCCGTTTTTACGATTTCGCAGGCGTATGAGGCAATCTTGCAGCGTGCCCAACGGGCAGGCTGTGGAGCAGTATATACGCCCGAAAAATGCAGTGACAGCGCTCCACATCAGTATCCACACACCTGTACCCGCAAGCACCGCAGGCACTAACTGCCAGCTGTCCAAAAAGGTATGATAACCTAAGGCGATAGTCACGGCCATAACAACCATAACCACCACGCTCACCGCAATACGGAGCCACCTTAGCCTCTTATATCCTTTGTGCGAAATCATGAATGCGAAATTACAACAAAAATACCAATATTCAAACAACAGCGGCAGAGTAAAAAATTGTTGACATAAGAAACCGCCGTAAAATATTATGTTAGAAGCATATCAATGTCGTTAATTCAAAAAAACTTATTAACTTTGTCGGAAAAGGAATGGCAGGTCTGTTTTAGAACGATAAAGAAATGAACGGCTTTATAGAATCGAAGGGTGATTACCGCAATCTTATAGTATATAAGAAAGCCGAATGTATATACGATATAAGCTATTTCTTTGCCCATAAATATTTATCGAAAGGCGACCGCACTATAGATCAGATGATTCAAGCTGCCCGAAGCGGCAAACAGAATATAATCGAGGGTTCGGCAGCATCGAAAACTTCAAGAGAAACTGAGATAAAGCTGTTTAATGTAGCGAAAGCAAGTTTTGACGAGCTGTTGGCTGATTATGAGGACTATATAAGAGTTCGTGACAAAAGTCTGTGGCCGGAAGATAAGGTCAGACGAGTACGCGAATTTTGCAAACAGAATAATGACTCGGCATTTTACAGGTCTATCATAAAGCAACGTGATGATGAGACAATCGCCAATCTGTGCATTACCATGATAATGCAAGAGCTGTATCTGTTGGTAAAGTTGATAGAACGGGCAAAAGCAGATTTTTTGAAAAATGGCGGAATCAGAGAAGAAATGACCAGAGCTCGCCTAAAATATCGTAATGAGAATTATGGGAGATAGGGGAATGATGAAAGCCTACCAAAATAATCCCAATCCATAAAATCTTCCAAAATTCCCAACCTCTCCCAATCTTCCCCCAAAAACTAACGCCCCCACTGCAAGCCCAATTGCAGTGGGGGCGGGTGTGTGTGGAGGGTGGGTTTATTTTACCTGTTCGTAGCTTGTGTTGTTGTAGATGTGGCCGAAGCGTTCGCGGGCGGCGCGGTCGAGGGCTTCGCGGTCGGCGGGATTTGCTATTGAGATGAGCAGCTTGGCTCTTTCGGGCAGGTTTTTGCCGTGCAGGTCCACTATTCCGTGCTCAGTCACCACGTAGTTGGTCTGGAATCGGGTTGTTACGACTCCGGCTCCGGGGGTAAGCACTGGTTTTATCTTGCCCAAGCCCTTGGAGGTGGTCGAGGTCATGGCTATGAACGAGCGTCCACCCTCGCTGCGCGATGCGCCGTATACGAAGTCGTGCTGTCCGCCTATGCCCGAGAAGATGGTTGTGCCTATCGAGTCGGCGCAGATCTGTCCGGTAAGGTCTATTTCCAGACATGAGTTAATGGCCATTACCTTTGGATTCTGACCGATGATAAAGGGGTCGTTGGTATATGCCACGTCCTTGAAAATCATCTCTTTGTTATAATCCATCAGTTCGTATAGCTTGCGCGAGCCCAGGGCCAGGCATGCCACCGACTTGCCGGGATGCACTTTCTTGAGCGAATTGTCGATTACGCCGGCACGTATCAGCGGCAGTACGCCGTCGGTCATGGCCTCGGTGTGTAGTCCAAGGTGCTTGTGCGACGACAGTGCGCGTATCACGGCATTTGGTATGCCTCCCACTCCTATCTGCAGGGTGGCACCGTCGGGTATGTGTTCTGCAATGGCATTGCCAATGGCGGTTTCGGCCGGTCCGGGTTCGGGTGTAGGAACTTCAACCAGCGGATCGTCTACGAGCACGGCGGCAGCCAGCTCGCTGACGTGTATCACCGGGTCGCCGTAGCTGTAGGGCATGTGGGGGTTGAGCTGTGCTATTACCAGCTTTGCCGCGCGGGCTGCCGAGGTAGCCAGGTCGGCCGATACGCCGAAGCTCACATAGCCGTTCTCGTCGGGCATGGAGCAGTTGAGCAGAGCCACGTCGCATCCCCATGAGCCGTCGGTGAAGAAGCGCGGTACCTCGCCCAGAAATCCCGGGGTGGTGGTGCCGTAGCCGGCTGCAATCCACTTGCGTACATTGTTTGACACGAAGCAGGTGTCAACCAGGAATGAGTCTATGTACTCGGGCTTGCAGTAAGGTGCTTCGCGGTCGGCTACAGAGAATCCTGAGTGCAGTACAACACCGCGCAGTTCGTGGCCACGGCGGGTCATAGCCGCCACCAGAGTCTCGGGTATTGATGTACTGCCCTGTATATATACGTGGTCGCCGCTTTTTATCAGCTTCACGGCCTCGTCGGCCGACATCAGATTGGGTATATCGTGTTTTGACATTTGTTTTTGTGTTATACTGGGTGTTCGCGATGGAAAGCCGCCAGTCGGTCATACAGGCTCTTTTCCTTTTCGGGTGAATTGAGCATCGACACGCATACTCTGAGGCCTTCTTGCTTGCTGCCGGTAGAGGGCAGCGAGATGGTTGACACGCCATAGCGCAGCAGCTCTTTCTGAAGCTCGGTGCCGGTGAATCCGGGGTAGGAGACAGTGAAGAAGAAACCGTCGGAAATGGGGCGGTCGCCGTCGCGGTCGTATACGATGTAGAAGCCGTTGTCGGTAAATGCCTTTTTGGCAACGGCGGCGCGGCGTCCGTACTCGCGGCTTTCCTTCACGAAGTCAAGGCGTCCGTCTACAGCAGCCTTAAGCATTTCGGCAAAACCGTGCTGGGCCGAGTGGGCCACACCCGACGATGCGCAGTACAATATGCCGTAGATGTAGGCATCGCCCAGTGCGGGCATGTCGTAGAATGATTCGAAGAAGGGATATATGCGGTCGTAGGTCTCGGGAGTCATGCACACGGCCGATATGCGCTGGCCGGCGTAGCTGAATATCTTAGATGCCGACACCAGCAGTATGGCGCGGTGGGTGTAGTTGGCAATGGTGGGCACGTAAGGCTCCTGATAGGGCAGGCCGTAGCGCACGCGGAAGTCCATACCCAGATAGGCGTGGTCTTCGAGGATTATGATGTCGTGGCGTTCGGCTACGCGTGCCAGAGCCTTGTATTCCTCGTCGGTGAGGTTGAACCATGCAGGGTTGTTTGGGTTGCTGTATATGATGGCCGAAACGCGGTCGTCGGCAACGGCTTCTTCGAGCTTGGCCTCGAGCTGTTCGCCTCGGCAGTCATATATGTCGATCGAGCGTTGTTTGATACCGAGCAGCTTGGCCTGGTGGTGCTGTGCGGGGAATCCGGGGTCAAGAAACAGTATGGTGTCTTTGCCCGGGATGCGCTGGCTCATAAGCAGGAACAGGGTAAATGTGCCCTGCATTGAGCCTACGGTGGGAACTATGCACCTCGGCGGTATGTCGATGTTGAGAAATGCCTTGAGAAATTCAGAAGCATTATCTTTCAGGGGCTTGATGCCGGCAATGTTGGGATATTGGTTGGCAATGCCCTTGAGCAGAGCCTCGCGCTCGGCTTCGATACCTATTTCAGAGGCCGGCAAGCCGGGATTACCCATTTCGAGGTGTACAAATTCCTCGCCAAGATGCTGTTCGAGCCTTGTGGCGAGCTCAAGAATCTGGCGTATGGTGGCAGAAGCAACATTCTCGATGTGCATCTGCGACATTTCGTGGTGAAGTTGTTCGGAGGAAACGGGATTCATATTCAGAACTGGTGTGCAAGGCCGGCGTTGAAGGCGGCGAGGTTATCATTGATTATCTTTTCGCCCTTTGACTCAAATACGGCGCGTATGCTCTGCTTGATATCGTCGGTGGTAAGGCCGAGCATGGGGGTGGCGGCGCCGAGGAGCACCATGTTTGATGCGCGGGCCGATGCCACTTCCTTGGCAATGTTCTCGCAGGGCAGCATGATGCAGTTGCCGTGGCTCTCGAGTTCCTGAAGTATAGTACCCATCTCGGGATAGGTGGGGATGTTGACAAACGGCTCGGTAGAGGTGATGATATGACCGTCGGGAGCCAGTTGGTCTATGTAGCGCAGCGCTTCCATGGGTTCGAGCGAGATGATGAGGTCGACCTTACCCTTGGGAATGAGGTCAGAGGCGATGGGGTCGGTGCTGATGCGCAGGCACGACATCACATCGCCGCCACGCTGGCTCATTCCGTGTACTTCGGCTTGCTTGAGATACATGTTGAGTCGCAGAGCTGCATTGCCGATGATTGTAGCTATAGAGAGGATACCCTGACCCCCGACTCCGGCTAATATTATGTCTTTTTTCATGTTGGTAGTTTCGAAAGTTAGGATAATTTTTTAGCTTTGGCGTGGCGGCGTGCAGTCTGTATGCACTCGCGGCGGGCAATTACCACCGACAGACCCTCGTATGCAAATTCCGAAGCAAACAGTTTCTTCATGTCTTCAAAATTCTTGGGCAGCGAGTCGATGGTCATCAGGTGGTCGGGGTCAACCCCGAGACCCAGGCATATTTCTTCGAGCTTGCCGGTGCCCTGTGAGTCTTGTCCGCCGGTCATACCTGTGGTGAGGTTATCAGAGATTATGACTGTAATGGGCGAATTTTCGTTCACGGCATCGAGCAGACCTGTCATGCCCGAGTGAGTGAAAGTAGAGTCGCCGATTATGGCTACGGCGGGGCGTTGGCCTGCATCGGCAGCACCCTTGGCCATGGTGATTGAAGCGCCCATATCCACGCAGGTGTCAATGGCATTGAAGGGCGAGAGCCATCCCAGAGTGTAGCAACCTATGTCGCCGAATACCTTGGGCGAGGCGCAGTCGTCGAGGGCTGCGTTGAGAGCGGCGTACACATCGCGGTGACCGCAACCTTGGCACAAGGCCGGCGGACGGGCCACTACTGTTGTTGACGGTTCGCGCACCTGAACGGCCAAGTTGAGGTCGGGGAGCAGTTTGCCAAGGCCGGCTGCCACTGAGTCGGGCGAGAGTTCGCCGGCGCGGGGCAGAATGCCGTCGAGCTTGCCGTAGATTTTGGGGCCGTTGTCGAGTATGCCGCGCATTGCCTGTTCGATGAAAGGCTGGCCTTCTTCGGCTACCAATACGGCGTCGCACGATGCAACCAGCTCGGCTACTTTGCGTCGCGGCAGGGGATATTGCGAAATTTTAAGCACCGGGAATGGGCAGCCTCCGGGGAAGCACTCCATTATATAATTGTATGCTATGCCCGATGCCAAGATGCCCAGACGGCGGTCGGTACCCGGGGTGAGGGTATTGAAAGGCGAAGTCTCGGCTTCCTTCTCCATATCCTCTCGCAGATCAAGCAGTTGGTTATAGCGTTTGCGTGAGTTTACGGGCATCAGCACCCATTGTGCTGTATTTTCGGGATATTTGAACTGATTTTCCTGAGCGGGTTCGGCGTCTACGGCAACCACGGCCCTTGAGTGAGACAGGCGGGTGACCAGACGCACCATCACCGGCATGCCTATGCGCTCTGAGAGCGAGAAGCCGTATTGAGCCATGTCGTAGGCCTCTTGCTGGTTGGAGGGCTCAAGAGCCGGGATAATGGCGAAGTTGGCATAGAAACGAGAGTCCTGCTCGTTTTGCGAAGAGTGCATCGAGGGGTCGTCGGCCGAAATAACGAGCAGACCGCCGTTGGCGCCGGTCATGGCAGAGTTCATGAATGGGTCGGCGGCCACGTTAAGGCCTACGTGTTTCATCGAAACGATGGCGCGTTTACCGCAGAACGACATGCCGAGGGCTTCTTCCACGGCAGTCTTTTCGTTTGATGACCAATGTGAGTGTATCTTGCGCAGACGGGCAACGGGATTGTTCTGAACGTATTCGAGAATCTCGGTGGATGGTGTGCCCGGATAAGCATACGCACCCGATAGTCCGGCGTTGATAGCACCGAGGGCAAGCGCTTCATCGCCCAGCAGGAGTAGTTTGTTTTTCATGGTAAAAAGTTTCAGCCACTTCAGGCATTAGTCAGATAGTATAAATTTTTACGTGCAAAGATAGCGTAAATTCGGGTGATTGTCAATTGATTTCATTATGTTATATAGCATAAGTGAAGCAGTGGTCGGTTATCAACATCAATGTTAATAACTATGTTAATAAGTATGTTGATAACTATGTTGATAACTATGTTGATAAGTTTGTTAATAACTTGTTTAAAAGTTTTTATGGGCGCTGTTTGGCGTTTATACACAATTATATTATCTTTGCAAAAATTATGCCCATACGGCAAGTTTACCAACCATGTCATTTTAATACCTCATATAATAATGGAAGTAGAAGGAAAAATTATACAGTTTATCGGTGAGCGTTCAGGCGTGTCAAAAGCCGGTAACCCCTGGAAGTCAAGAGAATATGTGCTTGAAACCAAAGAAAACTATCCCCGCAAGATAGCATTTGACTTCTTTGGCGACCGTGCCGACCAGTTCCCCCTCAATGTGGGCGATGAAATCCGTCTGAGCTTCGATATCGAAAGCCGCGAATATCAGGGCCGTTGGTACACCAGCATCCGCGGCTGGAAATCGGAGCCCCTTGCTGCAGCTCCCGTGGCACCTCAGGCACCCATGGCCGGAGCCGTACCTCCTCCTCCAATCGTAGAACCGATGAACAACGGCGAGGATCTGCCTTTCTGATAAACCGACTTTAATCTCCTCGCATCGGTGCATGGACAGCAAGACACCATCCCGCTCAAAGAGCTATGACAGCCGACGGCTATTGTCGCCGGCTGTTCACATTTTGATCATAGGCATACTGCTTGTACTACCCGAGGTACTAATGCGCATGGCATCGCCCTGGCGCGGCCCTATGCCCCCGGTGGCTTATATTAAGGTAGCCATTATGATAGGGGTTTTCTATCTGAATTTTTTTGTGATAATACCGCGTACACTGGAGCGCGGCGGCCCCAACAGGTGGTGGCGCTTCGTGGCCTGGAATGTGCTGGTGGTAGCCGGAGCCTCTATGCTTATGTACTATCTGAGCGGGGGCGCGCCCAAGCGATTCAATCACGATAGAGACCAGTTGCAGATAATGATGGCCAAGGCTTCGTTTATTCTGCGCGACTCCATAATGCTGCTGTTGCTCATATCGCTTGCCGTAATGCTGAGGCTTTCAAACCAATGGCAGGTGCTTGAGCGCAGTCAACGCGAGCTGAGGGCCTCGCAGCGCGAAAGCGAGCTCGAGAGCCTTCGCGCCCAGCTCAACCCTCACTTTCTTTTCAACACCCTCAATACCATCTACGCGCTTATAGCCGTGGATTCGGCCGAGGCCCAGAAGGCCGTTCACGAGCTTTCAGGCCTGCTGCGATATGTAATTTATGAGAATCCCGACAAAGTGGAGGTGGAACGCGAGGCTGAGTTCATACGCAACTATGTGGAACTCATGCGTCTGCGCATGGGCTCGCGTCCGGTGGAGTTGAACGTTAATATCAAGGAGAAGGGCAATATGCCGCCGCTGCTGTTTGTAACTCTTGTAGAAAATGCGTTCAAACATGGTAATACCGCCGATACATCCCTGCCTATAAAGATTTCGGTAGAGTCTGATGGCGAGCATATAAGCTGCTTTACAGTCAACAGTGTAGACAACGATACGCGCCTCGATTCGGGCAGCGGCGGTGTGGGACTTGCCAATCTCAGGCGCCACCTTGAGCTGCTTTATGGCGGCCAGGCATCGCTCGATATAGAAATCGGTAAGGACAATCTGTGCCGTGTATGTCTTGTAATACCCTCAAAATGAAAAAACTGCGTTGTATAATTGCCGATGATGAGCCGCTGGCTCTGCGCCTTATAGAGACCTACGTGCAGCGCACGCCCGCGCTTGAGCCGGTAGGCTCGTATACCTCGGCTAAAGAAGCCCTGCAGGCTATAGGCGACGGCCGGGTTGACCTTGCTTTTCTCGACATACAGATGCCGCAGATGTCGGGGCTGGAGCTGGCAAGTGTGGCCCGTGACAATAATGTAGGAGTGATTTTCATAACTGCCTACCGCGATTTTGCCCTGGATGGATTCAGGGTTAACGCGCTCAATTATCTGCTTAAACCCGTCAGCTACGAGGAGTTTTCAGATGCTGTAGCGCGAGCCGTAGCTCTGCTTCATGATGTGGATGAGCCTGAGCCTGAAGCATTCATGATGGTGAGAAGCGACTATAAGTTTGTAAGGGTGGACTACGACGATATATTGTATGTGGAAGGGCTTAAGGACTATGTGAAGATTTTCCTGAAAGGCCGCGAGCGTCCTCTGCTTACCCAGATGAGCCTTAAGGCAGTGGCTCAGACATTGCCCGACGACAGGTTTGTGCGTGTGCACCGTTCGTTTATCGTGGCAGTCGACAAGGTCGAGTCTATCAGCCGTACCCATATAGTGGTAGGTGCCACCGACATACCGGTCGGTGACACCTATCGCAATCAAGTATTTGAGAAATTCAAGCTCTGACAGTAAGGATAAAGGTAGCGCCTTTGGTGCGGTCGCTGTCAATCTCGAGTTTTCCGCCGAGTTTGCCGGCACGCAGTGCGCAGATAGGCAGTCCCAGTCCGTCGCCGTAGTCGAGGTCGACCACTCCGTTTGAAAATGCGGTGAAAATTGTGGCATGGCGTTCCTTGGGTATGCCGGGGCCTGAGTCGGCTACAGAGAACTGATGAACCTTGGCACCGCGTTTCTTGTAAGTGAGGTAAATCTTGCCGTCGGCCGGTGTGTACTTGGCGGCGTTCTCAAGCAGGTGCATCAATATCTTCTTGACTTCATCGGCATCGAGTCGGGCAGTGCCCTTGTTGGCATCGAGGTGAACCGATACACCCGGTTTGAGCATCGGACGAATCTCGTCGATGAGGTCGGCACAGAATTTTTCAACATTCACATCTTCCAGTTCTTCAGGCTCGCGGGGAGTGGCGTTGCCTACGTCAGACAATTCGCCAACGCGCCTCATGTAACCTCTGAGCTTCTGCACGGCCGGATTGCCCTCATCGAGTTTTTCGAGCGTAGGCTCAACGGTCGACGACATATTGTGCAGAATGGCACTCTTGGCGGCACTTTGCTCATTGGCGGCTTCCACGCTTTCGCGGAGACGGCGGTTCTTGGCCACGATGCGGAAGTAGAACCATACACCTACTCCGAGCGCGCCCAGTGCGGCGATGAAAAGTATGAGGAAAGTAGCCATCAGGCCTGTCTTGCCCTTTATAGTCTTGTCTTTCTGAGCTATCGTCTCCTGGCTGGCGGCATATTCCTGCTTTACCTTGCCAAGCGCGGTGTCGGCGTTGATAGCGTCAATAGAGTCAGACCATTTCATATAATTCTCATAAGTATGCTCAACCATAGTGGCGTTGTTAGAGCTTACGGCCTGTTTGATAAGCTTCTGATATGCTGCATCGGCTGCCTTATAATCGCGGGCGCCGTCGTATTGCCTTATCAGCTTCGATATACATTGGTCGCCCTTACCCGGCTGGCCGTTGGCATAGTAGAATTGTGCTGAATTGTACAGCAGGCTGTTCATCAACTCCTTGGAACCTGCAGCTTTGGCGTATGCGGCCATTTTGGTGAGCTGATTCTGGGCGGCCTGCGAGTTGTGCATGGTCTGGTAAGCGTTGAAACGGGCCTTGGCCAAAGTATAATAAACTGCGGGAAGAGAATCGGCGGTGACTTTGCGCGAGGCCAAAATCTTATCCATATTTCCTATTACGGAAAATGCGCCTTCGTAATTTTTAACAGAAATACAAGCTTCGGCCGCTTTACTTATCGACTTGGCTGCGGGTAGATATTGCCGCGCTGCAATTTGTGAATTGTACGCGGAAATATGCTTTGAAAAGTCGGACTGGGTGTCGGCCCATATTCCGGAGGCCGTGAGCAGTATTAAAACGGCCAGTAGCATTATCTTTCTCATAAATAGTTAGTTGAAGGGTTAGATTAGAATATTTTTTCTATACTAACACACAGAAACTGACAAAAGTTAGAGAAAGATTGCAAAAAAATTCAACAGTGAGTAAGTTTAACAGTTGTTGTCAAACACCCTCCAAGTCTGCGGCGGCAAGGACCTCCTCTACCGTAAGCCCGAGCAGCTTCATTTCGCGGAAGAAAGCCGGGGCTGTGGTCGACAGGAATGTCTTGCGGCGCGATTCGTTCACTTTGGCATGGGCGTTTTCGGCCAGATAATATCCCATGCCTCGTTTTACCATTATTATGTCGAGCAGTTGCAGATAATCGTATGCCTTGAGTATGGTGTGGGTGTTTACACACATCAGCGCCGCGAGTTCGCGCACCGAGGGTATGCGTTTGCCCTCGGGCCACTCGCCGCTCAGTATCTTGGCAAACGCGTAGTCTACAATCTGCTGATATATCGGTTTCTCTGCGTGAAAATCCATTACATCTGAAAGCTTTTGAATTTACGCCACGACAAGTACAGGCATATAATGATGATTGCAGGTACAACACACAGCGAGAAGTTTGCTATGTCGTTAACGCCGTTCATCAATACATTGGTTATTACCGGCATTATATCTTCCTCGGATGCTCGGGCAAATTCTGCAGACGAGAAGAAGTCCACCATTCTTACAATCATAAACACACCGCTTACTATGCCTACGGCAACACCCGCCACTATTACGCCGGCAACGGCTTTCATGAAGCGTTGTTTCTCGGTAGCTATGACTATCAGCAGCACTACGGCAGTCGACATGGCCCAGCTCAGATACTGTAACCAGCGGGTACGTTTCATCAACAAATTGTAGAAATCATTGAAAATGCCCATGTGTGCAGCATCCAGTTCAGATGCATATAGCCTCTGCATGGTGGCAAACATGGAGTTGTCGTATCCGCACAGCCCGCTTATTCCTTCGAGCGACAGCCATATCGCTGCCATGGTGAGCGGTACGGCTACGTAGCTGAACAGCAGCATGAAGGTGAATTGCTCGGCGGCTGTGGCCGGCAGCTGGCACACCAGCGAGCGGTTGCGTACAAAGGTGAATGCCGTGGGCGCCATGTAGGCAAAAGCGCCCAGCAGGGTGCCCGATATTGACATCATGCCTATTACGTCGGTTTTGTCGGCCAGCAGATACATAAGGTATGATACCACTGTGGCTATGGCCGCCCACATAAGGTAGCGTGTGGTGCATGGCGCGTAGAACGACCACACCTGGTCTAAGCGGCTGAATGAGAATGTCTTGGTGGCAGCTGTCCTCATAGCTGTATGTTTTTGGAAGTTAGAAATTCGATAAATGAGTCGCCGGCCTCCGACATCATGGCCGAGTAGAACAGCGGATAGTCGATATCGGTGTCGATGTGCTGTTCGTTGGGTATGATAGCCTTGAAGCGTCCGCCCTCGGGTTCCTGGAATATGGCTCCGGGTACGGGCGAGGGGCTGCTTACAAATGCAGCCCGCTCCAGTATGTCGGCCACCGGCATGGAGATGCGCAGCCGTCCCCGGCGCATCAGCATCAGGTGGTCAAACATGGTTTGCAGGTCGTGTACGTTGTGGGTGGATATAATAATGCACTGATCGTCGCTCACGCACCGGCCTATCTGCTTCAGCATTATCTTCTTGGAGCTTATATCCATGCCGTTGGTGGGTTCGTCGAGCAGAAGGTAGTCCACGCCCAAGGCCAGCGAGTAGGCAATGAAAGCCTTGCGTCGTGTGCCCAGCGACATTGCGCGCAGTTTCTCTGATCCATCCATTCCGTAGTCGGCCAGATTGGCGCGCATCATCTCATAGTTGAATGTGGGGTAGAACAGCCCGTGCCTGCGGGCAAGCTCATTGATGGTGGCAAATGGGCAGTCAAAATCATCGGCCACAAAGAAAATGCGCTCGGTGGTATATGGACTGCGCAGCGATGTATCAACCTCGTCGAGCGAGCAGCTGCCGCTTTTGGGGAACAGCAATCCTGATATGAGATGGAGCAGAGTGGTTTTTCCGGCTCCGTTTTCGCCTAACAGCAGATATATGCCGCTGCCTATGTCTGCACAGGCATCATCAACCGCCATGAAGCCTTTGCGGTAGTAGAAACTTACATTGTTGATATTGAGCATGGTGGTGTTATCTTTAGAGGATAATGATACAGAGGAGAACCATCAATAAGGAGAGTAAGAATGCCTTCATAGTTATAATTGTTTAGGTGTTGTACATCAGTAACACACCGCAAAATTATTATTTTTTTATTAAAACTGCAAATTTTTTATTGGAAAAAACATTTTTTTTGTAATTTTGCAACAATTCTGAATGATTTCTGAATTTGTGTGCTTCAGAGCAACAAAAATTTAAAACGAGTGTGTATTGTCATCCATTTGATGTATACATGAGGGAAAGAAGTAACGATTGACTTTTAGGATGTATTTTGCATTTGACATATCTTCCTTGCAATGGACATTGCTGCAGCTGGGACTACTGGCTGTGGTGATTTCGTTTGTCACTTTTATGATAAGAGTGCTGCCGTTGCGCCGCCACCGCAAGTCGGATGACGAAGGCGACACAGCCGGGGCGCTCGAAGACGTTGCCGTGATAGTATATTCGCACGACGACGACTCGGGGCTTGCCACTCTGCTGCCTCAGATTTTCGCTCAGGACTACCCGGGCCGGTTTGAGGTAGTGGTGGTTAACGAGGGCGAATCGGCTGCGGTTACCGATGTTGTAAGCACCATGCAGCTCACTCATCGCAATCTTTACCTCACCTGCACACCCGACGGGGTGCGCAATCTCAGCCGCAAGAAGCTTGCCATCACCCTTGGTATAAAGGCTACCAGAATGCCGGTGATAGTGCTTACCACTGCAGGCTCTGAGATAGACTCGCCGCTGTGGCTACGCAGTATGACACGCCACTTCAGCAGCGATACATCCACAGAGGTAGTGCTGGGCTTTGCAGCTGCGCCGCCCTACGACGACAGGGCCATGGGCGCACGTGCCCGTTCATTTGATTTTGTGGCCGATTCGGCCGCATGGGTCAGTCCGGCTATACGCCGCCATCCCTGGCGAGGCACCGAGCACAATCTGGCCTACCGCCGTGAACTCTTTTTCCGTAACAAAGGATTCTCGCGTCATCTTAATCTCCGTAATGGCGACGACGACATATTTGTAAGCGAAATCACCAACGGCACCAATACCGTGGTTGAACTATCGCCTGAATCGCTTGTTTATGTACCGGGAGCCAATTCGCCCCGTGCATTCAGCGACGAGAAAGCTCGCCGCAGCTTCACCAGCCGATTCATACCACACCGTCCGCGCTTGCTGGGCGGAGTGGCGTTCACAAGTTATTTTCTCGCTCCCATATTTGCCCTTGCAGTGGGTATTCTGTCACCGTACAACACCTGTGCATGGGCCATGTCGGCCGCAGTGCTGATACTATGGTATCTTACCGGGCTTATATGGACAGTGGCCGTAAAAGTGCTTCATGGCCGGCGGTTGCTGCTTACACTGCCGTTTCTGGCATTCTTCCGGCCCGTTCGCAAGTTCAAACGCGGGCTGCGTTCAATCTTCAAACACGGTAAGCGATACACCTGGGAGTAGACAAATACATCATCAATAATTTCATCACAAGATATAAAAACGAATTTCATCACCAATTTAAAGTATTAGCGGCAGCGGCCGTATTATAAATCTAAAAATCAAATTCATGCATCGACCCTCATTTGACACATTAGACCTGAATATCCTCAGACTGTTATCAGGTAATGCCCGAAAGCCATATCTCGAAATAGCCCGCGAATGCGGCGTATCGGGAGCGGCAATCCATCAGCGCATTCAGCGTATGTATGCCAGCGGTGTAATCACCGGTGCCGAAAGCCTCATCAATCCCGAAGCCATAGGATATGAGACTTGCGCATACGTAGGTATTTTCCTCAACGACCCCGCCCAGTTCAAGTCGGTAGTGGAAACACTCAAGCAGATTCCCGAAATCATCGAGTGTCACTTCACCACCGGGCAGTATGACATATTTATCAAACTTTTTGCCCGCAACAACGACCACCTGCTCGATATACTCCAGAACCAGATTCAGGCTCTTGGTGTGGCACGCACCGAAACCCTCATCTCGTTCAAGCAGGTATTCAAGCGCCCCATGCCTATTGTAGACAACAGTAAGTGATGAAAATCAGCAAGGTGGCCCCACTCATAGTGGCTATGGGCTGCAGCATTAACATGCAGGCAGGCGATACATCGTTTGCTTCGGCATTCGCAGACTCTACTTTGCGGGTAGACTTTGTGTTCACAGGCTCATGCGGCAGTGCCGCGGCGCCCGGTATATCGTTCACATCACTTTCCAAATACAAAGGGTGGGGCGGCCGAAAGGTAAACCTCGACAAACCCCTCAGGGAAGGTGCGGCCGATGTGATACTCACATCCATGTCGGGCGACACGCTGTACAGCAACTCATTCTCCACCTTGTTTCAGGAATGGCTCGTATCTGAAGACTATTCCGGTCCGCGCGCCATGGAAGGTACGGTTCTTGTGCCGTTTCCGCGCGACAGCGTCGACATAACGGTTAATCTGCGCGACAACCGCCGCGTATGTGTGGCCAATGCCCGACTGCGAGTAGACCCGGCCGACATACTCATAGCCGACTATACCGCACGCAAACCCATGCCCCACAGCTATGTGTACAGGGGCGATTATCCGGATTCGGCCAAAATCACCGTCGCCATCCTTGCCGAGGGTTATACAGCCGCCGAGATGCCCAAGTTTAATCAGAGGGCACGCGAGGCTGTGGATGCCATATTTGACCACGAGCCATTTGCGTCGATGTCAGAACGATTTGACTTCATTGCCGTAGAGAGCGCCGGACGCGAGAGCGGAGTGAGCATACCCGCTCAGGGACGCTGGGCCGAGACTCCCTTCGGGTCGCATTTCTCCACTTTTTACTCTGACCGCTACCTCACCACCTCAAATGTCCACGACCTCTATGATGCCATAATATCAACCCCGGCCCGGCACATCATAGTACTGGCCAATACCGAGGAATACGGCGGTGGCGGCATATTCAATTTCTACACCTTGACGGCTGCCGACAACGAGCTGTTCAGGGAAGTGGTTGTGCATGAATTCGGCCACAGCTTTGCCGGCCTGGCCGATGAATATTACTATGAAAACGATATAATGGAGGGTACTTATCCGCTCGATGTAGAGCCGTGGGAGCCTAATATCACCACACGTGTTGACTTCGGCTCAAAGTGGCAAGACCTCGTGGATGAAGGCAAGGCCACACTGATCGAGGGCGCCGGTTATCGGACTAAAGGTGTGTGGAGAGGAAGTCCCGACTGCCGCATGCGCACCAACACCGCCCCGCACTTCTGCAAGGTGTGTCAAGATGCCATACGCGAGATCATACTCTATTATACCGAACCGATTTAACAAAACATTTTGCTCGTATTCTCGGTTATAAAAATTGGAACGGATTCCAAACACACACGTTTCAATTTTTATGGTCAGATACTTTTTTACAACTCTTGCTTTATTGCTGCCGGTACTGTCTGCCATGGGCAAAAGCCCCATGGCACTCGAACGCCCCCTGCCCGACAGCTGGACTTATACGTCCGATGCCACCCAGCCATTGCCATCTGAAGACCGCTGGTGGCTGATGTTTGACGATCCTGTGCTCGATTCGCTTATATGTATGGGCGAGCAGGCCAACTTCGACCTCGATATGGCCGCCAAGCGCATGGATGCAGCCGCGCGCCAGATGACGGTGGCCAAGTCGGCCTATTATCCCAATATAGGCATAGATGCCGGTTATACCCGCAGCCACGCGCAGCAGGTAAATTCAAACCGGTGGTCGGCCGGCGCAAGCATGAGTTGGGAGATTGATATTTTCGGCAAAATTACCTCGGCCGTTAAACAGAGCCGTGCCCAATACCGGGCCTCAAGGGCCGAGTGGGTAGGTGCTATGGTGAGCATGGCCGGCGAGATAGCAAGCACTTATGTACAACTGCGCGTGTGGGAAGCTGAACTTGCCGTGGCTCAGGAACATGCCGTGGCTCAAGATTCCATTTCCAACATTGTGCTCAACCGATACGAATGTGGACTGGGTGCCAAGCCACAGGTTGACCAGTCTATGGCCATATTGCACAGTACCCGTGCCACCATTCCGGCGCTGCGCACATCCATCGTCACTGCCAAGAGCTCGCTGGCATTGCTCGTAGCCCGTTATCCCGAAGAAATCAATGCTCTGCTCGACTCGCACAGCGACCTTCCCGACTATCGTCAGATTGTAGCCACCGGAATGCCCGGCGAGCTGCTGCGCCGTCGCCCCGATATAATTGCCGCCGAGCAGAATCTCGCTGCCGCAGCCGCAGCTGTGGGTATAGCCAAGAAAGACTTTCTGCCCACGCTGTCGATTAACGGCTCTATAGGATTTGCCGGCCCTAAACTGAACGACACCTTCAACAAGTCGGGCTTCAGCTATTCAATAGCTCCCACTCTCAGCTGGACTATATTCGACGGCATGGCCCGCAACGCCAAGGTGGCCGCCGCCCGCGATGAAATGGAGGTCCAGATGGCTAATTACAACTATACAGTGATGAATGCCTACAACGAGGTGAACAATGCCGTTAACTCATACATAAATAATGTAAAAACCATAAACGAATATGATCAGGCGGTTGATAACGCCCGCGAATTCCTGAACCTTGAGCTTGACCTTTACCGCCAGGGACTCGCTCCATATTCCGACGTGGCTACGGCAGAACAGAATTTCCTTAACTACGCCAATTCGGCGGTGGTGGCGCGAGGCAATGCCCTGTCATCGCTCATCACACTCTACAAAGCTCTCGGTGGCGGATTCTCAGAATATAAATAAACACACACATCCCTATGAAACTGGAATATATTACATTAGGTCTGGCAGCACTGCTATTAGCCACATCTTGCCGGAATAAAGAGAAGAGTGAAGACACGTCGGAGGCTATGCCCGTAGAGGTAAGCCTGGTGGCGGTGGATTCTGTTACATTATACAAGGATTATCCGGGCAAGCTCATCGCCGACCGCACCGCACGGGCTGTGGCAAAGGTAAACGGCATACTGTCGGCACCATTGTATGATGGCGGTGAATATGTGAAAGAGGGACAGCTGCTGTTTACCATTGACAATTCTGAATACACCAACGCACTCAACAGTGCCTTGGCCAATCTTTCCAAAGCCAAATCCGACAATGCTTATGCCGAGCAGCACTACGAGGCTGTGAACAAGGCTTACAGTAAAAATGCCGTAAGCCAGATGGAGCTGTCGCAGGCTCTAAATGCCCGCGATCAGAGCCGTGCTGCCATCACAAGTGCCGAGGCTGCCCTGGCCGACGCTCGCAAAAAGGTGAACGATTGCTCGGTAAGGGCTCCGCTGTCGGGACACGTCACCACCAATCAGCTCTCAAAGGGAAACTATGTGATGGGTGAATCGTCGCCTGTGGTACTTGCAACTGTGTACAAGGATGATGTTGTTGTGGCTACATTCACCATAGAGGATGCCTCGTTCCTGCGTATGTTAGAGAATACTAATAACCGCGATAAAATTAATTATAACGCCATTCCCATAAATTTCTCCGAAAAATTGCCCCACGATTACACGGGTGCGCTAAACTACATGGCCCCGAATGTTAATGCCACAACCGGTACCATTGAGTTGCAAGCCAAGGTAGACAACACATACAATGAGCTGAAACCGGGCATGTACTGCACCATACGTCTGCCTTACAAGCTCGACCCGCAGGCCATGATAATTAATGATGCCTCCATATCAACCGACCAGTTGGGCAAATATGTATACGTGGTCAATGACTCAAACAAGGTAGTTTACACCCCCATAAAGGTGGGCGACCTGGTACAGGGCGACACCATGCGTGTGGTGACAGAAGGCCTTAAACCCACCGACCGCTACGTGACTTCGGCAATACTCAAAGTGCGCAACGGCATGACAGTAAAACCATTTACAACCGACAATAAAAAATAATTACGCGCCATGTTCTCACGATTTTTTATAGAACGCCCCATCTTCGCCATAGTCATAGCGGTGGCTATGGTGCTGGCCGGCGCGCTCACATACAGCAGCCTGCCGGTGGCCCAATACCCCGATATCACTCCGCCTACGGTGATGGTTATAGCTTCTTACCCCGGTGCCGATGCCGAGACCGTGGCCGAAACCATAGGTGTGCCCATAGAGCAGCAGGTTAACGGTGTAGAAGGCATGATGTATATGAGTTCATCGTCAGGCTCTGATGGCTCATACATGCTCACAGTCACCTTTGAGGAAGGTACCGACCTCGATATAGCCATGGTCAAGGTTCAGAACCGCGTGGCGCAGGCCGAGCCTACTCTGCCCACCGCAGTCAAGCAGCAGGGTGTTACGGTTTCGTCGCGTTCCTCTAATGAAATACTTTTCATATCGCTGCAGAGCGATGATCCCGAGCGTTACGATGCACTGTACCTTACCAATTATGCAAATCTCAATATTACCGACGAGCTGTCGCGTGTAGACGGTGTGGGCAATGTGGAGGCATTTGGCGGAGGACAATATTCCATGCGTATATGGCTTGACCCTGCCAAAATGCGCGAGCGCGGTATTACTCCGGCCGATGTGGTGCAGGCTATACAGTCGCAGAATATGGAAGTGTCGGCCGGCAGTGTAGGCGCTCGTCCCTCGTCATCAAAAGAGGAGTTCACCTATACGCTCACCACAAAGAGCCGCCTGTCGTCGCCCAAGCAGTTCAGCGACATTATCCTGCGCACGGGCGATGACGGCAGTCTGCTGCATCTCAGCGACATTGCCAGGATTGACCTCGGCTCTAATTCATATTCCCAGATTGCCCGCGTCAACGGACAGGAAACGGCGATGATAGGTATCAGTCAGCTGCCGGGTGCCAACGCACTTAAGGTGGCAAAGGGTTGCGAGGCCAAGCTCGATGAACTTGCCAAGTACTTTCCGCCCGGTGTCAACTATAAGATAATGCTCGACACCACCGAGTTTGTCACCGAGTCTATCGACGAGCTTCTCATCACCTTCCTCGAGACCACCATACTGGTTATGCTTGTCATTCTGCTGTTCCTGCAGAACTGGCGCGCGGTGATCATACCTATGCTCACTATACCGGTGTCGCTCATAGCTACATTGGCTGTGATGAAATGGATGGGATTCACGCTCAATACCCTGACTCTGTTCGGCCTTGTGCTGGCAATAGCCATTGTGGTCGACGATGCGATAGTGGTGGTGGAGGACTGCTCGCGATTGCTTGACGAGGGGAAACTTAATGCGCGTCAGGCAGCCGAGAAGGCCATGATTGAGCTTCAGGGACCTGTAATCGGCGAGGTGCTCGTGCTGTTGTCGGTATTCATACCTACCGCTCTGGTGAGCGGTATCACCGGCCAGCTCTACAAGCAGTTTGCTCTCACCATAGCCGTATCCACTGCATTCTCCGGATTCAATGCGCTTACGTTCACCCCGGCCATGTGTGCATTGTTCCTCAAGCCTAAGAAGGAATCCTCATTCTTCATTTACCGCTGGTGGAACAAGGCTTTCGGAGCCACGCTCAACGGGTATATGAAGATAGTGGGTACATTTCTCAAGCATCCGGCAGTAGCCATCGCGGCCTACTTCCTGCTCACGGGTCTGGCATTCTGGGGTTTCCTCAAATGGCCTACATCATACGTACCCTCTGAGGATATGGGTTATTTCATGTCGTCGGTTCAGCTGCCTACGGGGGCGTCGCTCGACCGTACAGACAAGGTGGTCAACGACTTTGCCACCCGTCTGCGTCAGGTGCCCGGTGTTAAGGATGTTATGGCCGTGAGCGGTATGTCGTTCATGGGCGGCGGTTCAAGTTCCAATATGGGCTCGCTGTTTGTGATGCTTGAGCCTTGGAACGAGCGCAAGTCAAAGGATGAGAGTATCGATGCTATCATAGCCAAAGCCAACGAGATAGGCGATTCGATGCAGGAGCCTATAGTGTTCTCGCTCAATCCGCCGGCTATTCCCGGCCTTGGCATGACCTCGGGTCTTGAAATGCAGCTTCTCGATATCAATGCGCTGGGCTCGGCACAACTTAAGAAAGCGGTCGATGAAATACGCACACAGGCGGCCAAGGATCCGCGCATAGCCTCGGTGACATCACTATTTGAGGGCACTGTACCGCAGTATTCTATCAAGATTGACCGCGACCGTGCCAAGATGTACAACCTTACACTGGAGAGCATATACTCCACCTTGTCGGCTTTCATGGGCGGGTCATACGTAAACGATTTCGTTGAATTCGGACGTGTGTTTCAGGTGACTGTTGCCGCCGAGGGCGATGCGCGCAACCGTGTGGGCGATGTACTCGACCTTAGTGTACGCAACAGCTCAGGCGAGATGGTGCCCTTCTCGGCATTCGCATCAATTGAGCCGTCGTTCGGCGCATCTACCGTGTCGCGCTACAATATGTACAATACGGCCTCGGTGACTGCCACTCCTGCCAAGGGCGTAAGCTCGGCATCGGGCATCAAAGCTATGGAAGAGATAGTAGAGAAGGCTGTGGGCGAGAATTATGGCTATGCCTGGACCGGCGAGGCTTATCAGGAAACGCAGTCGGGTACCACCATCACCTTCGTGCTCATTCTGGCCATAGTGGTGACGCTGCTTGTGCTCGCGGCTCAGTACGAGAGTCTTACCGACCCTGTAGCCGTAATCATAGCCATGCCTACGGCCATACTCGGCACCATTGTGGGATGTATCTTCATGGGTCAGAGCATTTCGATCTATACCCAGATTGGTATCGTGTTGCTGCTGGGTCTGTCGGCTAAGAACGCCATTCTTATAGTGGAGTACGCCATGGACTATCGCAAGGCCGGAGAGACCATACGCCAGGCCGCCCTCGATGCCGGACGCATACGTTTCCGCCCCATCATGATGACCGCACTGGCCTTCGTATTAGGTGTGATGCCTATGTTGTTTGCCACCGGTGCAGGTGCCGGCTCGCGCATATCGCTCGGTACGGCAGTGGTGTTCGGTATGGCCATCAATGCGGTGGTAGGTACACTCTTTGTACCGAATTTCTGGGAACTTTTGCAGCGATTCGGTGAGAAGTACATCAACAATTTCTTCCATTCGGCCAAGGGGCTGTCAAAAGACTCGGCCGATTCAGACACAATATGAAGAGCATATCACGATAAAAGCATGTGCCCCGGAGCTTATTTTCCGGGGCACATGCTGTTTTATTCGCTGATTTTTCGTAACTTTGCGCAAAATCTATATAATACCAATTAAAATGAAAAAGGTTGAACGTCTGCTGGCAGAAAAGCTTTTGAAAATCAGTTCTATAATTCTTCAGGTCGATAATCCCTTTACATGGGCATCAGGTTGGAGCTCACCTATCTATACCGATCACAGAAAGGCACTCTCGTATCCTGATATCCGCTCGTTCATCAAGATTGAGCTTTCGCGTGTGATACTTGAACAGTTCAGTGATGTTGAAGTTGTAGCCGGTGTAGCTACAGGTGCTATCGCACAGGGCGCACTTGTTGCCGATGAGCTCGGTCTGCCCTACGTATATATCCGTTCCACTCCCAAGGATCACGGTCTTGAAAATATGATCGAGGGCAATCTGAAACCCGGTCAGAAGGTAGTGGTAATCGAAGACCTCATCTCTACAGGCAAATCATCGCTTAAGGCTGTAGAAGCTGTACGCGCTGCCGGCGGCGAAGTGCTTGGTATGGTTTCGCTCTTTACCTACGGTTTCCCCATCGCAGAAGAAAACTTCCGCGCTGCCGGTGTTAAACTCGTGGCTCTGAGCAACTACAACGCTATGATCGAAGCTGCTCTTGATACAAACTATATCCAGGAATCGGATGTCAAGACCCTGCAGGAATGGCGTCGCGACCCCGCCAACTGGGCTAAAGGTAAAATCTCTGAATAATAATGGTGACATTCACTTCAAAGCCGGTTGTAATCAACTCAGCCGTTGATACTATACTCGATAAGTTCTCTGATCTCACACGCCTTCAGGCAGTAATCGACAAGGTGCCTGCCGACGAGCGTGCCAAAATAGGAGATGTTGAGCTTACTCAGGATTCAATAATCCTCAAGACTCAGCAGGTAGGCAACATCACACTCAAGATTACCGAGCGCAGCCCCGAGCGTGTGGTATTTACAGCCGTAAACGCCCCCGCCAAGATGGATCTGCTCATCAATCTTAAAGCTCTGTCGGCCGACTCCACAGAACTTACCGCAGCTATGGATGTAGACATTCCGCCCTTCCTCAAGTCTATGGTAGGCGGCTCTCTGCAGAAGGCTGTTGACCAGTTCGGCGGTCTGATGGGACGACTTTTATAATTAAGTAATTAATTACTTATGAAATTCTTCTCTCCTTTAATACGACTATTCGCCGTGGCATCTGTTTTTATAACACTTGCCATGGCGTCTTATTCTTGTCATCATATAGACAGTCACCGCCTGCACGTGGCTTACGTCAATGTCACATTTCTTACCGTGGGCGACTGGAACTTCTATGGCGTGAGCGGTGCAGGACAGCACAAACGCTTCATATTGCAGGAAAAGTTGCCCTCAGGATTCCCCTACACGGCTATGTCGAGCACCGGCCTGGGAGGTATACTGTTGTGTACGACTTATACGGCGCAGCCCGTGGCATACGATCTTGCATGTCCGGTAGAGTGTCGCTCAGACGTAAGGGTGTTTGTCAATGAGAATAATGAGGCCGAGTGTCCCAAGTGTCACAGCCGCTACTATATTTTTGAAAGTCCGGGTCATCCAATCTCAGGCCCGGCAGCCGAGGACGGATTCAGCCTGCAGGTTTACCATGTAGGGCCGGGTCGTTCGGGCGAATACATGGTGGTGAGCCTATGAGATGGAAAAACTACCTGCCGCTTTGGACACTGCTTGCCGTAGCCTTTGCTGCGGTAGTGGCGGTTTCGGTCCACAGTCCCGTGTCTCTGTTTGGCTATGAGCTGAAGGATTCGGGTATTGCGGCTGCGTTTTCAAAAACCGCTGATGAAGGTAAGCTTCAGGCCTCGCCCGAGATTCATGCTGCAGCTATGGTAAACGACAGCGCATTGCAGCAGGATTCAGCACGTATGGTTGTACCTGTAGACACGACCTCAAAGACCATACTGTTCATTGGCGATTCTATGCTCGACGGCCTTTATCCGCGACTGGCCGCCTACGCCCGCCACAACGGCCATAAGCTGTATGCTGTGATATGGTACAGCTCTACATCAGAAATATGGGGTAAATCGGGCAAACTCAAGAGTTATATTCAGCGACTCAATCCCGACTATCTGTTTATCTGTCTTGGAGCAAACGAATTGTTTGTGAAGGATATAGCTGCCAAGCGCGACAAGCACGTAAAGACCATCGTAAGCGAGATAGGCGATATACCCTACGTATGGATAGGGCCGCCCAATTGGAAACCCGATACCGGCATCAACGAACTCATATCGGCCAACACCGCGCCGGGTGCGTTTTTCATGAGCAACGGCATGACCTTCAGCCGCGGCAAGGATGGCGCTCATCCCACCCGCGAGTCGGCCGCGCAATGGATGGACTCGGTGGTGAGATGGATGGCTACCGACTGCGCGCATCCCATAAGGCTCGAAATTCCCGCCAAGGCAAGTGACAAGGCGCACCGCGTTTTTGTACATCAGCCCGGAGAGCAATAACCATATTCATCATATATGCTTACTGAATTTCTGCATAATATAGGCCATCACCTGTCGTACTCGCCGGGCGAACCGATGTTGTTTTCATCGGGCACGTTCTGGGCGCTGTTCATGGTGTTTCTGCCTTTATATGCGCTGCTGCGCGGGCGACGATTGCAGATGGTAGCTTTTGTGGTTGCCTTCAGTCTGTATTTCTATTACAAATCAAGCGGACTGTTTGTGATGCTGCTGTTGATGACCTCGCTGGTCGACTGGGGGCTGTCGAGGCTGCTGGTGCGCTTGCGCACCCGTACTGCCCGGCGCGTATGTGCAGGCATATCACTGGCTACATCGCTCGGCATACTCTGCTACTTCAAGTATGCCAACTTCTTTTTGTGGAATATCAACGCTATGGTGGCCGGCAATTTTCAGCCGCTCGACCTCATACTTCCGGTAGGCATATCGTTCTATACATTTCAGTCAATATCTTATATAATAGATGTTTACAAGGGTAGGGTGAAACCCACATCCACCTGGCTCGAGTATGCGTTTTTCCTATCATTTTTTCCGGCATTGGTTGCCGGCCCCATTGTCAGGGCCGACTATTTCCTGCCGCAGCTCGAAAAACCGCACCATGCCACGCGTCGCGAGATATGGGTAGGACTGTGGATGATAATGCTCGGGGTAATAAAAAAGGCGATAATAGCCGACTACATAGCTCAGTACAACGATCTTATATTTGATAGCCCGGGAACTTATTCAGGGTTCGAGACCTTGATGGGCATAATGGGCTATACGATGCAGATTTACTGCGACTTTTCGGGCTATTCAGACATGGCCATAGGCATAGCGCTGATAATGGGATTCAGGCTTGCCCGAAATTTCAACTTTCCGTATAAATCGCAAAATCTTACCGACTTCTGGCGGAGGTGGCATATATCGCTGTCGATGTGGCTAAGGGACTACGTTTACATTCCGCTCGGAGGCAACCGCCGCGGCACTGCCCGCACATACGTCAATAACTTCGCCACCATGCTCATAGGCGGCTTGTGGCACGGGGCGGCTTGGCGGTTTGTATTCTGGGGAGCAATGCACGGCGCCGGACTTGCGGTGCACAAGGCCGGCAAGCCCTATATGGACCGTTTGGGCAATTCATGGCCGGTAAAGGCTCTGTGCTGGTTGGTTACAATGAGCTTTGTGGCCGCGCTGTGGGTGTTTTTCAGAGCCGACAGCGCCACGGCGGCGATTACTATAATAGGGCGCGTGTTTACCGATTTCGACATAGCTTATGCGGCGCCATTTGCGGCAGCCCGCACGCTGTGGCTGATACTGATGGCCCTTATAGTAATATCGCACTGTCTGCCGGCGGGTTTCTGGAACAGGGCCGCGATGTGGTTTGTACGCACCCCCTGGATAGTGAAACTGCTGCTGTTTCTGCTCACCATACAGTGCGTAGTAGAGCTGCGCAGCTCTGATGTGATGCCGTTCATCTACTTTCAGTTCTGATTCTTATTTTACTATTTGAGAAAAATTGCTTAAATTTGCCATAAATATGCCTTAAGAGCTTATTAAACAAAATATGGCTGTAATTTTAAATATTGATACCACCACTGCCGTATGTTCGGCGGCCGTGACTGCCGAGGGCATGATTCTGTGTCATGACGAGGATTTCAACGGTCGCAATCATGCTGCGTTGCTAAGTGGATTTATTAAGAAATGTCTTGATTTCATCGCGGAACGTGAGCTTAAGCTCGATGCGGTGGCCGTGAGCCTTGGCCCGGGCAGCTACACCGGTCTGCGTATAGGACTCAGCGAGGCCAAGGGCCTGGCATACGCTCTCGATATTCCCTTGATAGGAGTCAATACCCTCGAACTGATGGCTACACGTGTCATGTTCTCCACCGATGATGTGGATCCGGAGTCGATATTGGTTCCCATGATTGATGCCCGCCGTATGGAAGTGTTTACCGCCGCTTACGATTTCGGGTTGAATGAACTTATGACCCCCGGTCCGCTGATTCTTGACGCTGATTCGTACTCTGAGTTGCTGGCTACAGGTCGTCAGGTGCTGTTTTTCGGCGACGGTTCGGCCAAGGCAGCCGATGTAATCAAAGCGCCTAATGCGGTGTTCGTGCCCGATGTAGTGCCCCTGGCAGTGGATATGGTGGCGCTGGCCGAGCGCAATTTTGCCCGTCGCGAGTTTATTGACCTCGCATATTCCACGCCCTTGTATCTCAAAGAATTTCAGGCAACAAAACCCAAATCACTCCTATGAAAGTACAGCTCGACGACTCCATGCGTCAGGATATAGGTCGCGCGGTGGAGGTGCTTCGCCGCGGAGGTGTGATACTGTATCCTACCGACACTATATGGGGTATTGGTTGTGATGCCCGCAATGCCGAGGCCGTAAAACGTGTATATGAAATAAAGCGCCGCGCCGATTCCAAAGCCCTGATAACTCTGGTGGGTTCAATGGCCATGCTCGATTCTACAGTTGAGGAAGTGCCCGAGGTGGCCGAGCAGCTGATTGATGTGGCCGTGGATCCTGTCACCGTAATATTCGACCGCGGTCGGGGAGTGGCTCCAAATCTGCTTGCCGAGGACGGCAGCATAGGCGTGCGATTGACCCGTGAGACTTTCTCGGCAGCGCTGTGCAATGCCTTCCGTGGCCCGTTGGTGTCTACCTCGGCCAATGTGAGCGGTGAGCCGTCGCCGCTTGATTTCGACTCTATTTCTCAGGAAATAAAGGATGCCGTGGACTACGTGTGCACATCGCGCCGCGATGAGGCTCCGGCAGCCAAGGCTTCGTCGATAATCAAGATTTCGACTGGCGGACTGTTCAAGATTATACGGAAATAATCACTCTACAACCTTAACACCCAATCAAGCATCAGGACGTGTCACGAAAGGTAAACGCAAACACCAAGTTACGCATGGTTTATGTGGGCAGCGACTATCTGCTGTCGCTTGCCGGTGTATTTGTATTTACATACGTGCGCTACGTGTTTACCCCGGCCGAGATGGAGCTGCGGCCCTTTGAGCAATGGCTCTTCGACAGCCATGTGCTTGCCGGTTTGGTGCTGTATCCGGTGATGAACGTACTGCTGTATGCTGTATCGGGCTACTACAATAACGTGTTGGTAAAGAGCCGTCTCGACGACCTGCGCAACAGTCTGTCAATAGGCTTGATAACCACACTTATAATATATTTCGCCACTCTGATAAACGACTATCTGCCCCGCCGCATACACAACTACGAGCTGCTGTTGGTGTTGTGGGCGTGCATGTCGTTCCTGCCATTCTTGGGCCGTACGGTCATCAATCTGTTCAGACGCAGAGCCTTGCTGCACTCGCCGGGCATATACCGTTCTGTAATAGTGGGTACGCCCGAGCAGACCGCTGCCATGCGTCGCAAGCTCACGGCAGGCAATCTGGCCGAGATACCGCAGTTCAATATTGTTGGCGAGCTGAGTCCGTATGCCGACGATGCAGCCATCAGTGCCGCCATCGACGAGCTTGCCCCCGAGCGTATTATAATCACTCCGCATCCGCAGGGCATGCAGGCTACCATGGCTTTGATAACCCGGCTTTACAAAAAGGGACTCGACCTGTTTCTGTCGCTCGACCTGTATCAGCTGATAACGTCGCGCACCAGGCTCACCAGTATCACCGGCGAGCCGCTGATGAATATCACCAACGCCAATATCCCCGATTCTACAATCAATCTTAAGCGTCTGTCAGACATCGTATTCTCCGGGCTGGCTCTGATCGTACTGTCGCCGGTATACGCCGCCATATCGCTGATGGTGAAGCTCGATTCGCCGGGGCCGGTGTTCTATCGTCAGGAGCGCATAGGGCTGCACAAGCGACCGTTCAAGATAATCAAATTCCGCACCATGGTAGACGGCGCCGAGAGCGATGGCCCGGCACTGAGCCACAAGAATGATACCCGTATCACCCGCATCGGAGCATTTCTGCGCAAGTATAGGCTCGACGAGATTCCGCAGTTCTGGAATGTGCTCAAAGGCGAGATGTCGCTGGTGGGGCCGCGTCCCGAGCGCGAATACTTCATAGACCGCATAGTGGAGAGAGTGCCGTATTATTCGTTGATTCATCAGGTTCGCCCCGGTGTCACCTCGCTCGGTATGGTCAAGTATGGCTATGCCTCAAATGTCGACGAGATGATAGAGCGTCTGGCCTACGACCTCATATATATAGAGAATGTATCGTTGGGAGTGGACCTTAAAATCCTGTTTCACACCGTCAGCACCATTGCCGGCGGAAAAGGCTTATAATTAAGTAATCAATGAAAAATAGTTTATATCATCTGCTTGCCTTATGAACGCATCTTCAACCCTCTTCATCGGTCACGTAGCTACGGTACGCTCCCTCTTCATCATATTGAATCTGCTGTCCATAAGACGGCGCATATAATATAAACTACTTTCCACGGCTTACTTATGTCGCAAAAATATATACACAATAACAAGTTGAACGACTTGCTGATGCGATTCATCGTGTGGCGTGAGCACCATATTTCGGAGCGCACGTTCCTCATATTTCTCGCATTGCTTGTAGGCGTGTTCGGCGGACTGGCCGCCCAGCTGCTCAAGTTCCTGATACACACCATATCTAATGCCCTCACATCGCACATCGACCTTCACTCGGGCAACTACCTCTACATACTGTTGCCCACACTGGGTGTGGTGATAACAGCGCTGTATGTGCGCTTTGTGGTGAAGGACAATATAAGCCACGGCGTCACGCGCGTGCTGTGGGCCATATCGCAGAACAAGAGCCGTCTTAAGCGCCACAATATGTACACTTCGCTGCTGGCAAGCTCGGTGACCATAGGCTTTGGCGGTTCGGTTGGTGCCGAGGGTCCCATAGTGTATACGGGGTCGGCCATAGGCTCGAATCTCGGTTCTATGTTCAGGATGTCGCCCAAGATACTGATGATACTGGTGGGCTGCGGTGCCGCGGCCGGTATAGCAGGTATATTCAAGGCTCCCATTGCCGGTATGCTTTTCACCCTTGAGGTGCTTATGCTCGACCTCACCACCGTGTCGGTGATGCCCCTGCTCATCTCGGCCATTACGTCGGCCACAATTGCCTACATGTACACCGGATATTCGTTTGAATTCTTCTTTGTGCAGAGCGAGGACTTCTCTGTGGCCAAGATTCCCCTGGCCATAGGTCTCGGTATAGTGTGCGGACTGGTTTCGCTCTACTTTACCAGGGTGATGAACATGATGGAGAACTTTTTCGGCAGATTCAAGAAAAATCCCTGGATGCGTACCTCCATAGGCTGTGTAATACTCTCGGGACTGATATTCTTTTTCCCGCCACTCTACGGCGAAGGTTACGACTCCATAATGGGCCTGCTGGCCGGAGATGCACGTTCTATAGTCGACGGCTCCATATTCTACGGCGACGGTACAAATCCATTGTTCATCATGGTGTATATAGGCATGATAGTGCTGATGAAAGCCTTTGCCACCTCATCTACCAATGGTGCCGGAGGTGTGGGCGGTACTTTCGCGCCGTCGCTCTATGTAGGCTGCATGGCCGGATTCCTCTTTGCATATATCTTCAATATGTTTGGCTTCGACCTTGTAATATCCAACAAGAACTTCGCGCTGATAGGCATGGCCGGAGTGATGAGCGGCGTAATGCACGCCCCGCTTATGGCAATCTTCCTCACGGCCGAGCTTACCGGCGGATATTCGCTCTTCCTGCCCCTGCTCATAGTTTCGACCATATCATACGGCACAATCAAGATTTTCGAGCCATACTCCATTTACACCATGCGTCTGGCCAAGGAGGGCAAACTGCTCACCCACCAGAAAGACAAGACCGTGCTTACGCTGCTTAAGATGGACTCGGTTATCGAAACCGAATTTCTGAGCGTGCGCCCCGAGATGACCCTTAAGGAAATGGTGGATGTAATCTCGCGCTCAAACCGCAACCTCTTTCCGGTGCTCAATGCCGCCGGCGAGTTGCAGGGCGTGGTGCAGCTCGATGATATACGCAACATCATGTTCCGTCCCGACCTGTACCGCAAGATGAACGTGGCATCGTTCATGACCATGCCGCCACAGAAGCTGCTCATAGGTGAGAGCATGGACTCGGTGATGCATAAGTTTGACAAGACCGGCGCGTGGAACCTGCCGGTGGTAGACGAATCAGGCCACTACTACGGCTTCATCTCCAAGAGCAAGATTTTCAACTCCTACCGCAGGGTACTCCGCCACTATTGCGACGATTAAGCGTCTTCGGCGAGGGTGATGCGGCGTTGGGGGCCGTTGTTGAGAATGAGCGGCACGTTTTCTACCGCGAGGTTGCATACGTCGAGCCCGAATGCGTCAACATCGCTCATGGTGTGGCGCGCTATGAAGCCGTGAGTCTTCATCAGGAACCGTACCTTGCCGGTGCACACGCTCGATGGTGAGAACAGACGACGGATAACCACAAAGTGGAATTCGCCCGGAATGTCGCGCTTGCGCAATGACTCATAGCAGCTGCGCGGGTCGAGCTGTCCGGCTGCCACAAGATTCTCTACTATCTGTCGCAGATATACCGTGAGCTTGGGTTGCACTCTGTAGCCGAGCTTGACGCTGATACAGTAAATGCTGCCATTGTAGATTGCATCGACCCGGTACTCGAGTGTCTCGGGGGCATTGTCGGGAACGATGCGCATGAACCAGTAGTGGTCGGCCCGCTTGGGCGATTTGTTTACAATGGAGTATATGATTTTGCTCTCCACATGTCCCGGATGCTCGGCATGGCTTATGAACACCAGATTTGAGGCATATTTGGCAATGGTGTTGTCGCGGCCGATGTCTGTGATGATGTCTACACACGAAGAAATACGGTTAAATTCCTTGAAGCTTTCCCTCACACGCTCGCCGTTGTACCACACAAATATCACTGTGGCAAGCACACCGGCAATGATTATCGTATACCAGCCGCCGTGCATGAACTTGAAAAGGTTGGCTGCGAAGAATGTGCCCTCGATAGCCGTGAAGATGATGAGGAACAGTAAGGCTATCCACTTAGGAATACCCTTATGCAGCAGGTATATGGTAAGGAGGAATGTGGTCATAAGCATGGTAATGGTGATTGCCAGACCGTAGGCCGCTTCCATATTGTCTGACGACTTGAAGAGAAGCACTGTGACTACACAGCCCAGAAACAGGAATATATTGATGGCCGGGATGAACAGCTGTCCCTTGAGTACCGACGGATACTTGATGCGCAAGCGCGGCCAGAAACGCAGGTTTATAGCCTCGCTGAATATGGTGAACGAACCACTGATAAGGGCCTGGCTGGCAATGATGGCAGCCATGGTGGCGAGTATAATCTCGAATGGGAGCAGAAATTCAGGCACAATGGCATAGAAGGGGTTGACATTGCCCGATGTAGCGGCTTGCTGATTGGCGATTATCCATGCGCCCTGACCCAGATAGTTGAGCATAAGCATTATTTTGACCATTAGCCATGCCACTGAGATATTCTTGCGTCCGCAATGCCCCAGATCGGAATACAGCGCCTCGGCACCCGTGGTACACAGAAATACCGCACCCAGTATCAGAAACCATTCGGGATAATGCGTAAGCAGCATATATGCGTAGTAGGGATTGAAAGACTTCAATATGGCAGGGTATGAAGCAATGTTTACCGTGCCGAATACTCCGAGCGACAGGAACCACAGCAGCATCACCGGGCCAAACCATTTACCTATTTTGTTGGTGCCGAGTCCTTGTATCACAAATATCAGGGCGATAACCGTCAGCACTATGGGTATCACGGGGATGTCGGGCGACAAAGAGCGCAAGCCCTCTACGGCCGATGTCACCGTTACGGCCGGGGTTATGACACCGTCGGCTACAAGAGTGGCCGCGCCCACGGCGGCTATACCGTAAATCCACTTGCGCGAACTTCGTTTAATAAGGGAATACAAGGCCAGTATGCCGCCCTCGCCATGGTTGTCGGCGCGGAGGGCAATCAGCACATATTTAACGGATGTCTGTATGGTGAGGGTCCAGAATATGCACGAAACCGCCCCAAGTATATAGTCGGGAGTCAATGACGGATTAGCCCTCACTATGGCTTTCATCACATAGAGAGGCGAAGTGCCTATGTCACCGAATACTATTCCGAAGGTGACAAGCAGACCCATTAGTGTAATTCGTTTCAGAGAAGTTGAACCGGCAGAAGAAGCTGCACTCATAAATAAACAGGATTAGTTATTAAACAAGCTCTAATTCTTTATAACAAATAAAAGACAGGAATGGCTTAATGAAATAAGTAATCAATGAAAAATAGTTTATATCATCTGCTTGCCTTATGAACGCATCTTCAATCCTCTTCATCGGTCACGTAGCTACGGCTACGCTCCCTCTTCATCGTATTGAATCTGCTGTCCATAAGTAGGCGCATACAATATAAACTATTTTCCAATGCTTACTTTGTACAAAAACACAAGAGATTGCCAACGCAGTTGTGGCAGCCTCTGTGAGGAGAAAAAAGGAGAATGATTATTGCTGGGTATTCATGGAAGCGTTAATCTTGGAGCCGCGCTGCGGACGCTGACCCTTGGCGAGTCCGTCGCCGGTACGGCGTTCCATGCGTGAGTCTTTGTTAATACCACGACCGCGGTTGGCGTGCATCTTGGGGTTGCGGCCGCCGGGCATGGGCTGTTCTACAACTATATTTTCGAGGAACACCACATACTGTTCGGGTGTGAGGATATTCTTTACATTGGCGAGATATTCGCGGCGTTCGGTCTTGCGGAGCGAGTCGTTCTGGCGGCGGTCTTCTTTTTTAGCCATCTGCTTTTCCTGCCTGCGGGCCTGTTGGGCGGTGCGGCGGTTGTTGCCGAGTTCGGTCAGCGACTTCTTCTGGGCATCGGTAAGGTTGAGGCCTGTAAAGGCATCGCAATGTCCGGGATTCTTGCCACATGTAGCGGGCTTGCAGTTCTCAGCGGCGTTGCACTGCTCGGTGGGAGTGGTGCAAGTGGTGGTATTCTGATTCTGTGCAAGAGCGGGAAGACCGCAAAGGGCAATAGTCGCGAGAGCGAGAGAGAAAATCTTTTTCATAAATCTTTCGGTATGTTTTATTGTTATTTTATTCTTGTTTTTTACGACAAACCGTTCCCGATTTGTTTCGTAATAAAGACACAATGAAAACCCGAAAGTTTAATTTGCTTACAATCTTTAACCGCGCTTAACACGGCTTAACTAAGAGCCTTATCATGCGAAAAGGGTGCGGAAAGCCTCTTCAACGCGGCTCACTTCTATGATTTGGATATTGAAGCGCGAGGTGTCCACTCCCTTCAGGTTGCCCTTGGGTACGAGAATGCGATCCATGCCCAGTTTGCAAGCCTCGCCCACCCGTTGCTCCAGGCGTGCCACGGGGCGTATCTCGCCCGACAGGCCTATTTCGCCGCACATGCAGGTGGTGTGCGGCACCGGGGTGTCGAAGTTGCTCGACAGGATAGCGCATATTACCGGCAGGTCGAGAGCCGGGTCGTTTACCTTGATGCCGCCGGCTATGTTTAGGAATACGTCCTTGGCGGCGAGTTTGAATCCAACCCGTTTTTCGAGTACGGCGAGCAGCATGTTCATGCGTTTGGAATCGAAGCCGGTGACGGCGCGCTGCGGTGTGCCGTATGCGGCCGTGCTTACAAGTGCCTGTACTTCTATGAGGAAAGGGCGTACCCCCTCTACAGTGACACCGATGGCCACGCCGCTCAGGGCTTCGTCGTGTACGCCCATCAGCAGCTGCGACGGATTCAGCACCTCGCGCAGGCCCTTCTGTCCCATCTCGTATATGCCAAGCTCGGATGTGCTGCCAAATCGGTTTTTGATGGCACGCAGAATGCGGAACATGTACTGGCTGTCGCCCTCAAACTGCAATACGGCATCCACTATGTGCTCAAGTACCTTGGGGCCGGCAAGCGAGCCTTCTTTGGTTATATGGCCTATAAGCAATACGGGTACGCCGCTTTCCTTGGCATATTTGAGTAGCTGGGCGGCGCACTCGCGCACCTGGCTTACCGAGCCGGCCGAGGAGTCGAGGGCATCTGAGGCTATGGTCTGTATGGAGTCAATCACCACAATGCCGGGCTTGACGGTGTTGATATGGCTGAAGATATTTTCGAGCGATGTCTCGCACACTATATACATATTGTCGGAGCCGCGGCCTATGCGGTCGGCTCGCATCTTGAGCTGTGTGGCGCTTTCCTCGCCCGAGGCGTATAGTATGGTGCGCGATTTTATGGAGAGCAGATTCTGTAGTACCAATGTCGACTTGCCCACGCCGGGTTCGCCGCCTATAAGCACCATGGCGCCCGGCACAAGACCTCCGCCAAGTACACGGTTCAGCTCTCCCGAAGGCAGCTTTATACGCGGCAGGTCGGATGTGGTGATCTCGTTGAGCGGAGTGGCCGCCGACTTGCCGGCCGATGCTACGGGCGAGGGCGAGCGCAGTGTAGCTGGCACTTTTTCCTCTACCATAGTGTTCCATTGTCCGCATGAGGGGCAACGACCTTCCCACCGCGGCGACTCGGCACCGCAGCTGTTGCACATCCACACTGTCTTGTACTTAGCTTTAGCCATGATTATTTTGCGAAGAATTTAGAACGGAATTGGGCGAGCACTATCGCTGTAGCGGTGGCTACATTAAGGCTTTCGGAGGTGGTGGCACCCGGCGGAAACGACGGTATTAGCAAGCGCGATGTCACACATCGTGCCACGGCGTCGGATATGCCTTTGCCTTCGTTGCCCATCACCACTACACCGGCCGCAGACAGGGGGTTGGTATATAAGTTCTCGCCATTAAGGAAAGTACCGTACACGGGCATGTCTGCAGACAAAGCACCCAGCATGGCCGGGAGGTCGCCGTACACCACCTTCACCCGCGATATAGCACCCATTGTGGCCTGTACCACCTTGGGGTTGAAGCAATCGGCTGTGTCAACTGATGCCAGTATGGTGTCAATACCCATCCAATCGGCTGTGCGCATTATGGTGCCGAGGTTTCCGGGGTCTTGCACGCAGTCGAGAGCTACAACGAGTTTGCCCGTCAGCGATTCGGGGCAGAATATGGGTTCATCGGGCAATTCGTACACTGCAACGACCTCCGGAGCCAAGGTCATGCAGCTTATCTGTTTTATTTCGCCGAGGTTGGCGGTGATTATGCAGTCATGGGCAGCCCGGGGCAATTCATGAGATTGCAGCCACCCCTCGGTGGCCACTATATGGCGCGGCCTGAAAGATTCTATCGTATCAAGCACACACTTGGTGCCCTCAGCCATGAAGGCATGCAGTTTGCGCCGCCCCTTGACAGTGGCGAGCGAGGATATTTCCTTTTTCAGAGCGTTTACCATATTTAAAGTATATTAATTGGAATCATCGCTTTAAGTATAGTGCTGACATAATATCAATAGTAAAATTTATCTTAAAGCTTATGACTTTACTGAATACAAAGATAGTGCTTTTCTATGGATTTACAAAGAGGAAGTCTCAAAAAACAGAAATGCTTAACCTCAAAAAACAGAAATAGAATACCTCAAAAATCCGAATTTATAGTAATACTTATGAAAATTTTTATAACTTTGCACCCATAAAAAGCTGATAAAGATGAAATACCTGTCCCGTATCGCTGATGCTGAGCTTGAAATGCGCCTTAACTACATGGGTGGTGTTCTTATAGAAGGGCCAAAATGGTGTGGAAAGACAACAACAGCAGAACAGCAAGCAAAAAGTGTGATTAAGCTTCAAGATCCGGATATGCGTGATGCGTATTTGGCAACTGCAAAAGCAAAACCATCAAATCTTTTGAAGGGTGAAACTCCAAAATTGATAGATGAATGGCAAGATGCTCCTATTATATGGGATGCTGTACGTACTGAGATTGATAATAGAGGAGGTGACACCGGACAATTTATACTGACCGGAAGTAACTCGGTTGATGACAGTAAGATTAATCATAGTGGAACCGGCCGAATATCTCGAATGAAAATGTATACTATGAGTCTTTTTGAGAGTGGAGAATCTTCGGGCGAAATTTCTTTATTGGAATTATTTGACAATCCGAATATGGATATTGATGGTGTCGTGTCCAAAGCCGGTATTAATGATTTGATTCGTTATGCCTGTCGTGGAGGATGGCCGGCAGCTTTAAAGTTGAATAATACCAGGGAATCATACAGGATTGCAAAGGATTATCTGGAAGGAGTGGTACAGTCCGACATCATAAAAGTTGATGGAGTCCGTAGAGATCCCAAACTTGCGTTGGCTATAATTAAAAGCTATGCCCGAAACCTCTGCACCATAGCTAAAAAAGTTAATCTGTTGAAGGATGTAGAAGCCATGAACGAGGGGTGTACGGATAGGACATTTGACGATTATGTAAAGGCATTGAATCGACTATTTGTTATTCAAGATTTATCAGCATGGTCTCCGGCGGTTCGTTCGTCAACTGTAATTCGTCGTGGGCCCAAAAGAGGGCTCGTTGATCCGTCTATAGCTGTGGCTGCATTGGGCTTGTCTCCCGATATGCTGGAGTTGGATTTGAAAACATTTGGGTTTATATTCGAATGTATGGCTATAAGGGACTTACGTGTCTATTCGCAATCGGTGAATGGAGATATTTCATACTATCATGATAGGTATGATTTGGAGGCAGATGCGGTGTTGCATATTGATGACGGTAGATATGCACTTATTGAGTTTAAATTGGGAAGTGCTGAAATTGATATGGGTGCCGCTCATTTGCTGGAAATACGTGAACTTGTAAGGAAATACAATTCGAAAGACAAACAAGTTAAAATGCGAGAGCCTGATTTGATGATAATTATTACCGGGGGACCAATAGCATACCGTCGTAACGACGGCGTATTGGTGATACCATTGGCCTGTTTGAAAAATTAACGTATTAAACAATCGTCCATTTTGCATAAGGCAAAATGGACGATTGTTTACGTAAAAGATGAGTGTGTTTACAGTGAAGCCATTTTAATCAAAATTCATAATCGGCTTTGCTGACAAGCTTGCGGTCTTCGGCCACTGAATTGCCTATGGTGGTGAGCATGTCGCCCACTATGGCGCCGTTTATGCCCACGCGCATACACTGCAGCTGCACTTCGGTGCTGAGTCGTTTGCGGCCGCCGGCAAATCGCAGGGTGGTGCGCGGATGTGTCAGGCGGAATATAGCCACGGTGTCTATGATTTCGTCGTCAGAAATGGCAGGAGTGTCGGCCAGGGGTGTGCCTGGGATGGGTATAAGCACATTGATAGGGATTGAAACCGGCTTTGCTCTGCGCAGTGCCAGAGCAAATTCAGCTCTTTGGCGTGCACTCTCGCCCATGCCTATTATGCCGCCGCTGCATACTTCCATTCCCAGACTGTGGGCGTGGGCAATGGTCTGCAGTTTGTCGTCGTAGGTGTGGGTGGAGCACAGGGTGGGGAAGTGCGATGGCGCTGTCTCAAGATTGCAATGATAGCGCATTACGCCGGCCTCGCGCAGCTTCTTCATTTCCTCATACGACAGCAACCCCATCGAGGCGCATGTGGCTATGCCTACGCCCGACTTGATTTCGCTGAGCATGGCACACATGCTGTCGAGCGCTTTGCCGCTCACGCTGCGGCCGCTGGCTACCATAGAGAAGCGGCCTATGCCATGCTTATGGCTTTGGCGAGCCTCGTCCAAGCATTGGTCGTGGTCTACAATGGCATACTGCTCGCAGTCGGTAGAATAGTGGCGCGACTGTGCGCACCATTTGCAATTCTCGGAGCACAGACCCGATCGTGCGTTGATTATGGAGCACGAATCGAACTTGCGTGGTGAGAACTTGCTGTGCACGGCAGCGGCAGCCTCCCTCAGTTCATCTGAAGGCAAGGCGAGCAGCGAATAGACCTCGTCGTCGGTCAAATCGCTGCCCGAAAATATTTTATTTATTAAATCAGCTGTATTTGGAAGCATATTTTGCAGATATGGCTACGTAATATTGCGGGGGAAGCATAATCGCCACCCCGCATTATAGCAATTGATGACCGGATATGGCCCGTGGCTCAGATGTCCATTTCGTCGTATCCTTCGGCTTCGAATTCATCGGGATTGAACTCGTCAGAGCCGTAGAATTCCTCATCGAGGTCTTCGACAGAAGGTACAGCCTTGGCCATCTTGGCGTCAATCTGTGCGTCAAATTCGTCCATGTCGACGGTTTGCTTGGGAGCGTTACCCAACGACAGGGTGCATACGGGGTCTTTGAGGGTTTGTCCGGGAATCATCTCGGTCATTTCCATGAACATGGCACGGTCGGTCATATAGTCAAATACGTATAAAACCTTCTGGCCTTCGTCGTCGATGAAATCTTCGAGCACGGCATCGTCCATGAGCCAAGCTTCCTGATCCGAATCAAAATCCATATCCTCGTAGGTTATTTCCTTGCGCTTTTCCCATCCGTCGTCGCAGATAAAGAAAGAGTCCATCATGGTTTTGTCATAACCTACCGAGTCGCAGATTGCATTCTTAAGGTCAAGGAATGTGCCTTGAGCGTCAATTTTGATTTCGCGCTTAAAAGTCTCAGCTCCGTCAGAGACTATTTTAAATTTGAAAATCATGTATATAAGTCAGTTAAAGGGTCAAATAATTTTTCATTCTGAAATACAATATGCAAAGTAACAATACACAAATGAAAAATGCAAATATTAAATGAAAAAAATTTTAAACAAGTTCTAATTGCAGAGCTTATTAATTTTTTTTGTAATTTTGTGAAATTATTGTAAAATTAATATTTATGCTATTGTCAATGACGGGCTTCGGCAAGGCTTCGGCCGAGGCTCCAAATAAAAAAATAACCGTAGAAATCAAGTCGCTGAATTCCAAACAGATGGATATCAACGCGCGAGTGCCGATGGCTTTGCGTCACTATGAGCTTGAAATGCGTAATGTAGTGGCACACAGCCTGCAGCGTGGCAAGGTGGATGTCATAGTATCAATGGAAAACCTCAATGGAGCCAATACTCAGGTAAAACTTAATATGCCGGCTCTTCAGGCTTATAAGGCTCAGATTGATGAAGCTGTAAAGACTCTGGAGATAAAGGAGCCTTTTGACTGGATGTCGGTGCTGATGCGTTTCCCCGACGTTACCGTGACCGATGCCGAGGATGAGAATTCGCCCGAACTGCATCAGGCTGTGATAACCGCCACCGATATGGCTATCGAGGCTCTTATGGAGTATCGCCGTGCCGAGGGCCGCAGACTGGAAGAATTCTTTGCCCCCCGTATAAAGACCATTACCGACCTGCTCAAGGAAATAGAGCCTTACGAGGCTGAGCGCGTGCCTAAAATCCGTGCGCGTATTGAAGAAGGACTTGCCCGCATACCCGTGGCCGAGTACGACAAAGGTCGTCTGGAACAGGAAATGATTTTCTATATCGAAAAGCTCGATGTGAACGAAGAACGCCAGCGTCTGGGTCAGCACCTGCGCTATTTCATCGAAACTATGGAAGGCGAGCCGGGTCAGGGCAAGAAACTCGGATTCATCGCTCAGGAAATGGGCCGTGAGATCAATACACTTGGCTCAAAGAGCAATCATGCCGGCATGCAGCGCATAGTTGTGAAGATGAAAGACGTGCTCGAACAAATCAAGGAGCAGGTGCTCAACGTTATGTAATTCTATTTCAGGGTATGAAGACCTTATGTATAGCTACGAGTACGCGTGCCGACTGGGGGATTCTGCGACCTCTGGCCGAAGCTTTGCGCGACAGCGGTCGGGTGCGGTTGCAGATTCTTGCAACCAACATGCACCTGATGGATACATACGGTCATACCATAGACGAAATTTTGGCGGCAGGCTTTGACGTGGATGCCCGTGTGCCTATGCCCGATGCCGGCGATTCGCCCGAAAAGCGCGCCGAAGCCATGGGCGTATGCCTTGGGGGCACCGCCGCCGCTCTGGGCCGGCTCAAACCCGATGCCCTGCTGCTGCTCGGCGACAGATACGAGATGATGGCCGTAGCCTCGGCCGCGGCAGTGATGGGTATACCCATTATTCATCTGCATGGCGGCGAGATATCCGAGGGCGCCATAGACGATTCTCTGCGCCACGCAATCACCAAACTGTCGACCCTGCACCTTACCGCAACCGACGAATACCGCCGCCGCGTGATACAACTTGGCGAGTACCCCGACCGCGTGGTAAATACCGGCGCACTCGGCGTATGGAACCTGATGAATCAGCCCCGTATCAGCCGAGCCGAACTGTGCGACAGTCTGGGCTTGGATGCTTCAGTACCGTTTGCAGTAGTTACATTCCATCCAGCTACTCTCGACCGTGTGGCGCCCGCCGAGCGTTGCCGGGCTATGGTCGAGGCTCTCGACCGCTTCCCGCAGCTCAACATAATAGCCACTTACCCGAATAATGATGCCGGAAACGAGGAGATAATCGAGGTGCTTAAATTATGGGCCGCACGCTCTGCCGGAAGGGTCGCATTGGTGAAGACGCTCGGTATGCACCGCTATCTCAGCGCCATAAGCATGGCCGCTGTGGTGGTGGGAAATTCATCGAGCGCGATTATTGAAGTCCCGGCCGCCGGCACCCCTGCGGTAAACATAGGCATAAGGCAGCGCGGACGCCTGCACAGCCCGCTCGTGATAGACTGCGGCGACTCTGCCGACATGATTGAAGAAGCCGTTAACAAGGCTCTCAATCCCACATTCGTTGAGGATGCCCGCCGCTCGCCAAATCCTTACTGCAAGGAGAATACATTGGAACTGGCTGCTGAGACTGTACTCGAATTTATGGACACACTGCCGGTTGAGCCTAAAAAATTTTATGATTTATGACACCTCTGTATATAATTCCTGCGCGGGGAGGGAGCAAAGGCATACCCCGCAAGAATATCAAGCTGCTTGGCGGCCGTCCGCTCATAGCTTACAGCATAGACGCTGCGAGAGCCGCAGGTGCGCCCGACAGCTCTATTATTCTCTCGACAGATGACGCGGAGATAGCCGACACCGCCCGCTCGCTCGGGCTGGAGGTGGAGTATATGCGTCCGGCACATCTAGCCACCGACACCGCCGGCAGCCGCGAGATGATGCTCGATGCCATGGACTGGGCCGACAGCCGCGGTATAGCATACGACTGTGTGGTGCTGTTGCAGCCCACATCGCCCCTGCGTACAGCCGACGACATAAAAGCTGCCCTTGAGCTTTATTCGCCTGATGTAGATATGGTGGTGAGTGTGAAAGAAGCTTCGGCCAATCCTTATTACAACTGTTTCGAGACTGATCCTGCCACAGGATATCTGCACATCTCCAAAGGCGACGGCCTGCTTGTGCGTCGCCAGGATGCACCGGCTGCCTGGGAATATAACGGCGCGGTGTATGTGATAAACCCCGCATCGCTCAGAGCCATGCCCATGGGCGCATTCGGCAAGAGAATACCCTCGGTGATGCCTGCCGCCCGTTCGGTTGACCTCGACACTCCCACCGACTGGCTTGTGGCCGAGGCTCTGATGTCGCAGTCGGCCAAACTATAGAATTAAAATATTGTTATAATAAGAGGTAATAAAATATGAACAGACATATCCTCAACTCAGAAGCCACGATACTCGAAGCTCTCGACCGGCTCAACGGGCTTTCGGGCAGCTCCATGACCCTATTTGTTGTAGATGGTGATGGAGTGATGACCGGCACCCTCACCGACGGAGATGTGCGCCGCGCCCTGCTCGGCGGACTCGCGCTCGACGCTCCGGCCGCAATGGCTGTGAACCGCCGGTTCAAGGCTTTGCGCCCCGGCCAGGACGGCGATACCGTGGCCATGCTGAAATCTTTACGTGAGATGGGAATAATTCTTGTGCCCTGTCTTGACCGCGACGGACGCATTGAGGATGTGATTGACCTCAACAAGACATACAACCGTCTGCCGGTTAGTGCTGTACTGATGGCCGGAGGCAAAGGAGAGCGTCTGCGTCCGCTCACCCTCACACGTCCCAAACCACTGCTTGAGATTGAGGGCAAGGCCATCATAGACTATAACATCGAGGCACTGGCCGAGGTGGGCGTAAAAGATATTTGCGTGACCACACGCTACCTTGCCGAGCAGATAGCCGACCACTTTGCCGCTCCCGTAGCAGGTGTGCAGGTTAAATGTGTCGAAGAGACCAAGCCGCTCGGTACCATAGGGTCGGCTGCATTGATCGAGAGAAGCCCCGAGGGCGATACCCTTGTGATGAACTCCGATCTGCTCACATCCATATCGTTTGAGGATCTGTACCTCAGGCATAAGGAAGCCGGGGCCGACATAACCATAGCCGTTATTCCGTATCAGGTGACGGTTCCATACGCCATTCTCGACCTTGACGGCGACCGTGTGACGGGTTTGAAAGAAAAACCGCTGTACTCATACTACGCCAACGCCGGTATATATATGTTTGGCAACCATGTACTGGCCACACTCTCGGCCGACGAACGAACAGATGCCACCGACCTTATCGACCGCACCATAGCAGCCGGGGGCAAAGTGGCATATTATCCTATAAAAGGCACATGGATCGACGTGGGGTCACCCGCCGATTTCAGGCAGGCCGCCGAACTGATGCGTCATCACAAGAGCCTGTCGTCTAAAAAAATAAATTGAAGTTATGGCAGATTCAAATTTTATAGATTATGTAAAGATTCTTTGCCGCTCGGGTAAGGGCGGTGCCGGCTCGCGTCATTTCCACAGAGCCAAGTATGTACCCAAGGGCGGACCCGACGGCGGCGACGGCGGCCGTGGCGGTCATATCATACTAAGGGGCAATTCGCACATGTGGACTCTGCTCCCGCTGCGCTACCGCCGACATATTTTTGCCGGAAACGGACAAAGCGGCTCGGCCGGACGTTCATTTGGTAAAGACGGCGAGGATGTGGTGGTTGATGTACCTTGCGGTACTGTGGTATTCGATGCCGAGACCGGCAAATACCTTGCCGAAGTCACATTTGACGGTCAGGAGATTAAACTGCTCAAAGGTGGTCGCGGTGGCCTTGGCAACTGGCACTTCAAGTCGGCCACAAACCGCACTCCGCGCTATGCTCAGCCCGGCGAACCCGCTATTGAGAAGTCTATAATTCTTGAACTTAAAGTGCTCGCCGATGTGGGTCTGGTAGGATTTCCCAACGCCGGCAAGTCAACACTGCTGTCGGCCGTGTCGGCTGCCCGTCCCAAGATTGCCGACTATCCCTTCACAACCATGGAGCCTCAGCTTGGCATTGTCAGCTACCGCGACAACCGCTCGTTTGTGATGGCCGACATACCCGGTATTATCGAAGGCGCAAGCGAGGGTAAGGGACTCGGACTCAGATTCCTGCGTCATATCGAACGAAATGCCGTGCTGTTGTTTATGGTGCCGGCCGATTCAGACGATATAGCCAAGGACTACGAAGTGCTTCTCAACGAGCTTAAGCAATTCAATCCGCAGTTGCTCGACAAACACCGCATTCTGGCCATCTCAAAGAGTGATATGCTCGACGAGGAGCTGACCGAGGAACTGCGCAAGACACTGCCCGAGGGTGTGCCTTACGTATTTATCTCGGCTGTTACAGGTCAGGGCATACAAGAACTTAAAGACGTGCTGTGGCGTGCCGTTACCGACGATTCAAACCGTCTGGCCACCGTAGATATTTCTCATCAGGACCTGGCCGAAAGCCACCGCGTGAAGGAGGAGGACGACTTCATTTTCGAATACGAACCCACTGCCGAAGAAGAGGAAGAAGCAGAAGACCTGCAGAGCATATCAGCTGACAGCTGGGGAGCCGACTTCGACTACGACGACGATGACGACCAATTCTGGGATGAAGACGTTGAGGAAGAAGCTGAGGATAATAAATAATGACACTAACCGAATTATATCGAAAAATAATAGACGAACTGTCGCCTTCGCTCGGTGCAAACGAAGCTAAGGCAACAGCACGTCTGTTGCTTGAGGATGACCTTGGGGTGACGCCGGCGGTTCTGGCTCTTAGGGGCGACCGTGTGCTCGAACCCGAGACCATCACCCGCTACGGCCGTTTCATATCGCAGATCAAGGCCGGTGAGCCGCCGCAATACATTATCGGCTCGGCGCATTTCATGGGGATGGACCTCAAGGTGACTCCGGCCACACTGATTCCACGCCCCGAGACCGCCGGGCTGGTAGATATGATTGTAGATGACAACAGCGGCAAGACCGGGCTGCACGTGAGCGACCTCGGCACAGGCAGCGGCTGTATTGCCATAGCCCTGTCGCGCGCACTGCCCTTTGCCGAAGTCGATGCTGTGGATATCAGCGGCGATGCTCTGGACGTGGCACGCGAGAATGCCGCCAAACTAATGTGCAAAATCAACTTTATCAAGGCCGACATTCTTGGTCCTCTGCCCTTGCCGGCGCAGAAGTACGACATAATAGTGTCTAATCCGCCTTACATTGTAGAGGATGAGAAAAAAGACATGGAAACGCGTGTAAAGGACTACGAGCCTGCACAGGCATTGTTTGTGCCCGACGATGACCCCTTGCGGTTCTACAAGGCGATAGCCGACTATGCCCTCGGTGCCCTCAGCGCCGGCGGAAGCCTGTATTTTGAGATAAATCCATTGTTTGCCGGACAATTGACCTCGATGATGGCAGAGAAGGGATTCAGCTGCGACATATCGAGGGATGCCTACGGTAAAAACAGATTTGCAGTTTGCCGGCGATGAAACCAAAGAAACCTATCACTCCCCGCGATGCGCAAATCAAGGCAGAGGAACTGTGCGCCCGTGCCGAACATTCGGCAGGCGAGATACGTCAGAAATTGATAAAATGGGGTATATACCCCGATGAGGCCGACCGCATAGTCAGCGCAATGATAAAGGCACGTTTTATAGACGATGCACGGTTTGCGCGTATATACGTGCGCTATAAGATAGAATTCTCAAAATGGGGTAAGCGCAAGGTTGCCATGGGCTTGTATCAGAAGCGCGTGGCTCGCGATATCATAAATGAAGCCCTCGACGAATACGACGATGAAAAATATATCGAAAGCCTGCGACGGGCTCTCGATTCAAAACGTCGCACACTGGCCGACGCAGATACATACGAGGGACGGACAAAGCTGTTTCGCTTCGCCGTCTCGCGTGGATTTGAACCCGACCTGGTCGCCCGTGAATTAAGGAAATAAGGGATTATTCCACTACGTCAACTTCAAGGAAATATGCGCTCTCAGGGGCGATTCTCATTCCATAGTCCATGGTATTTTCGATGGCAGTTTCATTGTCATCAACTTGATAATTGAGCCTTTCGCCTTCGGCAGGGCCAAAAGAAAGAATAGCCACAATGGCGATAATCAGACATACGGCAAAGGCACTCAAAACTCCTATTGCCACATCTGTTCCATGTTTACTCATAATCGTTTAGTTTTTACGTTATATACTTAGAGTGGGTTTACTTTTAACACACGATTTAAGTTTTAAATAAAGAATGTATTTATTTCAAGAGTTTCGCATTAATCCTGAGGCCTTTTTTGATGCTTTCCGCCAAGTTTCATCAGTCGCATAGCTCGCTATGCTCCATCTTCAACTTGCGAAAATCATTCAAAAAATTCTCTCAGCCTTAACGCGAGTTAAAAGTAAATACACTCTTATAACAACTCACACCGCATATAGTTGGAAATTAATCAAGCATCAGCGACATGAAGGGGCGGCGGGTGGCAATTCCGAATATGTCGCCTACCGAGGGTGCGGAGAACAGCACTCGGGCCAGTACGTCGATGCTTACGTCAAGGTCGATGTGGCGGTCGTCGGGGTCGATGCGCTTGCATGTGCCGCCGCGCAGTTCAAATGTCGCATTGTTATCTGCAATTATGGGGTCGTGTATGCGCATTATGTTCCTGATATCGGGATTAGCATCGGCCAGAGCCGACAGTACTTTTTCCACGTTAATGATACGCAGCATGGCGCGTGAACGCAGTTTGGCACCGCCGTATGTATCAGCCGAAGCCACCTGAGCCGGATATCCCATTACGATGATGGACTTTTCGCCGGCTTTGGCGCGCAATACGCCCAATACGGCTTCTTCTGCCTCGGGCGATGAAGCCGGCAGGTCGAGCACATGTATCTCGCTGCCCACCTCGGCAAATGCCATTGCTTCGTTGCCTGCTCCGTCGCTCACGGCTACTATGATGCCTTTGTCTATTTGCAGGTCGGTCACAATCTGCGAGTAGCGCAGCCGGTCGTGTATCACACCGCATGCACGACGCATCTCAAGCCGGTGAAACATGTCGTAGTCCGGATCCACCTCGCTGTAGCCGTCATGCACGTCAAAGGTGTGGAGCGAGGTATATCGTTTCTCGTCTATGTAGAATACTGTGGAGAATCCGAATTTATCATAGAAAAAGTACAGGCGTCGGCTTGCCGGTATAAGAGTGGCAAAGGCGTCGCCGCGCTCGGCTGAGGCAATCAAGGCGCTGTGCATCAGCTCGCTCATAAGTCCGCGCCCTCGCTGACTGCGGGTGGTGGCCACGCACGAGATATACGACGATGGCAGGGTAGAGCCTTGATATACAAAGGGGTATGAATTAATCATCAGTGCCGATACCGTGCGGCCCTCGTTTTCGATGCCGAGCAGATCGTTTTCGTCTACCACAGAGTCGAAAAACCAGCGTGTCCATTCCTCAGAAGTGGGAAATACCTCGCAAAACAGCTTTTTGAAATCGTATTTGTGCATATTACGTCCTCCTTCTATAAAGACATTTTGCCAGGGATAATTGTTTTTCTTTTATGAGCCTAAAAATTGTAAAGTGGCTCTATTTTTTGTAACTTTGCATTCGCATTCTTAGATTATTATTCAATGTTTAATTTTTTTTCTCGTAGGTCGACACCCGAAAAATTATTTTTCAAGACCGATATACATTGCCATATATTGCCCGGTATCGACGACGGTTCGCCCGATGTCGAGACTTCTGTGGCATTGATTGAAGGCATGCAGGAAATGGGCATTGAACGCATCTTCGCATCGCCTCACGTCACCGATCAGGTGTTTCCAAATACCAAGGAAACCGCCGACAAGGCTCTTGACGAATTGCAGGCCGAACTAAGCCGCAGAGGCAATTCCATCATACTGGGTCATTCGGCTGAGAATCGCATTGACGACCTGTTTATGCAGAACTTCAAGGACGGTACACTGATGGTGCTTCCGGGCAACCGACTCCTTGTAGAGAACTCGTTTATGCTTGAACCGTGGAATCTCGACCAGGTTCTGTTTGACCTTCAGGTCAAGGGTTATCGTCCCATACTCGTCCATCCCGAGCGATATTCATATTATTACGGCAAAAAAGACCGCTATACCACTATACACAATGCCGGTACAGCATTCCAAATCAATATTCTGAGTCTGGCCGGACACTATGGCCGCGATGAGAAGCGTTTTGCCGAATATCTGATTGAAAAGGGAATGGTGGACTATGTGGGCACCGACCTTCACCGCAGCTCGCACCTTGAGTCAATCAACCGCTATCTTGCATCAAAAGATTATCTGCGTCATCGCGCGGCTCTCGATGGCAAGATCGGAAATGAACTAATATAAACAATCATGAAAGTAATAGCAGAGAGCAGCAGCACTCGTACTGAATGGACTATCGTCGACGGTAAGGAAGTGGTGGAACACGCGTTCACCACCGGTCTGAATCCGTACTTCCAGACCCGCCGCGAATTGTCACACAGTATACGTCTCGAACTACCCGAAGCATTTTTCCGCCGTCGTTGCGACCATGTTTATTTCTATGGTGCCGGATGCGCCAACAAGGAGAAAAACAAAATCATGGAGTCGTCGCTGGTGGCTCAGTTCCGCACACCGGTGACTGTGGAGAGCGACTTGCTCGGGGCTGCACGCGGCCTGCTGGTACGCAAACCCGGATTGGCCTGCATCATAGGCACCGGTTCAAACTCCTGCTATTACGACGGCGAGGAAATAGTGAAGAATGTGCCGCCGCTGGGATTTATCCTCGGCGACGAAGGCTCAAGCGCATATATGGGCAAGCGACTCATCGCCGATGTGCTCAAAGGCATAGCCCCGGCCGATATCAAGACACAGTTTCTGGCGGCTTTCAACGTCAACCAGAACATACTGATGGACGAGGTATATACCAATTCCTTACCCTCGCGCTCGCTGGCCCGTTTTGCCCCGTTCCTGGCCGACAATCTCTCAAATCCATACGTATACAAGCTTGTGTACGACGGTTTCATGAGTTTCTTCAACCGCAATATCAAGGCTTACGACTACAAGAACAATCCGCTGTGCTTCGTAGGGTCGACCGCGGTTTCATTCCAGAGTGTGCTTGAGCGTGCAGCCGAGGATTTTGGAGCCAAGATTGCCAAAATTATTCCCAATTCCATGCCCGGACTGGTGGAATATCACTCAGAGAGTTGACGCATCATGATAGAGTCAATAAAAGGAACGATAAGCGATATCAATCCGGCCACCGTTGTCATCGAAACCGCTTCGGGTGTGGGTTTTCTGCTCAATATCACCCTTCCCACTTTCAGCAAACTCGAAAATGCCACAGATGCGCGCCTGCTGGTGCATGAGGCGATTCGTGAAGACGCGTGGGTGCTCTATGGATTTATCGACGCCGAGGAGCGCGAACTTTTCCGCGCCCTTATAGGAGTGTCGGGCGTTGGAGCAGGGTCGGCAAGAATGATATTGTCATCAATTCCGGCATCAGATTTGCGCTCAGTCATAGCCACGGGCGATACCAAACGCCTAAAAAGTGTTAAAGGTATAGGTGCCAAGACCGCAGAACGTATAATTGTTGACCTTAAGGATAAAATAAAAGCCGACCCCAATACGTTATTAGAGAAGTCATCGCCGCTTATGTCTTCGGCCTTTGAAGAAGCGCTCGAAGCACTGGTTATCCTCGGATTCCAGCGTCAGGCCTCACAGAAAGCTTTGCAGAAGCTTTTCGATGAGAATCCCGCGCTCACCATCGAGGCCGCCGTCAAAAAAGCGATGGCTGTTATTAAATGATTAAACCGAACGTCACAAGACTTCTTACTCCACTATATCTCAATATCTTACGCGCGGTCGCCCTGACGGTGACCGTGGGTATGGTCTTTGTGTTGCCTTTGCTGACTTCGGCCCAATACTATACTCCACAGATCACACCTCCGCCGCCGGCCGGATATCCCGGAAATCCGCTTGTCAATCTTGCCGACTCGGCAATGATGCCCTTTCCGGTACAGCAGACTGTGCCGCAGAGCTATGAAGACCTCATGCGCGATGAACTCGGCTACGATCTGGCCACTCCGTCAAATATCAAGACCGAGGCAGAGTATGACCCCGCAACCGGTTGCTACATAGTGCGTACCAAGTTGGGCGACGTGGACATTGCCACGCCCTTTCTACTCACGGCGCAGCAGTACAACGACTGGCAGTTGCGCCGCTCGATGCAGCAGTATTACCGCGACCGCAACATGGGGCTGGTGATTGAAAAGACTGAAAAACAGCCCTTCAATATATTCGATATGAATTTCGCCCTGGGACCCCTCGAAAAGATTTTCGGCCCCGGAGGTGTGCAGCTCAAGACCCAGGGTTCGGTGCAGGTTAACATGGGTATCAAGAGCAATTTCACCGATAACCCCTCGCTGTCGGTTAACTCGCGCCGCAAGACATTCTTCGACTTCGACCAAAAGATTCAGGCCACAGTAGGTGCAAGCGTAGGTAATCGCTTGAAATTCAATATGACATATAACACCGATGCTACCTTTGCTTTCGACTCCCAGAATCTTAAACTGGCTTATGAAGGCGAGGAAGATGATATTGTAAAGAATATCGAGGCCGGTAATGTGTCAATGACTACAGGATCATCGCTCATACGCGGGTCAACAGCCCTGTTTGGTGTAAAGGCCAAGCTGCAGTTCGGCAAACTTACTGTCACCGGACTCGTTTCGCAGCAGAATTCAGAGTCGAAGACCGTGAATACCAAGGGCGGCGTGCAGACCACCACCTTCACTGTAAATGCCGACCAATATGACCAGAACCGCCACTATTTCCTGGCGCAGTACTTCCGCGACAACTACGATACCTTCGCCTCAAAGCTCCCCTTTGTAAGTTCGGGCGTGAGCATTACCCGCATAGAGGTATGGGTTACCAACAAGCGCGGCAACTACGAGCAGTCGCGCAACATAGTGGCATGGCAGGACCTTGGTGAAAACCGTGTGCTTTCGAGTGACTACTGGCAGCCAAACCCCGCCCAGGCCAATCCGTCAAACAGCTCAAACAACCTGTTGACAGTCATCAAGAACGATTACCCCGGAGCGCGAAATATAAATACCGTTACTCAGGCCCTTGAGCCGCTGCAAACCTACGGAATCATAGGCGGTACATCATTTGAGAAAGTGGAGAGCGCACGACTGCTCAATTCTTCTGAATATACCCTCAACTCCACCCTGGGCTATATCTCTATAAAATCGGCTCTCAATGCCGACGAAGTGCTCGGTGTGGCTTTTGAATACACATACCGCGGTCAGGTGTATCAGGTGGGTGAATTTTCGTCGGACATCCCCACCACCGACCAGTCGCTATATGTGAAGATGCTCAAATCAACCACGGCGTCGACCTCCGAGCCTATGTGGGACCTCATGATGAAAAACGTCTATCCTCTGGGCGGATATCAGATTCAGAAAAGCAATTTCAAACTCAATATCAAGTATCTGAGCGACACCACCGGCACACAGATCAACTACCTGCCCGTGCCGGGGCTGAACAACCAGTCGCTGCTGCAGGTGATGAACCTCGACCGCATCGACTCCAATCAGGAGAGCAATCCCGACGGCTTCTTCGACTTCATCGACGGCTACACCATACTGCCGGCACAGGGAAAGGTGATATTCCCCGTTGTGGAACCCTTCGGCAAGCACTTGCGCGCCAAAATCAACAATGACGTGCTGGCCGATAACTACGTGTACGAGGAACTGTACGACTCCACACTCACGGTGGCGCGTCAGTTTGCCGACAAGAACAAGTTCATACTCACAGGTGAATACCAGGCGTCGGCCGGCTCACAGATACGCCTTAACGCCATGAACGTGCCTCGCGGATCGGTCATAGTGATGGCCGGCGGCGTACAGCTCACCGAAAACTCAGACTATACCGTGGACTATGCCATGGGTATAGTCACCATTACCAACCAGTCTATCATCGACTCGGGCCAGAGTGTGTCGGTGACGCTCGAAAACCAGTCGCTGTTCTCCATGCAACGCAAGAGTCTGCTCGGCCTCGATATGCAATATCAATTCAACAAAGACTTCAACCTTGGAGCCACGGTACTGCATTTCTCAGAGAAATCCTTGACCGAGAAGGTGAATATAGGCGATGAAATAGTCAACAACACCATGCTGGGCTTCAATCTGAGCTATAACAAAGACTTCATGTGGCTCACCAATCTGCTCAACAAGATACCGACCGTCACGGCCACACAGCCCTCGCACCTGAGCCTTACTGCAGAATACGCCAAGCTGCTGCCACATCAGCAGAAGAGCGGTTCAAACAAAGGTTCGAGTTATGTAGACGACTTTGAATCCACACAGACCGGCATAGACTTGCGCTCGCCCTACGCATGGTTCCTGGCATCCACGCCGTACGACGGCTCCAAGGATGCGCTTTTCCCCGAGGCCGCTTTGAGCAACAATGTGGACTATGGCAAAAACCGCGCCCTGCTCAACTGGTACTATATCGACCGTATGTTCACTTCGCGAAATTCATCGCTTGCCCCGGGCTACATCAAAAGCGACCTCGACCAGCTCTCAAATCCATACGTGCGCGAAGTCACTTCTGCCGAAATTTTCCCCGGCCGCGACCTGAAATACGGTGAAAGCAACTATATACAGACCCTCAACCTTTCGTTCTATCCCACCGAGCGCGGACCCTATAACCTCGATGCCGACGGTATAGACTCTGACGGCAACCTGCTCACGCCTGAAAAGCGCTGGGGAGGTATCATGCGCAAGATGGATAATACCAACTTCGAACAGTCAAACATCGAATACGTGCAGTTCTGGCTGCTCAATCCCTTCCTCGACCCCAACAATCCCAACTACGAGGGCGGCGACCTCTATCTGAATTTCGGCGAACTCTCAGAGGACATACTCAAGGACGGCCTCAAAAGTTACGAAAACGGTATACCGGTCGACGGCAATGACCAGTATCTCCAAGAGACGGTTTGGGGACGTGTAAGCTCGCAGAACTCGCTCACATACTCATTCGACAATGCCACCAACGCGCGTCTTGCACAAGACGTGGGTCTGGACGGTCTGCCCAATGCCGACGAGTATCGTTTCCCGTCGTACTCGCAGTATCTCGACAAGCTCAGGGGCAAGCTCAGCGGCGAGGCTCTGGCCAAAATGGAAGCCGACAAATTCTCTCCGCTCAATGACCCTGCGGGCGATAACTATCACTTCTACCGCGGATATGACTACGACGAGGAACGCCTTGGCATCCTTGCCCGCTACAAGCGCTACAACGGTGTGGAAGGCAACTCGCTCTCGCCCGACGAGGCCGATGACCCTCTGTATCAGACCTCGCGTGCCACTCCCGATGTGGAAGACATAAACCAGGACAATACACTCAACGAATACGAGCGATATTTCCAGTATAAGATTTCGATTCGCCCCGAAGACCTTGTGGTGGGTAAAAACTATATCACCGACAAGCAGGTGAGCGTGCAACATACCCGCAACGACTCTGACCTCACCGTAGAATGGTATCAGTTCAAGATTCCATTGAATGATTACGAACGTATCGTAGGTTCCATAAAAGACTTCTCCACCATACGCTTCGCCCGCATGTTCCTCACCGGCTTCAAGAAGACCACACACCTGCGTTTCGCTACATTCGAGCTGGTGCGCGGTGAGTGGCGTCCGTATAAATTCAATCTAAATACCCGCGGTGAGGTTCCGGCCGAGGGTCAGCTCGACATATCGGTGGTAAACATCGAGGAAAATGCCGGACGCGAACCCGTAAACTATGTGCTGCCACCGGGTGTGACACGTATAGCCGACTCGGGCCAAAGCCAGATAGTACAGCTAAATGAGCAGTCGATGTCGCTCAAAGTAACCGGACTCGACCCCGGCGATGCCCGTGCCGTGTACCGCAATACCCAGCACGACCTGCGCAACTACAAGAGGATGCAGATGTGGGTGCATGCCGAGAGCCTTATCGGCGACCTCACAGAGCTGAAGTCGGGCGACCTGTCGCTGTTTGTGCGAATGGGTACCGATGTCAAGAACAATTATTACGAATACGAGATTCCTCTGACCCTGACACCTCACGGATATTACTACGACAATCCCTCAGACCGTGCCAAGGTATGGCCGGCCAACAACTATATAGACTTCAACCTGCAGAGCCTTGTCGACCTCAAGCTGGCACGTAACGCGGCCAAGCGCGATGAGCAGGCCGGGGTGGGCTTCGGCTCCGTATTCACCGCCCGCGACCCCGACAACGACCGAAACACAATATCGGTGCTCGGTAATCCCTCGCTGAGCGACGTGAGGGTGCTTCTGATAGGTGTGCGCAATAAGTCGGCCCGTGCCAAGAACGGTGTGGTGTGGGTAAACGAACTCAAGGTGACTGACTTCAACGAGAGCGGCGGTTGGGCAGCCAAGGCCAATGCCACCCTCAACCTGTCGGATGTAGCCACACTCAATCTGGGCGGCCATATAGAGACCTCGGGATTTGGCGGCGTTGACCAGAGCCTTAATGAGCGACGCCTTGACGATTATCATCAGTACAATGTGGCCGTGCAGGCCGATCTGGGCCGTTTCTTCCCCGCCGGTGCCAAGCTCAAGGCTCCGATATATTACTCTATGAGCAAGGAAAAGACCACGCCCAAGTATAATCCGCTCGACCAGGATGTGGAGATGAAAGACGCCCTCGATATATGCGAGACCCAGGCCGAAAAAGACTCCATAAACGCATACGCCGTAGACCGCACCACCATACAGAACTTCTCGATTTCCGGGCTAAAGTTTGATGTAAGGAGCAAGAATCCCATGCCCTGGGATCCGGCCAACTTTACCGTGAATTTCTCATTCACCAAACAAAGCAAGACCAACCCCACCACCGAGTACGAGAACACCAACGACTACCGCGGCTCGCTGGCCTATAACTACAGCCCGTACATCAAGCCCTTCAAACCGTTCAAATTCATAAAATCAAAGAACAAGAACCTGCGCTTCATCAAGGACTGGGAGCTGCAGTGGCTGCCCAACAGCATATCGTTCCTCACCAACATGAGCCGATATTATTACGAGCAGCAGGTGCGTTCTGAGGTGGACGTTATGTTCCAGCTGCCCGTGTCGGTGTCGAAGAATTTCCTTTGGGATCGCCAGCTGTCGCTTACATGGAATGTGACCAAGAGCCTCAACCTGTCGTTCAACTCAAATACATCGGCCAGGATTGAAGAAACCATGGGTGCAGTGAACAAGCGTCTGTTCCCCGACAAATACAAGGAATGGAAAGATACCGTGTGGCAGTCAATCCTGTCGATGGGTACTCCCTGGAGCTACAACCAGTCGTTCACCGGCCAGTACAAGGCTCCGTTCTCGCGTATTCCCGTGCTCGATTTCCTCACCGGCAATGTAACCTATAACGCTACCTACCGCTGGGATCGCGGTGCCACGATTGACGGGGTGCAGATGGGTAACAGCATCGCCAACCAGTCGGCCTGGAATATGGACGGACGCATCAATTTTGAAAGTTTCTATAATAAGATTCCTATGCTCAAAGAGGTTACCAAGCGTTTTGCCAACACCCGCCGCACCGCTGCGCAGCAAAACCGCAAACCCAAGAAATTCGAGCGCTCATACAAGCTGCCCACCGATTCAACACAGCTTATAATCAAGCATAATCTCCGCAACAAGAAGGTGAAGATTACGGCTACCGACAAGAACAATGTCAGTGTCCCCATACAGAGCAAAGTGGTGGATATAAATTCGGTGGAAATCCTTACCAAAGGCGATAAAACGCTCAAATTTACAATTGTTGAGAATCTTGATCAGAAAAAGAATATATGGACCGAGATAGGGCAGTACTCGCTGCGTCTGGCGGCATCACCGCGCTCGGTGTCGGTTCGTTACCGCAATACCCGCACGCTCAATCTGCCTCTGTACGCTCCTTCAATCGGCAATGTGTTCGGCCAGAGTCTGAGCTACGGACCTATGGCACCCGGACTGGGATTCGCATTCGGATTTGAGGGCGAGGGATTCATGCAGAAAGCCCTTGACCGCGGTTGGCTTATAACCGACGACGGACAGACTTCGCCTGCCATATTCTCGCGCACCCGCGAGCTTAATATCGAAGCTAATCTTGAGATAGCCAAGGGCCTTAAGGTGCAGCTGACATTCAACCGCACCGACAACCGCTCGTCGTCAACACAGTTCATGTATGACGGCATGCCCACATCGTATTCAGGCTCGTTCACCATGACCTCGTGTGCCATCGCTTCGGCATTTGGTTCGGGCAGCGCCGACAACGGCTATGCCAACGGTGCTTTCAACAAGTTTATCAGCAACATTCCGGAGGTGCGCCGTAGAGTCGAGGCTCAGTATGCCGGCACCAAATATCCTACCACCGGATTTATGGCCGACCGTCCGCAGGCCGGTATGACTTTCGACCCCGAGGTGGGTACTGTGAGCGAGACTTCGGGAGATGTGCTTATCCCGGCCTTTGTGGCAGCATATACGGGTAAGAATCCCGGCAAGCAGTGGCTCACCCCCTTCCCCTCGTTCTCGGCCGTGCTGCCCAACTGGCGTGTGACATATGACGGTCTGCTCAATCTGGGCAACATGCGCAATATCTTCAAGACTTTCACCCTGAGCCATGCCTACCAGTGCACATATTCGGTAGGTTCATACTCATCGTACCTCAACTGGATTGCCGTAGACGGCGACCGCGGATTTACCCTCGACGAGCTCTCGGGCAACCCTGTGCCTTCGTCGCCGTTCAATATCTCATCGGTTACCCTCACCGAGCGTTTCGCACCTCTGATCGGTGTTAACTTCACCCTCAAGAATGAATTGCAATTCAATGCAGAATACCGCGACCAGCGCACTCTCACGCTCAACTCGTCGGCGGCGCAGGTGGTGGAGGCAAGCACCCGTGGCATCAAATTCGGCATGGGCTACAAGATTGTGGGCTTCAACACCGTGCTTAAGATGCGTGGGTCGCAGCAAGGTATTTCAAACGACCTCACCCTCAACGCCGAGGTAGGCATCAACCGCACACAGGCCTTGATACGCAAGATAGAGGGCGCATATACCCAACCTACTTCCGGTGCAAACGGTTTTAATATCAATTTCACCGCATCTTACATTCTGTCAAAGCGTGTTACCCTCTCGGCCTACTTTGACCACCAGGTCAACACCCCCATCGTCACCACCAGCTCATATCCCACAACCAATACATCCTACGGCTTGTCGATGAACCTGTCGCTGGCAAGATAAGGCACAAAATTTTCTTAAAGTTGAGGATTCCTCCATCTATAGTAACCCTGTCATGTACACAGGCAGGCATATTATATCAGTATCCTTACCGATATCTTTAGTATAAAGAAGATAGCGTTTGCCAATCCTTGATGAGTATTTTTTCGTAAACTCATCAAGAGATTTATGTGACTTATAACTTGAAGATTTTACCTCGATAGGACATATCTTGTCTCCTTGATTGATAAGAAAATCAATTTCGTATGTTCGGGGTTTGGTGACGCCCTCCTGTCGCTCCGTAAATGCATAATAGTATAATGAATGCCCGGCACTTGCAAGCAATTGTGCTACAACATTCTCATATACATATCCTAAATCAGAGGGAAGCTTATCTAAAAGGAGCTTTCGGTAGATTATGTTCTCAGTAAAATCTTTATCACGGAATGCAAGTGTGACGAATAGTCCGGTGTCACAGGTGAACATCTTGAAGTAGTCATGATTAGCGTGCATTGCCAACCCTGCGCTTGGATTACTGGCAAGATAGGCCATATTCACCGTACGTGAGTCTACAATGTCTGCGAAAAGTTCGCCGAGCCTATCGGGTCGAGCGCCATTGATAACACTCCCGACCTTGTAACGCATAGTGTTGCGCGACAATTCAGCCGGAATGAAATTGAAGATAGTTGCAGCACGCCCCGTGGTGTCAAGCTTCCTGAAATCTGCATCATATAGATGCAGTATCTCCCTTTTGACCTTGTCCACTTCAGAAAAATCGGAGGGGTTGTTGAGATAGGCGTTCACAGCCTGCGGCATACCTCCCACAAGCATGTAAAGACGAAAATCTTCCATTATCTTTCGATTCATGGCATCGCCCATAGGCTCCATGTTCTCATACGAGTAACGGATAAAATCGAATTTCACTTTCTGACCGATAGCCCATAGGAACTCCTCGAAATCCAACGGAAACATATTGATGGCATGTTCCTCGCTCGGAATCAGAATATCCTTGACATTCTTCTTGATTGATATTAGTGACCCGGTCTCAATATAATCGAATCGACCATCTTTAACCAAGTGTTTGATGGCCTGACGTGCCTTGGGGCAAAATTGCACCTCGTCAAATATTATTACCGATCTCTTTACAGGCAGAGTCTTTCCAAAGAAGGTCTGTAACCTAAGGAAAAACCGGTTGAGGTCGCTAATGTCGTCAAACAAGTCAAAAACATCTTTGCTCACATTAGAGAAATCAATCAGGAGATAGTCATCATATTCATTTTGAGCAAATTCCTCCACGATAGTGGATTTACCTATTCGCCTTGCACCCTCGATAAGTAAAGCATACCGACCTTTCGACCAATCTTTCCATTCGAGAATCTTGTCGTAGATCTTCCTTTTGAAAACACGTTTTGTCATGACAGATGATAGTTATTTGATTTAAAGCGCAAAGATAGTAGTTTTGGCGTAAACGCCAAAATGTTTTAATTAGAAAATGACGTAAACGCCAAAATGTTTAGATCAAATAATGACGATAAAGCCAAAATCCTCCGAGGTGAATTTGGGAATAAGAGTATTGTATGCGCTGTTGAGGATGCTGTTTCCTTCCACAAGCGTTGCATTATTATATTGAGTTATTTTCGTTTTCCATACGAGAAAACGTACCTTGCCTTGAAGTGTGAAGAATATAATTCATTAAGAATTTTAAACCCCTAATCGCCATCTATTAGTAACCATTATCAAAATGGGAGTTTTGCAACTTCCATTTTGATAATGGTTAGATTATGCCATATTCCGGGAACGAGGGTGTTGTATATCTTTACATTGAAAATTGAATATCTTATCAATGCTGATAGAGGTAGCGCTTGATGGAGTGCTTGGGGGTCTTGGCGAATTCTTCCTGATGTATCTTTACTGAAGAAATCTGGCTGTATGCCGGCAACTGCGGGTTCAGCTCCTTTACCTCTTGCGATATTCTCTGCTCCACCTGGGGCGGGGTGAGACCTTCGCGGTCGGCTTCTTCAAAATTGGGGTAAACCAAGGCTGTGAGCTTGCCGCCCTGTTCTACCACAAGGCTTTCGGTGACAAATGGCAGATTGTTGATTTTCTGCTCTATTTCCTCAGGGTAGATATTCTGACCGCTGGGACCCAGAATCATGGTCTTGTCGCGTCCGCGTATGTACAGATATCCGTCGGCGTCCATCTGGCAGATGTCGCCGGTGCTCATCCATCCGTCGCGGAAGGCAGATTCGGTTGCCTCATCATTTTTGTAATATCCTTTCATCACGTTGTCGCCCTTTACCCACAGTACGCCGGGAGTGGTGGTGGGGTCGGGCGATTCTATACGGGCCTGCATGCGGTCAACCATCTTTCCGCACGAACCTATGCGGCGGTTGTCCCAGTAAACATACGAAATGAGCGGTGCACACTCGGTCATGCCGTAGCCTACGGTGAATGGAAATTTGATACGGGTGAGGAATTCCTCTACGTCGGGGCTGAGCGGGGCGCCACCAACTACAAGTTCTACGAGATTGCCGCCGAATACAGTCATAAGTTTGTCTCTTACCTTGCCCAGAATCTTGTCGTCGACAACGGGCACGTGGAGCAGGAACTTCATCAGCGGCTTGTTGAGCTCGGGGAACACACGTGTGCGGATGATTTTCTCTATAACGAGCGGCACGGTGATGATGAGCTTGGGCTTTACGGTAGCAAAGGCTTCCATGATCACGCGCGGCGACGGGGTGCGGGTGAGAAAGAAAAGATGGCAGCCCGAGCAGAATGTAAACAGCATCTCTATCGAGAGTCCGAACATGTGGGCCAACGGCAGCATGCAGATTGTGCCGTCGCCGGGCTTGAAGAACGGAATGTTGTCGATGGCATACCTGATGTTGCTCCACAAGTTCTTGTACGACAGCATCACGCCTTTGGAGAATCCGGTAGAGCCTGAGGTGTAGTTTATTACGGCAAGGTCGTCGGGGCTGGCCGGCTGGTGGTAATTCACATTCTCAACGGTGAAGCGGTCGGGATAATGCTGCCCGAAAAGCAGGTTAAGCTTTGTGCGCGCCTCGGTGAGAACCTTAGACCGTCCCAGCAGCAGCGAATAGTCTGAAATGAGCAGAACGCCTTCAACCTTGAGCATTGCATCGGGGTCGAGGTTCTCCCAGATATGGGTGTCGGTAAACAGCAGCCGAGCCTCGGAGTGATTTACCAGATGGTGTATGTTTTCGGGTTTGAATTCATGAAGGATGGGTACCGAAACAGCTCCGTATGTAAGGGCTGCCAGGAAGGCTATGGCCCATTGAGAGCAGTTTTTGCCGCAGAAAGCAATCTTGTCGCCGGGTTTTATGCCGGCTTTCTCAAACAGAATATGCAGCTTGGCAATCTTGCGTGCTACATCGCGGTATTGAAACGCAACTCCGTGAAAATCGGTCATTGCCATCTCTTCCCAATTGTTCCGGATGGATTTTTGAACGAGTGTTATTATGGTTTCGTTTTTATCAGTATGATGATTAATTGCCATAGGAAACGTCAGTTAAAGTTGCAAATCTACAAAAAATATTTCAAAAATTAAGTAAAAGTGTATAAAACATTAGTTGCAAACGAATAATACACTAACTAAAACAAAAAAAGATTGTAAAGGGTTATTTGTCAAGAATGAAATTTTTATTACTTTTGTGAAAATATTAAATATAATCAAAATGAAAAAATTGTTTATGATTGCAGCCCTCGGAGCAGCGGCTTGCGGAATGAACGCCGCCGATCCTTACAAGGTGCAGGTACCCGGCACCGCCGATCTCGAAGGCGCAATGCTATATATTATTAACTATGATAACGGCGAGTATGTAGACTCAGTGCTTTGTGAAGGCGAAATGACCGTATTTGAGGGAACCATTGACGAACCTATCCCCGCCCGTCTTATAATGGACGGCAAGCGTGGCCCCTCGTTCATCCTTGAAAACGGCAGCATTTCCTTTGACAAGCAGGGTAAAGCTTTTGGTTCTCCTCTCAATGATGTTAACCGCGAGCTCAATGATTCGTTGGCAGCCATCGGTCGCAAATACAACTCATGCACAAGTGAGGCCGAAAAAGAAGCTGTATACGCCCAATATGAAAAATACCTTAAGGAAAAAATGGACGAGAATATCGACAATCCCGTCGGACTGATGATTTTCATGCAGACTGCCTACGGTATGGCTCCCGAAGAATTGGAAGCATACGTGGCCAAGGTGCCCTCGCTGCAGAAGTCACAGCGCGTGTCGCAGCTTATTGAGATGAACCGCCGTAAGGCTGCCACCGGCGTAGGCGCAAAGTACACCGACTTCGACATCAACGGCAAGAAACTGAGCGACTACGTAGGCAAGGATGGCAAGTATCTTCTCGTTGACTTCTGGGCAAGCTGGTGCGGCCCGTGCCGCCGCGAGATTCCCGGTATCAAGGAACTTCTCGCCGCAAATTCCGACAAACTCAACGTACTCGGCGTAGCAGTATGGGATAAGGTGGCAGATACCGAGAAAGCTATCAAGGACCTCGATATTACCTGGCCCGTTATACTCGATGCCCAGCAGATTCCCACCGATATCTACGGTATATCGGGTATACCCTGCATAATGCTCATAGCCCCCGACGGCACCATAGTGAGCCGCGACAAGCAAGGCGCCGACCTCAAGGCTGACGTTGAAAAAGCCCTCAAATAAATTCATACATAATTCAAGACGGTGGTACAGCAGTGTGCCACCGTCTTAACATTATCACATTTTGTCTTTCTTTTTTCGCTATGAAATTTCGTAATTTAATTGCTCCGGCCATGCTCAGCCTTGTGTTTGCTGCCGGGGCACAGTCTGTAAGCGAGCCAATGTATATGGTGCTTCAGTTGGCCGGCGGCCAGTCAAAGGCCATTGATATAGACCATATCAACCGACTCACATTCTCTGACGCGCAGATGAATGTGGAGATGAAGGACGCTACCGTAGAAAAGGTTAATATATCGGAAATCAGCAACATGGAGTTCTCGCATAACTCGGTCGGCGGTGTCGAGTCTGCAATCACCGACGGAGTTTCCTTTGAGTTCTCAGCTGAATCGGCTGCCATAAGCTTTACAGGTGTGGCAGGTGCTGAATTTGCGGTTTATGATTCAAACGGTCGCAAGATGCTTGAATTCAAGACAGCCGAGGGCCATCAGACCCTTGACGTGAGTGTACTCCCTGCCGGAGTGTATGTGGCAACTTATAACGGACTTGCATTTAAATTCCTGAAGAAATGAAAAGACTGGCATTTTTAGTACTGACAGTACTCGCATTGGTACCCGTGTGGGCCGCCGGACCGCGTGCAATTTATGTTAAAGAAGCCGACGGATATCATAAATACTCCTTTGGCGTTGCCGGTGACCTGAAGTTCAGCGAAGACGGCAAGACCCTGTATGTGAGCGGATATGACACAGGCATTAAACTGGCAAATGTGGAGCATATTTCATTTGACATGCCTGTGGGCGGTCAGATGTCGTCAACCGAGCATAAGGACAGAATATTGCAGATAGGCGATGAACTGTACTCAAAAATCAATGTGAACGATGCAGCCGATGTACTTGGATTCATGGCCGAATATACCAACCTGTCTTTTTGCGATCAAGATGAGATTTTTGCCGACTTCAAGGCAAATCATCCCGACCTTTTTGACGATGATGAAGAGTATGACTACCGCGCTCCGCTCAACAAGCTCATAAACGCTATGGGCGATATGGCTAAAGGCAACTTTGCGGCTGTGCGCGCCATGGGCTCGGTGTATACCGACCTGTTCACCAAAAACGACCTCACCGGTGTGTTTGAGGCTGACGTGAATCAGCGCAAGTGGACGAAAATTTCTGATGCCAACTATTTTGAACTGAGGTTCAAAGGCCCGGCAATGGGCAAAAACTACACCTTCCGCATAGAGGCATCGGAGGATTACACACAATGGGCCGAATCTATCAAGCTGAAGGATTATGACGGTTCTATACTGACATACAACGTTACCGGACGTGTTCCCCGCCACATTTCATGTGTGACAAAGATGCAGAATACCGTCATATTCAATACCGATATCGACTTTGAGTTGAATCAGGAAAATAAGTCGCTTGATATGACATTGGCGGCAGACTTTGCCAACATCAAGGTTGACAATATCCTTGCCATACGCAATACCTCGGCCAACGACGACCTCACCGTTGCAATCAAGGGCGAGAAGGTTATAACCAATACTGTAAGGCTGAAAGGTTCTGAACTGCTCAACATGCAGGGATGGGCTGATGACATGCAGGGCGTTCTTGATGAATATGAATACGAGAATTACGGCGAGTATTACTATACCGTCGATGGCCGCAGTGTAGTAAGAAAATTCGGCTCGGTAGTCACAGATACCGATATTCTCGGCCGGCTGCAGGTAAAGGGTCATGTGGCAAATTATGACAATTCTTACGACGATATAGAACGATATCTGCAGGAGAACGATGAGGCTTTTTCGGTTGATATCAACCGAAACAAGAATCTGCTGACTCTGACATACGGCTCGGAACAGAGCATGAACAAGATAGTGGAGATATTCAATAACTATTCAGACGCATCGTTCTATTACGACCACGGCTATCAGCCCCAGGGCTTTGTGATATGGAACGTGGACGAGGATATATGGGACGACGGATACACTGTGACAGGCTACTGGGACGAGCGAACAAATACATGGGTTGACCTTGGAGCATCATATCAGCAGCGCGATATTGAATACATAACCCTGCCGTATCTTACCTTCGCAGATGGCAGTTCATTCGCATTTGACAGCAAATACTTCACCGGCAATAATTTCCGCAAGTTTGTGAACGATGCCGATGATATAGTGAACACCATTAACAACATACTCAGCGATTATGAGTATGACGAACCCTATCCCTGGTAAGGCTTGAACAGGCTTTTTACCATAGCGATCGCGGTCTGTGCGGCTTCTTCGGCGGCTGCACAGACCGCGATTGCCGGTTCAGAGCCTGCCGATACATCGGCCAACCCGCTTGGCGAGGTACAGGTGGTGGCGCGTCGCCGTCCTCCGGCATTCAGTCAGGGCAAGGAGGGCGGACAGTACAGCCTCGGAGCTGCGGCAATCAGTGCATTACCGCGGCTTTTGGGCAATTCCGACCCGTTGCGCATCATGCAGGCGCTGCCCATGGTGGCGTCAAGCGATTTCATTTCCGGAGGTATTTATGTGCAGGGTAGTGAGAATGCCCACAACCATGTGTCGATCGACGGCATGGATATTTACAATCCCGTACATTTCTTAGGACTGTTCTCGGTGTTCAACACTCCGCATTTCGACACATTCGATATCACTATGAACACCGACAAGTCGGCATCGGCCGACTTTGTTGGCGCCGATATATCGGCAAATACATCATCAACGCCGGTAACGGACTTGCAGGGCAGTGCGTCGGTGGGTCTGTTAGATGCGTATGCCACTGTCAAGACCCCTGTCAGCAAAGGAAAATCTTCTCTTACCCTGTCGGGCAGACTCACTTATCTGAATGCTCTTTATGGCGATGCCATAAAGCTCGGAAACGCTCCGCTCGACTACGGATTTCAAGACTTCAACGCCACTTACCTGCAATCGCTCGGCAAGGGATACAGCCTGAAATTTAGCGCATTCTATGGCTCGGATAACATGAAGGTTTCCGACCCCAATTATTCAGCCGATATACTTATGGGCTGGCGCAATATGGCAGCCGGTGCCACATTGCTGTGTCCCGATAAGTCGACGCATACCTTAGGCTACAGCTTTTTCTCAAATAAGGCCCGTGTAAGCTATGCCGATATTGACCGTAATATGCCGTCGCGGCTGTATGCGCTGAATTATTCGGGAGTTATGAAAATCGGCCGCGCCACCATAGGCGCAGGGGCTGTCTACAGGCATATCACACAGCAATATGTAGAAGACTTGCGGCGTGGCGGCAGCGTGGCACCTCGCAGTTCGGGCGGTTCGGCCGAGATTAGGGCCGGTGGCATGCTGCCTTTCAGTGTGGGCCGCTTTGAGCTTCAGCCCGGTGCCAAGCTCGTGTATTATAACGGCGGAGACTTGTCGCGCATATATGCGTTGCCGGCATTTACGGCAGTGTACCGCATGAGTGCCGATGCCTCGCTCAAACTCCATGCCGGCCGCCGTGCGCAGTTCATACACAAGATAGAAGAATCCACCCTGGGGCTGCCTACTGACTTCTGGATAGCTGCCGGCCGCAATTACCGCCCGCTTGAGTCTATGGACTATTCGTTGAGTTTACGCGGACGTACCAACCTGTTTAATCTCAGCTATGACATCAGTGCTTATTATCGCACTTTCAGTCACATGATGACGTGGAACGGGTCGCTGTTTGATATGCTTGGCAACCGTTTCGATCCCATGTCGGGAGTCGAGTCGGGCCGGGGCAGGGCGTATGGTATTGCCGCAATGGTGCAGGGGCGCGTGGGTCCCGTGCAGGGCATTCTGAGTTATACGTTATCAAAATCGAGTCAGAAATTTCCCGGAAAATCCTCGCGTTGGTATCCCTATCTGCACGACAGAACGCACGACCTCAAGCTTAATGTGGTGTGGAATATATCACGCGGACTGACGGCGTCGGCATCATTTGTATATGCGAGCGGACAGCCCTTTACCGAGCCGCTGTATGCGTATATGATAGGCGAAAACCTTATATGTGAATTCAAGGAGTATAATTCGAGCCGCCTGTCGGCCATGCACCGTCTTGACCTGGCGCTTGACTGGATATTCTACAGACGTGGCCCGGTGGAGCAGGGACTAAATGTGAGTGTGTTCAATGCCTACGCCCACGACAATGAGTTGTTCAGGTCATACTCGTTTTCAGTTAAAGAAGGGATTCATCCGTCGTCAATGACCATGGGATATGCGATTCCGTCGTTGAGTTATTACATTAAATTCTGAGCGGATTATGAAAAAGATGATATTAACCGGAACAGTTTTGCTCGCACTGTGCGCGGCATGCGACAGTGACAGTGCCGGGCCGCAGGTTGAGATACCTATAGTGGTGGAAGGCTGGATAGAAGACGAGGACAAGCCCGTGGTAATAGTGACCAAGGCCGCCGATATACAGAACGGCAGCGGCTCTATCGACGAGCTGGTGCAGCGTTGGTGTCGTATAACAGTGAGCGACGGCGAGGAGTCTGAAGTATTGGTGATGCGTATCAACGACAACTATGTGCCGCCGGTTATCTATACCTCATCACGACTGCGCGGCAAGGTAGGCCACACCTATACACTGAAAGTGGAAGTGGACGACCGGGTACTTACAGCCGTAACCACCATACCCCCTGTTGCAAGGCTCGATTCTTTGAGGGTAAAACGTGTTGAAGGCTCTGATTCGATGTACATGCTCAGAGCATACGGCAACGTATGTCCGGAGAACGGCCATTACTATAAACTGTTCACGCGCACCAATGGCGAGAAGCGTTATTACTCTTCATTCCTCGGACTCTTCAAGGATGATGAATACGACCCGCGCGCAGGGTGGAACGCAGCCAGGGGCATACATGATACCTCTACCCAAGGCCATTTTACCCCTAATTACCGCATAAATGACACTGTGCAGGTTAAGCTATGCACACTCGACGCCGATGCCTACCGCTTCTGGGAGTCGTATGAGAAAGCCGTAAGCCTGCAGTCCAACATGTTTTTCATCTCTACCACTGCCTGCGAAGGCAATATACAGGGCGGGAAGGGCTATTGGGCAGGGTACGGCACCTCGTTTGCAACTGTTATAATAAGTAATCAATGATTATTTCCTGACGACTGCGCGGATGGCAGGCGGCGCGGTGAATGCGGCTACCACACATCCGAGCCAGTCGGCCAGCAGATCGAGCGGGTCAGATGGGCGGCCGATGGGCAGCAGTCCCTGTATGGTTTCGTCAACCACGCTGAATGCCATGGCCATTGATGTGAATGCAATGATTATGCGCAAGGTGAGCGATCGGCGCGAGGGGCACTGACGGTAGTAGTCAAACATCACGGCACCCGTGAATCCGCCCATCATTATGGCGTGGATGAGCTTGTCGATGTGGGGGATTGACGGCAGCGAGCTGCTCGGCAGCGGGTGGGGCAGCCATGTGGCGTATATGATTACGCATACCACTATGAAAGTGGGCCAATAGTGTAATATTCTTTTCATTTGCGCACTCCCATTATTATATCTATTGCTGTGGCAAACTCCCAGCGGTCAAAGTCGTTGCGGTTTTCGAGTACGATGATTTTGATATCCTCTTCGGGATATTTGGCCAGATAAGCCTGATACCCGCCGTTGTCGCCGGTGTGATATACCTTTTTAGGCTGATTGGCCGGATGATCTATAAACCAGCCTAACCCATACCACGTGTCGGGGCGGCGCTGATAGTCGCATAAAGGGCTATCGGTGACGCTTACCGAGGGGCGGTAGGCGAGGTCGCGCAGTGAGGCGTCGAGCACCGTGGCATCGCGCAGTGCGTTTTCCCAAGCCAGCAGGTCGCGGGCGGTGGAATAGATGCCGCCGTCGGGGCGGGTGGCATAGAAAGTCTCCTCGCCATAGTCATATTCTTTCCATTGTCCGTCGCCGTCGGGTACGTAGGCATGGCTTTGCCCCGGACCATCGTGCCCGGGATCGAAGTAGTACGTGTGGGTCATTCCGGCCGGTGTGAAGATGCTGTCGGTCATGTATTTGTAGAAATCCTTGCCGGTGAGCTGTTCCACAACATTGGCTATGAGAATAAACGACGGGTTGAGGTAATCGTAATACTCGCCCGGCCCAAAGGTGGTTGATTCAACCGAGGGCAGATAATCGAGCGATTGGGCTTCGTCGGCAAACACACACCAATTGCGGTCGGTGCGTGGTCTTGAATCGGGTATTCCTGATGTATGGTTGGCGAGATTGCGCAGGGTGATATCGTTCCAGAACGGCTGTTCGTAATCGAAAAACCGGCTCAGCGGGGTGTCGAGCAGTGGCATGGAGCCGCGATAGCCGCTTACCTGCCTTAGTAATGCCGCCACGGTGAACTGCTTGGAGCACGATGCTATGCAGAATCGGGTATCGGGGCCTATGGGCGTGCGTTCCGACATGTCGGCCAGCCCCGCGTAGCGTTCGTAAAGTATTGAATCGCCCTGAGCTATTATTATGGCGGCGCCGGGGGCATCGGGGCTGTAGCGGTTCATTATCGAGTCGAGGCCGGAGAAGTCGTATGCGCTTGCATTCATTATAATGGAAACTAATGCAAAGATAGGGAACAAGAATAGTTTTCGCATATATTCAGATACATTACAAGGCGCATCCCGCTGAAGAATGCGCCTTGTTTATTAGGTGATGCTGTGTGATGAACACACTTTAGAAACTGTTTAAAATTTATTTTATCTTGTCTTTGAGAGTCTTGTCAATGTA
>CAJUKX010000010.1:21350-82034 GCA_910586975.1 uncultured Muribaculaceae bacterium | reverse complement strand
AATTAAAAATCAATCATATAACTGACAAAAATTAATTTTTGTCATCTACTAAAATGCTTTTTAGTTAATCTTCCCACCGTTGAGATGGCTTGCGAATGGCTTTATCAAATCTTTTATCGTCTATTCTTGTCTTGATATATGCAACTGCTAAGGTTACTATAATAGCTATAGCTCCAATAGTGAGCATCATTCCAAGGAATCCGGGGCAGCAATAAATGCAGATAATAAGAATAATAATCGCCCAAATTAAAAGTGGCATAGTTTTTAGTGTTTTAAAAGTTTATAATATTTTTGAATTACAAATATAGTGCTTATTTATAAGAAATGAAATAATTTCCGTCTTTAATTCAATGATTTGATAACTAAGGTCTTGATACTTATACTTCAGTGGCCATCAGAAGCACGAATCAGTAAATTTTTCATATTGCCGGCGGCGTTGTTTTTTATTTGTCTGTTTCAAAGATTTTATTTATCTTTGCGGTGTTTAAAAACCGTTTTCGGGGGTCGCTATCCTTTAGCAGCTTTTTTAAACCCCGAGGACTTCAACGGTTAATTATCTATTAATCCGTTATTTGCCCACATTAAACGCGATTTCGATACGCATAATATCAAACGGGTTTTAAAGGTTATAAGCCGTTTTATCGGTCGGCCTTTACACCTTTCCGCCCTCATTGGCTGCAACCTTTGAGGGCTTTTTTTATACTCTTGAACGCAACAAACTATGAAGCCAACGAATGATTCTCGCTCCATGATAGTAGTTTCGGCATGGCTATATGTTTTAGTTAATCACCCCACAATTCAGGTGGCAGGTTTTTATACTTTTTTTCAAATTTCTTTTCATCTCTTTTTGTCTTGATACATCCGTATACAACGGCTGCAATAAAGGCTATTGAACCAATAGTGAGCATCATTCCAAGGAATCCGGGGCAGCAATAAATGCAGATAATAAGAATAATAATCGCCCAAATTAAAAGTGGCATAGTTTTTAGTGTTTTAAAAGTTTATAATATTTTTGAATTACAAATATAGTGCTTATTTATGAGAAATGAAATAATTTCCGTCTTTAATTCAATGAATTGATAACTAAGGCCTTGACACTTATACTTCAATGACCATAAGAAGCACGAATCAGTAAATTTTACATATTTCCGGCGGCGTTGTTTTTCATTTGTCTGTTTCAAAGATTTTATTTATCTTTGCGAATGTTTAACAGCACAAACTCAAACCAACCGAAACTAATGCAAACTACTTTTATATGCATCGTTTAGGGCATTTTGGCACAACACGACAGGGTTTTACTCAAAACTGAGTGCCTTTTGTCTTGAACCCCAACCCAGACCGCTGCAACGGTTTGGGTTTTTTATATCAATGTTCTCTTGTTTTCCATCGGGTTGTTATTCGCGTTCTTTGTAGATATTAACCAACAGACACACCTGCACCCGGGCGGTTGGGTTCAACCACTCGGGTGCAGGTGTGTCTGTTGGTGTTACTTATTATTGTTTTGCCGACGGGGAGTCAGATTCCCATAAGGTCGCGGTAGATGTCGAGTGCAGATTTAACCTCGTCAGGTGTTGTCTGGCAGTCGGTCTTTACATCTCCAACGTCGGCAAGCAGTGTAAATGCTATAAGGCCTTCCTGAGTATTTTTCTTATCGGCGTGCATGTATTTGAGCAGCTCGGGATAGTCGTCGCAGTCTATGTCGAAAGCTCCGTAATTTTCGCGTATATAGTGTGCGAATGTATGAAGCACATCCGATGGGAATCCGAGCTTGAGATGCGACAATACCAGTGCCACAACGAGGCCCTGTGCTACAGCATAGCCATGTGCAATGGGCGACTTGCGCTTCAGCGCGAGCGACTCGAAAGCATGCCCCACCGTATGACCCAAATTCAGTGCTTTGCGCAGCCCGGCTTCGCGGAAGTCCTGCTCTACTATGCGGCTCTTGACCTGCACCGTACTCTCGATGAGCGGCAGCAGTGTGTCGGCATTGAATATAGGATACACAACGCTGTAATTAAGCAGGCGGTTGAGTTCATCGCGATTTTCAAGCAGTGCGTGTTTCAGCATTTCGGCATATCCCGACAGGAGTTCCTGCTGTGGCAGGGTTATAAAAAATCCGGTGGAGATAATTGTGGCCTCGGGCTCGGTAAATGTACCAAGCTCGTTCTTATAGCCGTTGAAGTTTATACCGGTCTTGCCGCCTACCGAGGCGTCTACAGCGCCGAGCAGCGTGGTGGGGACGTTTATCACCTTCATTCCGCGCTTGAATGTGGCGGCTGCAAAACCTCCGAGGTCTGTCACCACGCCTCCGCCTACGTTGATAATCACTGAGTTGCGGGTAGCACCGGCATCCTGCAACGATTTCCATACGGTCTGTAGGTTGTCAAGGTTTTTATTTACCTCTCCGGCCTTCACGGTTATTACCTTGGCACGTGTTGCCGACACGCTCTGCTCCAGCAGAACGGGCAGCACACACTTAGCCGTATTAACATCTACAAGAATATATACCGGCGGATTTCCAAGGTCGTCTACCAGTTTATCTATCGCCTCACCTACAAGGTTGGTGAATACAAGTTTCTGAGTCATATAATGATGATTTTCAAAGTTGTTCTATTTTATCTAACAACTCAGAAACGTTTTTAGCACACTCCTCCATAGAATTAAACACAAAATCGGCGCCGGTCTTATACAATTCATCGCTATGGAGCGGACCGGTGACTATTCCCACAGTGTACATTCCGGCCGAGTGCCCGGATGCAGTACCCAAGGGCGCGTTGTCAAAAACTATGGCTTCGTCCTTGTCTACACCGGCCAGTTCAAGCCCCTTGAGATACGGTTCGGGGTGTGGTTTGCCATGAGTCACCGAAGCCGAGGTAATGCGACGTGTGGCAGGGAATGCTCCGGGATAGTCATCATCAAGTCTCGACAACAGTGAATTCTGACCTGATCCGGTAACCAGCACCGTATTTATTCCGCGGCTGCGCAGAACCTGGATAAACTCTTGTGCGAAGGGCATCACAGGTGCGCCGCCCTGAGCCACGAAATGTTTGGCTTTCAGGGCATATAAATCTTTCTTTTCATCTTCGGTTGCATCGCGGCCAAAGGTACGCTGTATCATCTCATTGATTACCGATGCTCCGGTACGGCCCTCGTACAGGAAAAATTCTTCCTCACGGGCCGGGATACCGCTATCAGTCATCACACGCATCCAGGCACGGGCGTGGTTAGGCATGGAGTCGTACAACACTCCATCCATATCTATAAGCGCTGCTTTTATCTTTCTCCCCATATCTGAAGATTATTGCTGTATCTTTATTCTTTTTCTTATTTTTATTCTTGTTTTTCTTCTTTTCCTTCTTTGCTTTTGGCTCATCTGCTTCGTCGGCTGAGGCCGGGGGCAGCGGAGCGGGTATAAGGCCTTCCTTGATGAATATCAGCGAATCGGCATGCGAGATGGTGTCGGCGTTGAGGTCGATTGTTGCGGCCGAGGGAGCTGACATTATATTCAGGCGGGCAAACCGTGAGTTGTCAACACCGCGACGGAACACGCTCTCTATCTGCGCCATCAGGTTCACGCGGGTGGTGTCGACAATAGGCACACTGCTGGCCACCTGGCGCTCGTTGAGCCGTGCTTTGCCCAGGCGTATCTTGTAGTCGTCTATATTACCTTTGATATTGATACCGAATTTGAACGGCAACGGCGATTTGAGCACGGCCACATGGTAGTCGAAATTCATATTCAGGTCATTATGTCCCTGCACCCCGAGTTTATATCTGTCAAGGTCGAATATGAACGGATATAGCTGCATCATATTGTTCTTGATGGTCATCTCGGCATTCATGTGCTTTATTATGTTGCTCTGCTTATCCTTAAACATCAGCCATTTGCCCATGGTCTTGTATGTGTCGGGGTCTATGACCACAAGCGAGTCGCCCGATATGCGTATGGCAGCCTCAAGCGACGGCAGCTCAAGGTTCATGGCATCGTCAATATCGCACGTGGCGGCCACATCAGCATCTATGATTCCCCCGAAGTCGCGCAACAAGGGCATTATGGAGTCTATGGCCGGCATCAGTTTGATGAACTTTTCGATATTGAAACGCTCAACCTGCATGCCGAAACCGAATTTAATGTTTTTCATATCGGGCGACGAATACAGGGCCGAGAGGTTCACATTACCCATCTGCGATGAAGCCTTAAGGTTGTGGAGATTGAGAGCGCCACGCGATGCCAGCAGTTCGCCGCTGAAGTCATGGAACAGCATGTCGGAGTAGATGATATTATGCGCCTTGATATTAAGGCTCGCATCTATATTCTTGGGTATCAGCAGCGGAGCGAGCGAGTCGGGAGCATCGGCCACAATCTTGCCCATCTCGCGCTCAAAAGCCTCATCGTCTTCCTTGGCAGCCTGTTCAAGCGAACCAAGGCTGAAGTCGGTCAATCCTTCCGACTCACGCTTGGCCGCGTAAGCCGACCCTCGGAACGTTGCGCTGGCCAGCTCATTGACATCAATTGTGTCGCTGAGCATTTCAAAATTGATTTTAAGGGGTGAGCGGAATCCGCGCGATGTGAATCCGCGCTTCATGTTTGATATCTTACCGGAGATAAGGAAGTCGCTCGCTCCGAGTTTATATTGCACATTTGACAGCACTACCGAGTCGTTATTGAATTCGACATTGAAGTCTCTCACCCTGTTGCGTACCGGGAAGTAAGGCGTATACAATCCGGCTCGTCGAGCTTTCACATTACCTTTAATACTCCAGCCAAGCAGCATCTTTCTCACGGTGCCCGATGTACCCCAGTTTATTATCTCGGCCGAATCTACCATCTGCGGATGCACACGCGGATGGCGCGCACGACGCTGACTCATCACATGCCTTATGGCACGGGCATACACCGAGTCGGCCGGAATATCGGGATATGAAATCCTGATAGAATCGGCTGCACGCTCTACACTTGCAGGTATTTTAGGGCTGTTGAGTTTGAAAGCCGACGCATTGATATTTGCATCTGAAATCATAAACCTTACCATAGGCGAGCCCGTAGAAATCTGGGCCACGTCCATGTTCAGGCCAAACAGCGGACGACGCAGCTCGTTGTTATAACGGTTCATGGTAATGCGTCCATGACCGTTGCGCATATAGAAGGCCACCGAGTCGCCCAGCACCGTAAGGTAGAATTTACCCAGCTTAAGGTCGCCGCCCATAGGCACTACTACAGTGGTGTCATGCGACGGCGCCATATTGGCCACCCCTACCCCAAGGCTGAGGTCGCTGATTTTCATAGAGTATTTATCCTGCAATATCTCGGCTGAATCCACCATGATTTTGGCGGCAAGCATGGGTGTGGAATTTATCTTCTTTTTTGTGCCGAAATCAAAGGTAGCGTGCTTCACGTCAAACATGGTGGCTGTGTCGCCCGACAGGTAATAGAAACCGTCGAGCTTAAGGTCACCGTTCACATTCAGCTTATGGAAGTTGTTGGTGGTGAACATCGAAGGACGGCCTTCAATGTCTACATTGGCCGTAAGGCGGCCTTTCATATATCCCTTTACAAGTTCTCTAAGCTGAACCGGCAGCAGGCTTATATCGGTTTTGCCGGCTATGGCCGCCTTTATCAGCGGGTCGCCGCTTACCTGCGTGGCCACTACGTTTATCAACAAGTCGGTAGCCGGGCCTACAATGCTCAGATCGCGCCCCTCAAACACAGCTTGGTCGAGGTCATTGCCTTTAAGACTCGCAGCCAATACTCCGCTTATGTTTTTAAATTTTATTTTATCATAGCTGAATGCGCCTGGCGATATGGCAAGTTCTATATCGGTATTCGGGATAGTATCAACCGAGAGGTTGAACGGCGCGGTAGATTTCACTTTAAGATTCACGGCACACTCGGTAGAAAGCCTGCCCCTTTCAAGACCGAATGACCTGAGGACAGAATCGGGTACGAGCGAAATAAGTTCCTCTATGCGGGTTTCTGCAATTTCAAGATTGTATTCGTTCAGTACAATGTCTTCGGTGAAATCGAGATTTACATCCATACGGCCCTTGATAAAGTTTCCGAACAATTCAAAATCCTTCATAGCCAGCTTCATCGGTTCGTCAGGCTTCCATTTAACGGTTCCGTTTGCCCCGAAATTCAGGTTTTCGAGGCTATAGAGGGCCAGAGCCGGCATAGCCATATTGCCCGATATATCCAGCGAGTATGCCGGGGCGTCCACACCGTCTACTGCAAAAGTCTTTAGCGTAAGCTCAAGGTGCTGACCGGTAGGCATATCGTAATACCTTACAGGACGCGGGCGTATGATGGCAAAGCGGTTTATGGCAATCTCCGGTACCGACACAGCCGTGGTGTCGGACGAATCAGAATCTTCGGTCTTGAAAATCATGTATCCCGCCAGATTTTCATCTACATTCAGAATATTTATGCCCGGCTCAACCAACTCAACATCATACAGGTCGATTTTGCCACGCAACAATGCCCCTACATTGACGCCGCCTTCAAATCGGCCAAGGGTAAGCAATGTGTCAGACCATTCGGGCAGTGAATCATATTTAGCCCTGTCAAGACGCATCATTGGTTTGGAGAGCACTGTAAGTGAGTCGACTTCGAGTCTGAGCAGGGGCAGTTTTCCCTCCAACGACAGTTTAACACGTTGCATTGAAACCTCGGCATCAAGAGTTTTGTTGGCTATGCTTGTAGTGAGAGCTGTAAGGCTTTCCTCGCTTATCAGGTTTACCATACACATCACCACAGCCACAACGGTCAATACCGCAGCCATCACCGTCCACAGGAATACCTTGAGGATCCGTCGAAGTGTTGCCATTAATCGGCTCTTAGATTCTTTTGCCATTTCTATTCCTTAGGTCGGACGGTTATATGAAAACACGATTGTTTATACTCAAACTTCACGTAACAACGGCCCTGATTGCGCATGTCGTTCAACACCTCGGCCAGCAGATTCTTCAGATCCTCGAATGTACGTCGGGGAGCCGAAGGATCATCACAAATGAATTTTGAATAACTTATGTCGAAGGTTGTGCCGTAGGCATGTGTCGACTCCTCTGTGGCGTTGCGATTGACACGGCGCAGGCGTTTCACTGTGGCAGGAGTACGCAGAACACTGGTCACTTTAAGGCGATATGCTCCGCCCCCACGTGCCGCGAGCGAATCGTTGAAAGCCTTGCCAATATCGGTGAGCAGCTGCGACGCCTCCGGCACAAGAAACGGGAATGAATGTGTGAGCTCATCCAGAAAATACTCCTTGCACGACTTCACCTCCACGAGCATCTTGTTTGTATTCAATATTTCCTCGGGCACTTTTATAGGGGTTATGCCAATAGCTTTGGCTGCTTCGAGCTGCACGTGGTTTGAATCGTTGAACACCTTGCGCAGCGGTCCTATGTTGTTGATATGGATGCGTTGGCAATTGTCATCGGGTGCTTCGTTGAGTTTCACATCATACGGATTATCGCTGTCGTTCAAAGACTTTAGAATCTGACTTAGCTCTTCCGAAGGCTTTTCGGCTCCATCTGCAAACGGTTCTTCATCGCCGCATGATGCAAGCAAGGCAACAACCGCAGCACAAAACAATACTTTTATGAAATTATCTATAGTCCGCATCAATCGCTTCTTAAAATTTATGAGATTTGGCAAGCATCACGGCATCAAGTGTACATAGCGCCGCCATAGCCCGCACCACAGGTACAGCCCTCGGCACAACGCACACATCGTGCCTGCCACGGGGATTAATGATTATCTTTTCTCCACGCCGGTCAATCGACTCCATCGGCTGCATCAGAGTGGCTACAGGTTTAAAGGCCACATTGAAGTTAACGGACATGCCGTTGGTAATGCCGCCTTGTATGCCACCTGAATTATTGGCCGAGGTAGCCACACGGCCATCGGCTGTGGTAACAAACGGGTCAATCACTTCTGAGCCACGCAGGGCACAGCCGGCAAAACCCAACCCGTATTCAAATCCGTGGGCGGCATTTATCGACATCATTGCCGCAGCCAGCCGCGCCTGGAATTTATCATACACGGGTTCGCCTATGCCGGCGCCAATACCGCTTATAGTGCAAGCCACAATGCCGCCGAGGGTATCCCCGGCCTTGCGGGCTTCTGCTATCTCGTTTTGCATCATCTGCGACACCTCCGGGCAGGGACATCTCACGGAGTCGTTATATATACGATCCTGTGAGAGGTATTCAAAGCCGTCGGCTATGGCAACGCTGCCTATCCGGCGGGTGTATGCGCATATCTCTATGCCAAGCCTTTCGAGAGCCTGCAAAGCCAATGCACCCGCAGCCACCCGCAGAGCCGTCTCGCGGGCCGAGGCGCGTCCACCTCCACGCCAATCTCTTATACCGTATTTTGCCTGATAGGTGTAGTCGGCATGATTAGGACGGAATGTATTCTTAAGGTGGTCGTAGTCAGAGCTATGGCTATCGGTGTTTGCAATCATGAACGCTATAGGCGTACCTGTGGTAACCCCGTCGAGCAAACCCGACATGAATTGCACCTCATCGGCTTCGTTGCGGCCGCTGCCTATTTTTGTACCGGGGCGGCGCCTCGACATTTCCAGAGACACGAGGTCAAAGTCTATTTTTACACCGGCGGGCATACCGTCGAGGATGCCCACCATAGCCCTGCCGTGGCTTTCGCCTGCGGTAGTCAGCCGCAACAATGTTCCGGTTGTGTTCATGGCTCTACCGGAGTACTGAGGTCAGTGACAGTAGCGCCCACATAACCGATAAGGTCGGCCGGAGCCACACGCAGTTGCAGCCCGCGCACACCGGCGCTTACATATATATGCTCAAAGTCTACAGCCGTGCTGTGGAAAAAAGTGGGGAACGGTTTTTTCATACCTATTGGCGAACAACCTCCGCGAATATATCCCGTGAGAGGCAGCAACTCCTTCATGGGCAGCAGCTCCACCTTCTTATATCCGGCAGCCTTTGCCGCTTTCTTCAGGTCAATCTCCTCATCGCCCGGCACCACGCACACAAAGAACTTGCCGGGCCCGGCTGTGAGAACTATGGTCTTGAACACCATGGCTATATCCTCGTGCAGCTGCTCTGCCACATGGCTTGCGGCGAGATTATTCTCGTCTACTTCGTATGGGATGAGTTCGTATGCGATTTTTGCCTTGTCGAGCAAACGCGCCACATTTGTTTTCTGGATTTTAGCCATAATTTTTTCTTAACACACTATTTAATACCAGGTGACACCGTTGCGCATCGACGAACGCTTGTCATACTTGAGGTCTGACAGCATGGCCGACTTCACCGCTATATTGAACGTGTAACTCTTGTACGGGCCTACCGGCACAAAAGATGCGCGCATGGCAAAGCAGTGCAGGTCGCGGCTTATATTACAGTTCATATATGCCAGCTTATGGGTGTCAAAGTTATACGATGCCGAGAACGAGAAACTCCAGTTTTTGGTAGGATTGATATTACCCGTGAAACTCAGATTCTGCGTTATTTTAGGATCATATTCCATTTTTTCCTTGTTGAAGCTGCCATAACCATAGCCTATGGAGTAGTTCACCGACAGGCTCCACGGCACAGTCCACTTGGTGTATCCGTCTGCTCCCAGCTCCGTGTCGTCATTGCCGTTATTACGGCCGTTGCCGCCGTTCATGCCATTCATGCCGTTCATCGAGTCGAAATTATCTTCAGAGTCGGGATTGGCATTGCCGTTCTTGTTATTATCCTTTGACGAATCTTTCTTCTTGCGCTTGAAAGTGTCGTTGTTGAAAGTATATGAGAACGATGTACCGGTTGAGGACAGACGACCGAATCCTTTGCCGTTGGCTATGCGCAGCTTGTTGATGCGCACGGGATTGCCCGAGGCATTGAGTCCGTACATATACACATCCCATGTGGCCTGCAGGTTGAGGTTGAAGCCCTTGGTAAGGCGCAGCAACAGCGATGTATTGATGTTCGACCAGTTGAGCGAGTCGGCAGCGAAGTTGTAGCTCTGACCTATCGAGAAGTTTTCGATGAGTGATATTTTCTTTTCGGGTACAGAGTCGTTGTCGGTCTTCACCTTCATTTCAAGGTTATTGGCCAGCTGGAACGACACCGTTCCCGACTTACCCTCAGAGGGCACGCCATAGAGGCCGTTGGGGTAATAGCTGTAACGGCGTACCTGCTCTTCACCGTTATTGTCGATATAGCTGTATTGGCCGTAATATCCGAAGAAGCTTGAGCCGAAGTCAGGGGCACCGCTGAACGAGATTGACGGGGTCATCACGTGGCGTATCATCGACACTTTCTTGGCCAGCGGGCCTATCGGACGCCAGAAGCCATACACCTTGGTGTCTAACGACACCGATGCCTGGAAGTCGTATACATTGTATAGACTGTATGTGGTATCGCACACTTCAGCCGAGGCATTTGGATCCCACTGACGTCGTATTTTTGATGTGTACATACGGTCGGTCAGATTAATCGACGGCGTGATGTTGATATAGTTAAGCACATTGAATGTAGCCGAGATAGGAATGCTGTGGCGCATACCGTTGCGCCAGTCCTTGATAAGGCTTTTTTTGAAAAACACGTCCTGCTGGGCGGTGAGCGAGTTCTGGAATTGACCGGAGTAGCTCATCTTGATTTTCTCATACCATTTTTCGTCGCCGGCGGCCTTCTTGCGCTTGAAGGGATAAACCTGGCTCATGGTCACCGTAAGGTTGGGGAACGAAACCGAGAGGGTGGAGTCCTGTGTGCGCTGCGATACGTTCATCGTGGTTGAGAACGACCACTTGGACTGCGGTATACGGTAGGTGAGGTTGATTGTCGAGCTCTTGGTGTTTTCTGTAAACGATGAGTTATAGTATGAATTCAAGTCGTTGCGCGAATAACCTGATGTAGTGAAGTTTACGCTCGCCGAAAGGCTCATATTGGGGTTAGCCTTGGAGTCCTGGCTGTGGCTCCACAGAATCTGGAAGTTGGTCTGCGAGGAATAGTCGGGCGAACCCTTCTCGCCGTATATCGACTTGAGGTACGACAAGTTGAAGTTACCCGAATACTTGTATCGCTTGGCGTAGGTAGAGCGGGCGTTCACCCCCCACGAACCCTTGGTGTAAAGCTCACCGGTCAGGGCAAGGTCTATGTTGTCGCTTATCGCAAAATAATAACCGCCGTCGCGCAAATAGAAACCGCGCTGATAGTCATCGCCGAACGACGGCACTATGATACCCGAGGCATAGCTTTCGCTGAAGGGGAAGTATCCGAAAGGCACTGCCAGCGGCAGCGGCAGGCCCGCCAGCACCATATATGCGGGACCCGAGACAGTATTCTTACCGGGGCGTACCTTTGCCTTGGTAAGCTGAAAATAGAAGTGCGGATGGTCGTGGTCATCGCAGGTGGTGTACTTACCGTCTTTGATAAAGTAGTCGCCGTCCTTGTTCTTTTTGGCGACACCGCCGGTAAGATAGCCCTCGCCTTGTTGGGTAACCACATTAGTGATAAAACCTTTCTGTGTCTTGAAATTATAGCGCATGGTAGCGGCCTCATAATCCGAGCCGCCCTGCGAGAATATGGGCTTGCCCTGTATCTCGCCGGTAGAGTCGGTAACGCCTATGGCATACACATTGTTGTTGCGCAGGTTCATCTCTATGTTGGCGGCCTCAAGCTTCATGTCGCCGTATTCAACCGAGCTGTTGCCGTACATGAAAGCCGAGTCGCGACGCACAATAACCATTGAGTCGTTGGAGGAGAAGTCCACGGCCTGGTCCAGGTCAACCTTGCTTGTCACCGGAGTGATGTATGGCACGAACGTATCGACTTCCATCACAATGGAGTCGCTGTCGGGTGTGCTTACCGTTATATACTCAGGCATCTGCGACGAATCATCGAGCATGGGCATCACAAGGGTGTCGGCTATATCAAGAGCCGCGTCAATCAGTGGCACATCGGCCACGGGTGCGGTTTGAGCCTTTGCAGGCTCTAAGGCGGTGGGTGCGGCAGCTACCGAGTCTGATTGGGGTATGACAAAATCACCCTCACCGACCCGGTCGATCAGAGCGCCTACCGCTCCTGCAAGCTGGGGCAGTACCGACAACGCTAATATATAGAGTAGAAATTTTCTCAACTGTGTGCGAATTGGCAAAAATCTGTGCAAAGTTAGTAACATTTCCAATAAAATCAGCAATGTTGAACACATTTAACATGATATTAGAGAGAAATTAGTTAATTTTGCACCACCAACATTATTACAGATGAAAGAATTCATAAAAATACTGCGCAGGTTTGTACCACCATATAAGAAATATTTATTTCTAAATATATTTTTTAACATTCTGGCGGCGATACTCACCCTTTTCTCATTCGCACTGATAATGCCCATACTTGAAATGCTTTTCAAGGTGAAAGAAGCCACATACAGCTTCATGCCCATAGGCTCGGCAAATATCAAGGACGTCGCCATCAACAATTTCTACTACTACACCCAGAGTGCCATCGAGCATTTCGGCCAGTCGACTACCCTGGGTATTCTCGCCGGTGCGCTTGTGATAATGACCGCACTCAAGACCGGTGCCACTTACCTCAGCTCATACTTCATTGTACCGCTGCGCTCGGGCATAGTGCGCGACCTGCGAAATTTCGTTTACGACAAAATCACCACTCTGCCCATTTCATTCTTCACATCTGAGCGCAAGGGCGACGTTATGGCCCGCATGAGCGGCGACGTGGCCGAGATTGAGAATTCAATCATGTCGTCGCTCGACATGATGTTCAAGAACCCCGTAATGATTATCGTGTGCCTTGCCATGATGATTGCCATATCTTGGCAGCTCACCGTGTTTGTATTCGTCCTGTTGCCCCTTGCCGGCATGGTGATGGGCAAGGTGGGTAAGAAACTCAAACGCAAGTCGCTCGAAGGACAAAACCAATGGGGTGTGCTCATGGCCAATATCGAGGAAACCCTCGGCGGCCTGCGCATTATCAAGGCTTTCAACGCCGAGGAAAAAGTGAAAAACCGTTTTCACGCCGAAAACCAGGTATTCTACAGCATCTCCAACAAAGTAGCCCGTCGCCAGTCGCTCGCCCACCCCATGAGCGAGTTTCTCGGCACCATAGCCATAGCCATAATACTGTGCTTCGGCGGTTCGCTCATCCTGAGCGGACGCTCGTCAATGAGCGCAGCGTCGTTTATCTACTACATGACCATATTCTACAGCATCATCAACCCGGCCAAAGATCTGTCGAAGGCGGCATATTCAATTCAGAAAGGTCTCGCATCAATGGAGCGTGTTGACAAGATTCTAAACACCCGCAACCCCATCACCGACCCCAAGCAACCCAAGCCCGTACCGCCGCTGTCAAAAGCCATCGACTACAAGGACGTAAGCTTCAGCTACGGCGACCGCGAGGTAATACACGATGTGAGCCTGCACATCCCGGCCGGTTCTACCGTAGCCCTCGTGGGACAGTCGGGCTCGGGCAAGACTACCATGGCCGACCTGCTGCCGCGATTCTACGACGTAGCCAAAGGCTCTATCTCAATTGACGGCACCGACATCCGCGACCTGCGCGTGTACGACCTGCGCGAGCTTATGGGCAATGTGAATCAGGAAGCCATACTCTTCAACGACTCCTTCTACAACAATATAACTTTCGGTGTATCATCGGCAACGATGGAGCAGGTAGAGGCTGCCGCACGCATAGCCAACGCCCACGAATTCATTATCAATTCCGAAAACGGTTACGATACCTGTATAGGCGACCGCGGTTGCCGCCTGTCGGGAGGTCAGCGCCAGCGTGTATCCATAGCCCGCGCCATACTCAAGAATCCGCCCATACTGATTCTCGACGAAGCTACATCGGCGCTTGACTCAGAGAGCGAAGTACTCGTGCAGCAGGCACTCGACCGACTGATGAAAGACCGCACCACCATAGTCATAGCCCACCGCCTGTCTACCATCAAGAATGCCGATATGATATGCGTGATGCACGAAGGCCGCATTGTTGAACAAGGCACCCACGACCAACTCATGGAACTTGGCGGACACTACCGTCGCCTCGTAGAAATGCAATCCCTCGGCCACTGAGGTGCCTATGTAGCATCCTCACCGGATGCCAACACTTGTTACATCTTTCCGGGCCTGCCCTCCCTGCGGTCGTGCATACCCGATGTTGCATGTATGTTTTGCTGAACCTACCTCCCGGAAGATGGCATTATACTCTCAATTGTCCAGTCACATCCATATAAACATGAGGTTCTGCAACACACATAATCTTCCCGACACCATTTTTTTACCAAATCGAAACGCAACCTAAAAAAAATCAGGGGGGAGCCGGGCTTGGTGCCGAGGTTCCCCTGATTCAATCTTCAGTTGTCTTTATCCTAATTTCTTTGTACTATTTTGTTATCCTTGTAGAACATCAGTATTCTGTAGCGCAGCAGGTACTCGTAATGAGCCTGTATGCGGCTTACCTCGGTGCGGAACAGGTTGTTCTTGGCTTGCTCAAACTCAGCCGGGGTGGAACGTCCCAGATTGTACTTCTCGCGGGTGGCGTCGAATGACAGGCGTGTCTTTTCGAGGGTCACACCTGATGTAAGATAACGCTCGCGTGCGCCTTTGGCCTGATAATATGCCAGCTGGATGTTCTTAAACAGATCCGACTCGCGCTGTTCAAGCTCGATTTCGGCGGCATACTTCTGCAACTTTGCAGTACGAACACTGTTGCGTGTTGAGAAGCCGTCGAAGATAGGTATTCGCAGCGAGAATCCAAGATAGGTCGACATGTTGTGGCGCATCTGTCGTGCAAATGTCTCATGGTCGAACCCGCTCACGGTGTAAAAGCTCGATCCTACGCCGGCATTTAAGCTCAATGTGGGGATATAGCCTGCTTTTGCCACTGAGATATAGTCGGATGCCGCCTTGATGCCCTGGCGCGCGCCAAGTATGCCGTTGTTTATGCTCAGTGCCTCGTTATAGATACTTTCGGGGCGAGGAATCAATGGCTCGGCATCGCCAAGAGGAAGCACATCAAAATCGTCTATTGATGTCAGTCGCAGCAGATTTGCCAGATTAACCAGAGCAGTGCGGGTGTCGTTCTGTGCCGAAACCACCTGCAATTGGTCTTGTGCAGCCTGGGCCTCGGCGTCATACAGATCGGCCTCGGCTATCTTGCCGGCATCTGCCAGTGCTTTTTGGCGAGTGACTTCGTATGCCGAATAATCGGCTTGCGAGCGCGCACTCTCCTCCACTTCCTTGCAGTACAGCACCTGCAGGTACTGTGAGATTACGTTGAGCGTAACATTGTCCTTGGTGGATTCGTGCTCATACAGCATCTGCTGAAGCGACGACTTGGCATAGTTGAGCCTGCGGTATTCGCTCAGCCCCTGAAACAGGGGCAGGTTGAAATTCACTCCCCACTGGAAGTTGCTCGTATTGCGGTCGGCGTATGTGTTTTCGGCTGTAAGACCGCGGCCGAAGTTGAACGACTGCGATGCCGACGCATCGAGTGTAGGCAGGAAGCGGTCTTTGGCCTGTACTATTTCGAGCTCACCACGCTTCACCTGCAACTCCTGCGACTTCACGGTGAGGTTGTTCTCTATGGCGTAGTTTACGCACTCTTCAAGGCTCCATTCGCGTGCCATGCCGCTGACGGCTGCGCACAGCAATGCCGAGAATACTAATATCCTTGTTTTCATCTTTTATCATTTAATAGAGTTGCCGCGCAATTGAGTGTCGGTAGAGAGTACCGAATCCTTCACTTCTACCTTGATACCGTCGGATATACCGGTGAGTATAGGCTTGCGGTCGAATTTCTGCTTGCCCACGGTATCGGTCAGCACATAGACAAATGCGCTGTCGCCTGCATATTCCACCACACTTTCCGATACGGTCATCACGTTTTCGGCCTTTTCGAGAATCACGGTGGCATTGGCGCTGTAGCCGGCACGCAGGCTGCCGAGTTCGCCGGCGCTGAGGGCGGCCTTTACCTCAAATGTATTGGTGCCGTTGTCGTCGGTGGCCATAGGTGCTATTTTCTCGATAGTGGCGGGATAGTCGCTGCCGGCTATGGCACCCACGCTTATGCGCACCGACATACCCTCGCGCAGCATATCCACCTCGGTCTCGTCAATCTTACCCTTGAAGATAAGGTCGGTCATATCGGCAACCTTTGCTATTGTTGTACCGTCGTTGAAAGTATTGGCCTGAATCACCGAAGAACCTACCTTGACCGGCACTTCGAGCACAACACCGGTCACGGTAGATCGTACCAAAGTGTTTGAGCCTTGAGCATTTGCAGCCGAAACGCCGTCGCGCACGATGGTGAGCTGATCCTGAGCCTGGGCAAGTTCCTGACGTGCATTTTCGTATGCGGCAAAGTCGGCCTCGTATTTTTCGCGGCTCTCGTATTTCTTCTCGTACAGAGCCTTGGTGCGTTCGTATGCCAGACGAGCTTTTTCGAGCGATATCTTTGAGAGGGCCACGCGGCTCTCGGCTGACGACAGCTGCGATTCTTCGGGTATTACCTTAATCTTGGCAATGATGTCGCCGTCGTTCACATGGTCGCCGGCTTCTACGAGTATCTCGCTGATGATACCCGAAATCTGCGGCTTGATATCAATTTCATCACGCGGCTCTATCTTGCCGGTGAGTACGGTGCTCCTTTCGATGGTCTCAACCGAGGGATTTACAATTTCGAACTTTTCTTCTTTAGGACGGGAATTGATAAAAAGATAGACAAATGTGCCCACAAACACGAGGCCTACAAGCACCCAGAGGAAGATTTTGAAAAATTTTTTCATCGGATTATGAAGATTTCTAAGTTTTTATTATTTGTCGTTCAAAGCCTCGATAGGCTTGATTTTCATCGCTTTGAGCGATGGGATAAGGCCGGCGAGCGTGCCCAGTATAACGAATATGCCCATAATGGCCATAGCCGAGGTGAAGCTCATCTGGAATCGGGCTATAACGGCCGGATCGCCCTGATTGGTGAGATAGTTTACACACCCCAGCACTATTGCTGCGAAGCATATACCGGCTACTCCGGCCACCACTGTGAGGGCTACACCCTCGCACAGCACCTGCACCAGTATGTCGCGCGGTTTGGCTCCTATTGCCCGGCGTATGCCTATTTCCTGTGTGCGCTCTTTCACTATCACCCACATTATATTGCCTATACCTATAACACCGGCCAGCAATGTGGATGCGCCTATGAACATGGCCAGCAATCCTATGCCGGTGAAAAGGCCGTCTACCTGTTCAAATATCTGCGATATATCCATCATCCACATGGCCCCCTCGTCGGCGGGATGTATGAGATGCCGGCGGTATATGGTGGAGCGTATACGGGGAGCGAGGTCTGAGAGTTTATACTTGCTGTCGGCCACGTATGTGATGTAGTCAACCTTGTCGGCACGGGCAAAAGCCTTGCAGAATGTGGTCTGCGGCAATACTGCGGCCTCATCGAGCTGACCACCGATCGTGGCTTCGCTCATATTGCCGACCACGCCTATCACGGAATACACCACGTTGTTGATCAGCACGGTCTTGCCTATAGGCGCAGGGTCGTAGGGAAATATCTCATTGACTATTTTCTTACCAAGCACCACCACCTTGCGTGCCTGGGCCACGTCGGCATCGTTTATAAATCGGCCCGCATATATCTTGGGAGTAGAGATCTTGGCGTAATCGGGAATAAGCCCCTGAGCTGAACCTGAGTAGCTGTATTTTCCGTTTTGGCAAGTGGCATCGCCCCACGACTGAAAGATGGGAATCACCGCTTCAAGCTCGGGCACAGCCTGGCGCAGACGTTCTACATCGGTGAGGTCGAGATACCACCGGCGGTTCTTGGCGTTGCCCTCATACGGCAGGGTGGTGCGGCTGGCAAATATACCACCGCTGTTTGTGGCGAAACCGGCAAAGTTGCGTCGCAGCATATCCTCGCCTCCACGCGCTCCACCCATAAGGATGGCGAGCATGGCCACACCCCAGAATATTCCGAAGCCGGTGAGGAAGGTGCGGGTCTTGTTTCTTGAAAGCGTCGCACCGATTTCTTTCCAGTTCTCAATGTCAAAAATTGGTGTTTTCATTTTATTATGGAGAGATTATTCGTAGCGCAAAGCTTCTACAGGTTTTACCTTCAGTGCCTTCAATGCCGGGAACAGTCCGGCCAAAGCTCCGGCCAGTACCAGTACTGCGGTCACCTCAAAGGCTATGGCAATGCTCACTGTAGGATTTTTCAAGAAATCCACCTCGCCTATCACCATTGATATCACTTGGGCCACAACGGTTCCGAGCACTATGCCTATGTATCCGAACAGCACGGTTATGGCCACACTTTCGGCCAATATCTGAGTGAGGATTGAGCGTGGTTTAGCACCTATAGCGCGCCTGATACCAATCTCATGGGTACGCTCGCGCACCGATACAAACATTATATTACTGATACCTACCACGCCTGTAAGCAAGGTGAGTATGCCGAGCACCCACACCCCTAAGTTGAGCATTGACATGGCGGTGGCTCCCTGCAGGCTTTGTGTAAAGCGGTTGTTGATCCATAGCGCCGATTCATCCTTGGGGTCGAACTCATGTATCTGAGCCAGCGTATTGCGCACGCCTTCCTCAGCCTCAAGTCCGTCGGCTTCAGACGACACATTCTGCAGGCCTACGGTAATCGAGCCAAGCTGATCTTTGTCGGTCGACATCATGCGGGCTGTGGTAAACGGGATGAAAACATTGCGCGACCAGCGGCCTTCGGTCACGCCTACCACCTTAAACGACAATCCATTGCAGTTGACGCGCTTGCCTAAGGCAGCCTCGCCCCCGGGCGGAAAAAGTTGGCGTGCATACTCGGCAGGCAGCAGTATCACCTTGGCCTTCTGAGCCATATCGTTGTCGTTAATATTGCGGCCGGCCACTATGTCGATACTCGAAATACCGGTAACATACGACGGATACACACCCTGGTACGACGAACTCACACTCTTGGTGCCGGCGGTGATATTTCCCGAGTTGCCGTATATTATGGATGTAACCTCCTTCACATACTGCGGATGCTCATCCTCCAGCAGAGTCATGTCGCGCTCCTTTAGGTCGATTCTACGGCCGGTGCGGTTGCCGTGATATGGCTTTGAAGTCATGCCGCCCCACACACTCAGATTGGCCTGGCTGCCCGAGGCCATGTTATCCTCAAAGCTGTTGGTGACACCGCGGGCCATACTCAGCAACACTATCAGCATAAAGACGCCCCAGCTCACGGCAAGCCCCGTAAGAGCCGTTCGCAACTTATTGTTGCTTATAGTCTGCAAAATTTCAGAAATCAAGTCTCTCATGGCTATTCGTCGACTATCACACCGTCTTTGATACGTATTAGCCTGTCGGCCTGATTGCCCACACCGGGGTCGTGGGTCACAATCACAATGGTCATACCCTCGTTGCGGTTGAGGTCCTTGAATATATTCATCACATCGGCCGATGTGCGGCTGTCAAGCGCGCCGGTGGGTTCATCGGCCAGAATTATCGACGGGCGTGTGATGAGCGAACGTGCTATGGCCACACGCTGTTTCTGTCCGCCCGACAGCTCACCGGGCAGATGATGAGCGCGGTCGGCTATACCCATGCGTTCGAGTTGCTCCATAGCCAGAGCATTGCGCTTCTTGCGCGAAACGCCTTGGTAAAACAGCGGCAATGCCACGTTTTCAATCGCATTCTTATAATTAATGAGATTAAACGACTGAAATACGAAACCAATCATGCGGTTGCGATACTCGGCAGCACGGTTTTCGCTGAGGTCCTTAATCAAAGTACCGTCAAGATAGTACTCGCCACTGTCATAATTGTCGAGTATACCGAGAATATTAAGCAGGGTTGACTTTCCGGAACCGGAAGCACCCATAATCGACACAAGCTCTCCCCTGTTTATTTCAAGATTGATACCCTTCAGTACGTGGAGAGGAACCGCACCAAAATAGGTTTTGTTTACGTCCTTTAGACTTATCATTTTTTCCATGATCGAAATGTCTTACGCCTATAAGACGCATGCTTATTGGAAAAGTCACATAATTTTCAAAAAATATTTCAATTTTTACTTTGACAAAACTAAAGTAAATCATTATCTTTGCAAAAAAGAACTAATTATCAGATATTTATTAAAAATATCCATCCTTATTATAGTTATTCCAAACAATTCCCACCTTTAAAACCTGATTATACCCGAACAATATGAACAAACTGATTGCCTTGATATTCGGTATCATCTCTGTAAACATTGCCTTTGGCTTATGCAGGGAGATTACAGTTGTCAATGCCGGCACACTCAGCGAGGAGCTTGGCGATGATCAACTGAGCGTTGATACACTAATAGTGAATGGTCCGATTAATACTGCGGATTTCAAGACCATGTGGGCGGCTTCGTTTTATGGCAACCTGTCTTATATCGACATAGCAGATGCTGATGTTGAAAATAAGACTATTCCAACCCGCGCCTTTCTTGACGCCTCAGCTCAAACAGATGAAAATAAGGGCTTGATTCCTATAAAGCTGAGAAAGATTGTTTTGCCTGACGATGTTGAGACAATCGCTTTTCAGGCATTCTACAATGCTGTTTATCTCGAAGAAATCAATCTGCCACAATCACTCAAGAATCTTGGGCCTACAAGTTTTGCCAACTGCAAAAGCTTAAGTGTATCGCCATTGATAATTCCCGATGGCATGACATATATACCCGGCGATTGCTTTCACTGGTGCACATCGCTGAACCAAGTAATCCTGCCCCCGGGAATAAACATGATTGACGATTGTGCTTTCGCTGATTCTTCAGTAAAAAACATCAATCTTCCTGAGAAACTCCTCAATATATCGTGGTGGGCGTTCAGAAATTCAGGACTGAAAGAGATAGTGATTCCTGAAAATTGCGAATATATAAAATCGGGTGCCTTTGACAAATGCAAAGACATGGAAATAATGGTTCTTCCATCTACTTTAAGATACCTTGAATCGTACACCTGCGCTAACCTTAAGTCGCTCAAAGCCCTCTATAGTAAAGCTTCAAAACCGCCTTACTGCATACAGGATGCGTTATTTGGAGAACTGGCATTCGGACACGTTGACAGTATCCCCGGCGAAAACTCTACGCCAAAGGACATTCCGGTTTATGTACCTGTAGGCTCTGCTGAACTATACCGAAATGCTTCAGGATGGAATTACTTTACAAACTTCATCGAAACAAACGATTTCCCAACATCGGGCATTGAGGGAATTAAACCTGATACACCCGCTACCATCAACACAATATACGACCTGAGTGGACGCCAAGTGGCAAACCCTATACCGGGTATGGTTTATATCATCAACGGGAAAAAGGCTCTATACTCTTTATAAGATAACTCAACCTTAAATATCAGCAAGTTACAAAAGCAACGGCTCTGCCGGGTGTATATCCCTGTGGCAGAGCCGTTGCTTTTAGGTTTCGGTTATTGATTATTTAAGCAGCTTAAGGACGTGTTATTCTTTAAAAATAAAGAAATGAACCCTTAATATTTACAACCTGCATAATCTAATTATATCAAAAAAATGTTGTACCTTTGTAATCAGTAACTAAACCCACTTAGATATGGCAAGACCTATTAAAGAAACACCGATTCTCTTTGGTTCAGATGCCAAGCGATTTGAGGAGCGAATGCAGAACCCGCCCAAGGTATCTGCTGAAAAACGTGCCCAAATCAGAAAGTCTTACGAGACTGTAATGAAGATGATGGTCAATTAAGAAATGACCAGAGAAGAATTTCAAAATAAAGAGCGGTTGAACCCTAAAAAGCAACGGCTCTGCCGGGGTATATCCCTGTGGCAGAGCCGTTGCTTTTAGGTTTCGGTTATTGATTATTTAAGCAGCTTGAGGCCGCGCTTTTCCTCGCGTTTCTCAATTTTTTTGAGACGATGATGGATTCTGTCAAGTTCGTGCACGGCACAGATTAGGGTTGCCAGTGTGGCAACGTGGAGAGCTACTTTGATAATAAAATGAGTTTGATGGCGTTTCATGATTTTTTCTCTATTCATGGTTTTATAATTTAGTTATGAGTGTGAGTCCGCACTGCGGACATGCGTAGTAATAACACGGCTGCAGGCATTAAAGTTGCAGAGAAATGTGTTATAAAACACTATTTGCAAAATTTCACATCAAAACATTTGCCTTTCGCGAAAAATAGCATTATATTTGCAAACAGAGAAAACTTGAGCCTGCCCCCTATGACAAAGGCTCTGAATACGAAACACTACTAACCTTAAAAGACTGAGAAAATGGCTAAAGTAAAAGGAGCAGTCACAATCGACTCGGCCCGTTGCAAAGGATGCGACCTTTGTGTTGTTGCCTGTCCTACCGATGTGCTGCTGCTCCAGCCCAAAGAAGTTAATGATCGCGGCTATCACTTTGCTTTTACCGCCAATCCTGACGCATGTATAGGCTGTGCCTCATGCGCAATGGTTTGCCCTGACGGTTGCATTGAAGTTTACCGTGTAACACTGCCTAACCCCTAAAAAGTACTTTACGATATGGAAGAAGTAAAATTAATGAAAGGGAATGAGGCCATAGCTCATGCAGCCATCCGCTATGGCGTCGACGGCTATTTCGGCTATCCTATCACTCCCCAGTCGGAGGTGCTTGAAACCCTCGAAGAAGAAATGCCTTGGGAAACCACCGGTATGGTAGTCCTGCAGGCCGAAAGCGAAGTGGCCGCCATCAACATGGTATACGGCGGCGCCGCATCCGGCAAGGCTGTCATGACTTCGTCATCATCGCCCGGTGTCAGCCTTAAGCAGGAAGGCATCAGCTATATCGCCGCTTCTGAGCTTCCCGCTCTTATAGTCAATGTGATGCGCGGCGGACCCGGCCTTGGCACTATCCAGCCCTCGCAGGCCGACTATTTCCAGGCCACCAAAGGCGGCGGCCACGGCGACTATCACCTCATCGTGCTGGCTCCGGCTACGGTACAGGAAATGGCCGACTTCGTTGGCCTTGGATTTGACCTCGCCTTCAAGTACCGCAACCCGGCCATGATTCTGGCCGACGGTATCGTAGGACAGATGATGGAAAAAGTGGTGCTACCGCCCTTCAAACCTCGCCGTACCGATGCCGAAATCGCCGAACAGTGCCCCTGGGCCACCACCGGCAAGAACGGCCGCGGACACCGCAACGTGGTTACATCTCTCGAACTCGAATCTCCCAAGATGGAGGAAAACAACCTCCGCTTCCAGCGCACATACGCCAAGATACAGGAAAACGAAGTACGCTACGAAGAATACTTCACCGACGATGCTGAATACATCATCGTGGCTTTCGGATCGGTAGCACGCATTTGCCTAAAGGCTATCGAGGACGCCCGCGCCGCCGGTATCAAGATAGGCCTTATACGTCCTATCACCCTGTGGCCCTACCCCACCAAGCGTATCGCCGAACTCTCCAAGAAAGTCAAAGGCATGCTCGTGGTTGAGCTCAATGCCGGACAGATGGTTGAAGACGTTCGCCTGGCCGTTGAAGGTCGCATTCCCGTTTATCACTTCGGCCGCATGGGCGGTATGATTCCCAACCCCGGCGAAGTACTCGATGCCCTTAAGCAAGATTTTCCTGAATTAAAATGAACCGCGCCATGACTCCTGAAGAAATTATCAAAAGCGAAAATAAAGTCTATGCACGTCCCCGTCTGCTCGACGAACGCAACACACACTACTGCCCCGGCTGCTCGCACGGCGTGGTACACCGCGTGATTGCCGAACTCATCGACGAAATGGGACTCGAAGACAAGACCATTGGCGTGGCTCCGGTAGGATGCGCCGTATTTGCCTACAATTATATTGATGTAGACTGGGTTGAGGCTGCCCACGGTCGCGCTCCGGCCGTAGCTACCGGCCTGCAGCGCCTTAACCCCGACCGTTTGGTGTTCACATATCAGGGCGACGGTGACCTCTCGGCCATCGGTACTGCCGAAACCATTCACGCAGCCAACCGCGGCGAGAACATTGCCATCATCTTCATCAACAACGCCATCTACGGCATGACCGGCGGACAAATGGCTCCCACCACCCTGCTGGGTATGAAGACCGCTACCTCGCCCTACGGACGCCGTGCCGACCTCAACGGCTACCCCCTGCGTATATCAGAACTGCTCGCTCAGCTCGACGGTACATGCTACGTAACCCGTCAGGCCGTACACACACCCGGTGCCGTACGCAAGACTAAAGCTGCTATCAAGAAAGCATTCCAGAACGCTCTCGACGGTAAGGGTACATCGGTTGTTGAAGTAGTATCTACCTGCAATTCCGGCTGGAAAATGTCGCCCGCCAAGAGCAACGAATGGATGGTGGAACACATGTTTGAACGCTATCCGCTCGGCGACCTCAAAAACATTTAATTCACTTCGAAGCGTAATATAAAACCACATGAAAGAAGAAATTATCATTGCCGGATTCGGAGGACAAGGCGTCCTCTCCATGGGTAAAATTCTTGCTTACGCAGGACTGATGGACAACCTCGAAGTGACCTGGATGCCGGCCTATGGCCCGGAACAGCGAGGCGGTACAGCCAACGTTACCGTAATCCTGTCTGACGCTCCCATTTCATCTCCCGTACTCGACACATTCGACACTGCCGTTATCCTCAACCAGCAGAGCCTCGATAAGTTTGAAAGCAAAGTTAAGCCCGGCGGCACTCTGATCTACGACCCCTCGGGTATACACCATCTGCCCACCCGCACCGATATCACCGTGGTGCCCGTAAACGCAATGGATGCTGCCATCGAGATGAAGAACACCAAAACATACAACATGATTCTGCTCGGCTCGCTGCTGGCTCTGCGCCCCATAGTTGATACCGAAGCCGTAGTGAAAGCGCTCCGCAAAACCCTGCCCGAACGCCATCACCACCTCATCCCCCTCAACGAACAGGCCATAGCCAAAGGCATGGAGCTTTCCAAAGCAGCCCTCTGACAACAACTCCCGTGTTTAAATAGAAACAGCGTCATTCCACTTGGGATGACGCTGTTTCTATTTAAACAACAATCTATAATAATTTATAATCATATTTACTTTTTGCCCGAAACAGACAGGCGGGCGTTGGTGAGTTCGTAGGCGTTCAGGGCTATGAAGGTACTCATAATTGCAGCCAATATCCATCCTATGATCTGATGGTTGAGCATTATATCCTGAAAGCCGGGTATGGGCAGCGAGACAGCAGATAGCCGGCTGCCTATAATCGGGAACAGCAATGTGACTATCACACCCGCTACAAAGCCTGACAGGGCAGCCACGGCAAGAGAAATCACATTGCGGCGGCGTGCAGCTGACGCATCTCGCTTCACTATCTCCAGAACTTCCATATTCTTTTGCAAGCGGTCTAAAAACTTATTGTCAGAAGACAGCTCAGGCTGAAAATTAAGGAATATATCTTTTAATTTATCATCTTCCATAATCTTAATTATCAATCGTTAAAATGCCTCGCAGATGATTGCGGCCTCGCGACAGGTGCTGTTTCACCGCAGCCTCAGAAGCCTCTACTATCGCCGATATTTCTTTTATAGAATAACCTTCCATATAGTACAGCAATACCGATGTGCGCTCTTTGGCCGGCAAGCGGTTCAAAGCATCATACAAGTCCTGATATCGGAACTGTGAATCCGCGCTTTCGTTGGCCGGTATCTCACGTGCTTCCTCGTAGCTGTTGAAATTTCTGGACGAACGGCGGTTGTCGATAAATGTATTATAGCCTATTCTGAAGATCCATGCCTTGAACTTGTCTACACCACTTAAATCATCACACGCCATGTATGCCTTGATATATGTTTCCTGTGCTATATCATCTGCGAGCTGCGAATCGCCGCAGCATAGGGCCACAAGGAAGCGTCGCAGCTCCCTTTGTGTGCCCTCTACAGCGGATATGAATTGCCCGCGGTTCATGGTTTAGTCCTTGTTTTCCTTGTCGTCAACCTGCTTGCGTGACACGAAGTACACTATCAGATAGCTTATGCCTACCGCAGCCGATACGCTGCCAAACATCAAGGGTACAGTTACCGGGTCACTGCCGAATTCATAATGTCCGCTATGGTAGTTTACCAATCCTAAGATTATAAGAGCAAGACCTATGAGCGAGAAGATGCATCCACGGAGCAATCTGAGGTTGAGCAACTCGCGTGCCGATCTCTTGGTCTTTCTAAGCGACTCGGCAAGTTTGTCGGCATCGGGGCAGTTGTTTGATTCGATTGCCTTTATGAGCACCTGAGAACGTTTATTGTCGCTGTTCATCACCGAGAGGAAGTATATCAAAACGATTGATACCGGGAGTACCACACAAACAAAGATGGGAACTAATACGTGAGTCATGTCTTTTTATGATTTTAGAGTTTTTTGATTTAGATGTTTACTTTTTGAGATATCTCACAAGTAAGACGTGAGCAATGCAAAAAAGGTGACATCATCAAAAAAATTTATTCGCACACTCTTCACTCTTCACTAACCTCTACACTTTCCTGAAGTCTTTGGCTGCTACATCAAATTCCACACCCCTGTACACCCGATTGAGTGTTCCTGAAGCTGTAAGTTCTTCAATACTTCCGGCTTCGAGCCTTCCCTGAGCGATAGCCCATACATTTGTGGCCACCGACATAGCCGGGGCTATATCGTGAGTTGATAACAGCACGGTTTTACCCTCATTGCCGGCAAGACGGCCAAGAAGATCCATTATTTCGAAACGGCTCGATACGTCCAGAAACGAAGTAGGTTCATCGAGTACTATCAGATTGGTATCCTGGGCTATAGCACGCGCTATCATAGCCTTTTGACGCTCGCCGTCGCTCAACGAAGCCACAAACATCTTGGTCTTATGAGCCAATCCCACCAGCGCTATGGCATCGCCCACCACCTCGCGGTCAGCGGCCGAAAGGCGACCCAAAAAGCCGGAATACGGATGTCGGCCTATAGACACTAATTCCTCTACCGTAAGACCGCCGCCGCCGGTGCGGTCGGTAAGAACAAGGCTCAGCCTGCGTGCAAGGGTCGCAGGCTTGTAATCCTGTATGTCGATACCGTCAAGTTCAACCCTGCCGCTCAGAGCAGGCTGTGCGCCGGTAAGGGTTCTGAGCAATGTAGACTTACCGCTGCCGTTGGCACCTATCAACACCGTCACTTCACCCTGAGGCAAAGTCCCGGAAATGTCGCTTACGACCTCACGACCCGAATAGCCTACCGTAAGATTTACAGTTTTCAGAGACATCAGTTGAAATAAAAAATTGAACGACGTTTAACGATGATATAAATGATGATAGGTACGCCTATCACCGGAGTAATGGCGTTGATGGGTATGATGCCCCAGCTCGAAGGAGCCACACTGAGCATCTGGCACAGCCCACCGGTGGCCGCGCCGCACAGGGCTGTGGCAGGCAGCAGTATACGATGGTTGGAGCTGCGCATGGCAAGGCGCGCTATATGCGGCACTATCAGGCCTATGAATCCTATGGGGCCGCACCATGCCGTGACTATTGCCGTAAGCACCCCCGACAGCAGCAATATACCGTTGCGGCACGACTTGATGTTTACCCCTGCACTCTCGGCATATCGTGTACCGAGCAGTAGGGCATTGAGCGGCTTTATATACAGCATGGACAGAAATACACACAGCAGCGTAAGGGCGGCAAATACCGGCAGGTCAGCAAGAGTAACACCGCCGAAACTGCCCATTCCCCAAATCACATACGAATGTACGCCCTCGCGGGTGGCAAAGAAATTGAGCAGCGATATGGCCGAAGATGCCAGATAGCCTATTAGCATGCCTACGATAAGCAACATGGTGGATGAACGCACAACGCTCGACAGCGCCAGCAATAAAGCCATCACAGCAAATGCACCGACAAATGCACCGGCCAACACGGCAGCCTGTCCCAAGAGCGTGGCCGTTCCACCCAGCGCCAGCATAACTATGGCCACACCAAGACTCGAACCTGTAGATATACCAAGTATTGATGGGCCGGCCAAGGGGTTGTCGAAAGTAGTCTGCATAAGCAATCCGGCTATGGCCAAGGCCGCGCCTGACAGCAAAGATGTGACAGCCGCGGGTATTCGTGTTTCCATCACTATGTAGCGCCACGACTCCTTTTGCACATCACCGCCTGATATGGCAGCCAAAACGTCGTCAAAAGGTATTGCTACGGAGCCGAAGACTATACAACCCGTGAAGGTGCATACGCATATCAGTATTACAATAGTAAAAACTATAGCAGTCCTGAAGCCTTTCATCTACTTTCATCTATAACGTTACTCCAGCGGACGGAAGAAATGAAGTACTGAGTCGCCGCCACACTCGTTGGTATGGAAAATGTTTACCATATCGCTCAGAATTAATTCCGGATGAAAAGCGGCTGCATTGAAGTACGGCTTCTCAATGGTATTGCAAACGTAAACATTTTTAGGGAAAGCGCTGAACGCTTTGGCATGAGGAACCTCGGCCAGCAGCGACTTGCTGTCGATGTCCTTGGCATCCTTTATGAGCCAGTAGTCAGCCTCGTCGGCTGCGTCGATTACTGACGACACATCCTGAGGTATCGAACCGCATTCTTTGGTCTTGACCCATGGATATGTGGCACCGGCATCGCTTATCATGGTGGCCATATAGCTGCCGCCACCAGGCACATACCATACGCCCGAGATTGGCTTTTCGGTGATTACAAGTGGCTCGTCATCGCTTTTGTTGGCACACACACGCAGGCGCTGATACTTCTCGCTCACCTGCTGATAGATGCGCAGAGCCTCGTCGTACTTACCGTATATGGCACCGATAAATACCAACCACTCGGCTCGTCCAAGCGGAGTTGATTCAAGGTAATCTGTCATCAGAATCATAGGAACACCTATCTTCTTGAGTTCGTTATAGCCCTCGCCTTCAAATGGAGTCACTACGATACCATCGGCATTAAGATCTATGATTTTTTCGATATCAGGAGCGAGACTCGAACCTATATTCTTGATTTTACCCTCTTTCACGGCATCAAGCACCGGGTCACCGACAGGATAATAAGAAACATCGGCTACACCGGCAACACCGCTCAGCATACCCAGTTCATTGATTCCGGCAGTATGAACAGACGACGATACTACACTGCGCTGCAGCGGAGCGTTGATTACAATACAACCCTGCGGTATGTTTTTAGGTTCAACACCCGAATCTACAATGGCATACGTGGCCAGCGCGATTGAATCCTCAGGATTGGCACGTACTTCGGCATATATAAAATCACCGCAGTCAACCATCCTGAGCAAGTTGGCGTCAACCGTAATATCTGAACCTTCTACCTCAGTGTTTTCGGGGCGATTGATCTTGCATGAAACGCCGCCTAAAACTACTGCAAGAAGTATTAAAAGCAATGTATTTCTCATGAATCTGTCATTTTTCTACAAAATTAATCAATTCATGATATTCTGCAAAGCCTCTGCAATATTGACACAACATTGCACTTACATTGTACCACGTCTGACTCTAAATTGTCAATAAGAGCCATCCGTGATACCCTCAGCGGCCATAAACAGGCCGTTTTTACTGTCAGATGTTACGGAAAACGTTTTCTTGAATATCAAACGAATATTCATTCTCGCTCACTGTGCGGGTGTCGATTTCATACACACGACCGTTTTTAAATTCTATCTCTTCTACATTTTTCTGAAGATGCAGTTTCTTAAGCTCCTTAAAAGCCTTTGACGGTAAAACGTCCTTCACCACCTTTTCGCTCAGAGGTGCGGCATCATCCGAAGCCTCGATAGATGTCAACTGACCGGCAACATTGAAATCCATATCAACACCGTTGGCAAGCTTAACGTCGTAACTGTTGTCCATGAATTCACGTTCCACCTTCACTACCTTTACATTTTTATAATGGCGGTTTACAAATTCGCGGGCGAGTTCAGGTAATTGCGAATATTGCGCCGAAGCGGCCACTACCGGACCGGGATTAGCACCATATCGGCGTGCGATGGCTTCGGCTTCACTGCCTGTGGGTACTACATTCTGTGCCATTACCGGCATAAACATGGCTGCTGCAGCCAATGCTATCATTATCTTTTTTGTTGTCATAATTCCAAACTTTTAAATTTTAACTGTTTAGAAATTAACAACTCATATAAGAAAAGGTTGCAGGAATGCAATAAATCCAAGAAACTGTTTAAATTCACTCTTGGGCAACCATATTTTTAACGTACTTGTTTCATATATGTGAAACATTTCATATATTTGCGTAAAATTGTAGATATGACAAGTAAACTTGATAACATAGGAAAACTTTTCAGCCAACGAAGGTATGAATTAGGTATGACTCAGCAAGAGGTTGGCGATAAGATTGGTGTTGGTAGGGCAACAATTTCCAAAATTGAAAGCGGAAAAGGGCTTACATTCGAAACAATCAATAGAGTGGCAAATGCACTTGACGCAGAGGTTTCTGTTGTTTTAACCCCTAAAATATCATGCGGCAAAGAAGTTGTTGAATATGTTGTAACAGCAATCAGCGAGTTTGCCAAACGAAATTATCTCACATTAAAAGAAGCTTCAAACTACCTTCTGCGTTACAAAGGGATAGATTTTCTTGAACAGTGCTATGCCGCAGAACATACACTGTCAGTTAATGATTGGGTAGAGGATATTACAGCAATCTGCAAACGTAATGGAGGAGGAATAGGATGAAACTCTATCATGGCTCGAATATTCTGATTGATAAGGTTGACTTTTCCAAATGTCATCCTTTCAAAGATTTTGGATGCGGGTTCTACTTGACTGATAATATAGAGCATGCCCGGAATATTGCATTCCGACGTTTTATGAGATTTGGTGGAAAAGAATGTGTATCGGCTTTTGAATTTAATTACAAGGAAGCTGCCGAAAAGCTGAAGATTAAGATTTTTGACAATCCTTCAGAAGAATGGGCTATGTTTGTTATGATGAACCGCAGTGAAGATATTTCCCACCCGGCTCACGATTATGACATTGTCATCGGGCCGATAGCTGACGATTCGGTCTCAATGTCTTTCCGGCTTTATCAAGATGGATATATATCAATTTATGAGTTGGTAAATAGATTGGAGTACAAAGAGTTGAGTACACAATTTTTCTTTCATAACGCTTCCGCCATCAAATTTTTGAAACGTATTGATTGACTATGGAAAAAGATAAAATATTTAAATTCCTGCTTGATGCTATCTCCACTGACATTATTGGATGGCTGATGCGAGACAATAAGCTGTCGCTCAGCGAAGCTATATCTACATGGTATAATTCCGAAACATTTGAAAAAGTATCAGAACCACAAACGGGAATGTATATAGAAAGCTCTGCCTATAACTATGAGTTTTTAAAAAGAGAATTGCATACAGGCATATTCAAATGATAGACTATGTATAGCATTACTTCGTAATACTGTCTATCGCTGCTATGCGCGATTTAAGCTGTTTCTCGGCGTATGGCATACCGTCTACAATCAGAAGTTGCTGCTTGAGTATGGTGTCTATCATCTGCAAACTTTCTATCAGGCGTTTCTCGCGGGCCGGATCTACAGGGTTTGGCATTGCCGGTTGCGCTTTTTGTGCCGTGGCCTGCGCCTCGCGCAATGATTTCAAAGCCTCGATATATGCGCAGCCCATCATGTCGTCAGACTCCCTACCCTCATTGGCTATAGATTCAAGCGAGTCGGCGGCTGCCATCAACTCATCGACACGTGCGGCGATTGAGTCGTTGAGAGCCGCTTCTTTTTTCTCACGGCTCATACGCTCCCATTCGTCAGCAAAAAAATAAGAAGCCGCAGCTCCAAGACAAATTACAAATATAAGGATGAATGCTTTCTTCACAATTAAATATTCTAATATTATTTCAACAAATGACAGTGGGTAAGGTTGCCATCGTTATCGCGCAAGTGCATACCATTGCCCTCGCAATATCGCCAAAATTCACAATCAGAGCATGAACCACGTTTCATCCAGCTTCTGTCGCGGTATGGTTGATACTTGTTTTGCCATATATCCCAAAAGTCATCTTTATATATGTTGCCTTGAACATAACCGGCTCTTATACTCGGACATGCCCCTATGCTTCCGTCAATTAATACTGATGCCACAGATACTCCGGCTTGACAATTAAAAAAGTAGTCGCGCACCTCACCTTCGTAGCCGGCCATAAAACCTTCGCAACAAAACGAAGCACTTATGCGTCCTTCCTTGCGAGTTAAAGAAATAAAATCCATCAGTTGTGTAAGCTCGGCATCGTTCAGTTCAAACTCGGGATACTTCAAAGCACGTCCTGAAGGAAATATTGTGAACAAACGCCAACTCTTTACTCCGGCCTTCACCAACAGATCCTTTATCTGTGGCAACTCATTCAGTGAACGGCGATTTACACAAGTCACCACATCAAAGTTCAAATCCTCTACAGCCGCCACATTTTTTATAGCCTGATATGCACGGGCAAACGAGAGGGGGTTGCCCCTCATCCAATTATGCGATTCTTCCAGGCCGTCAAGACTGATAGTGATATTATGCAGACCCGCAGCACGCAGACTATCCAACTTCTGCTCTGTAAGCAGCATACCATTGGTAACTATACCCCAGGGGAACTGGCGCTTGTACAATTCTCGTCCAACGACTTCAAGATCCTTGCGAACAAGGGGCTCGCCGCCGGTGATAACTATATTAACATTGTGAGGGTCTACATGAGGCCGCAGCGAGTCAATGACTTTCAGAAAGTCCTCGGCGGGCATATCACGCACCTCTGACGCGCTCTTGCAATCGCTGCCACAATGTCGGCATGACAAGTTGCAACGCCATGTACATTCCCAGAACAGTTGTTTGAGAACATGATCTCGGCGCTGCAATGTCTTGTTACGTCGATAAAGTTCAAGAGATATACGCTGCTTGAAAGAAAGCGGCTTCATTCTGCTGCCTTTTTCTCTTTAAGAGTGAAATCTACATTGAGCTCGGCATGACCGCTATCCCATGAACCGGTTGACTGTGTCTTGTCATACACAACCTTAACCAGGGTAGAGTCAGCTTCAAGATTTTCATTATTAGGTTTACATACTACTTTTTTGGGTGAACCCGAAATACCTTCTCCATTTATCTTAAAATTACCACTGGCATCAGACTTTCCCTTACCATCCGGATATTCAGTAGAAGACGGAAAATGAGGCTCTGTAATTATGATGTCGGCGCCGTCTACAGGATTGCCGTTTTCGTCTACAACAGTACCTTTCACTTCAAACGTACCGGTAGGTGTGCCGTACATACAAGGCTCATCACCACCGTTTGACGAACAACCATAACCAAGCAATACCAATGCGGCAGCACAAAGGCGTGAAAGCAATGACGAAACTCTAAGTTTGATTATTTTCATAATTTGCGATTTAGAAATGCAACGATTTGATTTTTTGCAAAAATACAATAATAAACTAAGACATACAAATTTAATTGTAAATATTTAGAAAATTTTCTTCATCAATTGTAAAAGACAGATATTCCGGCAGTAGTACAATATTGCTGTTTTTATTGCTGTTTTTTCTGTTTTTAATGTAATTGAAAAATAAATTGCTTTACATGCGTCTGCATTAAACAATTTTTTGTGTACCTTTGCGCTAATAAACAAATCATTTTTAGAATTCGCTATGAAAAAACTTATCGCTTTAGCTGCATGTGCAGTTGCCCTTACCGCAAATGCACAGGAAAAAGCAGATTCAGCCGCAACCGATACCGTAAAGGGCTTCGGTTTTGTAGATGAGATTATCATCCCCGGCACATCAGTCAAGGATCAGAACCAGTCAGGTACTTGCTGGTGCTTTGCAGGTACCGGATTTTATGAAAATGAAATACGCAAGGCCACCGGTGATTCAATCGACCTCTCTGAGATGTACACCGTGCGCAAATGCTATGAAGACAAGGCCGACAGATACGTGCGCATGTATGGCGGCACATCATTCAGCCCCGGTGGTTCTGTGCTCGATGTACCTTACGTATGGGCCACATACGGTATCGTGCCCGAAGAAGTCTACAGCGGCCTGAACTATGGTGAGGACAAACACGTGCACGGCGAGGTACATAATGTGCTCGAAGGACTGGTTAAAACCGTAGTGAGCAAGCCCAACCGCAAGATATCAACCGCTTGGAAAAACGCCTTAAACGGTGTGCTCGACGCATACTTCGGCGAAGTACCCGAAACATTCACCTACAAAGGCAAGACCTACACTCCGCAGTCGTTCGCCAAAGAACTCGGCATCGACCCCGATAACTATGTGGCAGTGACCAGCTTCACCCATCATCCTTTCTACAAACCCTTCGTACTTGAGGTTTCAGACAACTGGCTGTGGGCTCCGTATGTCAACGTTCCTATGGAAGACATGAAGGCTATTGTTGACAACGCACTCGCCAACGGCTATACCGTAGCATGGGCTGCCGATGTAAGCGAAGGCGGTTTCAAGTGGAACGACGGCGTAGCTCTGTTCCCCAAAGGCAAGAACGAAGGCGACCTCACCGGTACTGAACTCGCCCGTTGGGTAAAACTCTCCGACAAGGAACGTGTGGCCGACAAATATAAATTCGACGGACCCGTTGAAGAGTCTACCGTGTCGCAGGAAGAACGCCAGAGAATGTTTGACAATCAGGAGACCACCGACGACCACGGCATGATTATCGTGGGCACTGCAAAGGACCGCGAGGGCAACCGCTACTACAAGGTGAAAAACTCTTGGGACACCAACCAGAAGTTTGACGGCTACCTCTATGTATCAGAGCCCTACTTCCTGGCCAAGACCATCGACATCTATGTGAACAAGAAGGCCGTTCCCGCTGACATTGCCAAGAAGGCCAACATAAAATAAATGAAGAAAATCGGAATACTTTCCGACACCCACTCTTGTTGGGACGACAGATTTGCAACCCACTTTGCCGGCTGTGACGAAATATGGCACGCCGGCGATGTGGGTTGTCTTGATACTCTATTGCGGCTCAGAGCCATTTGTCCCGTTGTAAGAGCCGTGCGAGGCAATATAGACCACGGCCCCGTAACGCGCGAATGTCCTGAAATACTCGACTTTAAAGTAGAGGACACAGGCGTATGGATGACTCACATAGGCGGTTATCCCGGCCGATACGCCCCGGGAGTGCGTCGCATGCTCATCGAGAGCCGTCCCAAAATAATGGTTGCCGGACACAGCCACATTCTCAAGGTAATGTATGACCGCGAACTCAATCTGCTGCACATCAATCCCGGAGCTGCCGGGTATCACGGATGGCAGAAAGAACGCACTCTTATCAGACTCGTTATTGACGGCTCGGAAATACGCGACCTCGAAGTCATTGAACTTGGCAAGGTGAAAATTGTTTAAAAAGTATGGTTATGAAAAAAATCAAGTTACTTACAGCCCTGTTTACAGCTGCACTTACAGTTCTGCCGGCATGCAAGACCACCGAGGCCAACTACCGTTCGGCCTACGACAAGGCTTTGGCCGGACGCGAGAACTCCACCGCCATCGACAGCACCATCTATGGCGCTCACCGACGCAACATAGGTTCACGAATAGCCCTGAGCGCGGCCGGCGACACTGTGGAAGTACGCAACCAGCGTGTGAAAGTGACTGAAGGCGGTGGCGCGACCGCCGAACAATTGAACAAATACAACGTAGTGGTCGGTCAATTCAAGCAGTCGTTCAATGCCAAGTCAATGCGCAGGCGCCTTGTCGACGCCGGATTCACCAACGCATTTGTAGTGCAGAACGGAGAGCCTTATTACTATGTGATTCTCTCCACGCATAAAACAGAAGCGGAGGCATTGGATGCGGCTGTCTCAATTCCGAAGAATTTCCCCATACCGCTCCGCAGCCCCCTGCCCTATATTCTGTACAATCCTTAACGCAAACGGTCCATTGAGCGCAGTGTCTCGTGGTCCTTACGCATACCACGGTAGGCGAGAAGTGCGAATACAAGAGCCGCTATAAGAAGTACTACTCCGCCAAGGAGCACAGGTGTGGCATTTTCAAGCTTGCCGAAGATGATAAAACCTGATGTCACCAACGACGCGCATATAAGCACCACGCTCAGTATGGTCATGCGCATCTGCTGACGCAGGTTTTTGTACATGAAGATGTTGATGACAAGCAGGGCAGCGATGACCAAATTCAGCACAAGAAGCGCCGGCACGTCCTTGACTGCGACCAAAGTGGCCGATTGGGCGGCGCTGTCGTCTATCATGCTTGCAAAGGGGGTAAAGCAGAAAATACCCACCAGAATGGCTGCAATAAGCAGCATAAGGGTCTGAATACGTTGTATTTGCATAATGTATTTATAGTTTGTTATATTTTACTGTTTCGATTATCAAGGGGAGCTTGTCGACATCAACGCCGGCCTCCGACAGATATTTTTCGTCAGCTTTGAGCGCGGCAGCTATATTCTTGCCGAATTTCTCCTCATATTCCTTGTAAGCCTCAATCGCGCCTTTCACATCGCCTATTGCCAGCAATACGTGTCCGTAGTTGAGGTAATCCTCCTCGTTGGCAGCTGTGAGCACGCGGCTGTAGGTGGCCATGGCCGCATCATATTTCTTATTGCGGAACTGTATCCACGCCAGACCTCTGAGCGGCTTGAACGAATCCGGCATCAGATATGCAGCCTTGTGGAACTGCGCTTCGGCATCTTCGGTCGCACCGGCTTCTGAAAGGGCATAACCATAGTTGAGCACCAGGCTGCCGTCATCGGGATACATCTCCGACAAACGTTTGTAATAAACGGCGGCACTCTTGCTCTGGCCATAACGACGCAGTACTCCGGCTATGCGCTTGAGTGTCCATGTCGAATTGCCGTCGAGCAACTCGGCCTCCTCATATTTGGCAACTGCATCGCCGAGATTTCCTGTCATCTCGTATGCATAACCCAGCTTCTGAGCACGGGCCGCATCGGGCATCTGCATATTGTCAAGTGTCTTGTATGCAGCTATGGCCTGGGGCCAGAATTCATGCTTGAAGTAGAAGGCGGCTATCACCTCGAGTTTCTCGACGTTATCGAATCCGCTGCCAAGGGCTTTTACTTCCAACAGATTGGGAGTGCCGGAAAACAGCGGGAAAAATTCGCCCTTCCTGCGGAACAACTTATAGAAGCGGTGCATATCCTGCACATATTTATTTATAATATTGCGTCGCGAAATCACCGGCGATACCTTCTCCACCGCGCTCAGGGCCTCACGCATCTGTTCTGACTGCATGTCCATAGCCTTTACAAATGTCTCGCGATTGGCGGCGGGAACTGAGCTGAACGCCATTATTACAGAATACTTGTCGCTGTCGCACAATATGGGCATCTTGCCTAACAGATAGCCTATGGTTCCCTCGAAATTGTCAATACGGGCTACAGCCGAGTAGTTCTCATAGAACGGCAGGAACCAATTGGACATATCGCTGAAAAACGGAAATTGCTTCATATTGCTGAACGATGCCATGAACACGTCACCGCCATCGGCCTGAATATCCTGAAACTCCTTTAGATTGCGCACAAGGTCGCTCTTTGAGAACTTCTCTTCCCATTCAGGGTTACCCTCGGTCAGAGCCTCCATATCTATGTCGCCGCTCTGAAGTTTCTTTTTCAGCTCGGGATCCATATTTTTTATGGCATCAGTCATTTTCTGCTGCATATCGGCCGAGATACGGTCAGTGTCGACCGTACGCATGAATTCGGCAGTCACGGCTATGAAATCGTCCTCCCAATCGGGCGAATCCTTGACAGCTGCAAGCTTCAACGCCACGTCTTTTGACAGCGGACGCGACCTGTAGCGGTAAAATACGGCCATCGCGCCTATGAAAGCCCTCAGCCTTACGTTGTCATCGTCATCAGAAAGGTATATTGACAGAAGCAGCTCCAGTCGTTTTGAATCATAAAATTCAAGCAGTCCCAGCATCAGCGCGCTCACCACCAGGCAGCGAGCATGCAGCCCCACACAAGGCGATGCGTTGCGGTCGAGTAATGTCAATATTGCCGCTATATCGTCAGTCTTGAGCGGGTGCTGAGTCCAAATCTTGTTGAAAAGATCGCGCAGGATATTTTCGGCATGCTCGGTGCGCCCGGGGTCGGCGATACTTTCTATATCATGGTCGAGCCGGGTACATTCTTTCAGATAATCGGCCACGAGCGACTGAATGGAATTCTTTGTGCCCATTGTCCTTGCCACGCTGTAATAAAGCGCAGGATTTTCGGCCATATTTGCTTTGCGCGTGAGGGTGTCTACCAATGCCAGAGCCTCAGTCACAAGATTGTCGTACACCTCCTTTTGCCCGGGGTCGTCGACTCCCGTAGCCACATATTGCAGCATGTACGAGTAGTTTCGCATCAGGTTGTCGATTGCTGTTCCGAGTTCCCAATCGCCTGTGATGTCGCTGAAAGCACGCATCTGCTGCAGGGCCGTGTAGAGTTTACCCTCGCGTAAATCGCGGGAGGTCTTATTTTTAAAGGTCTTTATTTCGTCGAGTTTCATTCGGTCATTTTTTACAGGATGGTTGAAATGTCAATATAACACTTTCCAAATCCTTATTGTGCAAAAAACATGCCAGTTTTCATGGTATTTGGCAAACAGACAAATAAATTTTATTTTCTCATTTTTCAATCATGACTCCCCGGACCAAAAATTCCACAAAGTCATCATAAGCCTTCTCAAGGTCTTTTTCGGCACCGGCATCAATATTATGGAATCCTATTGCAGAAGTCGAGAAACAAATGAATCCCTCTACGAGTTTGCAACGTTCGGGATTGAATATTCCTTGTTTACATCCCTCATCCATCAGAGTGCGCACAATCTCTATCTCCTTGTCGCGGGCGAGCAGCCTTATCTTGGCTATCCTGCGGCTGTCAAAGCTTATACGCGATTTCAATGTCGCCGAGCCCGATGTCATCATATAGCGTTCGAATCTCAGGCGCATGAACAGCCGCAAACGTTTGTCTACAGGAGCATCCATAGCTACAACCTCGCGCAGCGAATTCACCAGTCGCTCGCTCTCCTGTTCAAGTACCGCATCATAAATTTCTTTTTTATTGCGGAAATATGTATAAATGGTGCGCCTGCCCTTCGATGAAGCGCTCGCGATATCGTTCATTGTAGTGTGAGCCACGCCTTTATGTGCGAATAGCTGACGGGCCACCTCTATTAATTTATCTCGGGTTTTGCTTGCCATTTTTCTTTTATGAGATTGCAAAGTTAGTTTTTTTTCAACAATTTGCGATATTTATAACCTATTATTTGTTAATTTTGCATAGAATTATAACTATGCACTATTATCAAAGACTACTATCCTCAGCCATAGCTCTGGCTATCGCGGCTGCTTCATTGGTTTCGGCTCAGTGTCCTCTTAAGATCGAGGGTGCCGATGCGGCATCTATCGGCATCTATGTCAAAGACCTCACTTCGGGTAAAGTTCTGGTTGACTACAACTCCAATCAGGCCCTCACGCCTGCAAGTGTCACTAAAGCCCTCACATCGGCCACGGCACTGTCTATGCTCGGAGCCGACTTCCGCTTCACCACCACTGTGGGATGTTCGGGCGATATTTCGGGCGGACGTTGCAGCGGCAACCTTGTCATCAATGCCTCGGGCGACCCCACCATAGGTTCCAAGCAATTCAGGAGAGCCGAAGCTTTTACCGATTCGGTTATCGCTGCCGTAAGGCGTGCCGGAATAAAGTCGTTTGGCGGTACAGTAGTCATTCGCGAGAATATGTTGGATCAAGGTCCGGTGCCCCAATGGGAGATTGAAGATGTGGCATGGCCCTACGGAGCCGGATTACACGCATTCAATTATGCCGGAAACACCGTTTATGTAAATCCCGTCACCGGCAAGTCTGTACCCGAGTCTAACCTGAAGGTAACTCTGCTTCCGGCTTCTGACAAGGATGGCAACGACATGCTGCGCGGCATCAACTCGCAGAACCTCACCGTGTGGGGCACTGCCAAGAGCCGTAATATGAAAAACTGGCGTCTTGAAACCACAATCCCCGACCCTGCCGAGGTATATGCAGGACTGCTGATTGCAAAGCTCAACAATGCCGGTATATCAATAGGCAACAAAAAGTCCAAGGCCGACAATAATAAAATAAAAGTCCTTTACCTGCATGAGTCGCCCGAACTGAGAGCTATTTGCCGCGACCTGATGAAGCGTTCCGACAACCTCTTTGCCGAGGGTATGCTGCGTGCCATATTGCCCGGAAAATCGCGCGCCGACTGTATAAAGGCCGAAAAAGAATTCTGGAACAACAACGATGTATCCACTCGCTATGTGATGGTGAGCGACGGCAGCGGCCTTACCCGATCAAACCGTATGTCGGCTCGTTTTCTCGGCAACATGCTCGAATGGATGATCAAAAGCCCCGCCGCATCTGATTACATAAATTTCTTTCCGCTCGCAGGTATTGACGGCACATTGAAGTCGCTGCTCGCCAAGACCCGCCTGAAAGGCAGGCTGGCTATGAAAACCGGCTCTATGGCATCGGTACAGGCTTACGCAGGTTATAAGGTAGACGCCGGCGGCCATCCCACTCACGTGGTGGTGATAATGGTAAACGGTTTCTTCTGCAGCCGTTCATCGCTGCGCAAGCAGACCGAAGCTTTCTTGCTCGACACTTTCAAATGATTAATATAACGCTTGAATAATAAACGCACTTCTTATGACTGACACCTACGATAAGTTGCTTCGCCTGAACGTAGAACTTGAAGGAGCATTGCGCGTATTGCGCGAACGCGACTCAGCCGACGCCCTTGAAGTCGCACGTGAGAAATTCGATTGCATGAAATCACTATTTGATTCGCTTCACTGCACTTGCACTACCACAGTCAAGGAAGAAGAAGCCGAGGGCGCCGAGGAAGCGCCACTCGAAGAACCGTCTGTAGAAGAGGTTGCCCCCGCAGCCACAGTTGTTGAGTCGGACAGCGAGGCTGTAGAAGCCGCCTTGGATGAATCTGCACCTTGCGCAGCTGAGGTTGCCGAAGCAAAGTCTCCTGCCCCGGCGGTACAGACACGCACTGTAGGCGACATACGCAAGGCCATGACCCTGAACGACAAATTCCTTTTCCGTCGCGAACTGTTTGGCGGCAACGATGCCGAACTCAACGATACCATTGAGCTGCTGGCCTCGATGCACTCGTTTGACGAGGTGGAAGAATACATCTACGACGACCTGCAGTGGGACCGCAAGAATCCTACCGTAGTAGACTTCATGGAGATTATCAAGACATATTTCATCAATCCGTCTAAGGCATGAGCGGCTGCCTGTACATAGTACCTACCCCTGTGGGCAATATGGCCGACATGACTCCGCGTGCCGTTGAAGTGCTCAAACAAGCCTCGCTGGTGCTTGCCGAGGACACTCGCACCAGCGCACCGCTGATGCAGCGTTTCGGCATAGATACCCCCATGCAGAGCCACCACAAATACAACGAGCACGACACATCGGCGACACTGGCATCGCGCATCCTCGCAGGCGAGAATATAGCACTGATTTCCGACGCCGGTACTCCGGGTATATCAGACCCCGGATTCATGCTCTCGCGCGAATGTCGCCGTCTGGGGGTAGATGTCATCACCCTGCCCGGCCCCACAGCATTCGTTCCGGCACTGGTAAACTCAGGCCTGCCATGCGACAGATTCGTATTCGAGGGCTTCCTTCCTCAGAAGAAAGGACGCGCCTCGCGGATAAAGACCTTGGCCGAGGACGAACGCACATTCATCATCTACGAATCGCCGCTGCGACTCGTCAAAACCCTTACCCAACTGGCCGAAGCTTGCGGCGACGAACGCCCGGCTTCTGTAAGCAGGGAAATTTCCAAAATCTACGAATCAACCGTGCGCGGAACCCTCGCCGAACTTATTAATTATTTTTCAGCGAACCAAGCCAAAGGTGAGATTGTTATAGTAGTCGGAGGTGCAAGTGATTCTTCGCCCAAAATACATGTAAATAAATATAAAGACATAAAACGATGAAGAAACTAATTTTATTGGCGGCTGTTGCAGGTTTAATGTTATCAGCATGCGACAACAAACCTAAGGAAAACGACGAGGAAAGCGCACAGGCTCTCCAGACAGCTACAACTCAGGAACTGCAGGTTGCCGTTTCTGACCGTGACTCACTCCTGAGTCTTGTCAACGACATCTCCTCGGGCATGGATCAAATCAAACGTCTTGAAAATATTCTCAGTGTATCTTCGGGTGCCAAGGGCGAAACCGCATCACAGCGGGCTCAGATACGCGCCGATATTGCTGCGATAAAGCAGACTCTGGAGCAGCGCCGTCAGCAGCTCGCCGACCTCGAAGCCAAGCTCAACAAGTCGTCTCTCACAAATTCCAACCTGCGCAAGACCATCGAAACCCTGCGCTCGCAGATCGACTCTCAGGCTGCCGAAATCGAAACCCTGCGCACTTCGCTTGAAGAAGCACACACTCAGATCGGCACTCTCAATACCAAGGTTGACTCACTCAACGTGACAGTAGACACCATCAGCAGCCAGCGCGACGCCGCTCAGTTGCAATCGGTTGAACTGGCCAACGAACTCAACACCTGCTACTACGTGGCAGCTTCGTCAAAAGAACTCAAACAGCACAAGATTCTCGAAACAGGATTCCTGCGCAAGAGCAAACTTCTAAAGGGCGATTTTGACCAGAGTTTCTTCAACAAAGCCGACAAACGCAATCTCACCGAAATCAAGCTTTACTCAAAGAAAGCCCAGGTACTCACCAACCAGCCCGCCGGATCTTATCAGATCGCAGACGTCAACGGACAGAAGGTGCTCCGCATTACCAACCCCGATGAATTCTGGAGCCTTAGCAACTATCTTGTGATAAAAATTGATTGATTTCGATAACAATACTTCACGAAGGACATCTGCCGCGGGTTGATGTCCTTCTTTTTTATTAATTATTTGAAAAAATATCAGTATTTTTTCTGAAAGCCCACAATATTTTCGTAACTTTGCACATCAATAGATACAATTTCGACCCAAAACGATTGTTACACGGGTTTCATCATTTTTAATTACGCTCCAATTAGCTATGGCTCAAACAAAAGCAATTAAAACTGCTCTGATTTCAGTCTTCCACAAAGATGGTCTTTCAGAAATTCTCGCTCTCCTTGCAAAGGATGGCGTTAAGTTCCTTTCCACCGGCGGCACACGCTCGTTTATCGAACAACTCGGATATGAGTGCGACGCCGTTGAAGACCTCACCGGTTATCCTTCGATTCTCGGTGGCCGTGTAAAAACCCTGCATCCCAAAGTTTTCGGCGGCATCCTCGGACGTCGCGACAACCAAGGCGATGTTGACACTATGGCCGAACTTGAGATTCCTGAAATCGATCTGGTAATCGTGGATCTCTATCCGTTTGAACAGACCGTAGCTTCAGGAGCTTCCCACGAGGATATTATTGAAAAAATAGATATCGGCGGCATCTCTCTCATCCGCGCAGCTGCCAAGAACTTCTCCGACGTAGCCATCGTGGCTTCCAAGGGTCAGTACTCCATGCTCCGCGGTTTCCTTGAACAGCATGGCGCCGCCACCACACTCGAAGAACGCACCATTCTGGCTCGCGAGGCTTTTGCCGTATCGTCGGGTTATGATTCTGCCATCTTCGACTACATGGCATCTGTAGTCGCACAGCCCGCCGGAGCGCTGCGCCTTGCCGTAAATGGCGAACGCTCGCTGCGCTACGGCGAGAACCCTCACCAGCAGGCGCACTTCTTCGGCAACTTCGATGCTATGTTCAGCCAGCTCCACGGCAAAGAAATCTCTTACAACAATCTGCTCGACATAGACTCAGCCGTTAATCTGATTGACGAATTCGGTGCAGAACCCACCGTGGCTATCCTCAAGCACAACAATGCCTGCGGACTCGCTACCCGCGGCACTCTGTCGCAGGCATGGGCCGATGCTCTTGCCGGCGACCCCGTTTCGGCTTTCGGCGGTATCATCATCACCAATGTTGAGGTAGATGCAGTGGCTGCCGCTGAGATTAACAAGATTTTCTTTGAAGTAATCATAGCTCCCGGCTTCTCTGAAGACGCCATGGCTATACTCACCCAGAAGAAAAACCGCATAATCCTCAAGCGTAACACCGCTGCTGCCTGCTCGGCCAATACCGTTCGTACCATACTCAACGGTGTACTCGTGCAGGAACGCGACACCAAGGTGGAGACTGCCGACGACCTCAAGCTGGTGTCAGGCGAACTCTCAGATCAGAAAGTTGCCGATATGCTCTTTGCCAACAAGATTGTGAAGCACTCCAAGAGCAACGCCATCGTACTGGCCCGCAACGGTCAGCTCCTGGCTTCGGGCGTAGGTCAGACCTCACGCGTAGACGCTCTGCGTCATGCCATCGAAAAGGCCCGTTCATTCGGTTTCGACCTCAACGGCGCCACAATGGCTTCTGACGCATTCTTCCCCTTTGCCGACTGCGTTGAAATCGCTCATCAGGCCGGCATTGACTCAGTAATACAACCCGGCGGATCTATCCGCGATACCGACTCGGTAGACTATTGCAAGGCCAACGGTATCACAATGGTAATGACTGGATTCCGCCACTTCCGTCACTAATTAATAAGATTCTAAAAAAAACAATGGGACTGTTCTCACTCACCAAGGAAATCGCTATTGACCTTGGTACAGCCAACACGATAATAATCCACAACGATAAGATCGTTATCAACGAACCCTCTATCGTTGCCCTCGACAACCGCACCGACAAGCTCATTGCCGTAGGTACTGAAGCTCACCTCATGGAGGGTAAAAACCCCCAGGGCATACGCACCGTACGCCCCCTGCGCAAAGGCGTTATCGCCGACTTCAATGCAGCCGAGCTCATGATTCGCGGCCTGGTGAAGAAGGCATCGAGCAAAAGCAACTGGTTCTCGCCCTCGCTCAGAATGGTTGTTGGCATTCCTTCAGGTTCTACCGAAGTTGAAATCCGTGCCGTACGCGACTCATCGGAGCATGCCGGCGGACGCGATTCATACATGATTTACGAGCCCATGGCTGCTGCCCTGGGTATAGGCCTCGATGTAGAAGCCCCCGAAGGCAACATGATCGTTGACATAGGTGGCGGTACAACAGAAATCGCCGTAATCTCGCTCGGCGGTATCGTATCGAACAAGAGCATACAGGTTGCCGGCGACGACCTCACCGAAGACATCCAAAGCCACATGCGCCGCGCTCACAACGTTAAAGTAGGTGTACGCACTGCCGAACAAATCAAGATTCACGTAGGCTCGGCCCTTACCGAACTTGAAACTCCGCCGGATGACTACATCGTGCATGGCCCCAACATGATGACAGCCCTGCCTATGGAAGTGCCCGTAAGCTATCAGGAAATCAGCCACTGCATCGAAAAGACCATCTCCAAGATCGAAGCTGCCGTGCTGAGCGCTCTTGAACAGACACCTCCCGAGCTCTATGCCGACCTGGTGCGCAACGGTATCTATCTGGCCGGCGGCGGTGCGCTGCTGCGTGGTCTCGACAAGCGTTTCACCGACAAGATCGGCATCCAGTTCCACATCGCCGAAGACCCCCTGCTCTCTGTAGCTAAAGGTACCGGCGTAGCGCTCAAGAACATCGACAAGTTCTCTTTCCTTATTCGATAAGTCCATACACAGGCCGGACTGAAAACGGATGAAAGAGTTTTTCGAGTTTTTCCGACGCTACTGCAAGTGGGTAGTGCTGCTGTTTTATGTGGCACTGAGTTGCATCATGCTCTTCCAGAGCGATCCCTACCGTCACCACTTGTTCCTCACCTCTGCATCTACTCTTTCGGGAGCTATATACAAGGTGGGGCACAATGTTGTGTCGTTCTTTTCGCTGCGCGAGGTAAATGCCGACCTCAACCACCGCAATGCCGTGCTTGAAGCCGAGGTGCTGAATCTGCGCGAGGAAATCAACCGCATGAAGCTGGCCGGATTCACCGACACCATGCCTACACCCGACTCTGTGGCTCACTTCGACTTCATCGTGGCCAACGTAATCAACAACTCCATTCACCACGCCCAGAACTATGTGACTCTGGACAAGGGTGCAATCGACGGTGTAAAACCCGAGATGGGAGTCATTGACCACTCGGGCGTGGTAGGCACTGTGAGCGCCGTGGGGCCGCACTTCTCGCGCGTTATTTCGCTCTTGAATCCAAACTTCAGACTTTCCTGCAAAATCAAGAACAGCGAAAACTTCGGCTCGCTCGTGTGGGACGGCATAGACCCATCGGAGGCTTTACTCGAAGAGCTCCCGCGCCACACCGTGTTTGAGGCCGGCGACACTGTAGTAACTTCCGGTTTCTCGGCGGTATTCCCTCCGGGCCTGCCCGTAGGGGTGATTATGCCCGACAACCGCGAACATAAGGAAAACTTCTTCACCCTGCGCGTGAAACTCTTCGCCGACTTCTCGCGACTGAGCAACGTGCAGATTGTAGTGAACAACTTCCGCGATGAACTCGTTTCTGTAGAAACCAATAATGTAGTAAACTCCGACCCGGCATCAAAATGAGCAAGACGGCTATCACCCTTATCATACTTTTCCTGATACTGATTCCTGCACAGGCGGTGTTCTTCAACAACCTCGTCTTGTTCAATGTAGCGGTACCTCTGGTATTCATATACCTGATAATCACTCTCCCCATCACGCTTAACGATTCACTTTCCCTGACCATCGGATTTCTCACCGGCCTGGCCATAGATATATTGTCTGACACACCGGGTGTCAACGCTCTTGCGTCCACCATACTTACATTTGTAAGAAAACCGGTATTCCACCTTTATGTGTCGAGCGATATCGACCTTGCCGACCAACGCCCGCTGCCACGTACCATGGGCACTGCGGCATTCCTCAAATACGCCGGTACGATGACTGCCATTTACTGCGCGATGGTCTTTGCGATAGAGGCTTTTCAGATTTTCAACCTTGAACTGTTCCTGTTGCGGGTTGCGTGCAGCAGCGTGTTTACCTTCGTTATTATTTATGCAATTGCCTGCCTGACAAGTCCCGGACGTGAGAAAAGATTATAACCTTGAAAAAAGAAAATACGTAATCGCCGGATTTCTCGTTGTTATAGCTCTGATCTACGGCATCAGACTTTTTGACCTTCAGCTAAACGACGAACGATATAAGAAATCGGCCGATTCAAACGCTTTTCTGAAAAAGACAGTTTACCCCTCGCGTGGTCTCATGTACGACCGCAACGGCGAGCTGGTGGTGTATAACCAGCCGGCATACGACGTTATGCTCATCCCGCGCGACGTACAGCCATTTGATACCCTCGACTTCTGTGAGACTATACACATAACTCCCGAGCAGCTCAACAAGCGCTTTGCCGACATGCGCGACAAGCGTATCAATCCGGGTTACTCGTCATATACTCCTCAGCGACTCATTACCCAGCTGTCGTCGCAAGACTACGGGCGATTGCAGGAAAAGCTTTACCGCTTCCCGGGATTTTTCATACAGAAACGCATATTGCGCCAGTACAACTATGCCACTGCGGCCAATGTGCTGGGCAACCTGCGCGAGGTAAATCAGCGCGACATCGAGAAAGATGAGTATTACGCTCCCGGCGACTATACAGGCGACCTGGGCGTGGAAAGCTCATACGAACCATACCTCAGAGGTGTCAAGGGCACGGAAATACTTATTCGCGATGCTCGAGGACGCATTCAAGGCCGATATGAAGGCGGCCGCCACGACGTGGAAGCCATATCGGGTCGCGATATCAAGCTGAGCCTTGACGTAAAACTGCAGCAATATGCAGAATCACTGATGGTTGGCAAGCGTGGGGCTGTGGTGGCTATCGAGCCTAAGACGGGCGAGATTCTATGCCTGGTGACAGCGCCGAGCTACGATCCGCGTCTGCTTGTCGGCCGTCCGCGCGGACAGAACTACAAGATGCTCACCAACGATGAGTCGCTGCCCCTGTTTGACCGCGCCCTCGGCGGTGCCTACCCTCCCGGCTCTACTTTCAAGCCCACGCAAGGTTTGATTTTCCTGCAGGAAGGTATCATCAACACCTCAACCACATATCCATGCTATCACGGCTACATCAACGGCGGCCTGCGTGTGGGTTGCCATGCCCATGGCTCGCCCCTGCCTCTGAAACCCGCATTGCAGACTTCGTGCAACGCATACTTCTGCTGGGGTTTCAAAAATATGATTGACCGCCGCTCCAAGTACGGTTCGTCGGCCAAGGCTTTTGAGGTTTGGAAAAACCACCTTGTGTCTATGGGCTACGGATATGCCCTTGGGGTAGACTTGCCGCACGAAAGCCGCGGATTTTTGCCTAACGCTAAGTTTTACAGCAAATTCTACGGCGAAGGGCATTGGAGCGCCAACACTGTGATATCTGTAGCCATAGGTCAGGGTGAAATTTTGGCGACTCCGCTTCAGATAGCCAACCTGTCGGCCACAATCGCCAACCGCGGATGGTTTATAACACCTCATGCCGTTAAGGAGATTGCCGATACTGTAATACCGGCCGAATATACCGAGAAGAGATTTCCAACCATCGACTCGCACTGGTACGCCGACATAGCCGAGGGCATGAGGATGGCCGTAACCGGCGGTACATGCCGACGCGCCGCCATTCCGGGCATTGATGTGGCAGGCAAAACCGGTACTGCACAGAACCCTCATGGTAAGGACCACTCGGCATTCATGGGCTTCGCACCATACGATGACCCAAAGATTGCTGTGGCGGTGTATGTGGAGAACGGTGGCTTCGGCGCGGTTTTCGGTGTGCCTATCGGATCATTGGTAATGGAAAAATATCTTACCGACTCCATCTCGCCCGCACGCAAATATATGGAAGATCAAATGCTTAACACCTCTGTATTCTATGCTCCCAAATCAAAACGAAAGTAGCCCGTCGGTGTTTCGCTATGTCGACTGGACCACAGTTGTCATATATCTGCTTATGGTCATTGCCGGTGTGGTGAGCATTTATGCTGCATCATACGACTTTGACGAGGCTTCTATGTTCTCATTTGACGAATTTTCAGGAAAACAGATTCGCTGGATTGGCCTGGGACTGCTCTTGGGTTTCTTTATCCTGCTGATTGACTGGCGCGTATTCGACACTTACGCCTACCCTATATACATAGGCATGCTGCTGTTGCTGATAGTGACGCCGTTCCTGGCACACGACATCAAGGGCTCGAGGTCGTGGCTCACCGTAGGTCCAATGAGCCTGCAACCGGCTGAATTTGCCAAATTTGCCACGGCGCTGGCCTTGGCTAAGCTGTTCAGCGGGTATAATTTCACGCTTAATGCCAAGGCGATAAACTATGTGAAAGCTCTGGCTATCATAATCCTGCCTATAGTCTTTATCCTGCTTCAGAACGAAACCGGCTCGGCTCTGGCCTACCTCGCGCTGTTTTTTGTGCTCTACCGCGAGGGCATGAGCGGACTCATATTGTTTGCCGCCCTGTTTGCAGTGGTGATATTTGTAGTGGCCGTGAAGTTCACCGATATCATGTTTCTCGGCATTCCATCAGGCGAGTTTGCTATAATGGTGATGGTGATGCTGATAATGATTGGCATGACATTCATATACTATCGCACCCTTGAGACACCGCGCAACCTGCTGTTCTGGTTTGGCGGCACACTGATACTTGGCTGGTTACTTGCCGGCCCGTGTGGCATAGCATTACCCGGTATGGGTTGGATGATAGGCAGCGTATGTGTTGGCTGCGTATATCTGTGCATCGAAGCACTCAAACGCCACCGCAAGGCTTTGTTCATACCTGTAGCAACGGCTCTGTTATCCATAGGATTCATGTTCTCGGTGAACTTTGCATTTCAAAAACTGCAACCTCACCAGCAATTGCGCATCCTTGTTGTGCTCGGTATAGAGGAAGACCTGCGCGGAGCCGGATATAACGTGAATCAGTCAAAAATAGCCATCGGCTCGGGCGGACTCACCGGAAAGGGGTTCCTCAATGGCACACAGACCAAGCTCAAATATGTACCCGAGCAGCATACCGACTTCATTTTCTGCACCATAGGCGAGGAGGAAGGCTTCCTTGGCGCTATTGTGGTGATAGGTCTTTACCTTGCATTAATAATAAAGGTCATAGCCATCGCCGAGCGACAGCCACGACCTTTCGGTAGAGTGTATGCTTACTGCGTGGCGTCTTATTTCATATTCCACTTCTGCATCAATATAGGCATGGTCATAGGCTTGTGTCCTGTGATAGGTATTCCGCTGCCGTTCTTCAGCTATGGAGGATCGTCGCTGTGGGGATTCACTATATTGCTGTTCATCCTGCTGCGCATCGACGCTGCACGCAAGGCTTACGCCTGATTATTTTTTCAAGAATTTGAGTACTTGATTTTTTATGGCGGTCATTCCTTTAACCGAGGGGTGACCCGACTGCTTTTCCACATCCTTGAGCTGAATGTACTCAATACCGAATTTCTCACATTCGGTAACGATAGAAGATGTGATAGATTCCTTGAGCTCAGAGTTTATGATAAACACAATTCTGGTTCCCGGATAGCGGTTCTGAGCTTCTGTGAGCAGTTTGCCCAGCGCGGGACGGAATTCATAGAGATGTCCGCGGGTGAGCTTGCTGTAGACGAATTCGCCGAGTGGAGCACCGCACCAGCTGTCGTTTGTGCCGCCGAATATAAGCAGGATGTCGCACGGACCCAGACCGGGCAGACGTGTTATGAAACTGCGGTCGCTGTAATCCTCACCGCGATAACCGGTGTAAGAGACAGTGGCTCCGCTGTAGCTGTCATTCTTGCCAAGCACGTATCCGCCTTCGGTTATCAGCTGCCACCACCATGTCTGGCGTACGTCCTTCACATCGTTCTGCTTGGTGTTTGACGGGCCATACCAAGGCGCGTTTCCCTCGGGAATATATCCCTCGAATGTGGAATACGAATCGCCGAGTATGGAAATTATCTGCTTGCCGCCATCGCCTGCGACGGCATTAAGTCCAAGGAAAAGCGCAAGGACAATTAATAAGAATTTTTTCATTACAGATTAGGGTTTATATAAAAGGTATAATAAGAATACTATCTCATCTTCACGCAAAGATAATAAAAATCGTTGATTTGGCGTAAGTATGGTTCACTATAATATTAGCTCAGGTACAAAATTATAAAAGCACCGGCTCGAAAGCGAGACGGTGCTTTTAAACTATGGAATTTCAAAAAGCGGTTTAGTTCTGGAGCTTGAAGGTAACGGGGAGTGTGTAAGTTACCTTAACGGGCTGACCATTGTTACGTCCGGGCTGCCACTTGGGCATAGCCTTTACAAGACGAACAGCTTCTTTATCAAGAGCCTGATGACGACCACGAATAACTTTAACGTTTTCGATAGAACCGTCTTTGGCAACGTCAAACGATACGGTCACACGACCCTGAACGCCTTCTTCCACAGCAGCTGCGGGATAAACGATGTGGTCACCAAGCCATTTGTACATGGCTGCATCACCACCGGGGAATTCAGGCTTCTGTTCTACCATTGCCATGTTATAAACCTTTTCAGGTTCGGGCTGCTTAACTTCTTCTTGAATAACCTGGTCACGAACGATCTGTTTGTTAAGGTCGTTAGTACCTTCGGTGATATCAAGGGCACCTGCTTGAGCTTCGTTTTCCATCACTTCGCTCTTATCCTTCACTTCCTTATCCTTATCGAAGTTTTCGTCTTCTACAATCATAAGTTCAGTGACGCGCTGCTCGTTGGCAACTTCTTCGGGCTGAATGATTTCTTCGGGTTCCTCAAACTTAATCTGCTCTTCAATTTCTTCTTCTTCCTCGATCACTTCATCGGGAGCGAATGTAGCGAGTTCCTGTTCGGTAGCTGCATCCGGACCTTCTTCTTCAGCGCGCGAGAACACGCCGGTGATAGAAAGGATGAGAAGAGTAAGTATTACGGCCAGAGCTATTATTACAATAACTACTGCACGGGTGTGGCGTTTAGGAGAATTGGCACGCATTTCGTATGCGCCAAATTCTTTGTTTTTGCCGTCAAAAACTATGTCCAGCCACTGTTTCGATGAAAGATCTACGTCTTTTGCCATTTCTTAGTAACGGTTAAAGGTTAATAAATCAATTCTGTTTACCACGAATAGTGGGACGGATAATAGTTTCGCCATGCTGCTGTTCGTAACGCTTCAGAAGCAGAGTGTCAGTATGGTGCGGAAGTTCGATTGAGTAACGAGAGATCTGGTTGATCTGCATCTCGTCGAGGGCGTTGATGAGTCCTTCGTAAGTAGTGTTGGGACCGGGCTTGATCACCACAACAGGACGGGTCTTGTTAGAGTCGGCCGAGTTTTCCTTAGCCAGCTTGTCAAATTCTTCCTTGGTGATTTCCTTGTTCTTCCACTGTGTCTTGAGTTCGTCATACTTAGCCATAACCTGTTCGTTCTTCGAACGGAGGATCTTGCGGATACCCTGGGGCTGATGATTCTGGTTACCGATAAACTGCTCTTTCATGAGATATTTATTGGTAGAGAAAGTAGTATCAGCGATACCTTCATAATAATAGATATTGTGAATGGTCTTGCCGGTTTCCGCATCAATCTTGGGCTTGTCGCCTTCATACTCGGTATCGAGGATGAGGGTGATGGCTTCAGATTGCTTGGCCTGTGATTGCTGCTCCTTCTTTACATCTTCGTTTGTAGGCAGAATGATCTGCAGGGTCTGCGATTTGATCATTGTGGTACAAAGCATGAAGAATGTAATCAGAAGCATGTTCATGTCCACCATGGGGGTAAAGTCCACGTGGATCTGCATCTTCTTTTGGGCGCCTTTTTTCTTTTTGCCGCCGTCGGATTGTTCTATTTGAGCCATGTGTTATTACCTTTAATTAGTGGGTTCATCTTCAGATTTGAGGGCAGTCATGAGGCTGAATTTGTTGAGCTTCATGGTCTGGAGGTTGTCAAAGACTTGCTGTACGGTGGTGAAGGGGGTGTCCTTATCGGCCTTGACGGCGATACCTTCGCCCTGACGCATCAGTGCACCGTAGAGGTTCTGTACTGCCTTTGCTTCTTCGGGTGTCATACCTGCGGTCTGTTCAGAGTTGATCTGCTGGGCTACGTTGTAGATAGCCTTGAGCCAAACCTGGAAGTCGTTGAGACGACCGTCGCGGTTCTTGTTACCGTCGATTGGAATTCCGACTTTCGGATTTTCCATCTCGCCCTGGAACTTATCGCGTTCGGTGATTGACATCGAGAGATAGTCGGGAAGATCACGGAATGCCACACCGAACATGTTGATTTTGCCAAATTCGGCGATCTGGGCGTTTGTGAGGTTCACCGGAGCGTTCTTATGCTGCTCGTTGTAGATGGTGATAGCTTCTTTCAGCATCATCTGGCGGATTTTTTCGCTCGAGAATGTTGAGTCGGCGTCACCGGTAAACGAAATGAAGAGTTTTCCTTCTACAGCTGATGGATCATCGAGTTTACCGCTCTTGTCGGCAGAAGATACGAGCACTGTCACAAGGTTGTTGGCAGGTACTTTTTCTTCAGACACCGACGAAGGTGTATATACGATGGTGGGTTCTTTCTGCAGGAAGGTCGAAGTCAACATGAAGAAAGTAAGCAAAAGAACAGTCACGTCACTCATCGCGGTCATGTCGATGAGCGTACTCTTTCTTTTAATTTTTACTTTTCCCATATTTACCTTTATTTATTTTGATTTAAACTCGGAAATGTGGGATTAGTGTGTAGCTGCAAATGTTTGCACAATTGAGAAGCCGATTTCGTCAATGGCGTAGGTGAGGTTGTCGATTTTGTTGGTGTAGAAGTTATACGAGATAACAGCGAAAGCACCGGTTGCGATACCGAAGGCGGTGTTGATAAGAGCCTCAGAGATACCAGTTGAAAGTTCGGTTGAGTCAGGAGCACCGGACTGAGCAAGAGCCTGGAATGATTTGATCATACCCATTACAGTACCGAGAAGACCTACGAGAGTACCGAGAGTGGTGAGGGTAGCAACGATGGGGAGGTTCTGCTGAAGAGCGGGCATTTCGAGAGCGGTGGCTTCTTCCACGGTCTTCTGAAGGTTAACGATCTTCTGTTCCTTGGTGAGGATGGTGTTGGCGTCCATTTCCTTGTAAGAAACGAGAGCGGCAGCTACTACGGCAGCTACTGAACCCTTCTGCTGCTTGCAGAGAGCTTCGGCACCGGCGATGTCGTTCTTGCGGAGGCAAGCTTTAACACCGGCTACGAACTTTTCGATAGAACCTTTACCTTTAGCTGAAGAGAGGGCGAACCAACGTTCAACTGAGATAACGATTACAGTGAGGAAGAGGGTCTGAAGGATAGGTACGATGAAACCACCTTTGTAGACTGTACCCCAGAGGTTCTGAGGATGGCCGTCTTCATCGAAGTGCATGTCGTTACCGAACCAGAAGATGAAGAGGCAAACGCATACGATAGCGCAAACGAGGATTACCCATGATGCGTTCTTGATACCGGGAACGTTCTTTGTTTCTTTCTTGTTCTTACCGGCGGGCTTTCCGGCTTGAACGGAGGGCTTTTGAGCTTCCATGATTAATTGTTACTTTTTTGTTGTTTAAATTGGTTTATGTTTATGTTTATTAGAATGATATCTCTGATTTATTGTGCAGGTATAGATTAAAAGTGTTATTGATTAGTTATTTCATCAGGTTCAGATTTAAAGATATTTTTCGGGAATCTTTAAAAGATTACGCAAATTTAAGCGATAATTTTAAACTTGCAAAACAATTCTCGATTTTTTTTGTTATAATCCTGCTTTTTCGACTTCTTTTTTCATTTGGCGTGCGCTTTTTGGGAAAAAATTATAAAATGTCGAAAAGATATGCTAAATTTGTATCTTAATTTTTTTCTTTACACGATATGCACAACGGTTTTTTCAGAGCCGCGAGTTGTTCGCCTGCACTTAGAGTGGCCGATGTCGACTTTAATGTCGGCAATATGCTCTCCATGCTCTCGATTTTGAAGGACGAAGCCCCCGACTTGGTTGTATTCCCTGAAATGTCTGTAACGGCATATACCTGTGCCGACCTTTTCCATAATTCCACTCTGCTCGATGCCGCCGTGCGTGGCCTTCGCCGTCTTGTTGACGAATGTCCGCCCGAGCTGCCGCTGGTATTCTGCGGTATGCCGGTGTTGGCCGCCGGATGCCTGTTCAACTGTGCCGTCGCTTTCTGCCGCGGGCATGTGCTGGGCGTGGTACCTAAGACATTCCTCCCTACATATAATGAATTTTACGAGCGCCGTTGGTTCGCTCCGGCATATGAAGCTCTCGAAATGACCACGGTTGAGATTTTTGACGGATGCTCGGTTCCCTTCGGCACCAGGCTGGTTTTCGAAACCGCATCGGTGAAAGTTGGCGCTGAAATATGCGAGGACTTATGGGCTACCATACCGCCAAGCTGCGGGCTTGCACTCGGCGGCGCTGAAATCATAGCCAATCTGTCGGCCTCAGACGACATCACGGGCAAATTCCCCTATCTGCTGTCTCTCATCAAACAGCAGTCGGCCCGATGCCTGTGCGGCTACGTATACGCCTCGGCCGGATTCGGCGAATCGTCCACCGACCTCGTATTCGACGGAAAAGACATAATCTGCGAGAACGGACACATCCTGGCTCAGAGCGACCGCTATGCCCGCGGCAACAAATATGCCTTAGCCGACATTGATATCGAGGCCATACGCCGCGACCGAATGCACCTGAGTACATTTGCCGACTGCGCAAACCTCAACCGCAATTACACATCAATTATAAAGACACCCGATGTAGCCGCACGCACCGAGCTACGACTGATGCGCGACATTGACCCACGGCCGTTCGTACCCTCCGACAAGGCTAACCTGGCCGAGCGTTGCGAGGAAATCATACACATACAGCAGAGCGGCCTGGCCAAGCGGCTCAGTGCTACCGGATGCAAATGTATAGTGGTAGGCATATCTGGCGGACTCGACTCCACCCTGGCATTGCTCGTAGCCGTAAGGGCTTTTCAGTCGCTCAACCTCGACCCCAAGGGCATCATCGGAATCACCATGCCGGGATTCGGCACCACCAACCGCACCCATTCCAACGCACTCACGCTGATGGAATCGCTTGGAGTGACCTCGCGCGAAATCCCTATCGCCGACGCCGTCAACCTGCACTTCCGCGACATAGGTCACGACCCTGCCAAGCACGATGTGACATACGAAAACTCGCAGGCGCGCGAGCGCACACAAATATTGATGGATGTGGCCAATCAGGCCGGCGGCATGGTACTGGGCACAGGCGATCTATCTGAGCTTGCCCTGGGCTGGGCCACCTACAACGGCGACCACATGTCGATGTACGGCGTTAACGCCGGCGTACCAAAGACCCTTGTAAGGCACCTCGTGCAATACTTTGCCGACGGTATGGCCGATGGCCCCGGACGCACCGCGCTTATCGACATCATAGGCACACCCATCTCGCCCGAGCTCATCCCGGCCGACGAAAACGGCAATATAACACAAAAGACCGAAGACCTCGTTGGGCCCTACGAACTCCACGACTTCTATTTATATTATATGTTGCGCTACGGATTCTCACCACGCCGCATATACCTGTTGGCACGGAAAGCATTTGAGGGCAGCTTTGATGATGAAACTATCAAGAAGTGGCTGCGCACCTTCATGCGACGCTTCTTCAACCAGCAGTTCAAGCGTTCGTGCCTGCCCGACGGCCCAAAGGTGGGCAGTGTAACCCTATCACCCCGTGGCGACTGGCGTATGCCCTCCGACGCATCGGCGGCACTGTGGCTCAAAGAATGCGACGAACTATAAAAGCTTGCAGGCAACAAAAAAATTGTTTTTATCACAAAAAGCGACTTGCGATTTTTAGAAATTATTCGTAAATTTGCGAAAATTTTTTCAAATGAAACAAGTTAGCTATGAAGGGCTCACTTTTGAGCCATATATAACTCGAGATACCATAGATGCCCGCATCAAAGAGCTGGGCAAAGATATAACGCGCGATTGCGCCGGAAAAACGCCCTTGTTCGTATGTGTACTGAACGGGGCTTTTCCTTTTGCCTCCGACTTGTTCCGCGCATGCGAAAATCTTCCGGCAGAAATAGCGTTTATCCGCCTTAAAAGCTACGAAGGCACAGGTTCAACCGGTGTGGTAAAAGAAATGCTCGGCCTTACCGAGGATATCGAGGGTCGTACAGTGATTGTTGTGGAAGATATCGTTGACACAGGCCATACCATAGCACGACTGATTGAAAATCTCAAAGAAAAGAATCCTGCTGAGATCAAGGTTGCCACTCTGCTTTTCAAGCCCGAAGCTCTTGAAGAAAAAGACGTACACCCCGACTATGTAGGCTTCAGCATCCCCAAAAAGTTTATTATAGGATTTGGCCTTGACCTCAACGGCATGGCCCGCAACCTTAATGATATTTACATCTTAAAGGAAGACTAATCATGCTCAACCTTGTTATCTTTGGCGCCCCCGGCAGCGGCAAGGGCACCCAAAGCGAACGACTTATCTCGAAATACGGCCTTCATCACATCTCTACCGGCGAAGTCCTTCGCAAACATATAGCCGAGAAAACAGAGCTCGGCAAAATTGCCGACACCTACATTTCAAAGGGTCAGCTCATACCCGACGACCTCATGGTACGTGTGCTTGAACATGTGCTCGATTCAGAACCAGAACTGGTGAAGAAAGGTGTGATCTTTGATGGATTTCCACGCACCATAGAGCAAGCCAAGGCTCTCAAAAAAATGCTGGAGTCGCGCAACACCAAAATCCACGCCGTTATAGGCCTTGAAGTGGATGACGACGAACTCGTGCGCCGTATGCTCAACCGCGGTAAGGAAACAGGTCGTGCCGACGACAATATAGACACCATCAAAAACCGCCTTGAAGTTTACCACACCCAGACATCGCCCCTGCGCGAATATTATCAGGGAGAAGGCAAGTACCACTCAATTGACGGAAGCGGCGACATTAACGGTATTTTCGAGCGAATACACAAATCACTCACAGAGCGTGTACCCGAATTGGCTGAATACAATCCTGACACCGACAGCAAATAATTATATTAATGGCATATCCTGAAGCCGCTTCATCGCATTGTTGTGTCATGGCGATGAAGCGGCTTCTGTTTTAGAGCTTAATAACAAGCTCTTCGGTCTAAACAAAGATTAACATCTGTATGTTAATCAAATATGTATGTTAATCGAATATGAAAAAACCACATTGCTCAACACGAGGCTCTGACCTTCTGAATATTTATCAGGAAGCGTTCATCGACCACTTCCCGCTTCCGGCCATATCTGATTTTACCACCGACAAGACCATGACATACGGCGAGCTTGCTCGCCGCATAGCCCGTCTGCATCTGTTTTTCGATGCCGCAGGCCTGCATACAGGCGACAAGATAGCGCTGCTTGGAAAAAACACACCTACATGGATATGCGTGTTCATGGCTTCAATCACCTACGGCACCACCATAGTACCCATTCTCAACGACTTCAATCCGGCCGACGCCGCCAACATCATCCGCCACAGCGAGGCGAGGGTGCTGTTTGTGGCAAACTCCATCTGGGAGCATCTGTCGCTCGACGAGCTGCCGCAGATCGAGGCCGTGGTGTCGCTTGATACTCGCAAAATTTTGGCCGAACGTACACGCCACCTCACAAGTTTCGTCAAAAACCTTACCCGTAAGTTTAACCGTATATATCCCATGGGCTTCAGCCGCGAGGATATCATATACAACTCGCGCAACAACGACGATCTGGCCATAATAAACTACACCTCGGGCACCACCGGATTCTCCAAGGGTGTAATGCTCACATACGACAACCTTGCCGGCAACGTTGGATTCGGCATCGAAAGCCGCCTGCACTACTCAGGGTCGCGTGCACTGTCGTTCCTGCCGCTGGCCCACGCCTACGGCTGTGCGTTCGACATGCTCGTGCCACTGGCTGTTGGCTCACACATCACAGTACTCGGCAAGACCCCTACCCCCTCGGTGCTCACCAAGGCCATGGCCAAGGTAAAACCAAACCTGGTGGTATGCGTGCCTCTTATACTTGAAAAAATCTACCGCAAGATGATTGTGCCCATGATTACCAAGAAACAGATGCGCTGGATTCTTGCCGTACCCATGCTCGACCGAGCCATATATGGCCGTATAAGGGCAAAATTGGTAGAAGCTTTCGGCGGACAGTTTGAAGAAGTTATCATAGGTGGTGCGCCCCTTAACCCTGAAGTTGAAGAATTCCTGCATACCATCAAATTCCCCTTTACCGTGGGGTACGGAATGACCGAATGTGGTCCGTTGATAAGCTACACACCATGGCGCCACTTCATACCCGGCAGCGCAGGACACTTGCTCAACGGCATAATGGAGGGCAAGATTCTCAAGGAAAACGGCGAGGGCGATCAGGGCGAGATTATGGTATATGGCCAAAACCTCATGACAGGCTATTACAAGAACCCCGACGCCACCGAAAGCGCCCTGGAAGAAGACGGCTGGCTGCACACCGGCGATATGGGCTATCTGGGCGGATCTGACGGAAAAACTATTTTTATCCGCGGACGATACAAGACCATGATTCTGTCGGCAAACGGCCAGAATATCTATCCCGAGGAAATTGAAGCCAAGCTCAACAATATGCCCTTCGTGGCAGAGAGCCTGGTAATTGACCGAGGCGGACACCTTGTTGCTCTCGTTTATCCCGACAGCGATGAGGTAAAAGAACGCAAAATGAACTCGCTCGATGTGCAGGCTGCCATGGAACAGAACCGCAAGGAGCTTAATAAACTCGTAGCACCATACGAACAGGTTTCAGTCATAGAAACTGTTGTGGAAGAATTTGCAAAAACGCCCAAACGATCCATCAAACGCTTCCTGTACTCATAAAAAGCTTATATACAGAAAAGTCCACGCAGGCCGTCTATGGCTTACGTGGACTTTTCTACGTTTAATATCTATCTAATAACCAAACATTTAAACCCCAAAACTCAAGGTGGTATAATAGTTCAGTGAACCATTCTGGGCGTAGTTGCTCTCATACGAAAGACGCACAAACTGATTGTTGACGCCCCACCAGGTGACTTCCACTCCCGACGATGTGTTCTGTATGCTGGCCGGCATACCGTAAGTATTTGACAATGACGCGTATGCCATATTATAGCGATTCATATCGTAGTAGCCTGATGAGTATACGAAGCGCGAACCGCACAGGCCGCCACCATTATTATAATACAACACGGCGTCAGGCCATAGCATATTGAGCATTGACACATCTCTCAGGTAAATGGTATTGTCTCCGTAATAATTAACGTTATATCCGTTATTATTCAAGAAATTGAGAGAGATGTTAAACCCTGTTCCGAGAGTTATTCCGAGAATACTGCGGAACGGACGCCAGTTGGGTGCGGGACGCCAATGACGGGGAGGTGCAGGACGATGCCAACCGGCAAAATGCGGAATATGTGTGGGACGATGACCTACATGCGAGGGACGATGAGCACCTGGACGATAGCCGGGTCGGTTATCGGGGCGATGGGCATGACCCGGACCAAAATTGTTTTGCCCGGGACGTACCCCGTGGTCGGGACGATTATTGCCCGAGGGGCGGTTGTTCACGTTGCCGCCGTTATGCCCGGGGCGTACGCCGTGGTCGGGACGATTATTGCCCGAGGGACGGTTGTTCACGTTGCCACCGTTAT
>CAJUKX010000010.1:0-21250 GCA_910586975.1 uncultured Muribaculaceae bacterium | reverse complement strand
CCGTGGTCGGGACGATTATTGCCCGAGGGACGGTTGTTCACGTTGCCACCGTTATTGCCGGGGCGTACGCCGTTACCGGGACGATTATTGCCCGAGGGACGGTTGTTCACGTTGCCACCGTTATTACCCGGACGGGTTGAACCATGAGTAGGACGTCCCATATTACCGGGACGAGAAGAATGATTCTGAGTTTTCTGAGTAGTTGTGCGCTCGTTTCCATTATTGCGACCTCTACCCTCAGCACCGGGGGCAAACATAGCCATACACAACAGCACTATGCTTACAGACTTAAAAAATCTCTTCATAATTGTTCCGGTTTAATTATCTAATAAAAGGTTTTAATTGAGTAGACTATTTTTCAATATCTACTCTATTAGATAATTAAACCGGACCAAGGTTTAAGAGTGTGTCTGATAATAAATGTTAACTTACCTCCACTCCCTTCAGAATCACTTTGCTTATGGTTGGTTCTGTGTATGCGTGGATTATGTAAGGCAACGAAGGAGCGTAGGGTTTGAAAATCACGAACGAAGCGTATTTACCGGGGGTTATCGAGCCGAAATCATCCGATAGCCCCATGGCGGCGGCTCCGTTTATCGTTACGGCATTGAGAGCCTGCTCAGGCAGCAGTTTCATCTTTATACATGCCAGCGACATCACAAAGGGCATGGAGCCGGATGGCGATGAACCGGGATTGTAATCTGACGCCAAAGCCACAGCACAGCCGCCCTTAATTGCCTCCTTGGCAGGAGCGTATGGCATACCGAGGAAGAACGACGCTCCGGGCAGCATGGTTGCTATTGTGTCTGATTGGCTCAGCAATGCAATCTCTTCCCGTCCTATGCGTTCGAGGTGGTCTACCGAAAGGGCATTGTCGGCAACACCTATCTGTACGCCACCCGAAAAATCGAGTTCATTTGCATGAATCTTGGCACGAATGCCATACTTCTCCCCGGCCTTGATAATGCGGTCGGTTTCCTCTACCGTGAAAAAGCCCTTGTCGCAGAATACATCCACAAAGTCGGCATCATCCTTCACAGCCGGCAGCATATCGCTTATAACGTGGTCTACATACTCGCCCTGACGACCTGCGAACTCGCGTCCTACGGCATGCGCTCCGAGAAAGGTGGCACGGATTTCCACCTGCGGCACATCGCGCTTGAGGCGTTTGATAACCCGCATCATTTTCAGCTCACCCTCAAGGGTAAGTCCATAACCGGTTTTGATTTCAATAGCGCCGGTACCCATTGCCATCACCTGTCTGAGGCGGCGCAGGGCGGCTGTATACAGTTCGTCTTCGGTAGCGGCGTTCAGGCGGTCTGAAGAATTCAGTATTCCACCTCCGTTGGCAGCAATTTCCTCATACGACAGGCCTTTTATCTTGTCGATAAACTCGCCCGAGCGGTCACCCGCCCATATCAGGTGGGTGTGCGAGTCGCAAAATGCGGGTATCACCACCCCACCCCCGGCGTCGATAACCTCATCGGCTTCGGCATGGCAGTTATCCATAGAGCCAAAGTCCTTTATGCGCTCATCTTCCACAAGGAGCCATGCGTTTTCGAGACATGGCACGGCGTTCATGGCCTCACCCTGCAGGCGGGCAGTGCCTGCAGGGTGAATGCCCATGAGCGATGAAATATTCTTAACGAGAAGTTTCATTTCAAGGATTTGAGCGTATAAATTCCACCGATGCTTCAATGAGCGGATACATCACTATATCGTTCTCTATAAACGGTACATGCTTGCGGTATTCGGCCACCCATTCTTCGAGGGCGGGCGATGTTGTGGCCGGACGGCGGAATTCGAGTGCCTGGGCGGCATTGAACAGCTCTATGGCCAGCACTCGCTCGGTATTGTTTACCACACGGGTAAGTTTTGTAGCCGAGTTGGCACCCATCGACACGTGGTCTTCCTGGCCCTGCGACGAGGGAATGGTGTCGCAGCTGTTGGGCCAGCAATAGCCCTTGGATTGGTTGACTATAGATGCGGCGGTGTACTGCGGAATCATGAAGCCGCTGTTCAGACCGGGCTTTGCCACCAGGAACGAGGGCAACTCGCGTGTGCCGGAAATAAGTTTGAATATGCGTCGCTCTGATATGCTCGAAAGCTCGGTGAGAGCCACGGCCAGGAAGTCCATGGGCAGGGCTATAGGCTCGCCGTGGAAGTTTCCGGCCGACACTATCATGTCGAGGTCGGGAAATACGGTGGGATTGTCGGTAGGCGAATTGATTTCGTTCTCGATGATACCGCGCACATAGTTCAGGGTATCCTTGGCAGCGCCATGCACCTGAGGCATGCAACGGAATGAGTACGGGTCCTGAACGTGTTTTTTGGGGCGTTTTATCAGTTCGCTGCCTGCGAGCCATTCGCTCACAGCCTTTGCGGTGTCAATCTGGCCTTGCTGGTGGCGTACCTCGTTGACGGGAGCGCAGAAGGGTTCTATGCGGCCGTCGTAGGCATCGAGCGAAAGCGCTCCGATTTTATCGGCAAGCATGCTGAGGCGTTCAGCACGGATAAGGCTCCATACTGCGTGCGCGCTCATGAATTGGGTACCGTTGAGCAGGGCAAGGCCTTCCTTGGACTGCAATGATATAGGTTCCCAACCCATTTCGGCAAGCACCTCGGCCGACTCTCGAAGCTGTCCCTTATATTCAACTTCGCCAAGGCCGATGAGCGGCAGCGACAGGCATGCCAGGGGGGCAAGATCGCCCGATGCTCCGAGCGAACCCTGCTGGCATACACGCGGCAGGATATCGTTGTTGTAGAAGTCCACCAGTCTCTGGACTGTGATGAGCTGTACCCCCGAATTGCCATAACTGAGCGACTGAATCTTGAGCAAGAGCATCAACTTCACAATCTCGGCAGGCACACGTTCGCCTATATTGCATGCGTGCGACATCACCAGATTCTTTTGCAGATCTGACAACTGCTCACGGTCGATGCTGATATTGCACAGCGAGCCAAAACCGGTGGTTATGCCGTAGATAGGCTCGGTGGCAGTAGCCATTTTATTGTCGAGATATTCGCGGCATGCGGTGATGAGCGATTTCGACCTGTCGCTGAGTTCGAGTTTGTAGCCTTCGCTTATGATTTCGTTGAGCCGGCTGATAGTCAGCCATTCGGGGGATATATGATGGACTTTCATTATAATATTTGCTGAATTGAATTATGAATTAAAGAGTCGTCGGCAAGATTGGGAAGAGTCACCTGAAGGCCGGGAGTGCGGGCCATCTCGCGCTTAATGGCGTCTATGGCACCCGGATTTCTGCCCCACGAACGTCGGGCTATACCGTTGTTCACATCCCACAGCAGCATTTCGCGTATGCGGCGGTCACATTCTTCAGAACCGTCGATTACCATACCGAAGCCGCCGTTTACCACTTCGCCCCAGCCTACACCGCCGCCGTTGTGCAGCGATACCCAGGTGGCGCCGCGGAAAGCATCGCCTATTACATTGTGCACGGCCATATCGGCGCAGAACTGCGAGCCGTCAGTGATGTTGCTTGTCTCACGATAAGGCGAATCGGTACCCGACACATCGTGGTGGTCGCGTCCAAGGACTATGGGAGCCGAAATCAAGCCGTCGCGTATGGCCTTGTTGAAGGCAAGCGCTATCTTGGCGCGGCCCTCGGCATCGGCATAGAGGATACGGGCCTGCGAGCCTACCACCAGCTTGTTGGGGCCGGCCTCGCGAATCCAGTGCAGATTGTCGGCGAGCTGACCGTGTATGTCGTCGGGAGCTGTCTTGAGCATCTCTTCGAGTACATCGCCGGCTATGCGGTCGCTCTCGGCCAGGTCCTCGGGCTTGCAAGAGGTGCATACCCAGCGGAAGGGGCCGAAACCGTAGTCGAAGAAGCGCGGACCCATGATGGCCTGAACGTACGACGGATAACGGAACGTCTTGCCGTCGGCAGCCATAATATCGGCACCGGCTCGCGATGATTCAAGCAGGAAGGCATTGCCGTAGTCAAAGAAGTACATTCCGCGCTCGGCGAGGGTGTTGATGGCAGCCACCTGACGACGCAGCGACTCGCGCACGGCTTCCTTGAATTCTTCGGGCTTCTCGGCCATCATTGTCAGCGATTCCTCGTAGCTGAGGCCTGCGGGGTAATATCCGCCGGCCCACGGGTTGTGGAGCGAGGTCTGGTCGGAACCGAGGTCAACTTTCACCCCGCGCTCGGCAAGGCGTTCCCACAGGTCAACCACATTTCCGAGATATGCAAACGATACGGCCTCACGGGCTTTCTGAGCTTCAACAGCACGGTCAATCAGAGCGTCGAGGTCGGTATATACTTCATCAACCCAGCCCTGAGCATGTCGTTTTTCAACAGCCGAGGGATTGATTTCGGCAGTGATGCTCACCACGCCCGAAATCTTTGCAGCCTTGGGCTGTGCGCCCGACATGCCACCCAAACCGGCCGAAACGAACAGCATACCGCCTATGTCGCCACCGCCGGCAAGCGAGCGGGCGGCGTTAAGCACGGTTATGGTTGTGCCATGCACTATACCCTGCGGACCTATATACATATATGAGCCGGCAGTCATCTGGCCGTATTGCGATACACCGAGAGCGTTGAACCGTTCCCAGTCGTCGGGCTTGGAATAGTTTGGAATAACCATACCGTTGGTAACCACCACGCGCGGGGCGTCGGGATGCGACGGGAACAGTCCGAGCGGATGGCCTGAGTACATCACCAGAGTCTGGTTGTCGGTCATCTCGCTGAGGTACTTCATAACAAGACGATATTGCGCCCAGTTCTGAAATACGGCGCCGTTGCCACCATAGGTAATGAGTTCGTGTGGGTGCTGGGCCACAGCCGGGTCGAGGTTGTTCTGTATCATCATCATGATGGCAGCAGCCTGACGCGACTTTGCGGGATAATCGTCGATAGAACGCGCGTGCATAGCATAGTGCGGACGCAGACGATACATATATATACGACCATACTCGGCGAGTTCGCGGGCAAACTCCGGAGCCAGTTCGGCATGCAGGTGTGCGGGGAAGTAACGCAAGGCGTTGCGCAGAGCCAGCTCCTTTTCGGCAGGTGTCAAAATATCCTTGCGCCGCGGCGCGTGGTTGACACTATGGTCATATTCGCGGGGGGCAGGCAGCGGATCAGGAATGCCGGCTGCAATGTCTTTTTTAAACTCTTCGATGGTCATGCTTATTTGTCAATGATATTGTTTACTATATTGATTATGGAGTCTTTGCGGGCAGTAGACAGCTCGGCAATCTCCTTGGCTTTGGAAGTCAGGCGCAGGGCGGCGTCGCGGTCTTTGAGACCGGCGGCATTGATGCGCACGTTGAGATATGCACCGTGAACGGCGGCATCGGCAGCCAGAGCGCCCACACCGGCATCGCTCACCGAATTGGGATTACCCTTGGTAGCCATGGCTTCGAGCAGCGGATATACGTCAAAGGCGGCTTCCATGGTGTGCAGAGGCACTTCTGTGGCGTAGAGTGTGGCGGCTTCGAGCGCATTGGCGCGGGCGGCTTTTTCCTCTTCGGTTGACTTGGGCATGCCTATGGCTGCCATTATGCGGTTGAATGCGGCTGTGTCTTCGTCAACAAGAGCTATAAGGGTGTCGAGCGAGCGACGGCCCTGCTCGGCATAGTCTGAAAATTCTTTCCAGCGGTCGTCCCAGCCGGGTTTGTGAGACGAGAGATTGGCCACCATGGTGCCGAGAGCTGCTGCAAGCGCGCCCATATATGCCGAAATAGAGCCACCGCCGGGCGCAGGCGACTCAGATGCAGTTTCATCGGCAAAGTCCTTGCAAGTGAGGTCAACGAGCTTCTTATCGCCTTTCTCTTCAGCTGCAAGCATGTATTCTATCACCTTTTCTTCGGGATTGAAAGGCTTAAGTTCGTCGAGGCCCATCGACTTCACCGCAATACGCATGATTTCATGCTCGGGCAGGCCGGTAGAACGCTGCTGCTTGTGCAGGAAGTACTTGCCGGCCTCGATCAGCGCACGCTTGGGCACCAGACCTACAATCTCGGTACCGGTGACACGAATGCCGCGGGCGGCGGCGGCACGGGTCACTTCGTCAAATGCCACATGCAGCGGAGCGAGGTTCATATCGGTGATGTTCATCGACACCTGTGCAATGCCGTATTCATCAATATACCAACCTATAGCCTTGGTGCCTTTGAGCGTACCGGGCTGCATGATGGGGTTTCCGTCCTTATCCTTTAGGGGTTTGCCGGTCAGCTTGCCGCCTTCGCGCATCGGACGGCCCTTCTCGCGCACGTCGAATGCTATGGCATTGGCGCGGCGGGTAGAGGTGGAATTGAGGTTGAAATTCACCGCAATAAGGAAGTCACGGGCGCCGATAGTGGTTGCGCCTGTACGTGCAGCGGCCTCGTCAAACGGACGGTCGCCGAAGTCGGGACCTTTACCGGGCTGATTCATCTTCTCGGGCAGAGCCTCATACTCGCCGGCACGGCATACCGCAAGATTCTTGCGTTCGGGCACGAATGCGGCGGCTTCGTAGCAATAAGTGGGTATACCCAGCTCGTCGGCCACTTTCTTGGCCAGACCGCGGGCCAGCTCTGCACATTCCTCAAGGCTGATGCCGCTTACAGGGATAAGCGGACACACGTCGGTAGCGCCCATACGCGGGTGTGCGCCGTGGTGCTGGCGCATATCAATAAGCTCTGCGGCTTTCTTTATTCCGGCAAAGGCTGCGTTCACCACTTCCTCGGGTTCACCTACAAAGGTAACAACGGTACGGTTGGTGGCTTCACCGGGGTCCACATCAAGCAGTTTGACATTACCGGCTGCGATAATCGAATCAGTAATAGCGTCAATAATGGCGCGGTCGCGTCCCTCGCTGAAGTTGGGCACGCATTCTATCAGGCGTTTTTCCATGTATATAAGATTGTTAGAGTTCAATCCGAAATAAGAGTTCCCGACGTTCAAAAACAGTTATCAAACCAATCTGCCGACAAACGCGGCAAGCATGGTTGCACCCGGGGGCGCATAACGGCGGGACTCTTTGGCAAAGTTAATCACTTTTAATTAAAAAAGCAACATGGATAAAACTATGTTAATAAAAAATTTGAAATTATTTTTTGAAATATTTGTGCGGGTGGAGGAATTTTTGTAATTTTGCGGACGTTTTGTGGCTCATCCTTGAAAGTTGTGGAGAAAGATGCACTCCAACGACGATATGAGACCTGCGATGGACGCCGCCGACACTTTTTTTTTAACAAAGAAGAAAACAAAAGATAAACCGTACAAAGCCATGTCAAAGATTTGTCAAATTACCGGCAAAAAAGCGATTGTGGGCAACAATGTATCACACTCAAAGCGTCGCACCAAGCGCAAATTCAATGTCAATCTCTTCAACAAGAAGTTCTTCTGGGTTGAGGAAGGCATCTGGATTTCTCTTACTATTTCTGCCGCCGGTCTTCGTACCATCAACAAAATCGGCCTTAACGCCGCTATGATCCAGGCAGCCGAAAAAGGATACCTCACAGAAAAAGACATTAAAATTTTAGGATTCTAACCAACTATGGCAAAGAAAGCTAAAGGTAATCGCGTTCAGGTGATTCTCGAATGCACCGAACACAAGGCCAGCGGTATGCCCGGTACCTCACGTTATATCACTACCAAAAACCGCAAGAATACAACCGAACGTCTTGAGCTCAAGAAATACAATCCCATCCTCAAGCGTGTAACTGTTCACAAAGAAATTAAATAATACCTCTGAGATATGGCAAAGAAAACCGTTGCATCACTTCAGAAGGGCGAAGGCCGTACCTACTCTAAGGTAATCAAAATGGTGAAGTCGCCCAAAACCGGTGCTTACATTTTCAAAGAAGAAATGGTTCCTAACGACGCCGTTAAGGACGCACTTAAATAAGCTCCACAAAACATTACTATCATACCGACCCGCCCTTGTTTTTCATGGGCGGGTTTGGAGTTTATATACACTCTATTTTGGAAGTACGCTCTGCTGTACTACGTTTCAAATAATTTTTCCACTTTTTTATAGTTTTTACTATATTTTGTGACTGTCATTGATTGACAAGTGCATTTTTTTGAGTAAGTTTGCACCGATGAAGAGATTTTTGTTCATTTTAATGATTTTAGTAGCGTCGGTAGGCAGCAATGCTCAGATCAACACCGACCAGGTGCTCCGTGTAGGCCAAAATGCCCTGTATTTTGAAGACTACATGGTGTCGATACAATATTTCAACAGAGTAATCCAAGCCAAGCCATATCTGGCACAGCCTTACTTCTTCCGTGCAATAGCAAAACTTAACCTTGAAGATTATACCGGCGCCGAACAAGACGCCGCCAAAGCCATTGAGCTTAACCCCTACCTCACCGATGCGTGGGAAGTGCGCGGCGTGGCACGTCAGAACCTCGGCCGCAACGAAGGAGCTATCGAGGACTACAAGCACGCCCTTAAGCTTTTGCCGCGCAACAGGCAGCTCATGTTCAACATGGCCCTGGCGCAGCAGGATGTGAACAATCTGCACGAAGCAGACTCTACATTCAACGAACTGCTCAAATTCTATCCCGGCTTTGACTCGGGATACCTTGGCCGCGCACGTCTGCGTCTGGAGCAGTCTGACACCGTCAATGCCATTGCCGACATCGACAAGGCCCTTAGCATCAACAAAAATGCCATAAACGCCTACATCATGCGCGCCGACATAGCCATAAACCGCGGCGACAGCCTTGAACGCGCCGTATCGGATATGGACGAAGCCATTCGCCTGCAACCCCACATGGCCGGCCTTTACGTCAACCGCGCTTATCTGCGCTACCGCCTTGATGACTTCTTCGGCGCTATGGCCGACTATGACTATGCCATAGAACTCGACCCCATCAACGAAACCGCCATCTTCAACCGCTCGCTGCTTGAGATGGAGACAGCAGCCAACGACAAGGCTCTCGTAGACCTCGACCGCATCATCACTCTCAACCCCGACAACACCCGCGCTTATTATAACCGAGCCATTGTCAACAGCCTGAAAGGACGCAACAAAGAGGCTATCGAGGATATCACCAGAGTATCTGAAGCGGTTCCCGAGCTGCCCGACCCCTACTTCATGCGCAGTCAATTTTACTATGCCCTGGGCAACATGGCGAGCGCCGAACGCGACTACAACAAGGGTATTGCTCTGTCAAAGAAAGCTCAGAGCTTAAAGGACGACTTCAATCCCGGTATGATTACGCCGACCAACGATGCTGCCTCGCGCAACGACAACAACAATACCAACAAGAATCCGCAACTCGGCCAGACTCCCGAGGCCAGCGAGGAAGCCGCACGCCGATTCGCCACATTGCTCACTGTGAACGACAATGCCGAGATACATGAAGAATACAACAACTCGGCCATTCGCGGCAAGATACAGGACCGCAAGCTCAACATAGAACCCGAACCGTGGATTGAGCTGGCATACTACGCTTCGTCGTCGGAACTTCGTCCGAACACATATTATATTAAGGAAGTCGACGACCTCAACGCCACCCGAGTGCTGAGATTCACCATACGTGTCACACCCGAGATACCCACCCTCGACGAATCAAGTACCGCCAAGCATCTGCAATCAATCGAATATTACAATTCATACATTGCCTCGCACGCTCCGCGCGCCATCGACTACATAGGCCGTGCCATGGACTTCATGACCGTGCATGACTACTCCTCGGCCTTGCGTGATATCGACCGAGCCATAGCCCTTACACCCGACATTGCCGTGGCATACCTGATGAGAGCACAGGCCGGATATCACAACTGGCAACTGGAGAAGAAGAAACCCGCAACCCGGGACGGAGCGGCAAAAGACAAGTTGGATTCGATGACTGCCGCCACACTCAGCCGAAAGGCTACCGATGACATCCTTGCCGACCTCGACAAGGCCCTGGAACTATCGCCCTCTATGGCCGAAGCCTGGTATAACAAAGCCGTAACATACATCTCTACCGAAGACTACACCTCGGCTCTGGCCGCCCTGAACCGCACCATAGAACTGAAGCCTGAAATGGGCGAGGCTTTCTACAATCGCGGATACGTATATCTGCGACTGGGCAACGAACGCCTCGGCATTGCCGACCTCTCGCGAGCCGGACAGCTCGGTATTCTTCCGGCATACAACCTCATAAAGAGAATATCCAGGTAATAACTCAACTGAATATATCCAAACTAACTCTCAAAACCTGATACGATGTTCAACAATCAAGACTTAGAGCAACTCACAGCTCACGGCATCAGCCGCAACACAGCCGAATCGCAAATGGCCCGTTTTGCCAGCGGATTCCCGTTTTTAAAACTCGCCGGCAGCGCAACAGTAGGAAAAGGCATCTGCAAACTCGATGCCGACAGCGAAGACAAGGCAATAGCCCGCTGGCAGCAATACCTTGCCGATGGCGGCGAGGTAGCCAAATTCGTACCGGCCTCGGGTGCGGCGTCCCGCATGTTCAAGGCTCTGTTCTCATTTGTCAACGGCGACGAAGACACAGCCAAGGAAGGCAGCCCCGTAGCTGCACTGCTCGCCAATCTTGAGAATCTGCCGTTCATCAACGAGCTCAACGCCACCACAGTAAAGCTCTACGGCATGCCGACCGATGCCCTGCTCGCTGCCGGACGCCAGAAAGAAATCATCAGCGCGATCATCGGTAACGAAGGTATGAACTACGGCGCTCTCCCCAAGGCAATGCTCACTTTCCATAAATATGAAAACGGCGACACACGCACTCCTCTCGAAGAACATCTGGCCGAGGGCGCTCAGACGGCCGCTACAAACGGTAAGGTGAATCTGCATTTCACCGTTTCGGCCGACCACCGCAAGCTCTTTGAGGACAAAATCAAAGAAGTACAAAAAGGTATGGAAGACCGCTATGGCGTGAAGTACGACATTTCGCTGTCAGAACAAAAACCGTCTACCGACACCCTTGCGGCCACACTCGACAACCAGCCCTTCCGTACCGATGACGGCAAGCTCGTTTTCCGCCCCGGGGGTCACGGCGCTCTCATCGCCAATCTCGGCGACATGGACTCGGCCGTGGTATTCATCAAGAACATCGACAATGTAGTTCCCGACTCGCTCCGCCAGTCAACCGTGCGCTACAAGCAAGTGCTTGCCGGCACTCTTATCCTCGCACACGACAAGATTGCCCATTATCTGAACATGCTGCATCAGGGCTGCTACAGCGCCGACGACCTCAAGCAAATGGTTGAATTCATGCGCACCACCCTGTGTACCGAATCACCGCTCTTCGACTCACTCAGCGAATCAGAACTCGCCGACTATCTCGAAAAGAAATTCAACCGCCCGGTAAGGGTATGCGGCATGGTACGCAACGACGGTGAACCCGGCGGCGGCCCCTTCATAGCTGCAAACGCCGACGGCTCTGTTTCGCCACAGATTCTCGAATCAACCCAGATAGACACTGCCAACGACGCATACATGGCCATGATGAACTCGGCCACCCACTTCAATCCTGTTGACCTCGTATGCTACATCAAAGATTGCAACGGCAACCGTTTTGACCTCACCCGGTACATTGACCACAACACCGGCTTCATCTCCTCTAAATCGCTCGGCGGCAAAGACCTGCGTGCGCTCGAACTGCCCGGCCTGTGGAACGGTGCCATGAGCGACTGGAATACAATCTTTGTGGAAGTTCCGTCGTCAACCTTCAACCCCGTGAAGACCGTCAACGACCTTCTGCGTCCTGCCCACCAGGCATAAACCGGCTTAATGGAATGACATGAAACCCCGGCGACAGTCAAACTTTGAATTGCTGCGTATCATAAGCATGCTTATGGTACTGGCAGTGCACATAGATGGCGCGTCGCTGGGGCTTCCTGACCTAAGAGGCAATCTGTGGGCTCTCGACAGCCGCTCGGCATGGCAGCTCGCAGTGGAATCGCTCACCATAGTGGGAGTGAACTGCTTCACACTTATTTCCGGATATTTCGGAATCAGGCTCAGAATCAAGAGCGTGTTCTCATACCTGTTCCAGTGCATGTTTTATGCCGTGGGGCTTTATGCTCTGCTATTGGTTGTAAAGCCGTCAGCGGGCAGCATCGACGGTTTGCTCGAAAGCTTCATGGTGCTCACCCACACCGACCTGTGGTATGTACCGGCCTATTTCGGGCTGATGCTGCTGAGTCCGTTCCTCAACATGGCAACCGACACCCTCGGCAAGCGACAGTCGGGCTACATATTGCTTACATTCATCATATTCAATGTATGGGGCGGATGGCTGTGGGGCGGAAGTTTCAACCCCACAGGCTATACCTTGGTACAACTCATAATGATGTACCTCACAGGACGCTTCCTCAGCGTATGCGACTTTGATGCACTCAGGTTACAGCGCCCGGCTCTGATGTTTGGAACAGCATATCTGCTCTTGGCCGCATCCGTAATGATCTCGGCCATATACGACCTGCCTAAAGCCTATGCATACAACTCGCCGCTTGTAATAGCCGAATCAATCTCGCTGTTCCTCTCATTCAGATTCATACGTATAGAATCAAGAACCATAAACTATGTGGCGCAGTCGGCCTTTGCGGTATACCTCATACACAAGCAGCCCCGGATTTTCGGCGAAGTAATGAAGCCGGCTGTCATCGAGGCTTGGCGAGGACTATCCATAGCAACCTTCAGTCTGTATGCAATAGCGCTCATGGCCGCCATATACTCAGTGGCTATGGCGGCTGACATGATAAGGCGCTATATAGATGTTAAAATATGTAAATTTTTCAACACACCCTCCCCGATTCACTCTTTTTTTCGTAACTTTGCACGTTAAATGACAAATATGCGCAAATTCATCATACTCTCTATACTCTCTTTTCTCCTTTGCTCCTGCGGCGAATACCAGAAAGCGCTCAAGAGCAATGACTACAACTATAAATTTGAATACGCCAAACAAGCCTTTGACCGCAAGCAGTATGTGCAGGCGGCAACTCTGTTTAAAGACTGCTCAACCGTATTCAAAGGCACAGACAAGGCCGAAGAATCCATGTATCTCCTTGCCATGAGCAATTATGAGAACAAGGATTACATAAGCTCCGGCGCATATTTCAAGACATACTACCAGCGCTATCCCAAAGGCAAATTCGTAGAACCCGCCCGATTCTACTGCGGCTACGGATATTACCTCGACTCACCCGACCCACAGCTTGACCAGACACCCACCATCAAGGGTATAGAAGAGTTGCAGGCATTCCTCGATTATTTCCCCAAGAGCGACAAGGTAGCGCAGGCTCAGAACGCAATATTTGAGTTGCAGGACAAGCTCACGCTCAAGCAGTTGCAGAACGCTCAGCTCTACTACAACCTGGGCACATACATGGGCAACAACTACGAAAGCTGCGTGATTGTAGCACAGAACGCCGTGCGCGACTATCCCTACTCAAAATACAAAGAGGACCTCGAAATGCTGATTCTGAAAGCAAAATTCCAGGAGGCCGACCTCAGTATAGACGAACGCAAGCAGGACCGTTTCCGCGAAGTGGCCGATGAATACTACTCGTTCATCAACAACTACCCGGATTCGCCATACAAATCCGAGGCCGAAAACATTTACAATATCGCCCGAAAGTACATTCAGGAATAAAAAGATTATAATTGATACAACATAAAGCTATGGACTACAAGAAATCCAACGCACCACTCAACACCGTAACACGCGACCTTGTTGAACTCGCAGAACCCACAGGCAATATTTACGAAACCGTATGTATCATGGGCAAGCGCGCAAATCAGATTGCAGCCGAAATGCGCCACGACCTTGAAAAAAAGCTTCAGGAATTCGCATCGCTCAACGATTCACTTGAAGAAGTAAGCGAGAACAGAGAACAGATCGAAATCTCACGTTACTACGAAAAACTTCCCAAGCCAACTCTCATCGCGACTCAGGAATACATCGACGGTAAACTCTACTACCGCAATCCGTCAAAGGATCGTTCAAACCTCAACTAATCAACGCAACTGCACGAAAAAACAAAGACGTGGCTCATTGCCATATCAATTTTTTTTCGTAAATTTGCACCCGAAATCAAAATATATTACTAACTACTTAAATTTATCTAAAGAATGCACTTAAATTCTGAAGAAAAAGTACAGATCTTCGAGAAGTACGGTAAGGGCAAGACTGACACTGGCTCACCTGAAGCACAGATTGCATTATTCTCGGTCCGTATCGCTCATTTGACTCAGCACCTTAAGTCAAATCACAAGGATCATACAACAGAGCGCGCTCTTAAGATGCTCGTAGGTAAGCGTCGTCGTCTTCTCGACTACCTCAAGAAGAAGGACATCAACCGCTACCGCGATATCATCGCCCAGAAAGAGCTTGGTATCCGCAAGTAAGCCTCGAGCTCGCTTAACGATTACAACAATCGGGTTGCTCTCTTTTGCGAGCAACCCGATTTGTTTTTAAACTCTAAGCCCTGATTAAACCTTTACCCCTGTTTGAATGTCTTATTAGCATAACTATTTATCAAACGCAGTATGAAAATTATCAACTTAATCACGACTCTCACTCTCATGGCTACCATAAGTTCTTGTTCTGTTTTGAATTCAAACAAGAAAAAAGACAATACCATAAGCGGTGGTGAGGCCACACGTGTGGAAACAACCACTCCGCAGCCCGGAAAGCAGGAAACAACTCCCGCCGGAAATCAAGCCCAGACGACTCCCGACAAGACAGCTCAGGCAAAAACCATATCTGACTTCGACAGCCGTATCGGTGGCGAATGGACCATAATACAGGTAGGTAAAATCAGCATTGACCGCGACGAAAATATGCCTTACGTTATTTTCGAGCCTTCAAAGCATCAGTTCTACGCCTCTAACGGATGCAACACTCTCAACGGTTCATACACTGTAGACAGCCTGCAACAGATATCATTCCACAACGTGCTGTCGACACTGCGTGCCTGCCCCGATGTGGAATACGAGAATGCCATCAATGCCTTGATTTCAGAGAATCCCGTTCGTATCAAATTCAGCGAAATCGGATCTGAATCGTTCATCGACTTCCTCAATAAGGAAGGTCAGTCGGCAATGCGTATGCGCCGCGGCAATCTCGAATACCTCAACGGCCAGTGGGACGTTGAATCAATTTCAGGCCTCAAGAAGCTTGACACACCTGCAAGCATCTTCTTCGACATCACCGAGCTTAAACTCCACGGCAATACCGGTTGCAACATCGTTAACGGCGACATTTATCTGGATCATCGCCGTCCCAACTCTGTTGATTTCAGCAATATGATGACAACCCGCATGGCTTGCCCCTACGAAACCCAGCAGACCGCCATGCTCGTGGCCCTCGAAGAATGTGCATCGGCCATCAACGACGGTGTCGACAAGGTTATACTCCTCAACAGCGAAGGCAAGATTCTTATGACTCTTAAAAAAGCTGACCACGTGTACGAGGACTAACGCATACAATAAAACAGAAATCCCGCATCTGCCCATCGGCCGGTGCGGGATTTCTGTTTCAGTTCAAAACCTGAACTGAATAGTGGCAAGTATATTTCGCTGCCGTATGCGGAATGAATGTTCCGACCGTGAAAGAGTACCGTAGGTTACATATTGGTAGTATCGCTTGTTGAGCAGGTTGTTTGCCGTAAGCGACAGTCGCACCTTATTGCTTACATGCCATGCAGCCGAGGCATCGAGCAGAACAAGATTCTCGGTATTTCCTTCAGGAAATTTGGTAAGAAAATGCTCTGCGCCAACAGTAAACTGCCAACGGTCGCGAGGTATAATGGTTGCGTAAAATTTCTGATTGAATGAATGGGTGCTATTGTCAATGCTGCCTATTTTCAATTGCGAGAATCCATAGTCGGCATCATAGTTCACAGAAAGCCACTTGCACAGACTTCCCCTGAAATAGGGCTTAACCGTAACAGTCTGCTGACTGTAATCTTCCACTATATTGTCGCGCATTGATGAAGCCGAGCTTGTTGACGCACTCACATCGCAACCTATAACCATACGGCTGTGGCCGAGACCTTTGCTCACACCTCCGCTCACATACCATGAATTGCGGTCAGAAAGCATGTCGGAATATGTTGATATGATGAAATCATCAATAAACAATTGGTTTGACATAAATGCACTTCGGCTGTAATTGTAGGTAAGCGAAGCGTTGGCAAAGAAGGATGTAAGAGGGTTGCGGTATTTATAGCTCGCGGTCGCGGCAATATTCTGCGAATACTTGTCAATACCGTTGGCTATGAAAAGATTGCGGTAATCAGATATCACGGGCACGTCTATATTCATATAAGCCTGAGGCGAACTGAGTTGATACGAAAGGGAGGCTGAAAACTCACTTTTTGCCGAAGTTTTCTTGCGTACATACACTCTCGGGAAGATATTTATATAGTCATGTAGCTTGTTTACACTATAATGAAGCCATTTAGTCTGTATCTTGGCCGACATCAGCCATCCATTGCGCTCGTAGTCGAGCTGAGGTGTCGCATACAGGTTTGAGAGAAATGTATCGAAATGTTGTGAATTGTCGAAATCTCCCATTCCAGTCAAAGAAAGATTCATGCGATGATAATTCATATCAATACCTCCGTTGAGGTAGAATTTCATGAAACGGCCCAACTTGCCCCAACGTGTTTCGGTGGTGCTTCGAAAATCAGTAGTACCAATGTTTTGTGTCGCATTCTCTTCTCCAATTACAAACAGTCGGTCAGGACGATATGATAACGAATTTCGCGAAATAAGTTCAAAAAGTTTCTTGTCGTTGCGCTTCACCAACTTGAGATCGTTACATGCCTGCAGGTTGCGGCGTCTGATACGCTGGTCAAGTTCAAAAGACCCGGTAATGACAGAGTTGGATTTTTCCCAAATACCATTTACAGTAAATTTATCCTTCAGGTAATATCCGCGCTTGTTTATCTGCATGTTAAACTGAGCCGACACATCGTGGCTCTGTGTTCGAAGACTGTTGTTTTGAATAAACTGCGGGATTGTCGGGCTGAAATAATCCGTCTGTAATCCCGAGTTATAATCAAGTCTGTCGCCCGTATAATTTAGTTTGAATCGTATCGAAGTATCGCCACGTGTCAAGGCGGTTATTGAGTTTGCAATCCACGAGAGGTTATCACGCGTACGCTTCTCGTTGAGTGGAGAGTTCACAATATCGGCGGCAATATATTCGGGCCATAACGACTCCGAATAGCCGGTGAAAGACATATCGCTGAAATCATGTTCCATAATCTGCTCCTGCGGGTTCCAGCCCGTGTTGCCGCCGCGCAAAGTCAGTATGTTATTAACTTTGGGTGCAATACGCATGGCGTACAACGAGCCGTCGTAGAGCCACGGCTGCACCCCGCCGCCGGCCTTGGCAACCCCTACCCACTTGCCTTTGGCGCCCTCGTTGAGCTTGATATTGATACCTGCTTCCTCCGGAAAATCAATCCCTTCAAGAGCCTTTACCGGCTGATGATTCTCCATTACTTCAACCGACTTGACATCCTTGTGCGAGATGTTGTTGGTGGCCAATCCATACTGTCCGCCGAGAAAATCATCGCCATCAATATAGAATTTATTGATGGGCTTTCCCTGATACTTTATTGTACCGTCCTCCTCAACCTTGATGCCCGGCAGACGCTTGATAACGTCAATTATGGCATTATCGGTGGCATTGGCATAGCGTGCTACGTTGAAAACGAGTGTATCACCCCGGGCATATATGTCGGGCGCCTCAACTATAACATCCTTAAGTACAGTTGCTTTTGGGTATAAAGCAACACCTTGCGCAAAATCGTGATCAACCGGCAATTTCAATGATTCATATCCCATACGGCGGAATGAAATGGAATCGGCAGCGGCTGAGATTCTGATTTTGAAAACACCTTTTACATCCGACGAGGCAAAGGCTGTGGCTTTACCATTGCTGTCGAGGGCTTGCACCACTACACCCGACAGATGCTGACGGCTGTCACCGTCAACTATGGTTCCGGTTACCGTTTCCGGAACTGCCGCCACGCTTGACAGCAGTCCGAGGAAAAGGCATAGTATAAAAAAGCTGTATCTTGTCATTATTTTCTCAAGTCAAGTTCAATGTAATCGAATGGTAATTCCATGGGGTCGTATGCATCAAGCATGGGATTGCCATTTTCGTCAGAAACGGTGATATGTCCGTGGCCTCCCTCTTCATAATAAGCGTATGGATTTACGTCATAGCGGTGTTTTGCATCATAATATTTTGCGCGGGATGTTGTGTTATAAGGGACCTTATACATGGTTATCGGACGGTCGGCTTTGGACTTTATACCTATAAGCTCAAACCTGTAGTGGCCGTCCTTATCCTCGGCTTTCATTATCAGGCCCGGCAGACCGTACAGCTTCCACGGGCCTTCCATCAGAGGAATTTCATCGGTATAGAAGGCAGTCCACCGGCGACCGCGGAAGTTGCATACCGCCGAGCGACATTCATAGCCCAGTATGTTGATTACGCTGTCGGTCAGCTCCCACTCGAGCGTGGGCATCTCTTCCTCGTAGCGGAACCAATCCATACAGATTTTCTCAGTATGCGTCAACTTTCCCTGAGGGTAGTTCTTGAAGATAGTCATGAACTCTCCGTTGTCCAGCTTTCCGTCCATGGCAGCTTCGGCCACCTGTTCCTGAGTTATGTTCATCAGTATAGAATCTACCGTGAGATTCTTGTAGCTGGAGAATTTCGACATACCGTTGGCTGCTATTTGCAGAAGCATCTGATCTGCTGTGTAGTTGTCTTTGAGTTGATTGGTTGTGTCGTTGCACCACGAGTAGTCGTAGACAAACTCCATAGTCTCCGGAGCGATGGTCTCGGTTTCGGGTACATTATGTTGGAGAATGCTGAGAGTGCGTCGCATTACTCTTGCCGATACGGCCACAGCCAATGAGGATATGACCAGGATGATGATTGCTGTTTTTTTCATTGCAAATTCTGTTTTTTGGTTTGTGCTGCAAAGTTACAACCGCCCCTCACCACACAACGAAAATAATCATTACTCAAAGATTATGGAATTATTACTAAATTATTACTGTCAGCAAAATAGACGTCGCCGGCAGCATTTTATCACATAATTATATGTATTTTTGCATCATGGAAAATAAGATAAAGATACTCTATATACTCTCAATCGCAGCCATACTTGCCTTCCTCGGTATGCAGGCATATTGGCTGTATGGTCGCTATGAATATTCTATCTCTGAATATGAGAATATTTCGTGCGAGAAGATTTCAAATGCCATTGTCGAGTATAATAATGAAAGAGCAAAACATTCAGCCGTAAAGAAGATAGCCCGTACCCAGTCGTCATATCAGATGAACACTGATATTGACTCCGTAGGAATCCGGCGACGTACGGTATCCATAACCACAAAAGAAATTGATGGCCGTAAGATTTTAGGTATATCCGAGAAACGAGACCTTACGCCCGAAGAAATGAAGACACTCCAGGAAATGATTCTCGACTCACTTGACATGGTTGATGAAAAGGTTGCCACAGTCGATGCTTCGACTGCTCCCTCTGACGGTATTGCATGGAACGCCATGAGGAATTTCGACAATGAGATACAATCGCCTTTCACTGCCGAGGGGATAGACTCTATATTAAGGATGAACAATCTAAATGCCGAAATCACATTGATTTTGCAGGACAGCGTGACATGGGAACCGCTTACCATACGTCATTCATCTGTAATCTCGCCCCGCTTCAAGGTTATCACCCCTTATTCCGAACTCGAAAGGAAAGCGGTTGTGATTGAATGTGAAATCCCACACTCAGAGATATTGCGCGATATGGGTTGGACATTGGTTCTGGCATTTGTTCTATCGTTATTCCTCATTCTTTGCCTGTTATGGCAAATTAAGACCATAGTAAAGCTCACACGACTTGACAAGATGCGCAACTCGTTTATAACCACTATGATTCACGAACTTAAACGACCAATTTCAACATTGAAGATGTGTGTTTCGGGTATCGACAACGAAAAACTGATGGAGGATGCCCGGCTGCGCCACGAGCTTACAGCCGAAACCCGCATAGCTCTCGACAATCTTTCGGCCTACTTCTCAAAACTGCGCGACATAACATTCAATAATGTGGAGCAAATTCCGTTGAATGTAACTTCCTTTAACCTCTCAAATATGGTTGACGGAATATTGAAGTCTGTTGCAATACCGAGTACAAAGCGTGTTACGTTTGAGAACGACATCGCCGGGGATATGGAAATTTCAGCCGACCCTTCGCACTTGACCAATATCATTACCAACCTGATTGAGAACGCACTGAAATACTCGGGCGATGATGTTGTGGTAAGGATATATTCAGAGTCAACGCCCGAGGGCGTGAAGATAAACGTTGCCGATAACGGCAATGGCATACCTGCCGCCGACCGCAGCCGCATATTCAACCGTTTCTACCGTGGCAAGGCATCTGCTACCGATATTCCCGGTATGGGACTTGGCCTTTCATACGTAAAACTGCTTGTAGATGCCCACGGAGGTGAAATTTCGGTGGAAAGCTCTGAAGGAGTCGGCTCTGTATTCACCATAAAACTGCCGCAATGAAAAAGATACTGCTTGTTGACGATGATCTGAAGAACTCCATGCTGCTCAGACGCTTCATTGAGGCCGAGGGGTATGAAGTGACTTATGCGCCAAATGGGAAAGTTGGGCTGGAACTATACCGCGAGATTAATCCTGACTTGATTTTGCTCGACATAAACATGCCCGAGATGAACGGATTTGAGGTGGCGCAAGCAATACGCCGTACCGATCGCCGTGTGATTATCTTCTTTCTAACTGACCGTACCGACAAGGTAGACCGCCTGTACGGATTCAAACTAAAAGGCAACGATTATATACCCAAACCTTTCTATCCTGAAGAACTGATAGCCAAAATCAACGAACGGTTTGAGAGCGACATCACTTCGCAGGATATTGAGTATCAATTAGGTCAAACCGTTTTCAGACCAAATCTCGCGTCACTGACATATAATGGCGAGACGCACTCGCTGTCAGTACGCCAGACCGAGATTCTGGCTATTCTGGCCGAGAATTTCGGCAAAGTTGTCGACCGCGACACTATCCTCAACGCCGTGTGGGGCGACAGCAGCTACGCCAACTCACTGGCCCTCAACGTACAGATAAGCTACATACGCAAGCTGTTGACAGACCCGTCGGTCACCATAAGCTCCATAAAGAAAAAGGGTCAATGTAAAAAACCGGTTGTTAAATACTGAACAAAAATAGTTAAATTTGCG
>CAJUKX010000009.1 GCA_910586975.1 uncultured Muribaculaceae bacterium | reverse complement strand
CAACGCTGTTGGGCGATGCGTCGCCGGTGGCGCTGATTACGCCGTTCTCGTCGATAGAGATACCGGTACCGCCGGCCTTGACACCACCGAGGTTGTTGGCGTCGGCAACGGGCAGCTCGTAGGGCTTGATTTTGCCGATTTCGGTGGCGATTTTGGTGTCGGTCTCGGTCTTGGTGTAGACCTTTGACTTGATGTAGGTGAGGGCTGCCTGAAGAGCAGCAAGAGTTACAACTGCGATTTTGTTTGCCATAGTTTTTTGATGTTTAAGTTGTTAATAATTGGTTGGTTGATAAAAGGGTTAAGGTTCGGTGACGGGCGCGAAGATGTCTTCGATTACCTTGAGGACTTCTTCCTCGGTGGCGGCCACGAAGTTAGAGCCGCCGGCGTTGGTGATGTCCTGTTGCCAAGCGGCCTGAGCCTTGGCGTGGTAGGCCTGCATGGCCTTGGTGTAGGTGTCGAGGGTGACACACTTTTCCTGTTGGGTTTCTGCCATAGTTGTTTGTGGTTTTAATTGGTTAATAATATGTAGTTAATCCTTGTCGGGGTCTGAGAATAAATCGTCAATCACCTGCATAACCTCGTCCTCGGTAGCGGTGACGCATGAGCATCCGCCCGAGCCGTCTGAGCCGGTAGATTGTAGTATGGGCAGCACAATCACCTCCTCGTCGTCGCCCACATACTGCACCTCGGCACATGTAAGCTCGGTTTTGAGTACGGCGGTCTGTGCTATCTGTTTTAGGCGGTCGGGATATTGCTCATCGGGTATCTGGGCGATAAGCTCCACCTTAAGAGTGCCCGACAGCAGGCGGTGGTCGTTGAAAACCACACGTATGCGCCCGTCGGCAGTGCGGTGGCAGTTGTGGCTCACTCCGGCGGTGACGGATGCGGTGAAGGCTTGCGACTTGCTGAACGTCCAGAACGTAGCGGTCCAATCAAAATCGGGCCAGCCAATATCCTTGCCTGAGAGGTCTTTAATCCGCAAGTAGCGGACAAAATCTGATTTGCAGTTTACTTTTGACATATTGTTAAGATTAATTGTAACCGTCCCATGAGAATAAGTCGGCACTTAGCATTTTCTTGAAATTCAGCCAACGGAGTACGCCCGGTTCTAAGCGGTTGGAACGAATCCAAATTCCATCCGGAGCAAGTCGGACAAACAGTTCATCCTCGCCGTTGTTTATATCGGCATGAATCTCGGAACCCGAAACCTTGAGCTTAGCGTTGCCATCCACAAGCGTAACCTCGTCCTCCTTAACAAGCAATGCAGTTTTGCCCCAGACAGATACAAGGCCGTCATTACCGAGCTTGGTTTTGTTGGCCGTGGGTGTCGCCGAGCCTTTCATCGTGGCATTGCCGTGTACTGTTTGATTAGGGCTTTTACCTCCGGTAGATGAGGACGGTACAGCGATTTCGAGCGTATAGTTGCCCTCGTCGAGTATTGTTGTTATTTTGGTGGCAAAAGTAAACTCGCTACCGCTGCGTGTCATAGTCAGCGGATATGTTGCTACCACGATAGAACCCTTTCTGAGACGGGCTACTATATTGGCCTGCATTATCATTTGGCTGTCCCACCCGTTGATAGTGGCCGATAACCGCACATCCACATTGAGCGATGTGCCTTTGGTCACATTAAGTATATTGGTTGAGAGTGAGCCAATACTATGTAGATAAAATCCGGGGAGGGGCTTAATGCCGGTTGAGGGGTCTTTGCCCGGGTTGTAAAAATTAAGCTCAGCATTGCCGTTGTTGTAGTTGATAGTCTTGGCCGTTGCGCCGCTCAGTGTGTCAAGTGCGCCTACGGTGTCGTTGGTTATCAACAGTCGCTCCTCGTTGGTCGTACTGTCATACATGTGCAATCCGGCGCTGTCGAGTACAACATCATCACCCACCTGCATGCTCTCATGCTCGAAGCGCACGGTGTTGTTGGCAAAATATGCCGTACCGTCCTGTCTTATCATGGCCTTGGCCGCACGTATGGAGGTGGTATTTGTGGCTCGGTCTACCATCTCACCGCCGCAATAGAGTATTGGAGCGCGTGAGTATTCGGCACCCGATACATCTGTTACCGCGCCGTTGAGGCCGCCGTACTCGGTCCACTTGCCATTTACGGTGCAGCCCACGCGCACGCGGGTTGTCATTACCACGCCGCCGTTGATGTCGGTGTCCTCGGCAAATGCCTTGGTGAGGTAATCAATATCGGTAGGTGCCGGAGTCCACAGCGTGGCCACTGTGCCGCGCTCAAGCATCACGTTGCGCACACGTATGTAGTCGAGTATGCTCTGAGCCACACCGCCCACTACGGCGGCAGGGTTCTTGATTACAAGGTAGATATACAGATTTGCCGCGCTGTCGTCAAGGGAGGGCTTGAATGTGGCCGATACGTGTATGGTGGCGTCGCCAAGCGTGGCCTGCATGGGCAGCGTCTCAGAGTGGTAGGTCTTTACGCTGTCATAGTCGTTGCCGAAGCCTATGCGCAGCTCCATCGCGTCCTTTACGGCGCACTTGTAGCGCAGCGGCAGGTCGAGCGACAGAGTGTAATACTTCCCCGACTCAAACGATGCAAGGCCGGTGGAGTATTTGAGCTGATAGGTTACCTCCTCAGGCTCGTAGCTGTGGGTCTGCTTATTGTCGTCGAGCTTTGATTTGTAGGGATATTTGTAGCCGTTGGTGGCTACCACGTCCTTGCCGTCGGTGGTCAGCGCAAACAGGTCGGCATTATTCCAACCTACGATGCTGCCGCCCGAATTGCGGTAATATGAGTACACTGATTTGTCCCAGCCCTTTGCGCCCTGATTTGTGTTGTGTATGAGGTTGACGCCGCCCACCTCGTAGTCGGTCATGTCCTCCACCACCGGCACGCGCACCTCGGCCAGCAGGGCGGTGTCTTTATACAGGCCGAAAATCAGCCCCTTGTCGTCCTTGGCTACGGTTACGGTTTGGCCGTATGCCAAGTAGCCAACGGAGCTGTTTTCATCATCTTTACTTCTGACTTGTGTATAAGATACTTTAAGCCCCACATTGCTCCAATCGGCAAGCTCTTGGCGCGGGCTGTTGCCGGTGGTGCGATACACATGCACTCCCACACGCGCAGGGTCGGCCAAGCCCAAGGCACCGCGCTTAACTATGGCTGCCGTCGGCTCAAGGGTGTAGACCACTGCGGCCTGCCCGGCATCGCCCGGGGCGCCGTTGAGTACCTTGGTGACCGATAACGTTGCCTGCGCCGAGTACTCGCCGTATGTGGCGCTTATGGTCGCTTTGTTTACTTGGTTTAATATCTTTGATATACGTATCGTGTTGCCGTCTACCGTCAGACCGTCTGTGCCAAAACCGTTAATGCCGGTGAGCTTAATCCCGGAGGGCGCAACAGCTTCGTTGCCGCGATACAGGGTGGCTGTAATCTCTATGGGCAGGGTGCCGGCAAGGGGAGTACCTGCGGCATCGCACGGTACGGCCATAGCCGACTGACTCAGCACCAGCCGCAGGCCCGGGTCGCCCGGCGCACCGCCCACACCGGGGCGCACCTTGTAGACGGTGGCGCGGTTGGTCAGTATGGTTACAGGGTCGTCGCCGCCGTTGTACACCTTGGCGGTGACTGTCACCAAGGCTGTATCGGCACTCATGCCCGATGATTTTCGCACGCGGAACTCATTGTGCTGCAATTCTTCACCTGTGTAAAACTCCACTCCGGCGGTGGCTGCCAAATAGTACGTCACGCCCTTTTTGGTCTTGACGTCGTATGCGGCTATCTCCTTGTTGCCCAGATACGCCTGCACCGTCAGCACGGGCATATCCTTGAAGTCGGCGGTTATGTTGCCCTCGGCATCGCACTGCACGGCCAAAGCCGCGGGGCTGAGGTCGAGTCGGTAATTACCCTCCTTGTCGCCTAATAGCTCCTCAATGCTCTCGCCCGAGCTTACATGCAGATTGCCGCACACGTCTAACCCCGTAGCCTGATTGTAGTTGAGATAATGCTTGGCACCCTTGGAGCCAAGACGCAGCCACGCATTGCCCTGCTCATCGCGCCCAAGGGTGATGATGGCTCGGTTGGCCAGCGCAAAGGTGTCGATACCCGTGTACATCACTATCGAGGGCGCGGTGGTGGCCGTGGTCGATATTATAATGGCCGTCTGGCGCAAAGGGTCGTCGGCATTTCCAAGATGCACTATGTGGTCGCCGGCGTGCGGCTCGCTGACGCTTGCAGGGTCGTAATGCCCCGGGGCGTTGCTCAGCACGATGTAGCTGTACTCGCGCCCCTGCTCGTCGGTGCGCACCTCGTCGGGAGAGGACGGATTGCCCACCGCCACAACCTCGCGCCAATAGTAGGTGTTGGCCACGTCGCTGTAAGAGCCGTCGGCCTCGGGCGTGCCGAGGTTGAAGGTCTGACACTTGGCAAAGTCGCCTGCCTTGAACTTACAATGTATGCGCTTGCCGTCGGTGTCCTTGCACATATACCAACAGCGCCAACCATCGTCCACGGCCGACACCTCAGTACACTCAATGCCGCAACCCGGCGTAATAGCCAGCTCGCCGCCAATATACTCAGTCTCAGCCACTACAAGCGACTTAAAAAACGCCTTCTTGCGGACACGCAGAATGTCAGCCTCGATATTTGCATCACCATTGGCATCAATCCACGCCTTAGCCCCGGCAGCATCCGGCTCCCACTCGCCAACCTCCCAGCCCTCTAAGAAGTCAATGACCTCCCGGGCCACATCAGGACGGGTTTTGGAGAGGAATTCGGCCAAAGTCCTTTTGGCAGAAAACAAATTATAATCTGTCGGCTGTGTCTTGTCTCCGGTACGTATAATCTCAAGCAGAGCTGCGCCCATGGCAAGAGACAGTGCATAGGCTCTCGCATCATTCACGCTGTCCGATAGCTTTTGCATTGATGTGCGGCTCAGGGCATCACCAATCTCAATATCAATTTGCGATGGCAAATTTACATTGCGCGTGATTTTCGTGATCCTGCTGTCCCTGTATCCGGTTTCCGGGAAATAATACTCGCTCTCAAGGCGCACCCTGCGGCCCAGGAATATATCTGCCTCTTGCTCCTCTACCCATACATGATCCATGGAGCACTTGTATACCGCCACATCAAGGGCATGTTCGGTATTATACTGATTTACCGCTTCCAGGAACTCCTGCTCAGCCATGCTGTAATATTCATCAGGCATACGGATATTCCAAAGGATGTATTCATCTCCAACTTTGGGTATCAAAACTCCGCCCGGCAATTGGGTGTCATCATCATAAGGCCATATTGTAATCAGCTCAAACTCCTTTGTTTCGCTGTTATAATAAGCCTCAAAATAATATGTACCGTTATCCTCATTACCAAGACCGCCAAGTTCACTTCCCTCCTGGAACGATATTCTTTTTACAAGGTGAGGGATTTCATAATCGTTGGGGTCGAAAGTTAATGTATCATCTGCAAAATAGTATATTGTAAACAGCTTGCCATCATCTCCTTTTCTTTCCTCGGATCTCACTCTGCTCACCTTGCCTGTCCTGCGCGGATAGATATGGGCAAATGCGGCTGCTTCATAATGGTCTACTCTGCCATATTTTTCTGCATTTACTTCCACGTATTTCACCCCGCCGGGCAGCTGTAGCCGTTTGTGCCCGTATTTCTCCACATCTATATTGCGTGTACTTCCGGACGGATACAGGCGGGTATAAAACTTAACATTATCTGCACGCGACGGCTCTATCTGTGTCAGACCTTTGTCATAACCCAGCACAATTTCCTCACCTCGTACACATCGGCTTATATTTATCGTGTTACCGTCAGTCCACCACTCGGCTTCGGTCTTTTCGGCCAGTTCCAGCAAACCTTCGTCACAGTACTTGCCAAAATAATCAATGGTGATATTCTCGGTCCCGGACACTATGCCTACTTTCCACTCGTCCTCGCCGGCGAGCCCTTCGTTCAGGCAGTTTACTATCATCCGGGCATGTTCATAAGGTGGCGCTGTAAGCGTAAATACCGGTTCATTCTCCCCGTCTACACGCTTGAGCACAAGCAGTCGCTTTAACTTGCTCTCCTTACCATACAGTTTGAGCTCATACCTCCACTCCATTGTCGATTTCTGCGCCGGCTCATAAGCCTCAAACGCGGTATAGCGCTCGCCCAAAAACTCGCAATAGTCGTCCACGTCGATATTTACGCAGCTGTGATTCGAAAAACCGAGGCTCAGTACTTTATCGCCCTGTATCTCCTCTGATTGTGTAGAGCTGCTTTCCGGCTCTACGGCCATTTTAAGCTCTCCTGCACGGTTATATATTTCCATATTAATAGCGTTTGAACCTTGTTATAAAGGCATTATACCGCCCTTAGAATGATGGCTCCGGCTCGCGGAACTTGACTTTAAAACTGCTGGCATGCACTCCCTCTGTCCACAGGTATGTCAGGGGCTTGAAGCTCGTGCTGTCTAAGTAGAACATGGTCATTGTCAGCCCCAGGCTCGGCAGCGTTACCGCAAGCCAGCCCTTCTCGCCTTCCTTCAGCATCTTTATAAATGCACGGTATCGGCTCAGCCACGCCTCTCTCGTTGGTGCGAATATGGCAAAGTGCAGCGTCACATCGCGCTCCTCGCTCTTCGGCTTCAAATCCTCCGAGTACTTCGTCCCGTCATGCTCCCGGAAATTTACTCCTATATGGCTCTTGGCTTTTGCCGGTGCCAATATGGCTGTAAGATTCTCACGGCCGCCCTTCTTCTCCTCGGTCAAAAAGGCTCCGTATTCTCTCCATATATCTGTACCGTTTATCAATACCTGTCCGTCAAGCGTTCCCATTTTATCTCGTCTTTATACCATCGCGCAGCATCTTCTCCACCATGGTCTTCAGTTCTTTTAATGTCCCGGCGCTCACTCCGGTGTTCTCTTCTATCTTTTGCAGCAGCGATTCCGCCCGGCTCATTTTAGCCCCGGTGTCCTCGGCTACCCTGTCTATGTTTGCCACATGTCCTTGCACACTCACCATCAGGCCCTCAAGTTTCGTGCCCTGGTCCTGACTCATGGCCGCGAAGGCTCCGCCTCGGCCCGTCTGGCCGCTGGCACTGCTCTCCGGCTGCCGCAGATCTATCCCGGCATTATCCAGCATCCCGGCTACCGACGTCAGTATCCCCTCAAGGGTCGGGATATTGCTGCCGTAGCGACCTATCAGCTCCTCGGTTAGATTGGCAACCTCGGCCATCAGGCTCTCCTCATTCAGTTTGCCCTCGGCATATTTCTCATACAGCGCCGATACATCTTCGCTGAACGAGCCAACCACCTTGTCCAGGACTATTGTCCGCAGCATGTCCGAGACTATCGCCCTGAACGTGTCTGAGGCATAGGCCTTGAACGAGTCCAGAGCATCCTTCCCGTTGTCAAACCAATCCCACAGACTGTCCACAAAGTTGTCCACTATCGGCTCATACATGCTGCTCACATACTCATGCAGCTGCTCTATGTATTCATCATACTTCTCTCGCAGCTCTATCAGTGCCTCAAGTGTCTCCTTTGTCTGGCCCACAAGTTTTCCACCATACTCATCAAGTATGATTTGGGCAAGCTCCTTGTTTATAAGTCCCTTGTCATCAAACAACTCCCCAAGGCCGTTCCTGCGCGCCCAGCTCTCAAGGTCTTCAGTCTTTTGCGAATGACCGCCTATACCGGTCCCCAGGAAACCACTGCTCTTTTTTCGGGTCTCTATACGCAGATTGGCTATGGCGGCTGTCATGCCTTTCTCATAGCCCCCTTGGCCCCACAGGTCGCGCCACTCGTCCCACCACCCCAGGATCGACAGATTTGCCATTACCCAGTTAAGTGCTCCCGTCAACCAGCCGCCACCGCTTTCGTTGCGGTATACAGCCTGTGCTTCCATCGCCTTGTCTACGTAGGCCTTATAAACCTCGTCATGGTAATCTCGCCACTGTTTCAGGTTCTTGAGACTGTCTTCCGCAAACCATGTATTCTCTTCATGGCGAGCCTCCATCACCGCAAGCCGGTACTCGTTTACCGAGTCCGTCAGGGCGTTTATCTCTTTTATCTTTTCGGCGTAGGCCTCATACTCCTTGAAGGCTTTGTTATTGCCAAGCTCGCTTATCTTTTGCAGCAGGCGCACAGCCGTTGAGATGATTGTCAGTATTATCGACGCTTTCTCCACCGCCGATACAGCTTCCACTCCCACCTTCTGCACCGTCTTTATGCCTTCTATCGTGTCACTGATAAACACTCCTACATCCATCACCAGCTCCACTACCTCCCCGGCCTCGCCTCCTATGGCATTGCCAAGTTCTTTTATCGCATCTGTCAACCGGGCCACATTATCCCTGGCCTCTTTCTCCGCCTTTATATAGCGGTTGCTTGCCTTGGTATGCTTGTCCTTGGCTTCGGTGTATTTTGCCATCGCTTCTCCGGCACTCAGGTAGCTCGCAGCCACTATCGGCTTGCCATTAGCATCCATACCCTCTACCTTTAGCCCCTTCAAGATCTTGCCCCCGTTGTTTACGATGTCCAGCTGCTTCTTTGCCTCCAAGAGCTCCCGCTGCGCTGCCGCCAGTTCTTCCACTCTACGGCTTAGCGCGCCCAGGGTATCTCGGCTGTCAAGCTCATCCATTATCCCCTGTATCGTGCTCGTATATTCGCGCATATCCTGCGGATCCAGTACACTCGCTGCCGTTCCCTTCAGGCGCTCAAGCTGCCCCAGCAGCCCCTGCAAGGTCTCATTCGAGCTGTTTCCCAGGTCCTCGTAGGCTCGCACATATTCCGGCGACTGACGCAGCACTTCCAGATCATGGCTCATCAGCGCCCGGCCTTTGCTCTTTATAGCTTCGGCTATCGACCGCTCTATCCTCGCTGCCGCTTTGCTGTCCCCGTCTTTTGTGGCTCTCGCACGCGCTTGCTCAAGCGCGGCTATATCTTCGTTATGCTTCCGCTCTATCTCAAGCCTTTTATCCGTATACGACTGATACTCATCCGTAAGTTCTCTATACAGACGCTCAGTATCTTTTTTACGCTTCTGCTCGTTAAGGGCGTTAGCATCATCAATGGCAGCCGACTGCTCAGAGGTAAGTTCGCTCCCAAGGCCGGCTTTTTTATTTTCAGCCTGCCAGTCGCTTTTTTGCTTGGCTAATGCCTGTTTCTTTTTCTCATACTCATCATTGATCTGTTTGAGACGTTTGGCTATACCGTCCTCCATGAGCTCGGTTCTAACCTCATCATTCTCCTGCTCTACGACAATAAGTTCCTGGCCGAGCTTGCGCGTGATTTCAGCAATCTTATCAGCTTCACGTTGAGCTTTCTGGGCTGCCTTTGATTCTTTTTCAGAGTCACTGTCGGTAATTGGCTTAGTTTTATCGTACTCTTTTTTTGCTATATCGACAGCATCTTTATATTCTTTGGCTTTTTTCTCAAATTCCTCTTTATTGATGTTTTGTGAGGTATTTGCTACAAAATCGTTATAAGTCTTTAGCGCATCCTGATATTTCTTTTGTGCATCTTTGGCCCAGTCTGCTGGACTGTCTGTTTTAAGATTACGACGGTTTTGCTCTTTTGTGAGTTTATCGAGCTGGAACTTCAGTTCATCTCTGGTATATGTACCATTAAGATTATCGCCTGCATGGGTAAGTTTTCCATGCGACGCTTCCATCACATCCATCCTCGCCATCAAGTTCTGACGACGCTTTATTTCCGCATCCAGTGTATCGTTGTCAACACCGGTCAGATTCTCAAAATAAGTATTTACCTCATCCTTCCGCATCCGGCCTTTAAGAGACTGACGCTTTTCACGGAGTAATTTCAGTTCCGATTCCTCCTTGGCCGACAAACCACCTACAACTTGAGTATATGTGTTGCCATAATTACCTGCACGGGTGATATAAGATACATTTGCGCTCTTGGTCTCAAGTTCGGCAATACGCTCTTCTACTTTTTCTAATTCGTTTTTGGTTTTAGTGATTGATCTCTGTCCGTCAAGGATAGCAATTTCCTCTTTAGCTTTCTTGATGTTCTGAAGAGCCTCATATTCGGTTTTGTATTTGGCGAATATATCCGGATATTTTTGCTCCAATTTATTCAGAGCTTCACGGCGTGCATCAGTCGACAGAGCTTCATTACCGGCGATGGTACATAATTCCTCTATCCTACGGCGGTGTTCCTCCTCTGCCTCAATGGTTTTCTGTTTCTGGTTCTCATAGTCCTCTTCAGCCTCTTTCATGCGTTCAGTTTCGGTCTTCAGTGAGAGATAGGCAACGCATAAACCTGCAAGCGCGGTGGCAAGCAGGACATAAGGATTATTAAGCATGGTCGCATTAAGCAATTTCTGAGCCTTCTCAGTAAGCAGCAGACGGTTGTAGTGTAATGCCTCCGCTGCCGTAGCCCAGCCCTTCATCGCTACTGCCGCCATCAAGGCTGTCCTGTAAACCCCGTATGTGCCTACAAGACCCAGCAGCACGCGGCCCACGCGCTCGTAATTCTCAACCAGATACGATACCCCGCTCAAGCTCTTGTTTATAAGACCTTCATTCTGCTGTCCAAGCTCGTTGAACATCATCGAGAAGGCGTCCTCGATGTTGGAAATCTGACCCGTGATCGTCTTTGACTGTTCTTCCATCAGGGCGCCGAATTTGCCACCCTTGTTCGTAAGGCCCTCGATTACTTTCTGCACCTCCGGGAACCCTACTTTGCCGGCTTCCACAAGGTCCTTAACCTGGCTTTCTGCCACTCCAAACTGCTTGGCCAGTTCGCCCAGCATAGGTATGCCTCGCCCGGTGAACTGGTTCAGATCTTGAGTGTACAGACGACCTTGAGCCATTGTAGTACCATAAAGGTACACGAGATCATTCAGCGGTACTGACAGACCGGCTGAGATGTCCCCGAGTCTTATAAGCGTCTCGTTAACCTTCTCGGCCTCGAATCCATAGGCAAGCAGTTGCTTCGCTCCCTTCGACACTTCCTCAAGGCCGAACGGTGTTGTCGCCGCTGTCTTTGTTAGCTGCGACATCAGAGCATTGGACTTCTGCGCGCTGCCCAGCATCGTCGTGAACGCCACTTCAAGTTGCTGAAACTCTCCGCGCGTCTTCACTATCTCCGATACAAGCTGCTTTGCCGCAAACGCCGAGGCAAGCTTGCCTGCCGTGTCCTTAAGCTTGCGTGCCATCTTATCGGTGCCATCCAGCTCCTTGCCTGCACGCTTAGCCCCTCGGCGCAGTCGATCTATGTTGCGTTCGGCTTCGCTAAGGCGTTGGGGCAGGTTGCCTCCAAGCAATATTTCTATTTGGACAGGATTCATGCTTTTAGCTTACTTCTGAAAAAATTTGCTACATCCGTGGCTTCTTCCTCGGCTGTTTTTGATGACTTGCCTTCCTTTCGCCCCACATACCGCGGCGCATCGCTTATCATCATTATCAGGGTTTGGTAATTTACTCCATACAATATGTGTCTTACACTCCATCCGGTGGCATCTGCTATCTGCCACACAAATCCGAAAGGGCTATGGGAGCCTTCATGCCGGCTCTTTAACTCCCCTCCGCTTTCCGGCTCAGCCTTGGCTTCATCGGATTCGTCCGCTCGGCCAATCTGATAATAGGTATAAAAGGGTCAGTCCCAAGCAGCGTCACAAATCGCAGCATGCACCCCAGCATATATTCCGGTGTCATACATTTGCGTACAATCCATGCCATTGGCCCCTCCAGCAGCCGCTGCGTCCACCAACCTCTGCACATTGTCACCGCTATCATCCTCGATATACTCTTGCCATGCTCGGCCAGAAACTGCATCTGTTGCTCTTTGTCAAAGCCCCACATCTGCTCACTGCTCACGCCCATATCGTTATATAGTCGCGATACTCGCAGCAAGCCCGCAAATGTCGGCCTTCGCATCGTTGCCCTCACTATGATGCGCCGCTTGATCAGTGGCAACTTCAATTCAAAGAGAGGAACGCTGACCCCCGCATCAAGCAGCACATCCGCGCTCTCTCTTTCTATCTCTTTTATGTTCAGGCTTTCCATCCCTTAACCCGGTGTTTAGGCATTGGCGCCTGTCGCCGTGTCTGTGATGCTGTAGGGCGCTCCGCCGTCTTCCGGTTTCTGTACCTTTACCTTGCAGCTTATCTTGGCTACCTCTGTCAGGGTCAGCTTGCCGCTCAGGTAGGCTATCATCTTCGCATTCGGTATGCTTATGGTCTGTCCGCTCACAAGGTCTATCACGGCCTCGCCTTCTACATTCTGTAGTTTGGCCGGGGCACTCCAGCCTGTCGCTGTTGCTGTGCCGCCAAGCACTGCCACCATATTCTCGTAGTTGAGCTGTATCAGGTTGAAGGTAGGCTCTATCGTCCCGTTCTTTTGTGCCAGGCTCAGTACCGGCGCATCCGGAACCTGCTCGGCCTCTACATCCACGCTCTCGGGCTCTTTGCCACCAAAGTCAAACGACCCCTTCTCTATGTAGCCCAATTCTTTGCCCTTAAAGGTAAATCGGCCTATGCCGTACAGAAAATTTTTGTTCATCCTTCTTATCTGTTTTTTATTATTATTGTTATTGTTGTGCCGGCCACTATGCCGGCGGCAAATATTGCAATGGCGGCTTTTATCGGCATTCCGCGCTCCTTGCTCTCTTGTTCATAGTGTGCCTCTTGCTCCTCCAGTGCATCCCGGGCGCTGTGGTAGAGTGCTGCATAATACTCAACCCACCTTTGCAGGCTGTCACAGCTCCCGGTGATGTATACCGTGTCGCCTCGTGCTCTCACCTCTACTTGCGCCCGGCCGCTGCGTTTGCTGTAGCTCGCTTCGGCCGGCAACTTATGCAGGCTGTCCACGCTCAGTCTTAGCGTCACTTCGCTCCGGGGCACACTCTCCCATCGGATTTCCTTGATCACGGCTGTTGTCGTGTCCCCGGTTGCGGTTATCTGCGCTGTCGAGATTGTCTCCTGTGCCGATTTCCTGGTTGAGACGCAGCTTGCGTCTGACAGGGCAATCATCAACATGCCTGCAATCATTAACTGCTTCAACAGCTTTGGCAAGTCTCGACATCGTCCTCTTGGTAGAGGCCATCTCTTTTTTTGTCGCCTGTAGTTCCTCTCGCGTTGCATTGAGTTCATCTTTTAGCGGTCTTACTATATTTTCTACAAGGATACGGGTGGCATTTTCGGTGTTCGTTATTCGCACCGTCTCTGCATCAGCCTCGGCCTTCTTTGCCTCTGCCTGGGCTTGTGCTGCCTCCGCCTGGGCCTTTACCGCTTCGGCATTGGCTTTGCGTACCGCGGCCTTTAGGGTGATCACTCCAAGCAGTGTCGCCAGCAAGCCTCCGCCCAGTAGTATGTTAAGGATTTCGCTGTATGTCATTGCCACTCGTTTTTATATAGTTACTGGTTTATACCTATCGTTTTGAGCCACTTCTGCACATCAAAACTCGGGCACGCCTTGGCTGCCACCTCGTTGTGGCCTATGATGCGCACATCCGGGAAGCGCCGGTGGAAGTCCTTCACATAGGCCTCCATAGCCTTGAGCTGCGCCGCGGTTCGGGTATCCTTGGGTTTCATCGCCCTGTCGCAGCCGCCGGCATATACCACATGTCGGCTGACCGAGTTGTACCCTTTGGCGCCATTGGTGATTTCCCATGGATCCACGTTGGCATCCTCGTTGTTGTCGACCATGCGCTCTACAGTGCCGTCAAGGTGGATAAGGTCGGTGTAGCCAACCTGTTTCCACCCACGGCCTCCGGCACTCACCGGGCTCAGGTGCATCCGCCGTATGTCGGCCGATGTCACCTCGCGCCCTTCCGGTGTAGCAGTGCAGTGTAGTACCAGATATTTCAGCTTTGCCATTACTCAGTTCCTGATTCCGGTTTCTTGGCATTGGCAGCCTTCAGAGCGGCCGAGAACTTCGGTGTGGCGCGGGTATCCATCACTACAAGCTCTTCGCCGAATGCAATGTTGGTGTCAGCAGTCATCAGCAGCTTGAAGAAATAGAGTTCCGAGGCGTTGGCATACTTGTCAATCTGTATCACGTTCTCGTCGTTTTGCAGGTTCACTGCGGCAAAGAAGTTGCCATCGGCATCCGGCGAACAGATCGTGGCTACAATCACTCCCTCGGGCCATGATGCTATCGTCTCGATGGTTATTCCCTTATAGCGCTTGCGGTTGATCTCTGTCTCGCTGGAGTTCTTGCTTTCGCGCTCGGTCAGCTCGTCATCGTAGATGTCGAAATCTTCCCCGCTCATTATGATGCGCAGATTGGGGCTCTCGCGCATCGCCTTGGGTATCGCTTTGCGTACTGCCTTCAGCTTGTCCAGCATGCTTGTGGCCTTGGAGCCGTCTACAAGGACATAATCCGGATCCTTGGCTGCCTGGGTCAGTACGCCGTTCATGAGTTTGTCGTCATCGTAGCCCTCGGCATACTCCCCGTTGACATAGTGATGGCCGAGCTCAAACTGCACCTGTTTTGAAAGTGCATCAAGCAGAGCGTTCTGTCCTTCGGGCGGAAGTTCACGGAACACAAGATTGCCTGTGGGCTGCCACTTGCGCCATACATACTCGAACTGGCGGGGGTTGAATACGGTAAATGCCATGAAGTCGTGTGGATTCAGTGTTTTCTCACTCCAGTTGAAGTCGCCCTTGGAATCTTCTACCGTCGGATTTTCCTTGCGCTTCTGCAACATCTTGCCTGTCTTCAGGCGCGGGATGCTCATGCTCTTCTCCACACCGGGGATGACCATGATAAGTCCTTTGCTTACGAGTTCATTACCCGTGGCGGCCACGGTCAGGATGCGTTCAAGTACCTCCCCGTTGTAATTGGTATTTTCTACTTTTATTGCCATTGCTGATAATGGGTTTTTGTGGTTATTATTTCTTGAGATTGGCTCGGATCTCATCCATGCGCTCTTCCCACGGGCTCTTGGCCGGGGTCTTGCCCGGTGCTGGTTCTGTGCTCAGTGTCTCGCTGAGCTTTACTGCCGGATACATGGCCGAGAGGGTCTTGTTGAGGTCTTCTATACCTACCTTTTTCCCGAGGTTGAGAAAATGGTCTTTCTGATCAGCTCTGATCTTCTTCGCGGCCACTGCTGCATCGACGGCGGCGGTGATCTGTGCCAGTTTCAGTGCTTCGTTTTCCTTTCGCATATTCTCTGCCTCTTCTTTCGAGGCATTGAGCTCTGCAAGTTTGGCATTCACTGCTGCCTCGTCTGCCGTCTCCGGCAAGCCCAGTGTTCGGGCGAGTTGCTTAAGTTCCATTTGTGCTTGGTTGTTTTTGTGGTTATTGCTTAGCAGGGGCAGGGGGCAGTCGCTCCCGTCACCCAGCGTTATTTGTGTTCCGTCCTTGCGCAGCACTATGGCATCATCGTTGGCACCGATGTCAACCACCGACACCTCATATATGCGGCTCTTTGTTACTGTAGGCCTCGTTTGCCCCTCAAGCAGATGCTTGGGATCTCCGCTTGTCTCCAGTACATCAAACCCTATGCTTACCATCCGCAGCGAGCCAAATTCCCACTGTTTCTTGCATTGCTTTGACAGTTCTGTGGCCTCGTCAAAGCACGGCTCTCCGGTTATCTCGCCGTCCTCTACGCGGATGTCTTTCATGTAGCCTATTACTTTGCCGCGCTCGTGCATATACAGCAGCAGCGGATTGCGCTCATATTGTGATACATCAACCCCTGTGGTCAGCACTCGGTATCCGTAGCTGTTGAGGCTGTCGTTTGTAAGTCTTACTCTTTTGCCCATCTATGTGCGATAATTGATTTGTTGTGCAAGCCGAATGTCGCGCAGCTTGCTCATGTGGATGAGCCGCCAACAGTGCGCTTGCGATTTGTCAGTGCAAGTTTACGCCGATAATTGCCTATGTTCCAAAAAAGTATGCAATGGTTGCACACTTCTGTGCAACCATTGCATACTTCCTTTGACTCATCCGCTTTTACTCCCACCTTTGCACCGTATTTAACCGGATTATCGCATAGATCTTCATATATGGCTACTAAGCAGGAAATCGAAAATAAGAAATCTTTGGCCCGGGCGCTGTTCATGTCCGGCATGGAAATGACTGAGATCGCCGACAAGGTTGGCGTCTCGCGCGTTACTGTATCTAAATGGTGCAATGCCGACGCATGGAAGGAAGCTCGGGCTGCCAAAAATATCACTCGCCAGGAGCTTACCAACAAACTTCTTGGCGTTATTTATAAACTGCTTGAGCAGATCGATGATAAAGACGACATTAATGCCGCCGGCCTCGCCGACAAGCTTTCAAAACTTGCAGCCGTCGTTGAGAAACTTGATAAAAAGGCTAATGTCATTGATGCCATTGAGGTTTTCATGGCTTTCTCGCGTTGGCTTGAATACCGCGCTGCAACAGACCCCGATGTAACTCCGGAGCTTATAAAGGCCATCAACAAGTATCAGGATAAGTATATCATTGAGTCTATGGGCTCCAACGCGCTCAAATGATATGGCTTCAGCTGCTGATTTGAAAAAAGCTTATGAGGAATGGAAAGAACATTGCAAGAATGTCCAGTCCATGACTCAGCTGTCTTTAAAGACGTCTAAGGAAACCCCTGTCCAAAAAGACAAGCGCATAAAATATCTGCTCTCGCACTATGATGCGTTCTGCGAATATTACTTCCCGCATTATCTCACAATCAAGGATAAGGTTACCGGGGCAGTGGTTCGCATTGCACATAATGCGCCTTTTCATTCCAAGGCGGCCAAGTTGATACGCGAAAATGCCAATCTCAAAGCCGTGTTCCAGTGGCCGCGTTTTCACGCTAAATCTACTCACATAGGCGTATTTATTCCTATATGGTTGATGGTTATGCCCGAGCCCCTCATTCATTTTATGGTCACCGTAAATGCTTCTGAGGATGGTGCTAAAAAACTGCTCGGTGACCTTCAGGCTGAGCTGGAATTCAATCAGCGCCTTATTGCCGATTTCGGCAAATTCAAAAATTTAGGTTCTTGGACCGACGGCGAGTTCAAGACTCAAAAAGGCATCAAGTTTCTCGCTGTAGGTCGCGGACAGTCTCCACGTGGTTTGAGGGAGCGCGAAAACCGCCCTGACTATATCCATATCGACGATATTGATGAAGACCGCCGTTGCCTCAATGAGTCGCTTATTCGCCAGGATGTCGAATGGGTCTGGTCTGCTTTGTTCGGCACTATGGATGCCGGCCGTGGCCGTTTCATAATTGTAGGCAATCTAATATCTAAATGTTCTGTCCTCGCTAATCTTGCAGCCAATAAAAAAATGCACGTCTCTATTATCAAGGCCGTTGACAAAGAGGGCAACCCCGTATGGCCTGATAAATGGACCAAGGAGGAGGCGCAGGACTATGCCGAGACTGTTGGTTACAGGGTATGGCAGAAAGAAATGATGCACAACCCCATCAACGCCGGCTCTATCTTCCGGCATGACTGGATCCGGTTCAAACGACTGCCCCGTCTGGAGAAATACGAGATGCTCGTGTGCTACACCGACCCTTCGTTCAAATCTTCTTCCGCAAATGACTACAAGGCTTCGCGCCTGTGGGGCAAAATCGGTACGGAACTGCATCTTATAGACTGCTATGTACGCCAAGATACCGTCTCCGGTATGGTGCGCTGGCTTTATGACTTGTATGAGCGTACTCGCGACCGTGTCGCCATATCTTTCTTTATGGAGGCCAACTTCATGCAGGATATTATTCTCGATGAGTTTGCTGCCGAGGGAAATCTGCGCGGTTATCAGCTCCCCCTGTTGCCTGACAAACGAAAGAAGCCCGAGAAGATTCAACGTATCGAGGCGGTATCTCCGCTTTGGGAGCGTGGCTACGTTTTCTACAATGAGGCTCTCAAGGATTCGCCGGATATGCAAGTGGGTATTGAGCAGACTCTTGCTCTTGAGCGCGGCTCAAGAGTCCATGATGATGCGCCCGATGCCGACGAGGGTGCCATTTGGTATCTGCAACGCGACACACGCCAAGCTACGTTTAAACCGGTGCTGGTCCCCAGACCGCGCCCCAAAAATTTATGGTAATGTTTGTTGAAGCTGAAGATTACAAGGTGGTCATCGGTGATGCCGCCTTCAAGATTATTTCTCAGGCCGACCCCGATACGGTCTTCAATGCCGAGTTTGAGGCTGTGGAGGAGGTGTCAGGCTATCTGCGCCCGGTGTATGATACCGAGGCTATTTTTTCTGCCGTCGGTAACAGGCGCAACAGGCTCATTGTCATGTATACGGCCGATATTGTGCTGTATAATCTTTCGGCCTGCCTCCCGCAGAAGATGGGCTCGGAAATCCGTAAGGAGCGTTATGACCGGGCTATCCGTTGGCTTGAGGGAATACAGGCCGGGCGTATTGTCCCGGATCTGCCTTTGGCCAAAGACTCCGATGGTAACGGCGCCACTATCGGTACTTCCTGGCACTCGGCGCCTAAACTCAATCATGACTGGTAAGTATGAGCAAAAAGAATAACCGAAAATTATCCAAACAGCGAAAGGTGGAGGCAGAGAAACGCTCTGCCTTGATAATGGAACTGTTCCGCACTTCTGAGCGGCTCACACAAAGCGACATCGAGAAATGGCGCTCTGCCTGGCAGTCTGCCATTGATGTGCGCAATCCCAACCGACTCCGTTTGCTTGATATATACCGCGACGCTATGGTCGATTCTCATCTCTCGGGCTGTATTCAGCAGCGCGTCGGCTTCGTCATGTCCCGTTCTTTCAAACTGGTTGACAAAAACGGCGATGCCGACGATGATGCTCTGCACCTGCTCGATCAGGCCTGGTTTAAGGATCTCTGCCGTTATTGCCTTGAGGCTAATTGGTATGGGCACTCTCTTATCGAGCTGGGCGATGTCATTAAGGATGGTGACGGCTGCCCCTCTTTCAGCGGAGTTAAACTGATACCGCGCCGGCATGTAATCCCGGAGTATCATCGTGTGGTCACTCATGTAGGATATACTTGGCAGAGTGGTATCGACTACCGGGAGCGTCCCTGGGCCGATAAGCTTATCGAGGCCGGGCAGCCTTACGATCTCGGGCTGCTGCTCAAAGCTGCCATGCACACTATTCCCAAAAAGCATGCCCTGGTGTTCTGGGATAATTTCGCCGAAATTTTCGGCATGCCCTGGCGCATTGCCCGTACTTCTACTCGCGACCCTAATGAGTACCAACGTCTTCAGGACATTGTATTCAACGGCGGCCGCGGTATGGGTGCAGTTACAGGTATGGAAACGGAAATTCAGTTTGTTGAGTCGGGCAAGGGCGATGCTTTCAACGTTTATGACAAACGCATCGACCGCGCAAATTCTGAGATCTCAAAGCTCGTCATCGGCCAGACTATGACCATTGAGGACGGCAGCTCGCTTTCTCAGTCTCAAACTCACCTTCAGGTCTTTGAGAACCTTGTCGAGTCTGACCGCGACAAGCTCCGCGATATGGTCAACAATCAGTTGCTCCCGGTCATGGTTCTCCACGGTTTCCCGGTTAAAGGGCTGCGCTTCGAGTGGAATGATGCCGTTGACTATACACCCGAGCAGCAGGTGGCTTACGAGACCATGATTGCCGACCGATATGAGGTGGATCCGTCTTATTTTGCCGATAAATACGGCATGCCCGTGGGCGAACGGATTAACCGGATGCAACCCGCTCAACCTGACACCGATAATCAAAAGGAGGATGACCCCGGGCAGGATGATAAACGCCAACACTCTTTTTTCGATTAGGCCCCTCTGATTATGAGGGGCTGCACCGACGCTATGCCTCGCTGTTGGCCGATTTCCCGGATCTTGAGCAACTCGCCAAGCCCGATGATGAAATGCGGCGCAAACTGTCGTCTATGTTCGAGGGCATGATGCAATCTCTCTATAAAGAGGATGGCTCTCAGTTCCGCGTCGAGCTTATTGCTAATCCGGCTGTACAGGATTTTATCAACACTCATGCGTCTATCCTGGATTCGACTTTTGAGAAAGTTGAGATGTCCGATTTAATGCGCCGCCGTCTCACCGGCTCTAATTATATTTTCTCCGGCATGAAGGCTTTCCATGAGCTCAACGAGGCTTTCCCTTCGCTGCTCGATGAGAATGGTAATCGAAAGTCGTTTGAACGCTTTTTAAATGATGTTCAAACAATAGACAAAACATATAACTCAAACTATCTAAGGGCCGAGTACAATTTTGTTGCCGGCTCTGCCGAGATGGCTGCGCGGTGGGAGTCGTTCATGGAGGATGGCGACCGTTATAATCTCCAGTATCGCACGCAACGCGATGACAAGGTGCGACCGGAACATGCCGCCCTCGACCGCGTTACCCTGCCGCCTACCGATTCGTTCTGGGAGGAGTTCTATCCGCCTAACGGTTGGAACTGCCGCTGTACAGTTACTCAGGTGCGTAAATCCAAGTTCCCGGCTACTGACCACGATGAAGCTATGAGATTAGGCGACGAGGCTCTGCAACGCGATAAAAAAGGCATGTTCCGATTCAACCCCGGTAAAGAGGGCAAAACTGTCCCCGATTATAACCCTTATACTACCTCAAAGTGTCGCAGTTGTAATGTGCCAAAAGGCAAATTAAATCTTGTTGCGAATATTCCTAACAATAACTTATGTGCTGGCTGCTTGGTAGTGAGAGCTATGGATGCGTCATATAGTATAGTCCCGGATACAAATGGCAAAGTCCGTATTTCAAATAAGCATGGCAAACCTGAAAAAAAAGAAAACGTAAGTGTGGCAAGTTATTTAGCAAAAAAACACGGATGGTCTATTGATTTGCTTCCGAAAGATGATAAAGGGAAAAATGCAGACAGTTTTAACAAAACATTAGGTTACAAGCAAGAATATAAGGTTAATGGAACTGAGTCAGTTACTTCTATTGATAATTTAATCAGAAAAGGGGCAAAACAAGCTGATAGTATTGTTCTACGTATAGATTCTGATATATCTTTTGGTGATTTGAGAGATGCATTATCAAGCAGAGTATTGAGATGCAAAAAATTGAGAGAAGTAATGTTGGTTCGAAATAATTTGGATGTTACTTTCTCAAGAGAAGATATTATCTCTCCATATTTTAAAATACAACCGGAAGACTTCAAATGAAATCTTCCGGAGGCGGGGTTCAAAGCCTTTCGGCTGAGATCCAATGCAAAGTTAATACTTTATTTTCAATTTCATACAATTTAGTGAAATAAATTTATCCGGAGCATAAAAAAATGCCCCCGGCTTGTCAAAATAGTCGTCTCACTTACTTTTTAACATATAGCAACCATAGATGGAGCAGCCGGGGGCAGTATGCCTGTCCAGCTCCATCTATGGTTGCTTTTTAGTTCCTTTCGGGATATTCTTATAAGTGAGACTCCACAAAGTTAATAATTTTCTTTGACATGACACTATTTGACATATTAATTCTTAATCGTGAATTCATCGCGCGTCTGCGCAGCGCAGGTGGCTCAATTAATGATATTGATTATATCGACCTGTTTTTAGATTACAATAAAATGGCTTCTTCCGGCTTGAAAGTTTCCTATATTGTATCTACTCTCTCAAGTAAATATAATATTTCACAACGCACCATATACTCTGTGATAAAGCGTTTTAAAAATCCGCTGCAACTTTAACTCACGTTAATCGGGCCTTTGTTAACGCTTGAGCCTTAATATCGATAGTAATTTTGCTTCATAACCTTTCATTTTTCGTTATGAACAAATATCATTCTATCCTTTCTCACATTCTTACTGACGGCCGACGGCAAGCCAACCGAAAGGGTGACATTATCTCCCTGCTCAATCAGCAGCTGACTCTCACCCCGTCAGATCTGCTCGATATTTTCGAGAGCCACGGCATTGCCCGCCGTAAACTCCGCAGTGAGCTGTCGCTCTTCATGAGCGGCGAACGGCAGACAGAAAAGTACCGCGATGCGGGTATAAACTGGTGGGACTACTGCGGCCCGGTACTGGTTAACTCTTATCCTACTTACTTTGAAAAACTGCCGCCGCTCATCGAGCGTATAAACCGCGAGAAACGCTCTTCTAAAAATTACGTTCTCTTCTTAGGTGCAACCGGGGCAGAGTCCAATCAGCAGCCATGCCTCTCGCTTATTCAGTTCCAAATCGACAATGGCGAACTGGTGCTGACTGCCTACCAGCGCAGTTCCGATGCCAATCTCGGACTGCCCGCCGACATATACCATCTCTATCTGATTGCCCGGCAGATAGACTTGCCCCTACGCTCAATCACGCTCTACCTTGGCAACGTCCACATATATTCCAACAACATTGAAAGTACCCGCGCATTGCTCGCCGGGGACGACAGTATTAAATTTGAATTGAACGTATGAGCCAAATGTATCTCTCGGCGCCTCTCCCCTTTGTGGGGCAGAAGCGCATGTTTGCCCGCCACTTTGCCGAGGTGGTCAGCCAATACCCTGAAGGCTCTGTCTTTGTGGATCTGTTCGGCGGCAGTGGCCTTTTATCACATATCGCCAAGCACGTACGGCCCGGTTCGAGAGTTGTTTACAATGATTATGACAACTACAGGCTCCGGCTCCGGAATATAGAACGGACTAACGTGCTGCTCGACCGTATACGGCCTATAGCATCTGAATTCCCGCGGGGCACCATCATCAAGGGTGAGGCACGCCGGCAAATATTAACCATTCTCGAAAACGAAGAGCGGGAAGCCGGATTTCTTGATGTCATAACTCTGTCGACATCGCTACTGTTTTCAGGTAAGTACGCGCGTTCCTTGGACGAGCTGCGACGCGAGAACATGTATAGCAAAGTCCGCAAGACTGATTATGATCCATGCCATGATTACCTTGAAGGACTCGAAATTGAATCATGCGACTACCGTGTCCTGTTCGAGCGATTTAAGGATGTGCCCGGGGTGGTATTTCTTGTTGATCCTCCATACCTCAGTACTGACGTAAAGACTTATCACATGTGTTGGCGCCTCGCTGACTACCTTAGCGTGTTGTCTGTTCTTCCCGGTCACGATTTTATTTACTTTACCTCAAACAAATCTTCGCTTCTGGAGCTTTGTGAGTGGATGGGTAAAAACCCAACCGTTGGCAATCCGTTTGAGAGATGCATCCGCCGGGAGTACAACGCTTCATTGAATTATGCAGCCAAATACACCGACATAATGCTCTATACCGACCCGACTGCCCGACACAAGGCCAATTAAGGCACACACGGCGCCTGTGTCACGAAAGAGAGCCGCTACCTTTACTCGGTAACGGCTCTCTGCTTTTGATGCGACACAGCGCTTTTATCGGGCCGGATTCAGATGTCTGAACCCTATACAATGAAATGTCTCGATATTCTCTACTATTTCCTCATGATTGTGGTTGGTGCTTGAGGTGTCGATGTCAAAATCCATAAATGTATTTCCGCTAAGTCCGGCAAGCACTTCATGAATCTTTTCCAATAGTCTGAATTCTCCTATGCCGTCACCTCCTTTCCAGTCTGTCACCACATGCAGGTTGACATATATGTCGGCACGGTATTCAACCCCCGTAACAATTACATTCCATTTTATAGGCTGGAATTCAATGAACACCGCCGGGCGCTCCCATGCCGTTTCCTGCTCGATGAATTCAACATTGTGGTTCCACAGATCCACATGTTCTATTGCCCGGTTAATTACCTCGGCATCTGTCTTGTTGTCGAAGATAAACAGTTCATCGGCGCCGTTTATGCCTATAAGCTCAAGCTGTGCCTTGATCTTGCGATATAATTCTTCTCTTAGTTCCATTATCTTTAATGTTTTTTTGTTTTGCTTTTGCTCTCTTTGCATTTCGTACACTCCGGATCGTGAAGCACTCTTGTGGTGGTCCTTTGCCAATTCTGCAGTACAATCATATCATGCCCTTCATATTTTGAATGGTATTCATGTCTACTCGTTGTTTCGCATCCTGTAAATATCAACAGGCTAAGTAATGGCAGTACTCTTTTCACTGGATGTTAAAGTCTATGTCGTTGATATATTCGTTAAGGTTTTCCTCGATGATTTCACGCACTGCTGCCTCTACTTCAGGCGACTTGCCCAGGAACTGGCGTTTGGGTATACTGATCTTGGAACCCTCCTTCATCAGAGCCATTATTTTCCAGAAGTCTGCTTCATCACGCAGCTGCCGGTTCCGCTTGGTGTTGCGCAACGAGCCGTCTTTCTTGCGGCCGAACGACCCGGTGGCTGAATAGTATTTGTACCAGAAATAACGCTTCATCCGTTTGGTCACAACTATCTCGCCCCCCTCGTTATGTATCGCTGCGTATGGCAGCTCTGAGTAGAATGTTATGCTGTTGTCTGTGGTTTTGCTTTTGATGCTCCGGCGAAGGCTGCCGCTGTCCACCAGGATATGTCCGCCCGGGCGCGTGGGACTCCTTCGCCGCTCCCAGGCCTGTGAGAAGAATGCCTGACGCTCAAAATTCTGATCAAACTCATCCCCAAGTTCTACCTTGATGTCTTTAAGGATCAGCCTGAGCACTTGCTTCACCTGTTTGTCTATATTATTGCCCATTAGCGTATGATTTAACCGGTCAGTCCTCGATGGAATCAAACAGGCTTGGCATGTCGGACGCCACGACCGGGCTTTCAAGCCCTGCCGTGGCGTTCATTATGTTGTAAAAAGTGCGCTCGCTTATTCCATATACCGGATATATGTACCTGCGCCATATCTCGCGGTTTGACAAGCCGCTCCGGGCGTGCCGGTCATATATCCGGTTTATATCTGCGACGCGCTTCCTGTATGACATGCCGCGCGGTTTTTCCATCGTTATTCCATCTGATTAGTGTTCTCGGTCTCAGGAGTCAATTGATCTACTGCTGTCATATCCAGCGGAACATAGTGCCAAGCGCCCTTGCTGTCCTTGTATTCCGCCCTTATGTAGCGTTTGGTCACTGTGGGCTGATAGCTTTCCTCGATGATGCGCACGCCCTCGATAAAGCGGTCATTGCCGCTGTCCTCGGCCATTTTGCGCAGTTGGAGTACCTTGCTGGCCTTTATGTTGCCCTGGCCGTCTCGACTGAGCAGTCGGAGTACGGCGTTCACAAGCGACTTTGTGGTTTCGTCACGGGCAAGGCTCTCTATGTATTGCTTTACCATGGCTATGCCGTCTTCAACTGTATCCCGGTAGCCGTCGATGCAGTTGACTCCAAGGGTTATGCGCTGGGTGCTGTCGCTGTTCGTGAAGGTGTGGCTGCGCTGATCATCCTTGGTGAGGCCCAGGATCTCTGACTTCATCTTGAGTATGGCATCGAAGTTGCCGAATATAGTATCCTTCACAGCCTTGATAGAGGCACTCAATTCCTTCAGCTAATCTCGTCATCTACCATTGCAGCGTATTCCTCGCGCTGACGTTTGCGCTGCTCGGCTGCCTGTTTCTTTTCGTCCTCGGCTTTCCATGCCTCGTAACGCTTCCGCTCTTCTGCGGTCATCTGTACTTGTTCCATATTGTATTATTTGGTGGTTGATTATTGGGGTGTCATATTGTGAAGTCTATATCAAGCTTGTCACTCGCAAACTTGACTATTGCATTGCCTGCCCATACACAAATCTCGCTTATCAGCGCCATCGCTACAAGAGGTGTGACTATAAGCAGACATATACCGAACACAAGGCTGTAAAGCCAGTACAGGTATCTTGGTTTGCTTTCTATAAATCTGGCCGTTATTTTCATCGGTATGAGTTTACAATTTATTCAGTTACGAGTTCCCAGTCATTTGCGAATACGTCTGAGATTGACGGCACCCATGAGTCGGCTCGTCCTGTTTGTGAGTTGTAGATTAGGCACTGTGAGGTATAGTCGATGAATCCGGTGTGCTTCATCACTTGCTCTATGGCAGACTGAGGAAGCGACTGCATCTTGGGTATGATTGTGCCGTCGATGTGAGCCGGCACTTGCTTGAACACCATCAGTCCTTTGCCGTTCCAACCCTCGCGACGGACTGAGAAGCCTTTCTTCAAGAGTGTGATTGCGACACCGAAGCCAAACGAGTTATAACCACCGTCTCCGGATTCCATGCGAGTGAATCGAAGTGCAAGAGCCTGGATATAGTCGGTCATGGCCTCCATCTGAGCGACAAGCATTGCCTGAGTTGTTGAATCAAGCTTTTTAAACTCGTCGCTCTTGATGAAATTTGACATATTGCAGCATTTGTCGTCAAGGTCATAGTATTCAACCATCACACAGTCAAGTGGAGTTTCAGCAATTCTGTAGGCTTTCTCAAACACGTCTTTGGGACTCCAGCTCTCATAGCCGTCCTCATATATCACTTTGTAGCCTTCCTCAACCGGCTCCATTGATTTGGGTATCTCGTCTGTCGGGAGATACACTTTGCCGCCTTTGCGAATCGCAGGTGTAGCGGTTACTACCTTTGTACCGATGTACTTCTTCATTTTTGTTTCGGGTTTTATAAAGCCGCCCAAGGCTATTTCTTGCTGTATTTTTCGAGGATTGCTTTGATTTTGGAGATGCACTTGTCGCGGTCGGCGGGGGTGCGGAATTGGTAAATTCTGTGCATGGTTTTGCCATCACCCATCGCTCCGAGAGTGACTGACATCAGTATTCGTTTCTGCTCCTCTTCCCATACAGACCACGCTTTGGTCGCATCGAGAGGGTGTTGCTCATAAAGGGCGCGAGAGGGGAACAATGTACAAACTCCACGTTTGTAATAAGCTCCATTTGAAAAGATGGAGGTATTATATTCTCCAAAGGTTATGTCAATGACATCCCTGTACAAACGAATGTCTACCATATTGTCATATAAGGAGGAATAGAACTTCTCTCCCTCATGCCCTTTCAGTAGCTCGCAGAGATTCAATTGGGATTTTTTTGAATTTTTCCCTGTTTCTCCCGATGTCTCCATGTCCTCGGTTGGTTGGGGCTTCCAAACATATCTCATGTCATTCTGTAACTTCGTAAAAGCAACGAAGATTTCGTCACAGATAGATTTGATGTCGACATACTCGACCACGAACTCGGCAAGAGATAAGATTTTAACACCCATCCCCTTATAACCACTGCAAGAGCTAAAACCTATACTCTTGTTTGATTTTATGCTATACGCAGATTCATGCTTATGCTCATACCAATAGTTTTGCTTAATGAGCGAATCCCCGCAGTACCACTTATACCCATTCGCATGCAACATGGAAAGCAGTTCCTTGGCTTCCTCCTCGGTTGGAGTGTGGACTGCTATACGTTCGGTTATCGGTTTCAGTTTTATATGTTTCATTCCTCCTCTGTATTAAATTCAGGTTGATATTCGATTATGTTGGCTTCGTCCTCGGCCCACATTGCCAGGTCGCGCAGCAGTTCCACATATTCCTCCATGCTGAGTTCCACGGTGCGCTCCTTTATTGTCTGCTTTATATCTGTTATTGCTGCTGTCATATTATTGTCTTTAATTTGCTTCTTCACTGCCGGCAAGGTTTATCAGATAGGTTATGCGTTGTCGAGGTTCTTGCTGCTGTGGCTGCTGCCTGCGTTGCCAGCCTTTGCGCTTGATGGAGCGTAGCTTGGTCGCCAATGACATGAGTTCCTCGATACTCAGCCGGCCGAAGGCTTTCCCGCTTATCCTTGGATGTCGGCAGAAGTCATTTATCTGCGCCCAATCGGTGGTGTCAACTCCGAGTTCCTGCATCAGCTTCAGTACTATGCTGCGCCGGGCTTTCAGTTCATCACGGCTGCCGTTCATGGCTTCGACCGCCATGCAGAGTGCGGTGTATTCCTTTACGCTCATCTCCTTGAGTGAGTCGGTGCGTCCGGCTGTGTACTGTAACACAAACTGACGCCTTGCCTCGTCCGGCTCCCCGTGGATCGTGAGCTTGTGGAAGGCGGAGAAAAACCGCCCGAAGTTTGTTACCTGCTGTGTCATTTATTTCTTCTTTTTATGATATTTATCAAACTTTGCGTATGGTGATTCATAGCTCCGCTTGGGATTTAGTTCTCTCAATAACCTATTCTGAGCCTTGGCAAATTCTTTTATTTTCTCCACCGGCTTGGAACAATTTCCAATCTGAGTGATGAGTCTTTCTACTTCCTTAACACAAACCCCAAAAGCGATTGCAACTTCCCTGATTGCCTCGGCCATCCTTACAGCCTCTTCATCCGTCATCGTTTCTCTTTTCCGGTTCATGTCCTGCAACATTATTTGAGGTCCTTATAATTCCTTCTTCCCACACGGTGTAATAACTTCCGGGGTCCCCGGTGAAGCGTCCTTGGCAGAATGCCTTATAGCCTACAACCCTCACTTTCATCCCGGCTATATATCTCAGCCTTACTGCGGCCTTGCCCATTGGCTGGCCTTTATATTCCTGGGAGATGAAGATAAAGCTTTTACTCGGGAAACGGGCAATCAGGCTTTTGGCTTGCTCGTAGGTCCAGCCGGCTACCTGAAAACTGTCTACAATCACAAAACGAGGACTTTTCGGTTTGGCAAGCCGCTCTATCAGCTCGTTATAAGTATCGTCTGTTACCACCCTGAACCGGCCTTGCACTTCTTTCATCTTGAAGAGATTTATCCGATCCTTGAACGATTGGCTTATTCCTTCTTCATACGAGCCGTACAGTACCAACCCATAGTTTGCGAGTTCCTTGGCAAGCTGCATCACAAAACTACTCTTGCCGGATGCTGACGCACCGCTTATAAACCATATCTCGTTGGTGGGAACGAAGCCAAATGGTCCGCTCCACTTTTCTCCCCATGGCAGCGTCTTGTAGGTCTTGGATATAACCTCTTTCGGACTGTATGCTCGCTTGGCCATCCTTACTTCTGCTTTTGGAGTTCCCTTACCAATAATTTTGCAAGCTCTACAGATGTCTTGGCTATTGCCACAGGTGCGCCCCACACAGGCTCGCCTTCTTCTGTCACTTCATTCACTATCTCGGGGTTGCTGAGAATCGCAGTCATGGCATCTTTGGCTATCTCATATCTGCGCTGCTCCCAATCAATTTCTCCACTTTGGAGTCGGCGACCCATTCTGATCACCGTTTCCATATATTGTTTCTCAAGTATGCTTATCATGATCATTGTCTTTTCAGTTTTTCGATTTCTGTATATACTCGGCGGAGTCCTCCGCCACTCTTCCGGGCTATCTCCCCGGCGTCCGTTCCTTCCGGAGCATTGATTTTAGCCACAATTCGGGCCTGCTCTATCAGGAACTTGGTGCGCTCCTTGCCATCGTCCGGCGTTACCTTGCTGTAGCGGTCGCCATAGCGGCTCAGCATCTCGGTGTAGCCTACCTTCTTGCATTCTATGGAGCGGTTGATTTTCTCCTTTAGGCCATCCGCGCCCATCATGTACCATGCGCAGCAGCGCTCGGTGGCATTCCACAGTGCCTTCAGTTCCAGGAATGCTTCATATTGCAGGTCCCCGGCTTCATCAAGTATGATCAGCGGGCTGTCAAGTGAGCGTAGATAGTACACGAGGTCGTCATATACATCCGAGTAGCGCCCCTTGGCGTTTACACCAAACTCTGCCGCAATCTTGCGCACGAGCTTCAGCTTGGTCTTCACCTGCGAGCAGTCTATATACACGGCGTTAGGGTGCGTCTTTACATAGTGCCGGGCCGTGAAAGTCTTACCTATATTGGGCAGATCGCACATTATTGCGCTGATTCCGCTGCCTTGGCAGGCTTCCAACTGTGCCGTGATAAATTGGAAGGTCGGTGTCTTGGCTGCTTTCCATTCTATCTCATTGCGCAGGGTCACACCAAGTTTTCTCGCTATGCTTATCCAGTTGGCATCGCTCAGCACGCGCTCGGTCTGGCCGTTCTTTACCGAGCTGTATACCGAGGTGGTGATACCAAGGTAGGCTGCATGTTTCGCATCGCTCGGATAGTTGGCGCGGTTCGCCTTTATCGCGGCCAGTATTTTGTTTTTGATTTCTGTTGTAATCATATTCTAACAGTGTTATAAGTTTGTTCTAAAGGTCTGCCAAGGCTCGTGCGGCGTAGTCGTCAGCGAAGCCCATATCTTGCGTTTCTCGCGGCTCTTCTACCGGCATGGGTACTTCTTCGGCTTCTACCGTTTCTGCGGCTCTGTCGCGCTTCATTACACTAAGTCTTGTTACTTTGGTGTTCTCAACATACTTCTTGAACTCATTTATCTTTTTTATTTGACGATGAAATTTGTCTTGATCTTCTTCCGTCTGTTCCGTAACAATTCTGTTGAATGTCTCTATTGGCTCAAGGGTGTCAATATACCTCCCCCCTTGGTAAATATATACATTTTCAGGGCTTCCGGTAGAATCATCAGGCATATAATATGCTGTTACTTTATAATTATTAGTCTCCAGCTTTTCCAATATCTCCGGAGAACTTAGCCACCAATCCCTGTGACACACCCTCACATACGAATTGCGCTTTATACTTGTAGACACTTCTTCTCCAAGAAAACGTGCTAAGTACGATTCGTCATAGGGGCGCAGATTGGGGTTGATATTGGCTATTAAAACCTCCCATCTTGTCATGCCGGGATATTTGTCCTGATTGGGATGCAGGCTGTGATTCCACTCATGGTTGTCCGCTTTATCATCTGCCACAAGCTCTTCAAAAGTGTAGTATTTTTTTGCAATCCATAACTGATTAGTCTCATCGCTTGCTTTATCATAATAAACCTTCCACTTCCCTTTACCATAAAAACGGCCTATTCCGGAATGATTCTTATGATTTATACTCCTTTTCTTTGCGCCATTTAGGGATTCTGCATATTTGTCTTGAGAGTTTTGAGGTGCGCAGTATCTGACCTTTGTAAAAACAGCACCTTCTTTTAGGAAGCCTTCTCTATACCCGGTCATAAGATGGTTCTCTACCTCTACTCCCAATGGAATTCCCCAATGGCGCTTCTTGATGAGCCTGAATAAATCCCTGAAGCATTCATCCACAAGATTTTTGTCTTTTTTTCTTGAATATGATGCGCCAAGAACACATTGACTTACCATGTCATAAGCATAATACGCATGTACTATTTCATTGTTTTTCATTCGTCTTGACAAATCAACGTCATCCATCGTTATCTGAGACAATGAGTAGCTTCCGCTGTGTCGATGTACATGCGGCATATCCTCATGATAAAAATTCATGCGCGGTTTTAGAAGTTTTGCTATCTTAAGCTTGGTTGTTGGCTTGTTTAGAAAGTTTGTTATTGTTGATTCACTGGGAACCCATAAATCTCCATCCTTTTCTCTTGCATACTGATCCGGATCCATTAATTCTCCTGTTTCCGGATCCCATACATCAAGCTCTCCGCAGATGAACATTTCATACATGTCATGTACATTCTTGTTCCATGGTCTGTTTTCTAATACTGCTATTCCTAATAGTACAGATTGCTCTTTATTGGTAAGTAATCGGGCGCATTGATTACCAAATTTTCCGCTAATCAGGCATGCGTAACCGTTGGCCTTGTATTCATTCACCTTCTTGCGGAATCTCAGGGGCGATGCCGGTAGCGTGTGCCCGAAGTGATTGCGCAGGGTTTCTATCGTTGAGGCCATCATGGTCCAGTCATACTTGCCGCCAAAGAGCTTCTGTGCGGTCGAGGCTCTCTCATACAGCTTTATGCAGGTGTTCAGTACCGATGCGTTTATGATATAGGTTCGTATCTTATCATATTCAAGTGTTATCCCACACTTCTTTGGGGATGAAAAGAATGCGACGGCTGCCTGGTCTACCTCATAGTTGCTCTTGATCCAGCCCTCAAGTCGCACACGCGCCCCCCCGGGATAAACCTCATCAACTTTATCTTTGTAGCGTTGTGGTAAGCTATCAACGGCAACCAGCGCATAATTACCACGGCCTTTTCCAGGACGAACTACCGTCATACGTTTCCTCGATACCATAGCATCATAATTTGATGATGTCATGATGCCGCCGGAAATGAGGTCGTTGCGTGATATGCAAAGTATGTTACCGTAATATTCCATAACACTTCCTGTTATCTGAGTGCTGCTGCCTGTTTCTGTATTTCGTAAATCATGGGTACGTTGACATTCTCAAACGATGCCACCTCGCGGCCTTTGAAAAATATGTGGCCCGTGCCGTCCTGTTGATAGAATTCACAGCTGGCTCCGTTCTCAAGATCCATTCTCATAGTACCGTCTGAGAAGTGTATCGCTTCACCGGCCGGAATTGATACCATGTACACGCCTCCCGACTCTTTTGCCGCCTTCCTGATTCTCTTGATTATGTCGGTTGCCGGATATTCAAGATTGAGTGCATTCCACACCGTGCGCATCGTTACGCCGAATGCTTTGGCGATGTTCTCCCTCGCCTCTTTTGATACAGCTATATTCTTTTTCATTTGAAACTTATTTAGTTTTTTATTATCTTTGAACCCTGATTCAATACTGAACCATTATGAACAATAGTGATTTTTATACCTGCAAAACTGTGAATCTTCAGAAGTTCTTGGATTCACCTGATTGTGATTTTGAGGTTGAAGCTGCCAAGGGTCTTGCCAAGGCGTTCTCAATGTGGGCTGAGGTATCTTTTTTTGATAAAGATCTTATGCTTCTGTCCATCAATATCAGCTACGTCTCCGACATGGTATTCTCTCCCGATCTCCTTGATGTCATCAAGTCATTCGCTCTTGTGAACCGTTATGTCATATTGGGCTACAAGGATGAAGTCAGATCTGTTTATGAAGCTGAGGAATAAACGAACGTTCAAGATCAACTTCTGCATTTGGCGCGTACTTGGCCAAAATGATTTTACCTCTGTTTCTTAATTTGATGTAGGTCTCATAGGATATTGTCTCCAACAGAGCCTTGACTGTCATTGTCTTCATAGTCTCACTTTTTTAGTTGTCTGTTCATTTTTTCGATTGTCTCTCTCAGCGAAAAGTAGCCGGCTACCAGTGCGTTGTACTCCTTTGAGCCGGTGCACTCACTGTCATTGTGGGTCATCTCATAGTCGTTGAGCGTTAACCCTATGTCCAGTGTTTTGCGCTCCAGATACTTCTGTAGCTGTTTTACTGCCTTCGCAGTCCTCTGTTCTGATTTTGCTTTCATCTTTGTTATTTTTATATTTGGTGCGAAGGGCGGGCCTCGAACCCGCTCCCATGTGTCTCACGACACCGCTCTACCGTCTTGAGCTACCTCCGCTTTGTCGTCCCGCCTTTAATGGATTATAAACCCTAATAACGCTGTATTATCATTGACATCACTGGCGGACGACCGTTTGAAAACAATTTCTACTATGAAGTCCTTTTCGCCGCCTCTGCGGCAGGTGCCCTCTCGGGTTGGCCTTGTTTTGAAACTCAATAAACAATCTTCATTACCAATCTATTAGCTAAATTATTCAAACATTCTCTTAATCACGTTGTGGAGACGGCAGATGCGACTCTGCAACCCGGTCTCGAATGTTATCAGCCACGAGGCATTACCGTGGCCCTCTCGTCTCCATGCCGGTCTTTCCCGGCTGTCAACTTTCCACACACACATCTCATATCTTTGCGGGAGCGGGGGCGGCGAAGCCCCAACCGTTGGCGAGTACACACGGGCCTGTCTCCTCTTTATTCATCCGTGCGCCCTGTAGGCGGCATTTCCCTACTGTCTCGCTCCCTTGTTCCCCCGGAAGCTTCTACCGGGGGATGTGGACTTAATCTTTTGCCTTACGGCTTTCCCGGCTCTCTCGCCGGAGGATCGCCCTCTCTTGGGTCTAACCCTTTTTCTCTACACGGTACTCGTATCCCCATTCCTCAAGGTCTCCGAGAACCTTTATAAGGTCGGCGTAATCCACCGGGAATATGACCACTTCATTCGGCTCTAAGGTTTCCCAAGCCTTTATATGAGTCTTATGTCGATAGTGTTCTGAGAGTTTCTTTGCGGAATCTACGCTTGCACTCATTGGTGCAGTAGCGAAGACACACACATCAACTTTCGCACTTGGTTCCTGCTCATGCAAGCTGAGTCTCCATGTAAGTTGGCTCAGTTCATCTATGCTCTTTGTCAAGGCTGATGTTGAGGAAGCTTTCATCAACTTCTTCTTTGCCTCATCAATTGCAGCGCATATTTCTTTTACAGTTCTCATAATCTTTAAATTTTGTAAAATCATGCCTTTTTCGTATCTTTGGCACCGGTTCATAACTGAACCCGCTGCAAAGTTACAGAAATTCTGTAATAAAACCAAATTAATTTCAGAAAAAATGGAACTATTTCAGAAATTACTATCCAAGGATGAGATAAATAACCGCTTTATTATGGCGGTTAATGCCGTTATACGCCACAATTTAGTCCCCAATAAGTCTGCATTGGCTGAATCTCTTGGGGTAAAACAAGCAAAATTTTCAGAAATTCTGAACGGACGCATGAAAGCCGGAACTGATATGCTCGCTATAATGTGCGACTTCTATAAAGTTTCTGCGGAATGGCTACTTATGAGTAGAGGCAACAATATTTTCAGAGAAAATCCAAACCTGCCAAAATATTGGGTAGATGATGATGATTTAACAAGCATTTACCCAAGCGAGAGTTCAATGCCACAGAAAACTAGTTCGTTAAGTGGGGATGACCCGTTTTTAGCATTAATAAGGGAGAAAGATGATATTATAAGGTCTCAAGCAGAGGAGATAGGAAGGCTCAAGGAACGTGTAGAACAACTTGAACGCGAAAAAAACGACTATGTACTCTCTTCTCAGACTATCCCAAAGGAGTTGGAAATCTCACCGACAGATTAAGATACGAATGGGAGAGTACCGGGATATGTCCAAACTGAAACCAAATGGATACCAAACCGCCCTCCGTCCATACCCCGGTTCGCCCTTTTTACCCCTGTTACCCCCCTAAATCGACCCTTCTTTGAGCCTAAATGCCTGATTAATGCTATATTAATAATGTGCAAACCGAAAAGGGTATGGTTTTTTCTTCATATCGAAACGCGGTTTTTGGCCTCTAAACTCGAAAAAACGGTATTTTTCCACCCTCAGCTATTTGCACCCGAAAAACCCAAAAGTGTAAGTCTAAACTTTCAGAAATGTAAGTCTAAACTGTATGTTTAACAGTAAGTTTAACCCTAAAAATCGACCCGTTTGGGCATAAAATAGGGGTGCCTCGAGGCTCCCCTTCCTTAAATTCATTATAACGGCCATAAAAGGCCAATATAACCACGTTTCAAGCCCGTCAATCGTCTGCCCCGTCCATCGCTCCACGTGGGGCTGTGAGCAGCGTAGATTGCTTAATTATAGCACGTTTCGTAATTACAGTACCACCTCCGCTCAACCCGGCTCGGCGCAGGTAATCATACCCGCATCCCACCTGTTCAGCCGTCAGATGGTGAAATATTGCCGCAATAGACCCGAAATACAAATCTCTACGCTTCCCAATCAGATGCACATGTACCACTTTTACCTGTCTCATACGTTTATAATTTTCCGCAAAGATACACATATTACCGTTATTTGCAACCTTTTTAAATAATAAAAATTACAAAACCCCACAAAAAAACCGGCACAAACACCGGCATCAATACCCCCCAAACAGCACACCCCGAGCCCCATTTCGCCGGCTCTCACACGTAAACACCATGTAAACCTAAGGTAACCCCAATGTAAACCAAAAACCCCTTAAAACAGCCCCAAATGTAAACCAAATGTAAACCAATGTAAACGTTTCGTTTTTTTGATTAGACCCACAAAAGACCACCTAACTAACTGAAACCAAACCCAATACGCCAACCCCACCCAAATACGCTTCGTTCTGTGCCCCTCACATGCAAAAATTTATTTTGTTTTGAATGGTAACAAAATAATTGCTATCTTTGTATTGCATTCAGTATGCAAAAATCATAATAAACAGATACGATATGTTGCAATATATACTTACCGAAAGCAACCGTTATTCAGTGGCCGAACTTGCACAGATGGCCATAGAGGGCGGTTGTCAGTGGATCAGCCTGTCGCTTGACGGCATTGAAGAAGATAATCTGAGAGATACCATAGGCCCTGAACTTGTAGACATGTGCAAGGATGCCGGGGTATTTCTTACCGTAGAAGATAATCCTGAGCTGGCCCGTCAGCTCGGGTTGCATGGTGTAAGACTTTCGCGGAAGTTCTTCATTAATCATCCGGAATCTTCACCAATGGCTCTTCGCGAAGATCTTGGACCTGAGGCTGTTATAGGTGTGGAGATGACAGACCCCTCGGCAGTACCCTCGCTTTTGCCTGCCGATGTTGACTTTGTGAGCCTTCCCGATAATTTCACCCGCGAGATGCGCAGGGCTTTTGTCGACTCGCTTGCCAAGCTCGATGTAAAGATGCCGGTAGTGGCCCAGGGTATTTCTTCGCCTGAGCAGGCCGTAGAAGCCATAGCCGACGGTTGCAGCGGTGTGGCTGTGGGTGATTCGATAACCGGCGCACCCGACCCGGTAGTGGCAACATCTGCTTTTTTGAATCAATTGCAGCATAGCAGATGAACGCCCAGTTGAAATCGACTTTTATAAAAGCTGTCGTTCCGGCTGTTATAGGAATAGCCGTGGTGATATGGCTTTTTATGGACGATTTCAATCCCAAGGCCTGGGATTTACTTCAAATTAACGGGCGTACAATAGCGGCCTTTTTGTTGGCCCTTGTCTTTGTGGCAGGGCGCGATTTGGGCTTGACATGGCGTTTCAGAACCATCTGCGACGGCTCTTTGTCGTGGCGCAGGGCTTTGAAGGTCGATATAATGTGTGCGTTCACATCGGCTATCACCCCCTCGGCTGTTGGTGGCAGCGCTTTGGCGGTGTTTTATCTTAACAGAGAGGGTATCTCAGTAGGCCGTGCCACTACTCTTACACTCACCACACTGCTGCTTGACGAGATGTTTTTCGTAATATTCTGTCCATTACTGGTGCTCATACTTCCGGTAAGAGAGCTGTTCGGTACCGGGCAGGACGAACTTCTTATGAAGAGCGTCGAAGTGGTGTTTTGGGTGGTATATGCCGGAATAGTGATATGGAGCGCCATTCTGTTTACCGGCATTATAGCCAAGCCCGAATGGCTCGAAAAGTTGATTCTTAAATTATTCAACTTGCGTTGGCTCAGGCGTTGGCAGAAGGGCGCACAGGACATGATGAACAATATGAAAACCACCTCGGCATGGGTTAAAAACCGTTCGCGCAGATGGTGGTTGGAGGTATTCTGCGCTACTACCTTATCGTGGTTCTCGCGATATTTTGTGGTGAATTCCCTGTTCTGGGGATTCGTGCCGGCAGCATCGGGTCTGCTTGTTTTCGGCCGCCAATTTGTGGTATGGGTAGTGCTGATGATTAGTCCAACGCCCGGCGGAAGCGGTGTCAGCGAGTGGTTGTTTACTACATATTACGGCGATTTGATCAGTAATTTGTCGGTAGCATTGGTAATCGCTACTATTTGGCGATTGCTCAGCTATTATATATATTTGTTCACCGGCGTATGTCTTGCGCCTTCATATTTCAGGAAAAATAAAAATGCAACGGATTAGGCTGTTTATACTTTGGGTTTTATCTGCATTCGTCATCTCTGCATGGTCTCAGAGGGTGCTGATGGTAGATATTAATGAAGAAATTGATGCTACGGCATGGCGAAACATCTCACGTGCCATGCAGGACATTCGTGATGCCGAGCCGCCATTCAATCTTCTCCTTATCAAGCTGAATACATACGGTGGAGCGGTGGATATGGCCGATTCAATCCGTACGGCACTGATGAAATCAGAAGTGCCTACTGTGGCATTCATTGATCACAATGCGGCATCGGCCGGCGCTTTGATAGCCCTGTCGTGTGATTCTGCATTCATGGCTCCGGGGTCGAGTATCGGAGCTGCTACGGTTGTTAATGGCCAGGGCGAGCCTATGCCGGTGAAATATCAGAGCTATTGGAGCACCGTGATGCGTTCTACAGCTGCCGCTCATGGCAAATATATAAAAGAGGGCGATTCAGTACCTGTATGGCGCCGCAATCCTGATATAGCAGCCGATATGGTGAATCCGGATAAAGCCGTTTCATATACAACCGACGAGGCTCTGCAGCTGGGATTGATTGACGGCATAGCCGAATCTCCGCGCGAAATACTCGACCGCCTTGATATGCCCGATGCTGAAATCACGGTTTTCGAGCCTACATTTACCGATCGTCTCATGGGATTCTTTGCATCTACCGGCGTAAGAGCCATTCTCATAATGTTGATTCTCGGAGGTCTGTATATGGAAATGCACACAGCCGGTATGGGCTTTGCCGGGGCAGTATCCGTTGTGGCCGCTGTGCTGTATTTCATGCCTATGGTTGTAGGCGGAACACTTGCTCCGTGGGTAGTGATATTGTTCCTGATAGGTATAGTGGCGCTTGCACTTGAGATATTTGTAATTCCAGGCTTCGGAGTAGCCGGAGTGGTTGGTATAATCTGTATAATATTCTCATTATTGGGAGCCATGATTCATTATGACTCATTTAATAATATAGAAATGGATATGATTTGGGCTCCTGTATTCACCTTGATTACCGGAGCACTGCTTGCCATCATCGCAGTACTTTTCCTTACGTCAAAATACGGGCCTAAAAAGCTTCAACGCATCGCAGCTCTTACAACTCAATTGAGCGATAAGGATGGATTTGTTGGCGTTGACATGTCTCCCGAGAGCCTTATTGGCAAAGAGGCCAAAGCTATGACCGACCTTCGCCCCGCAGGCAAGGTACTTTATAAAGACAAAGTATACGATGCCACCTCTACGGGCGAGTTTATCCATCGCCATTCTCAGGTGAGGATAGTGCGCTACGAGGCCGCTCAGATATATGTAGAACCCTTAAAGTTGAAATAAAAATAATGAAATTTATAGGTATCATACCGGCAAGATATGCTTCAACACGTTTCCCCGGCAAGCCGCTGGCCATGCTTGGCGATAAGACTGTGATAGAACGTGTGTATACACAGGTATCAAAGGCTCTTGATGATGCAGTTGTAGCCACCGATGATGTGCGTATTTTCGAAGCTGTTGAGAAATTTGGAGGAAAAGCGGTGATGACATCCGAGGCTCATCGCAGCGGTACCGACCGCTGCCACGAGGCCTATGTCAACGTATGCTCCGATGCCGATATCGTTATAAATATACAAGGTGATGAACCCTTCATCGACCCGAGCCAGATTGAAGCTCTGAAATCTTGTTTTGAAGACCCTGATGTAGATATCGCCACACTCGTAAGGCCTTTTGACAGCTCACTTGGTATCGAGGCTCTTAAAAATCCCAACACGCCCAAGGTGGTAAGGGATGATAATGGAAACGCGCTGTATTTCTCGCGCTCGGTGATTCCCTATCTGCGCTCTGAGAGCGATATGAATCTATGGCCCTTAAAGACTCAATATTTTACTCATGTAGGCATATACGCATTCAAGGCAGCTGTACTTGCCGATATTGTGAAAATACCTCAGTCGCCACTCGAAATAGCCGAGAGCCTTGAACAGCTCAGATGGCTGTCGGCCGGCTACAAGATCAGGACTGCAATTACCGAATGTCCTACAATAGGAATAGACACCCCCGCCGACCTGCAAAAAGCTATTCAGCTCTTAAAACTCAAAAAGCATGACTGAAATTATACACCCCGACCGCCTTACTCCGCCCCCTGTAACATCGTTCACTGAAATAAACATTCCCTCAGAAGACAAGGAGGTGCTGCCAAACGGCATAGAATTCCATTATGTAGATATGGGTGAACAACCCGTGTCGAGGATGGCTATGTTTTGGGAGGGTGGTTTGCTTGATACAGATGATAAGGCTGCGATGGCTATAATGGCTCAGACTTTCAGGGAGCAGACTCGCTCGTTGAGCGATGATGCCATTGCAGATATCATAGATTTTAATGGAGCCAGGATTGCTTCACGTGCAGAAAACCACCTTGTGTCGCTCGAGCTTATCGCCCTTAACTCCAAGCTGCCCGATTTGCTGCCTGTAGTCAGGTCCATCATATCCGAGGCCGAATTCAACGAGCGGAATGCCGGAGCTGTGGCCCGCAAACTCTCAGCTGCAAGAGCTGTTGAGATGGGGCGAGTGTCGTTTCAGGCAGTAAATAAAGCACGCCGACTTGTTCAAGGTCATAATCACCCTGCATCCTCACTCATTCTTCCCGACGAATTTGAGGCTGTCACACCCGACAGGCTGCTTAAGTTGTATGACAGGATGAAACAGTCAGTGATTCATGTTTTTGTCGGTGGTGCCCTTGGCCAGCGCAACGTCTCTTTGATACGCGACTTTGTGGCCGGCCTTGATTGCGGAAACGAGCGTCCCGTCACCATACATCCTTTTGAACCGGAAAATTCAGAAGGCCGCATACATATAGAAATGCCACAGTCAAAGCAGTCGGCAGTGGCAATGACCCTGCCGGTTATCGGACGAGATAATCCCGACTATATAGCGCTTCGTTTTACAATAATGGCTTTGGGCGGGTATTTCGGTTCAAGGCTCATGCACAACATACGCGAGGAGAAAGGTCTTACATACGGAATAAGTGCATCGCTGCTCGGTTCACAGGAAGGAGCTTATATGGAAATCAGCGCACAATGTGCCGAAGACTGTGTGGATCAGCTTATAGAGGAATCTGTAAAGGAAATCAGAAAACTCGTTACCGAGCCACCCACAGGTGACGAACTGTATCGCCTGAGGCAGTACGCATGGAGCCAGCTCGCGGCATCGGCCGATTCTTCTTTCGGAGTCCTCGACCACTACATAACAAAGTTGCGAGTTGCTACCCCCGACAACTATTTCACATCGCAATTGTCGGTGCTTGACAAATTGTCATCATCAATGATTTCAGAAATGGCAGAAAAGTATCTGAATCCTGACGCATTGCGTGTGGTGACATGCGGAATATGAACATAATGCAGGGTTAAGTAAAATTAAGTTAACTTGAAAGCCCCTGTGTAAATTACGGTTAAATTTAAAGCTTATTAACCCATTTGTAAGCAGGCGATTGGAGATTTGGCTATATTTTTGCATCGTTATTCATCATAATCATGCAACTAACAATATATAGATACACATCTTAATATGAAAAAGCAACTATTTCTCCTACCGCTTGCTTTGGCTGCAACTTTGACAGCCTGCAGCAATAATGCCGGAGCAGCAAATTCTCCGGCCCAAGAATCCGTTTCGGTACCTGCAACAACCATATCTCAACAAGATTTCATAAACGCCGCCGAGTCTACTGTAAACGGCGTAGTGTCGGTAAAGAGCTTTGCCACACCGTCGCGTCGCCGGTCTTACGGCAGCTACGGTTCGCAGGGAGGCATGGATCCGTTTGACGATCCGTTCTTCCAGTACTTCTTCGGTGTGCCTTCATCTCCGAGAGGACAGCGTCAGCAACCTCAGGAAGAGGAAGAAATTCCTCAACAGCAGACCGGCCTCGGTTCAGGTGTCATTATTTCTGAAGACGGATACATAGTAACAAACAACCACGTGATAGACGGTGCCGAGCGTCTTGAGGTAACACTCAATGACAACCGTAACTTCACAGCCACCATCATAGGTGCAGACCCCGTAACCGACCTCGCACTCATCAAGATTGATGCTCCCGACCTGCATGTGATTCCCATGGGCGACAGCGAGAATCTGCACGTAGGCGAGTGGGTGCTTGCCGTGGGTAATCCTTTTGGCTTCACTTCCACCGTTACCTCGGGTATAGTAAGCGCCAAGGCCCGAAACATATCGTCAATGACCCAGACTCCGGGCAACGGCGGTATTGAGGCTTACATCCAGACTGATGCTGCCGTAAACCGCGGTAACTCGGGCGGTGCCCTTGTCAACCTTCGCGGTGAACTTGTAGGTATAAACACAGCCATATACTCGCAGACCGGTACATACGCCGGGTGCTCATTTGCCATACCCACATCAATTGTAAACAAAGTAGTGGGCGACCTTAAGCAATTCGGCACGGTGCAGAGAGCTATTCTCGGTGTACAGTTCGTGGAACTTACTCCCGAATTTATCTCAAAAGAGGGTATCAAGGGTGCTACTCGCGGTATATATGTAGCTGAGGTTCAACCTCGTTCAGCAGCTATGGAGGCCGGTGTTGAAAAGGGCGATGTCATAACACATATTGATGGAATACAGGTAGTCAACGGTGCCCGCATGCAGGAGATTATTGCCGGTCATAGCCCGGGCGACAAGCTCAAACTAACCATTGTGCGCGACGGCAAGCCCGTTCAGATCAGTGTTACATTGCGCAATCGCGAAGGTAATACCTCGGTAACTCTGCCCGAGACAATGGCGGCAGTACTTGGAGCCGAATTCAAGGCTGCTGACACAGAACTGCTCAAAAAGCTTGAGATAAACCGTGGTGTACAAGTCAGCATCACCGGCAAAGGCCGCTTCTCGCAGGCAGGTATAAATGACGGCTTCATCATCACTTCAATCAACGGTATGAAAATAAAATCACCTGAAGAAGTTGAATCAATCTTTACTTCTTTGCGCGAACTTACACCCGGCGAAGGTGAAAAGGTAATGTTCATATCGGGAATTTATCCATCAGGCAAAACATCGTATTACGCTGTGCCACTCGATTAATTCTCATTTTCCTCTCCCTGTCTATTGTCCTAAAAATCTCCCGCAGTTGAACTTGCGGGAGATTTTTTTTGAGCTTGTTTGGTAATTCATGATAATTTCATTAACTTTGTTTTGTATAATTTATAGATATGGCAAAACCGGAATACGTACAGAAAAACAAACAATGGCTTGAGGCTAAGGCCAAAGAGCCGGGAGTGGTGGCAATAGATGGCGGAATTTATTATAAAGTCATAAAATCCGGTTCAAAAGACTCACGACATCCCGATCGCGGCAGTGTGGTAACAGTTCACTATACCGGCAAGACAATCAATGGCAAGACCTTCGATTCAAGCCGAGGTGGAGTGGCTCCGGCATTCAGGCTCCGCGACCTTATCCCCGGTTGGATAATCGCATTGCAGCACATGCATATAGGCGATAAGTGGGAGATTTATATTCCTGCCGAAAAGGCCTATGGCCGTTTCAATCAGCCGGGAATCCCCGGAGGTTCAACATTGATTTTCGAAATAGAATTGCTCGGTATAGCCTGACAGGCAAGCCCGATATATATAGTATAAATCAAGTATGTTTATTCAAAAGAAATTTATTTTAACGCTCATGGCTACAGCCATGCTCGCCCTCGGTTCTTGTTCAAAGGACAACAATGCAGAGGTTTCAGAAAATATTGGTACAATGGATAATAAGGAAGCTCTTGAGGTGCTGAAAACACGCCGTTCGATACGTCATTACAAGGATTCATTGCCCGACCGCGAAATACTCGACCGTGTTCTTGAAGCCGGCACATACGCCCCTACAGGTATGGGCAAGCAGTCGCCTGTTATTGTGGCCGTGACCGATAAAGCTACACGCGACAAACTCTCAGAGATGAATGCCGCTGTCATGGGAATGGATAAGGACCCATTCTACGGTGCTCCAGTGGTTTTTGTAGTACTTGCCGACCGCAGTGTTCCTACATATCTTTACGACGGCAGCCTTGTCATGGGCAATCTGCTCAATGCCGCTCATGCTGTGGGCCTGGGCAGCTGTTGGATTCACCGGGCTAAAGAAGTATTTGATACTCCCGAGGGTAAAGCACTATTGCGTCAGTGGGGCGTGGAAGGTGACTATGAAGGTATAGGAAATTGCATCATCGGTTATACCGATGGTGATTCACCCGTAGCCGCTCCCCGCAAGTCTGACTATGTTATTCATGTAGACTGATGACTCAATACAAAAGTTGATCCGATACCCGAACTAATTTCGTATTTTTGCGCCGTGGATATAAATTTTAAAAAGATTGCTTTAGTTGCTGCGCTCGCTACAAGTTTTCCGGCTGTGATACAGGCCGTTGAACCGATTGATTATGAGGCGTCTGTTGCCGGCGTAGCCGCTTCGGGTGATTTTGCGCCATATTTTATCGGCTCAATGAACGGAGGTAAATATGTGCGTAAAGACCAACTTTTGCTTGATGTGAATGCAGCTATAAAGCCCGATACTGCCCGACGTTTCAGATGGGGAGTGGGGCTTGAAGTAATTGCCGGCTATTCATCCTCAAATGACTATTCCCTTTGGGATGCATCTGCCAATGAATGGACCTCACGCTCCAACAGGCCGTCGGCTGCGTGGATTCAGCAACTCTACGGAGAGCTGGAATATCGCAGTATACGCCTGAGGGTAGGGCAGGAGCAGCCGCATTCGGCTTTGCTTGACGAGTCGTTGAGCAGTGGCGACCTCACACGCAGCGGTAATGCGCGCGGCATACCGGGGGTAAGTCTGGGTTTCAACGATTTTCAGGACATACCGTTCACCAACGGATGGGTGCAGATTGACGGTGTGATAGACTATGGCCGTTTTACTGACGACGGTTTTAAGGAAAAACAATATAATTACTACACATGGCTTACCACAAGTGATGTATATTATACATATAAACGCTGTTACTTCCGCACCAAGCCCACCAAGCCATTTTCTGTAACCGTAGGTATGCAGACCGCCGGCCAGTTTGGCGGTACATCCACGTATTACAAGCAGGGTGTTGAATACAAGCACGAGCATCGCGGATTCAAGATTAAGGATGTATTCAAAATGTTTCTGCCTGTTCAGGGCAACGGTAACAGCTTTTACGAAGGAAACACCCTTGGTTCGTGGGATTTTAAAGCACGCTACCGCCTTCCATCGGGCGATGAAATTGAGTTTGCCACCCAGTGGCCTTGGGAAGACGGTTCGGGAATAGGGCGTCGCAACGGTCTTGACGGACTGTGGGGGCTTTATTATCGTTCGGCGCGACGCTCGTTTATAAACGGAGCCTGCATTGAATGGCTTGATTTCCGCAATCAGAGCGGCCCCATACACTACGCACCGGCCGATGCTCCCGGCTCTACAATAACAACCGAAGCTACCGGAGGCGACAACAATTATAATAATGATACGTATTGCGCGTATACCAACTACGGTATGGCAATAGCCACACCATTTCTTGTATCTCCGATATACAATCTCAACGGCTATCCGGCATTCCTGCATAATTGCGCACGAGGATTGCATCTGGCCATGACCGGTTCGGTAGGCCGCACATTCGACTATACCCTTAAATACTCATGGCAACAGGCATGGGGAATGGGGCGTCAGCCGCAGGCATACTGCAAGATTGACAATTCGGCTATGCTCGATGTGGCATGGGATGCGTCGGTTATAACTGATGGACTTAGAATAAAGGCTACCGTTGCGTTCGACGCCGGCCGTCTCAGAGGTAATAATTTCGGTACGATGCTGTCTATATGCTATACCGGTCGCCTTAATTTAAAAAAGTAAAGACTATGCGGAAGAATCTGTTATACATAGCGTCGGTATTGTTTTTATTTTCGTTCGTCTCATGTCAGAACAACGGCCATATAGGCTGGATTTTCGGAGTGTGGCGTGTGGCTGAATATTCAGTCAACGGTCAGCCACAGAGCAGCAACCTCCAGTCGACCACAACATTCGCTTTCCAAAACAATATAGTGCAGGTTGTGGCATATATTGATGATTATAACACAGATATTTCACGATATGGAACATGGCAGCAAGACGGGGATGAGTTCACATTCAACTTCACTCATCATGACGATGCCACCGGCCAGGGCGAAGGTTTGTATGCCGCTCCCGAATGGCTTGGTATGACCTCGGCCGAGCCCATGCACATGACCATAATCTCGCAGACCGATGATAAGTTCAGTCTTGAGTGGACTGATGCCGCCGGTTCCAGAATAATATATAAATTTGAAAAAACTTGGTGATATGATAGATAAGAATAAAACAGTATGTGTGACAGGCGCCGACGGATTTATCGGCTCACATCTGACACAGATGTTGTTGCGCGACGGATATAAAGTACGTGCCCTTGCACAATATAATTCCTTTAACAACTGGGGCTGGCTTGAAGACGTATTGAATGAATGTCCGGAATGTGCCTCAAGACTTGAGGTCGTAACAGGTGATGTGCGTGATGCCAATTTCTGCCGGGAGCTTATAAAGGGTTGCGGCACGGTTTTTCATCTCGCTGCATTGATTGCCATTCCGTACAGCTATGTGGCTCCCGACAGTTACGTGGACACCAACATCAAGGGGACACTCAACATGTGTCAGGCTGCAAGGGATGAGGGTATTGATCGACTCATTGTCACTTCAACAAGCGAAGTTTATGGCACCGCTCAATATGTTCCTATTCCCGAGACGCATCCCCGTCAACCGCAATCGCCGTATTCTGCTACCAAAATCGGAGCTGATGCCATAGCATTGAGTTTTTATAACGCATTTGAACTGCCGGTCGTGGTGGCAAGACCATTTAATACTTACGGCCCTCGCCAGAGTGCACGAGCTATAATACCTACCATAATTTCGCAGATAGCTTCGGGTATGCGAACCATCAAGGTCGGAGACCTTACACCAACCCGAGATTTTAATTTTGTAGAGGATACATGCCGCGGATTTATCGCCCTCGCAAATGCTGAAAATATTGAAGGCAAGGAAATCAACATAGCAACCGGCACTGAAATCTCTATGGCCGATACTTTGGCTACAATTGCACGTGTAATGAACGCAACTGTAGACTTCGAGGTTGATCCGGCAAGATTACGTCCCTCGGCCAGCGAGGTGAGACGACTGTGTGGAGACAACAGCCTGATATGTTCAATCACCGACTGGCGTCCTCAGGTATCGCTCGAAGAGGGCCTGCGCCGTACTGCCGAGTGGTTTACAAAACCCGAAAATCTCGCTAAATACAAGGCCGGAATATACAACCGTTGAGATGGATAAACCCATTGTTTTCATAGGCGCCGGTGGCCATGCCGCATCTGTGCGTGGAGCTGTGTCCGACTGCGAGATTGACGGCTACGTAGACCTCGCTAAATCTGAGTTGGATTTACCATATCTCGGTGATGATGATACATTCCTGAATACGTGTGGTTATGAGGGTAAACGCCTGCTTATCACCTTTGTGGCAGGCAGGGCTTGTTCGCTTGAGGCTCGTGCCCGGCTTATCGCACGATATAAAGGCTTTGAATTTGCTACGGTAGTGGCTCCTACGGCTCTCCTTGCCGGAGATGCTCAGCTTGGTGCCGGTACGGTAGTGATGCACAGGGTAGTGGTGAATGTTTCTTCAAAAACAGGCAGGCACTGTGTATTGAATACAGGCTGCATAGTGGAGCATGATTGTACGCTGGGCGATAATGTGTTCATAGGTCCCGGTGCGGTGATTTGTGGAGGTGTGACAATCGGAAATAATGTATATATAGGAGCCAACTGCTCAATCCGTCCCGGCACTCGTATTGCTGATAATGTGGTCATAGGAATGGGTGCGGCAGTTGTGGATAATATAGATGAGCCGGGCGTGTATATCGGTGTTCCGGCCAAAAAATCAGTAAAATGAGTGTTATTGTTATTGCAGAAGGCGGTGTGAACCATAATGGTTCTGTTGAAACAGCCATCAATATGGTACATGAAGCGGCCAAGGCCGGTGCCGACTATATTAAATTTCAAACTTTCAAGGCTGAAAAATTAGTGGCTCCGTCGGCCAAGAAAGCTGAATACCAGAAAAATAACTGTGGCAATGGCGATGACTCGCAATTAGCCATGCTCAAGGCGCTTGAACTTAGCGATGCTGACTTCCGCAGGATAGCCGCTGAATGTAGTAAACTCGGTATAGGTTTTATGAGTACGCCATTCGACCTCGACTCTATAGATACCTTGGCTGATTTCGACATGGACTATTGGAAAATTCCGTCGGGTGAAATCACTAATCTTCCGTATCTGCGCAAAATAGCTGCCAAAGGAGGTAAGGTGATACTTTCAACCGGAATGTCTACGATTGACGAGGTGGAGGCTGCCGTGCAAGTACTCGAAGCGGGTGGAATAGGTCGTGAAAACATTGACCTGTTGCATTGCACCACCCAATATCCTACTCCATACAATGCCGTGAACCTGAGAGCGATGGATGAACTTCGCAAGCTCGGTTGCCACTCGGTAGGGTACAGCGACCATACACTCGGCATAGCCGTCCCTGTAGCCGCCACCGCTCTTGGTGCCCGTATTATTGAAAAACATTTCACTCTTGACAAGACTATGCCCGGACCGGATCATAAGGCATCTTTGTCGCCAGACGAGCTTAAGGCCATGGTGGAGGCCATAAGGATTACCGAAATAAGCCTTGGATCGGGGGAAAAGTTTGTGACCGAAGTAGAGAAACCCAATATAGCAGTTGCCCGTAAAAGTATTGTCGCCGCAAGGTTCATAAAAAAAGGCGAAATAATTACAGAAGACAGCATAACAACAAAGCGTCCCGCAACCGGACTTTCGCCCATGTTGTGGGATGCTGTGGTCGGGACTGTTGCTAAACGCGATTTTAACCCCGACGAATGTATTGTTATTTAATTAACTTGTTATTTATATAACATTCCGGTTGCAATCTCATCAGCCTTTGCTTCGCCGAGAGTTTCGGCTATAATAGCGTATGCAAAGGGCAGAGCCGACGACGGACCATTGGCTGTGATGATATTGCCGTCAACTACCACGCGGCCTTCCACATGAGTGGCTCCCGCTTCTTTGAGCTGTTCCTCAAATCCGGGATATGCTGTCGCTTTTTTGCCTTTGAGAATGCCAAGAGTTGCCAGTACCACTGCAGGCGAAGCGCAGATTGCTGCTATTCTGCCGCCCTTTTCGTAATGCGCTTTAAGAGCTTCGCACAGTACTTCGTTGGCACGCAGATTGGTGGCACCGGGCATACCGCCCGGGCAGATGAGCCAGTCGGCGTCTTCAAGGTTCACTCCGGCCAGCACTTCGTCGGCGGCAACTGTTATGCCGTTTGCTCCTGTAACCAGGCGTTCCTTGTTGATTGCTACTATAGTAACTTCCATACCGGCGCGGCGCAGAGCATCAACGGGTGCGATTGCTTCCACTTCCTCAAAACCGGTGGCGAGAAATAAATATGAACGTTTCATGTCGTTATGTATAAATTTTAAAGAGTTGCTTTGTTTGCACAAATATAAACAAAATATTTTCCAAAGAGTGTATTTTTTTGCATTATTTAGGAAAAAAGTCATAACTTTGAAATATGAAATTTCGGATATTTATAATTTTGATATCAGCAATCGCGCTGGCTTCGTGTTCCGCTCCCGAGTATAAAAAAGCTGAAGGGGTGGTGTGGGGCACCACCTATCACATTGTATATAAGAGCAATCGCGACCTCTCAGACTCCATCGTGGCAGAAATGCGCAAGGTTGAACTCGCATTGTCTATGTTTGACCCGGCTTCAAATGTATCGCAGATAAATTCGCGTTCAACATGTGTTGCCTCGCCGTATCTCAAGGCAGTCATGACTGTCGCCAAGCGAGTGCACTCGGCTGCCGGCGGCATGTTCGACCCTACCGTAGCTCCGCTCGTTGATTTATGGGGATTTGGACGTAAGGGCCACGAAACACCGATTCCCGATTCCTGCCGCATATCCGAGGCTTTGTCTAAGGTGGGACTGTCGCGCATACGTATGTCGGGCGATTCAATTCTGATGCCTGAAGGCATGGAACTCGACTTCTCTGCTATAGCCAAAGGATTTGGGGTTGATTGTGTAGCAGCTGCATTAAGACGCAACGGTTCTACAGATTATATGGTTGAGATAGGGGGCGAGGTAAGCCTTAGCGGTGTCAATACCTACGGTAAGGAATGGCGCATAATGGTTGAATCTCCGGTCGACAGCCTGAATGGCAATCCTGATGTATTGCAGTTGAGCAATTGTGCAGTAGCCACATCGGGCAACTATCGCAATAAACGCATTATTACAGCCGATTCGGTGATAGGTCACACTATAAATCCTGTCACGGGATACCCAATGCAGACTCCGGTTCTCAGTGCTACGGTGATAGCTCCGTCGTGTATTCTGGCCGACGCACTTGCAACAGCTCTTATGGCTTCAGATCCTGAGTCAGCTCCGGCACTTATAAAAAAATTCCCGGCCACAAGGGCCATATTATATGTTAAAGATAAATCAGCTGTAGAAACAGTTATGATTCCATGAAAAACACAAGCCGTCAGCTGTCAAATAAGATGACTGAGCCGGCGGCTTGTGTATTTAACCTTTCCACTCATCACGAGCAGGCAGGTCCTAACCTTAAATCTATTACCATGAAAACACAGTGCAATAATGCTTTCGTGTATTGTAAACGCATCAGGATAGCAGAGTGTTCGCGATATTTGCCGAATTAACATATTTTAACCTTGTACTGACTGCAAATTTTCTTAATTTTGGACTCTAAATTTGAAAAATAACTGAACAATGCGAGAAAGAATCCTTGTAATTGATGACGAAGAATCAATTTGCGACATATTCCAATATAACCTTACCAAAGAAGGCTATGAAGTAGACACAGCATACAGCGCCGAAGAAGCGCTCGAAATGGATCTGTCGAAGTACCAGCTCTTTATAGTCGACATCATGATGGGCGACATGAGCGGATTTGATTTTGCCAAACGTCTGCGTAACGTTTCTGCCACCGAATTCACTCCTATTATCTTCTGCTCAGCACTTAACGAGGAGGATGAAAAAGTAATGGGCCTGAACATCGGAGCCGATGATTACGTTACAAAGCCTTTCTCAATCAGCGAGGTTCTTGCACGCGTGAGAGCGGTGCTCCGTCGCACGGCCATCAAGAACAATATGGTTCAGCCGCAGGAGGATTCAGAATACGAAACAGACCTTACATACAAGACACTTCGTATAGACCGCAACGCCAAACTTGCATCACTTGACAACGAAGCCCTGTCGCTTACACGCACCGAGTTTGAAATACTGCAATTCTTCCTTACACACCGTAACCGTATTTATTCACGTCAGGAAATCATCTCAAGCGTATGGGGTGAGGACATTGTGGTAAACAACCGTACGATTGACACCAATATTACACGTCTGCGTAAGAAAATCGGTCAATACGCCGACAATATCGTGACTCGTCAGGGATTCGGCTATGGTTTTAAAGAGACGTATTAGTTATCAGTGGCGATTCCTCTTCCCTCTGATTTTGCTGATATGGCTCATAGTAATCGTTCTGGGCGTATGGATGTACAAATCGGAGCGCGATCTTAAAATCAACAATATACGGTCGCAGGTTTCGCTCATCAATTCCCGTATCATATACGCTTACGATCAGGATATCGACCCCCGTGGGTTCCTTGATTTCGTAGACTATCACTATCTTAAAGACCCTCTTTACGATAAGATACGTCTTTCAATATATTTCAAGGGTAAGCTGATTTATCACATAGGACAGACTATAAGTCCTTACATCGACGCTTCCAAGCAGTCGAGTGTAGTTACCGATATTGACGAGTCGAACAGAAATCTGTACGACATCCGCATGAAAGGCAATTTCTTCTATGAAGTGTCGCAGAGTGCTGATAAGACAGTGTCGGTATATACCATACTGCCATTCGACAACGATGTGCTCAAGGCATCGAGTGTCTCGGTAAGTATATATATACTGCTCTTTGTGGTGGCTGTGGTAGCTTCAGTCATAGCATATCTTATGGCAAGACGTATAGGCAGAAATCTGCGCATGCTCAGCGATTTTGCAGAACGTGCGGCCTCCGACCCCTCATTTGTGCCGTCAACCGATTTCACACACGATGAATTCGGCGACATAGCCCGTCAGATTGTGCGCTTTTATAATGAACGTTGCCAATCTATCCTTAAGCTGAAACGAGAACATGCGGTGGCTCTGCATGCGCTCAACGACAAGGCTCAGATGAAGCGCGAGCTCACCAACAATATAAACCATGAATTGAAAACTCCTATCGGTGTGATCAAGGGATATCTTGATACTATAAACGAGAATCCCGACATGGATAATGAATCGCGCACACATTTCCTTCGCAAGGTCAACGACCACGTAGATCGCCTGATATCCCTGATGGATGACCTTTCGAGCATCACCAGACTCGAATTCGGCTCAAAGATGATCAATACCGAGCCATTAAACTTCCATGAAGTAGTGTTCCAGACGGTAAGCGACCTCGAAACCTCCGGAATCATGGGTAAGATGGAGTTTAACTACGATATACCGGTGTATTGTAAGGTAATCGGTAACGCAGGGCTGCTGACGGCCATGATAGGTAACCTGGTGAAGAATGCAGTGGCATATTCAAAGGGAACCGAATGTAATCTTATCCTTACAGACAAGGACGAGGAATTCTATCATTTTGCATTCTACGATAACGGCGTAGGCGTGAAAGAAACGAGCCTTCCCCATCTTTTCGAACGATTCTTCAGAGAAGATTCAGGGCGCTCGCGCAAGAAGGGCGGTACCGGTCTTGGCCTTTGCATAGTGCAGAATACCATTGAGGCTCTGGGTGGTACAATCAATGCTACCAACCGCGAGGGCGGTGGTCTGCTTTTCCGTTTCACGCTAAAACAAGCAAAGTAATCGCGGAATAATTATACATATAGTAGAAAATGATGAAGTTTTTAGCAAAAAACTTGTATATTTAAAAAAAATAAGGCAACTTTGCGTTATTAACACATTTTACTACCTGACTGATATGGAACAATTAGACATTGATTGGAAACACCTTCCCTTCGGTTATTATCCTACAGATTACAATGTGCGTTGCACATTCAAAGACGGTAAGTGGGGCGAAATAGAAGTAAGCCAGTCTGACAAGATTGAGATGCACATGGCTGCTACTACCCTGCACTACGGCCAGGAAATCTTTGAAGGCCTAAAAGCTTTCAGAGGTAAAGATGGAAAAATCAGAATTTTCCGTCTTGATGATAACGCAGAACGTATGCGTTCGTCTGCCGAAGGTATCCTCATGGAGCCTATACCGGTCGACCTTTTCCGCGAAATGGTTATCAAGGTCGTTAAGCTTAACGAGCGTTTCATCCCTCCATACGGTTCGGGTGCTTCTCTCTACATACGTCCTCTTGAGATCGGTATCTCACCCTCAATCGGTGTGCGCGCTGCCACTGAGTACCTCTTCATCATCATGGTTACACCCGTAGGACCTTACTTCAAGACAGGTTTCGGATGCACCGACATCTGCATTATGCGTCAGTATGACCGCGTGGCTCCCCGCGGCACAGGCCGTTTTAAGATCGGTGGAAACTATGCAGCTTCTCTTGTAGCCGGCGACCATGCTCACGAAAAAGGTTATTCGGCCGTTCTCTATCTTGATCCCAAAGAAAAGAAATACCTTGATGAATGCGGTCCTGCCAATTTCTTCGCAATCATCGACGGCAAGTATGTAACACCAAAGAGCGATTCTATCCTGCCTTCAATTACCAACCGCTCACTGATGCAGTTGTGCGAGGACATGGGTATAACCGTTGAAGAACGTCATGTGACTGTTGACGAGCTCGAAAAAGCTACCGAAGCCGGTGCATGCGGTACAGCTGCTGTTATCTCGCCCGTGGGTACAATTCACGACGAAGATACCGGTCACGATTATGTGATTGCCCCTGATCGTAAGCCCGGTCCTATTTCAACCACTCTCTACGAACGTCTCAGTGCTATTCGTCTCGGCGAATATCCCGACGAACACGGTTGGAATACAATCGTAGAATAATCTTAACTTTAAAGTATTGGGAGGTAAGCGGATTGATATGCGTTTACCTCCCCTTTGTATAATTATGAGATATCAGGAACTTTACGATAAATATTATCCCGAAAATTCAAGAGTAAGAGACATTCTCCAACGACATTCAGAGTCGGTTGCTGAATTGGCAGTGAGTATAAACGATGCTCTTGAACTTGGACTTGACGACAAGCAAGTGTACGAGGCCGCCATGCTGCACGACATTGGTATTTTTCTTACCGATGCTCCCGGTATTGACTGCCATGGCACTGAACCATATCTGCGGCATGGCATTCTCGGAGCCGATTTGCTCAGAAAAGAGGGATTTCCTGAATGGGTGGCACGTGTGGCCGAACGCCATACAGGTGCCGGAATAACGCATAAAGATATCGAGGACATGAATCTGCCCTTGCCACTCGACCGCGTTCTCATGCCTGAGACTTTGCTTGAACGCTTGATATGCTATGCTGATAAATTTTACAGTAAGAGCGGCGATATGAAGCGCAAATCACTCGAAAGGGTGCGTGCATCAATGGCGCGACATTCACAATCAACTGCCGAGCGGTTTGAGAAGCTGCATGATGAATTTGGCGCTTACAATACTGATTTATAGACGCCTATAGTCTGTGCGGCAATTTCATCCCAGTTGTACGGACCAAGGTCATACGCACGCCTGTGGCAACCCTCGCTCACTTTACGCTTCAATGCCTTGGCCAAGTCATTGGTATCTCCGGTATGGAAAAAGTCGCTCTTGCTGTCAAGTTGTGCAATTCTGTTGGCAGGTATGTCGCTTGCAAGCACGTCGATGTTGTAGCTCATTGCTTCAAGTAATGCAATGGGCAGACCCTCGTGTGATGATGGAATTACAAAAAGCGATGCGTTGGTAAGGAGCTGGGCCAGTGGCTCACCTTTGATGAAACCGGTAAGCACAACGTTCTCGTCTGCCGCAAGTTTTTTCAAGCTCTGTGAGTAAGCGTCTTCATGGTCGCTGTCACCGGCTATAACAAGCCTGTGAGTTGCTGAAAGTCCCGATCGCTTGAAAGCTTCAATCAATGTGTGAAATCCTTTTTCTTTCACAAAACGGCCCATGGCCATTATGTATGCTTTGTCGTCTATGCCCCATTTGCTGAGCCATTGGCGCGACAATGGTTTGTCTGGTATGTTGACACCGTTGAATATCAGTTCGGTATCTTTGCGGCCATACTTGTTTTTCAGGATGTCGGCTATAGTGTTTGAAATCACTATCACGCGGTTTGAAAAATGAGAACCTGACCATTCTCCGGCTTTTAGAACGGTTTTGGCTAAAAATCCCCATTTCTCACGGTCGTAGTCAGGTCCATGATTTGTCATTACCACGCGCATGCCCAACAACCGCGCCAAGGGCACCAGTAATGCCGGACCTATTGCATGTACATGAAGTACGTCGGGATGCAGCTTCCGGGCTTGCAATATAGCGAGAAAGGTGTGGGTGATGGCTTCGATACTTTTGCGTCGCGGGGCGTATACGTCAATCAGTTTCACACCCTTGTACTCCCGAATGTGGTTGTTTTCAGCGATGTAAGGGGTACGCCTGATTATGGTCACATCGTGACCGGAAGCAGCAATGCGTGGATATAACTCCTCGCAATGTGTTTCCACACCGCCGAGAATTCCCGGAATACCGCGTGTCCCTATTACAACTATCTTCATGATTTCTTGGGCATAACTCCTTGTTGTGGATCCTGGCCTACATCATACCAAGTCTTGTCGAGACAGGGTTTAAGTCCCCTTAACGAGCGCAGTTTGTTTTTCAACGCCCATTTTAAGGGATGTTTTATATATTTGTGCATCACAGGTGAAGCTGTGCCCACCATCCAGCAGTTTTTGGGACATTTGCGCACCATGGCACGAACCTTTTCGGCTTGGGGCGAATTCCAGATGGTCATGAAATCATCATTATGGATATTTCCCATTGATTCCTTCCATAAATGGCTTTCCATGCCATTGCAGGGGAATACTTCACCCCATGGATCTATGAAGAAGTTGGCCGAGCCGGCTTCGCAAGGAAGCATGCGGCGGCCACCCTCTATGTAGTTTATCAGACCCATATTGAAGAAGGCTCTGAACCAGGATTTCGGGCTGTTCTCGGCCAATTGCCATTCTATAAGTTGCTCGAAGTCAGAGCATACTTCCTGTGTGTTTGTAATATGATTATCGTCCTTATGGAAGTAGTATGAGTTGTGAAAGGCTGCGGTTGCAAATTCAAGCCCGAGTTCAAGCGACAGCTTATACAAAGCAAGCATGTCCTTGGAGTTATGGTTGGATACCGTGCAGCCGAATCCTATGTCTTTCACACCCATGCGCTTGAGAGTGAGCAGTGTGCGCAATCCGCGGTCGAATCCGCCCTGTCGTCCGCGCAGTTCGTCATTCTTCTGGCTGAGACCTTCTATTGAAATGCGTATGCCGATATTGGGGAATTTTTCGGCCAAAGCAATCACACGGTCTTCAAAATAACCGGAAGTGGAAATAACTATTCGGTCGGTATGGCGATAGCACTCCTCAACTATTTCTTCAATATCCTCGCGTACGAAAGGCTCGCCGCCGGTTAGATTTATGAATTTCAGTTTGGGTAGACTGCGCAGGTCCGATGCTTTGAGTTCCTCCTTTGGATTGGTCGGATTTTGCCAGATATTGCACATCTGGCATCTCATCGGGCAGCGATAGGTCAGTATTATAGATGCGTCTGTTGGATTCTGTACGTTCATATAAGGTATGTCTTAACTTTATTTGCGGCCAATTGAATGATATTCAATGCCCGCAAGTTCAAGTTCTGAGGGGTCGTAAATATTTCTGCCGTCAAATATGATTGGCTTGCGCATGGTGCGCAGCACAACCTTCCATGACGGAATGCGGAATTGTTTCCATTCTGTGAGCAGCAGCATGGCGTCGGCGTCTACAAGGGCATCGTATGCATCGGTGGCATATATAACCTTGTCGCCCATGCGTCGGCGACATTCGTTCATGGCCACGGGGTCGTAAACGCGTATAGTGGCACCGGCTTTGGAGAGTTTGTTGATTACGGTGAGCGATGTAGCCTCGCGCATATCGTCGGTACCGGCCTTGAATGCCAATCCCCATATTGCTATATTCTTGCCTTTCAAGTCGTTATTGAATCGTTTGAGCAGCTTTTCTATAAGTATACCCTTCTGATTCTGGTTAACGTCTTCTACCGCACGAAGCACCTTCATGTCATATCCGGCCTTTTCGGCAGTTTTTATCAGGGCCTTGACATCTTTAGGGAAACAAGAGCCTCCGTATCCGCAGCCCGGATAAAGGAATTTGGATCCTATGCGGGTATCGCTACCTATTCCGAGCCTTACCATGTTGACGTCTGCACCTACCAGCTCGCACAGGTTGGCTATATCATTCATAAACGATATGCGTGTGGCGAGCATTGAGTTGGCAGCATATTTGATCATCTCGGCCGAAGGTATATCAGTAAAGATAACTCTGAAGTTGCTGAGAAGGATAGGGCGATAAAGGCGCGACATGAGCTTACGTGCTCTTTCCGAGTCAACTCCCACCACCACACGGTCGGGGCGCATGAAGTCGGCTATGGCAGCGCCTTCTTTAAGGAATTCGGGGTTTGATGCTACATCAAATGGAATCTCCTCGCCACGCTTTGCCAACTCTTCGGCAATTACAGCCTTTACCTTGGCTGCAGTGCCTACCGGTACGGTGGATTTTGTGACGAGCAGTGTGTATTTTTTAATGTTTTGGCCGAAAGTACGGGCTACATCGAGTACATATTTCAAGTCAGCCGAGCCATCCTCGTCGGGAGGAGTACCCACAGCGCTGAATACTATGTCAACGTCATCTATACAATCGGCGAGATCGGTAGTGAAATGCAGGCGTCCTTGTTCGACATTTCGTTTTACCATGCCATCAAGATCGGGCTCATAAATAGGAATAATCCCCTTGCGCAGGGCTTCAACCTTCTCACGGTCAATGTCAACACAGGTGACATCAACTCCCATCTCTGCGAAACAAGTGCCTGATACAAGGCCTACATATCCGGTGCCAACTATGGCTATATTCATATTATGATTATTATTTAGAAATAACGAAGTTGAGTGCAGTGGCTCCGTTGTAATGTGCAAAGATAATAAAATTCATCAATATTTGAAAGTAATAAACCTGCAGGAATAAATTTTTAGTTTCTATTTTTGCTGAAGTGGATAAAATTTGTAACTTTGCAATGAATCAACATCTAAATATTAATGTCTCTGAGAGTCCTGATAATAAATAAATTCTATTATCCCCGAGGAGGGGATTGCGTGTGTTCCATCAATCTTGAGCGATTGCTGACCTGTCACGGCCATACAACCGCGGTATATTCAATGTCTTATCCTGAGAATATACCTTCGCGGTGGGATAGCTATTTCGCATCGGAGGTTGATTTTGGCAAAGGTATGGCTCATAAAATTGCCGCTCTCAAGCGTACACTTGGACTTGGAGACATCAACAGGTCATTCAGTAAGATTCTTGATGATTTCAAACCTGATGTGGTTCACCTCAATAATATCCACAGCTATTTGTCGCCCAAGCTCGCTCTTATTGCTAAAAGACGTAATATCAAGGTGGTATGGACATTGCATGATTATAAGCTGATTTGTCCGTCTTATCTTTGTCTGCATGATGGACACAATTGCGAGGAGTGTTTTACGTCCAAAGCTAATGTTCTGAAAAAGCGTTGCATGAAAGGCTCTTTGGTGGCAAGTGCCGTTGCATATATCGAAGCACTGAAGTGGAACAAGGATGTATTGGAACACAACGTGGATACTTTTATCTGTCCGAGCAAGTTCATGCGTTCAAAGATGATGCAGGCCGGCTTCTCGGAAGATAAACTTGTGGTTAATTGCAATTTCCTTGATTTTTCGATAGCTGAACGACTGAAGGAGCCGCACTCAGGCCAACGAGAAGATTATTATTGCTTCGTCGGGCGCCTGTCGCACGAAAAGGGGCTTGATGTCCTGCTCGAAGCCGCCAGTCAGTTGCCCTATAAGTTGAAAATAGCCGGAGATGGCCCGTTGATGCAGGAATCGCCGTCTCGGAATATTGAATTTCTCGGCCGGTTGAACGCTTTGCAGGTCAGTGATTTGCTCTCAAAAGCACGATTCTCGGTGATACCGTCGCAGTGGTATGAGAATAATCCTCTCGGTGTTATTGAATCATTGAGCTGTGGCACACCCGTAGTAGGCGCAAATATCGGAGGAATACCCGAATTGATCGATGACGGGCGTACCGGACTGATTTTTGAGAGCGGAAGTGTTGATGGGCTTAAATCTGCAATTATCGCTGCTTTTGACAAAAACTGGGATAATGATGAGATAAGAGAAAATAGCCTGACACGTTTCTCGGCCGAAACACATTACAATATCCTTATGAACGTTTATAATAAAACGATATGATTCCCAAAATTATACATTTCTGCTGGCTGAGCGATGATCCGTATCCTAAGAAAATACAATTTTGTCTGGATACATGGAAGAAGAAACTTCCAGATTACCAAATTATGCTTTGGGACTTCAACCGTTTCCCAAAGGATAAGTCTGTGTGGGTAAGCGAGGCTTTTGATGCCCGTAAATATGCGTTTGCCGCCGATTATATCAGATTTTATGCCCTGTATAATTACGGTGGTATATATCTCGACTCTGATGTGGAGGTTATAAAGAATTTTGATGATTTCCTTCATCTGCCGTATATGTTTGGTCAGGAAAGCTACCTCGATAATATCGAAGCGGCTGTGATGGGTGCCGAGAAAGGTTTCGCCCCATTCAAGAAGATGCTTGACTACTACGAAGGCCGACATTTTGTGAACGAAGACGGTTCGATGAACACTACTCCTGTACCCATGCTTATGACTGAGATATTGTGCAAGGACCGTAAGCTTAAGTCAATAGAGAGTGTTGGCGCATTCAGTGACGATGACAGCTGTTTCTGCATCTTTCCCAAGGATTTTTTCAGCCCTGTGCATCTGTTGACAAACAAGCTTGAGAAGACGCCGCGCACTGTGGCCATACATCATTTTGCCGCATCGTGGGAATCTCCGATGTATAAATTCAAGAAAAAAATACAAAGGCTTTTGGGCCATCGTCTTACATTGGCGATAATCAGCGCAAAAGCCTTTGTAAAGGGTAGTAAGTAGACCTATCGGTTGGAATACATATCTTCGTAATACTTCTGATAGTCGCCTGACGTAATGTTGTCAAGCCAAGTCTGGTTGTCGAGATACCACTTTACGGTCTTTTCAATTCCTTCTTCAAATTGAAGTGAAGGCTCCCATCCCAGCTCGTTTTTGAGTTTTGTCGAATCTATGGCATAGCGCAGGTCGTGGCCCTGACGATCGGTTACAAATGTTATCAGTTCAAGGCTGTGACCGTCAGGATTTCCAAGCAGTCGGTCTACTGTGGCAATCAGTACCTTGATAAGGTCAATATTGCGCCATTCATTGAAGCCGCCTATATTATATGTGTCGGCAACCTTTCCTTTATGGAAAATAAGTTCGATGGCGCGGGCATGGTCTTCTACGAAAAGCCAGTCGCGTACGTTTTCGCCTTTTCCATATACAGGCAGAGGTTTGTGATGACGTATATTGTTGATAAACAGAGGTATCAATTTCTCGGGGAATTGGTATGGTCCATAGTTGTTTGAGCAGTTTGTAACTATGGTAGGCATACCGTAGGTGTCGTGATATGCGCGCACAAAGTGGTCGCTCGAAGCCTTTGAAGCGGAGTAGGGCGAATGGGGTGAATACGGAGTGGTCTCGGTAAACAGTTCTTTGCCCGGTTTTAAGGCTCCATATACCTCGTCGGTAGATATATGGTAGAAGAGTTTGCCCTCATATCCTTGAGCTGACTTTTCCCAATATTCTCTTGCAGCCTGCAGCAGCGACAAGGTTCCCATTACGTTTGTATTGGCAAATTCAAACGGATTCAGAATAGAACGGTCCACGTGGCTTTCAGCTGCCAGATGTATTACTCCGTCTATATTGTAGTCTGCCATCACCTTGCGCATGGTTTCTATATCCGTTATGTCAGCCTTAACAAACACATAATTGGGCATATTCTCGATATCGCGCAGATTTTCGAGATTCCCGGCATAGGTGAGTTTGTCAAGATTCACAATGCGATAATCGGGGTGTTTGGTCACAAAAAGTCTTACCACGTGCGAGCCTATGAATCCGGCTCCGCCGGTTATAAGTATATTCCGTTTAAAATCCATTTACTTGAAAGGTGTTTCAAAATCTTTAAATTTAGGATGCAGGGTGTCTTTCTGACTCAGGATGGCCTCATCGGCGGCTATACCCCAGTCTATGCCGAGTGAAGTATCAAGTATGGATATTCCTCCCTCGGCATGAGGTGCATAGTAGTTGTCGCATTTATATTGGAAGACGGCTTCATCGCTGAGTACTGAAAATCCGTGGGCAAATCCTCGTGGTACGAACAGCTGAACTCCATTGTCTTCTGACAGTTCCACAGCCACAAATTGTCCGTAGGTAGGTGATCCTGCCCGTATGTCAACGGCTACATCGAGCACACGGCCGCGTACGCACCTTACGAGTTTTGCCTGAGCGAAGGGCGGCGCCTGAAAGTGCAGTCCGCGAATCACACCACGGGTTGAGCAGCTTTCGTTTTCTTGTACAAATTCGATGTCTCCGACATGCTTTCTGAACTCATCCAGGCGGAATGTTTCCATGAAATATCCCCTGGCATCTTTATGTTTTACAGGACGGATTACAACCGGCCCTTTTATGTCACACTTTATAAAATCCATCAGTCTAAGTTGCTTATGGTAGAACGTGATACTTCGTCTATTACTTTCATCAGATATTGCCCGTACTGGTTTTTCAACATCGGCTTGGCAATCTCGGTCATACGTTCGGTCGAAATCCAGCCCTGTCGGTATGCAATTCCTTCAAGGCATGCAATCTTAAGCCCCTGACGTTTTTCAAGAACCTCAACGTATATCGAGGCATCGGCAAGCGAATCGTGGGTGCCGGTGTCTAACCATGCAAATCCGCGCGGCAATTTTTCCACGCACAATATACCTTGCGACAGATATTCCTGGTTTACGGTTGTGATTTCAAGCTCACCTCGGGCCGACGGCTTTATTCTCGACGCTATCTCAACTACCGAGTTCGGATAAAAGTAAAGTCCTACAACGGCATAGTTGCTCTTTGGGTTTGCCGGTTTCTCCTCAATAGAGAGGCATTTGCCGTTCATATCAAATTCAGCCACACCATATCGTTCGGGATCGTCGACCCAATAGCCGAATATGGTTGCAAGGCCTTCATCCTTTACTTTGGCAACGGCCTGTTTAAGAACTTTGGTAAATCCTGCGCCGTGAAATATATTATCGCCGAGGACAAGACATACATCGTCGTCGCCTATAAACTCCCTTCCTATGATAAAAGCCTGAGCAAGGCCGTCGGGCGAAGGTTGCTCTGCGTACGAGAATTTCACGCCGAAGTCATTGCCGTCGCCGAGCAGACGTTTGAAGCCCGGAAGATCATCGGGGGTGGATATGACCAATATATCCCTGATTCCCGCCATCATTAGCGTGGAGATGGGATAATACACCATAGGTTTGTCGTAAATAGGTAGTAATTGTTTACTTACGCCCTTGGTGATGGGGTATAGGCGCGTTCCGCTGCCTCCTGCCAGTACTATACCTTTCATAATGTAGAATTTTCTCTTACAAAGATATGTAAATTTGATTAAATTAGCAAAAATATTGCCTTGCGAAATCTTTTTTTGTACCTTTGCATGTTAGGAGTGCGTTTTGAATTTAACACACTCCCGGTAAACGGTTAAATAATAATGTCAGATAATAATTATAAGAAATTAGGAGTGGCACCGCGCTTTCATGAGGTGCTGTCTACGGGTCTTTACACAGGCCTTGTTCCGTTTGCTCCCGGCACTGTCGCAGCTTTCACAGGTCTTCTTCTCTGGTATGCGCTCTATCTTTTTTTGCCCCCGTTATGGGTCACTATAGTCACGTTCTTGTTGATTATCACCGTGACAATAGTGGGCGCATGGACATCGGATATTATGGAGAATTACTGGGGCCCTGACCCTCGGGCAGTTGTGATAGATGAATACGTAGGCTGCTGGATTCCGCTTCTTGTAGCTCCGTGTGCCACAGCATCGAGCGATTGGACATGGCTAATGGCGCTGCTCGGATTCGGACTGTTCAGGCTTATTGATATCTTTAAGCCACTTGGTTGCAGGGCTGTGGAGAAGAAATTTCCCGGCGGATGGGGTGTTATGCTCGACGATGTGCTCGCGGGCTTCTATGCTCTTATCATAGTTCTGTTGGTAAAATATGTGTTCAATCTTCCTAATGTGTTGTGGTAATGAAATTGTTTCTGTACAGAATTTATCAATTATGTGTGCTTGTTCCGGTAGCCCTTGTGGTTACGGTAGTGGCAGCGGTGCTTACCATTCTGGCGTCGATACTCGGCGGAAGCCGATTCTGGGGGTATCAGATTCCTCGTATATGGGCAAAGATAATTTGTTGGGCGACGCTTGTCAGAGTGGAGGTCAGAGGCCGTGAGAACATTTCCAAGGGTCAATCATACGTTTTCGTTGCCAACCATCAGGGTGCATACGATATATTTGCAATATATGGCTACCTTGGACACAACTTCAAATGGATGATGAAAAAGAGTCTTGAACGGATACCGCTGGTAGGTTTCAGTTGCAAGATTTCCGGACATATTTTTGTTGACAACTCATCGCCCGGAGCAGTGCGCGAAACGATGGTGACTGCCGAGAAACAGCTGGCCGGCGGTATGTCGGTGGTTGTTTTTCCCGAAGGCTCACGCACCCGCGATGGTAAACTTCACCGCTTCAAGCGTGGCGCGTATATCCTTGCCACCGAGTTCAACCTGCCTGTTGTGCCTATCACCATCGACGGCGCATACGATGTGATGCCGCGTACAACACTCATACCTAAATGGGGTAAGATAATAATCACCATTCATAAGCCCATATATGCCGGTGAGCAGGGGCACGACCTTGCCTTCCTTATGAGTGAATCTCGCAAAGCGATAGCCCAAAGTCTGCCCGGCGGCGGTGAATGATAATTGGTTTGTCATTAAACAACAACTGCAACTCAGTTGTTAATAAACTATAACTGATTTTTAAATAGATACTTATGCTAAAGAAATACACCTTATTGCTTGGCCTCGCAGCAGGGCTTGCGGCACTATCTTCATGCTCAAAAAATAATGATTTCGTGGGTGTTTGGACCGCAACCACCCCCGAGGATATAACAGCTGTGGTTCCGGCAGCATCTTCTGCAACTTCAATGATGTCGATAAGCTTTGTTGAGGATGCAAATAAGAAGGATGGCGGTTCTGTAGCTCTTTCTACAATTATCAATGTCAATCAGCCCGTTAATAATGGTGCCGTAGGTTTTGATGCCGCGTACGAGGTTAATGTAGCTGCCACTGCTTCGCTCGGCGGTACTTGGATTTTTGAGGAAGACTCTGATGACGACCTTATACTTTCTCTTGACCTTAACACTCTTAAAGTAAATGTTGACAAAAATGGCGTGACATTCACACAAAACATGCTCACCGGAGCGCAGCAACCTCAGATTGATTCACTCACCTCTGTGACTGCCGAAGTATGGAAAAATCAGCTTACCCAGGCTCTCACCAAAGAATTCAGCCGATACAGAAAGCTCGATGATGTGAAAGTCCACAAAGGTCAGGTTCTTACCTTCGAAATTGAAAATCCCGAGACTACCATTCAGATGCGTAGAGCTGAGTAACTACTGCATCTCCTTCATCTTCTTCAGTTCCTTGTAAAGGGCATGAATCGGTAATCCCATTACATTGTAGAAACTGCCCTTGATACCAATAATTGCTGCGGCGCCTATCCATTCTTGAATGCCATAGGCGCCAGCTTTATCGTATGGGTGGAACTTGTCAACGTAATATATTATCTCATCCTTGGTAAGCGTGTCAAATTCCACTTCGGTGAGCTGCGAGAATGATGTCGAGCCGGCTTGTGTGGTCAGAGTAACTCCGGTAACCACTTTATGAGTCTTGCCCTGCATCTCGCTTAGCATGCCCATTGCTTCCTCACGCGAATGAGGCTTTCCAAGAATCTTGTTATCGAGTATGACTACGGTATCGGCTGTGATAAGCACATCGTCGGCCGAGCTAAGATCAGGCAGATATGCTTTGGCCTTGAGTTGCGACAGAAATACCGGTACCTCCTCTTTGGGGAGCGTTTCGGGATACACTTCATCCACATCGCGCGAAGGTGCGATAGTGAAATCCTCAACAATCATTTTTAACAGCTCGTGCCTTCTGGGCGAAGCTGATGCGAGTATGATATTCATTATTATCCAAATGCTTGTGCGTCGCCGGGCCATATACCTTGGGCGCGCATGATTTCTTCTATTATCTCGCGAGCCACACCATGGCCACCGGTAGCGTCGGTTATATATTTTGCAATGAATTTGGTGTCGCGCGAGCCATCGGCCGGAGTTACCGGCAAACCTACGTATCTCATAGGAGCAATATCCGGCACATCATCGCCGGCATAAGCCACTTCATCGGGCTGCAGGCCATTCTTTTCCATCCATTCTTTTAGAACGGGCAGTTTATCCATCTTGCCGGCAAAGAAGTCGGTAACACCTATTTTCTCCATACGTTCCCTTACACCCGGTGCTACCGCTCCGGTAATGATGGCTATCTTAAGCCCGTGATTCAGAGCCTGAACCATTGAATATCCGTCTTTCAGATTAGCCATGCGACGTGGTATGCCATCATCGCCTACGGGTATTGACTCGGGTGACAACACCCCGTCTACATCAAATACTATAGCCTTTATTTTGTCGAGGGGATAGGGTATTTTGCTCATAATTTGAGTTCCGGATGAAATTCGTTTAAAATAGCGGTGGAAATCACTTCATAAACCTGCTTGTCTATGCCTTCGGGAAAAGATGAAAGTTGTTTCTTTATAACTGATACATCTCCACGTCGGGCAGGCCCTGTCATGGCCGCTTCAGGACCAATGCCGAATGCCTTGGATATGGTGGCTTCAACAAGCGGTCTTACTGTATCGAGCGGAAGATTTACCTCGCCGAGAACACGTTTGGTTATTTCAAGCAGATATATGGGGAAGTTGCTCGACAACACCCCGGCTACATGCAGGTATGAGCGTATGGCTGAGTCGGCTTCCATTACTTTGGGAGATAATGCCTGTGCAACAGCTTTTACTGTATTGAGCGTATCGGGGTCGGTCGCCTCTATGAAAAAAGGCACTTCGTCTATGTTTACATCAACATCTTTGGAGAATGTCTGTAGCGGATAAAGCACCGCCGCCCGGGCATGACAGCTTGATAGTGATTCAAGTGGTATACTGCCCGAGGTATGTGCTACTATACCCTTGATTTCAGGCATATTTTTAGCGACATCAGACACTGATGTATCTGATGTCGCTATGATTACCATATCTACATCCGCAGGGATTTGTCCGGGATGTTGAAATCGGGCACAATTTAATTTTTCAGCGAGGATTTTTGAAGATTCACCCCGGCTGCACACACCTCTCATATCAAACCCCGTTTCTTTAAGACGCAGCCCCAATCGGGTGGCTACGTTTCCGGCTCCTATAAGAGCAATCTTGAAATTGGCGGGTATGATGTCTGTGGTATGTTTACTCATGCTTATTCTTCAGGAATATCTTGTGATTTCCAATTATCAATGTGAACTTTTTCCCAGAGCAATTTTGAGGTGTCAACGGGGCGTCGTTCCTCGTCGGGATGGCCTATTGTCATTATGCACTCAACCACGATATTATCGGGAATTCCCAATATTTCGCGCACTATGGTCTCGGCATCTTCACCATCTGCTGCAAAGCGGTTGCGCACCTGAATCCAGCATGCGCCAAGACCGAGGGCTGTGGCCTGAAGCTGCATATATGCAGCGGCGATTGACATATCTTCGATATACATATCGCTGCGCGAGGGGTCGGCACATACAACTACAGCGAGCGGACAATTTGCAACGGGGCGTCCGCCGTTTGCTTTACATTCCGAAAGACGCTGCAAATCATCTTTATTCTCTACGATTATGAATTGCCAGGGTCGTACGCTCTTTGACGACGGAGCGAGCAATGCGGCTTCAAGTATGGTCTTTACATCTTCGGCCGATATGCTTTCAGAAGTGTAGCGTCGGATTGAATGACGACGGATAAGGAGGTCGTGAATTGATTCCATTTCAGTTTAGTATAAATTTGTGTGTAAAATACAAACACACTCTTACTTACGGCAAATCCAGGCATTGGGATAACGCGACGCGAAGTCTTCAGTTTTTTGGATAGAGCTTACGCTTTCTATCGTATTGCCTGAAGCCGCGTATATACGGTATCTGCCATCTTTTTCAAAAATGCCTAAGTTGCTGTCAGTGTGTTGTTTGAGGAACTTCTTCGCTTCATTTTCAGACGCGAGAGATGCTACGATAAGATAGTATCGGGCAGAGTTATTTTTCTCCTCTTTAACAACTTTGGGTGCAGGAATGTTTTCAATAACCTCGCCTTCGGGAGCCTTTGCAAGTACAAGAACCACAGGATTGTTGCCGGCGGCTACATTTGCGGTATGATTGTTTGCAACCACATTAGGCACAATCGAAGCGAACTGCTCTTCGGGGGCGTAGGTGAGATTCTGGACAACTATCCATCCAAGAGTAATCATCACGGCGATGCAAGCCGCAGCTTGTCCACATCTTAATAATATGGATGACAGTTTATTGCGACGGTTGATGCGGGCATGGGATTCCATGATCTCAGACACACGGCGTTGTAGCCCGAGGTTCACCTGCGGCAACCACATAAAATCAGGCGAAAGCCATTGTGCAGTGCCGGGAGTATAGCTCAGCAGTCCTTCTTCATCCATATAAAGTGTTCCGGCGTTACCCAACGACAACTCATGCTTTTCATCGAGTGAGGCCAGCATCTTTTCAACTTCCTTACGCACTATCGAAGTGGCCGAGTCATACGATATGCCTTCGCGGCGCGCTATGGACGATGCCAGCATGCCGTCGGTGCGTGAAAGTGCGGGATTGAATGAAAATACTCTTGCGGGTGCATGCCACATCTGTTCTTCCTCATCATATCTCGGCGCCATATTATGAGCCAAAATCGCGCCCAGACCGGGCACAATCACGCAATCGTTGTATTGCAAAAGATATTCGATGTGTGGAATCAAACAGTTCATATTCGGTACAAAGTTACGACTAAATTTTGGAATATCTTACACAATTTAAAATAATTTATTAACACTAATCGAACTTTTTATCCTAACTTTGCACTCACCAATCAGCAAAGAGATGAACAAGTATCTATTATCCTTATTTATTATTGTATGTGTCAGCCGGTTTGCATGCGCTGCTCAGACCGAAGCTTATCTGAATGACTCGGTTTTTGAGGCCGATCCTTATTTTTTATTGATGGGCGAGGCCGAAGATGCAATCAAAGAGCAGAATTGGCCCGAAGCGGCAGCCAGGCTCAGCGACGCCTTGGGTGTGAAGCCCAACCATCCGTCAAACGCCCTTGTGCTGTATAATCTGGCTAAGGTATATTCTTGTATCGGTAATGATACTCTTGCTGTTGCAACTTACAACCGTGGCCTTGATATTGCTCCAAACATGACGGTTCTCTACCTTGGGCGAGGTAAAACCTATTTGAATATGGGAAAGCAAAAATCAGCCTTTGACGATTTTGAACATGTTATAAAGCTTGACTCTCTTTCGACCGAGGCCAGGTATCTTCACGGCATGATTTCACTTTATGGCGGAAACATGAAAGGAGCCGAGGCTGATTTCAATGTCCTTGAGTCTGTTGCGCCCAAGTCGTTTGACACTGCCATTGCCCTTGCCACCTTGTATTCAATGACAGGACGCGAGCGCAAGGCTATTCCTTACTTTGAGCGGATAATCGAAACGGAACCGACAGCCGAATATTATGCTGCGCTGGCAGGTTGTCACTTGGCTTTGAATGAATTGACCGAAGCGTCGGAGGTACTTGGTGAGGCTATGATAGCTTATCCCAAAGATGCTGAGTTGTACTATTACAGGGCGCGGCTCAACCGCGACCGATTCAGAAACGATGATGCCCGCCGCGATGCTGAGCGAGCCATCGAACTCGGAGCCAATCCCGTTAAGGTAAACGAACTGTTCAAATCCAATAAACACTGAATAATATATCAAACACAGCCGCAGCCCTATAGCTTTTTAAGACTATAGGGCTGCGGCTGTGTTTTGAAACGGGAATCAGCGTATGCCTCTTCGGTTTAGAGCTGCCTGATATTTCTTGGCATTCTTCCGGTGAGTTGCATAATCGGCTGCAAAGTTATGTCGTCCTGAAAAATCTTCCTTAGCACACATATAGATGTAATTGTGTTCAGGAGCGTTAAGCACAGCATCCAATGTAGCTGCATTAGGAACACGTATAGGGCCGGGGGGCAATCCCACATTTTTGTAAGTGTTGTATGGCGAATCGGTACGCAGGTGCTTGCCGGTTATTCGTCTTAGCGCAAAATTACCTGTGGCAAATTTTACGGTAGGATCGGCCTGAAGTTTCATACCCTGCTTCACACGGTTTATGTACAATCGGGCAATCATCGGTCGCTCGTCTTTCTTGTTGGACTCTTCCTCTACTATAGATGCTATGGTAGCCACTTCTACAGGTGTCAATCCCAATTTGGCGGCTTTGTCAAGCCTTTCCTTGGTCCAGAAATTATCTCTTATTCCCACCAGCTTTTCCACTACATGCTCGGCCGAGTCTGTCCAATAGAATTCGTACGTATCGGGTAGCACGGAAGCCGGATAGGTCGATACGGAATTACCAAACTGCGGGTGTTTTGACAATACGGTCTTGAACGCCTTGTCGAGTTCTTCCTGAGATATTTCGAGCTTTGAGGATATTCTTTTTTTCAAGTCGTTGAAAGTCCTTACGTTGTTGATGGTAAGGTTTACAGGCGTCTGCCGGCCTTTGCCAAGGCGGTGTACTGTCTCAACTACTTTAGTACCGGGTTCGATAAGATAAGAACCGTGGGCTTTCTCAGTGCTGCCCGAAGCCATTCTCCATAATCGGTATACCAATCCGCCATACCCCGAGCCTAATGATGAGGTAAGCGAGTCGCGGACACTCTCGTTTGTGGCGCCTTTAGGAATATTCACACGTACAGCCTCTTCTGCGTCAAATTCACGCATCATCAGAGTCAGTCCTGTGATTCCTACCAATCCCGCAATTGCGAGTATAATAATCAACCATCGTTTCATGTCAGTTACGTTTAATTGCATTCAACATGCAAAGTTATACATAATTAACCCTTTTGAGCGCAAAAGTGGTCTTGATATTTTCGTTAAAATATGCAAAACTATCTTTATTATTTTTCATTTTAGTTTTGTAAACCAATAAATTATTCATAAATTTGTTTTCTGAAAAATATAAATTCAACCAATTACGAAACAAAACTAACTCACATGAAAAAGAAATTTATCTGCACAGTATGCGGCTATGTATATGAAGGCGAACACGCCCCCGAAAAGTGCCCCATCTGCGGTGCTCCCGCCAAGGCTTTCAAGGAAGTTGAAGAAGGCGAAGCCCTCAACTTCGTTACCGAACACGAAATCGGTGTTGCCCGTGGTACTGACGAACAGATGATCGCTGACCTCACAGCTCACTTCAACGGCGAATGCGGCGAAGTAGGTATGTACCTCGCAATGTCGCGCCAGGCCGACCGCGAAGGCTATCCCGAAATCGCTGAAGCTTTCAAGCGCTACGCTTTCGAAGAAGCTGAACACGCTGCCAAGTTTGCTGAACTCCTCGGCGAATGCGTTTGGGACACCAAGACTAACCTCGAAAAGCGTATGCTCGCCGAAGCCGGTGCCAACGAAGACAAGATGCGCATTGCCCGTCGTGCAAAAGAACAGAACCTCGACGCCATTCACGATACAGTTCATGAAATGGCTAAGGACGAAGCTCGTCACGGTCGTGGTTTCGAAGGTCTCTACAAGCGCTACTTCGGTAAGTAATCATCGACCTGATGAAGGCTCCGAGATTATGAGCCTTGATACAAATAAAAAACCTCGTCGGATTTTTCCGGCGAGGTTTTTTTAGTTATTATGACTTTATTTCTCAGCTTTTTCAGCAGCGGGTTTGAGCCACTTGTCAAACCATCTGAAGAAGAGACGTTGCCACATGATGGCGTTCTGAGGTTTGAGAATCCAGTGATTTTCATCAGGATAGATTACCATTTCGGCCGGGATGCCGCGGAGCTTGGCTGCATTGAAGGCTGCCATACCCTGTGAGGCAAGGATGCGATAGTCGTATTCGCCGTGAGAAATCATGATAGGAGTGGTCCAACGGTCAACAAAGCGATGGGGTGAGTTGGCAAAAGTGCGCTGTGCGATGGCATTGTCCTTTTCCCAGTAAGCGCCACCCATATCCCAGTTGGCAAACCACATTTCTTCAGTTTCAAGATACTGAGCCTCGATATTGAAGATACCGGCGTGAGCGAGCAATGCAGCGAAGCGGCCATCGTGGTTACCTGCGAGCCAGTATACTGAGAAGCCTCCGTAGCTGGCACCGGTTGCACCGATATGTTCAGCGTCGATGAAGGGTTCCTGCTTCATATAGTCAACAGCGCTCAGATAGTCGCGCATGTTCTGGCCGGGATAATCTTTTGAAATCTGTTCTTCCCATTCAGTACCGAATCCGGGGACACCGCGGCGGTTGGGAGCGATGATTATGTAATCGTTGGATGCCATGAGGGCGAAGTTCCAACGGTAGCTCCAGAACTGGCTTACAGCCGACTGAGGGCCACCCTGGCAATAGAGGATTGCAGGATACTTTTTGGTCTTGTCAAATTTGGGAGGATAGATTACCCATGTGAGCATTTCTTTGCCATCGGTGGTGGGTACCATGCGCTTCTCTACGGTAGGCATTTCAAGCTGTGCGAAGATTTTGCCGTTTACGTCGGTGAGCTGCTTGGCAGGTGTGCCGTTTGTCACTGAATATACTTCGTTGGGACGAAGCATTGAGTGATTCATGGTTATCAAGGTTGACTCATCCACTACAGAGAGCGAAGTGTAGTCTACCATGCCTTCGGCCACTGTTGCTACAGCCTTTGTATTAATGTCGATTTCAAATACCGGAGCAACGCCCTGATGGTATGCGATAAACCAGATTTTCTGAGAATTGGGATTCCATGCAAATTCTTCGATTGTATAGTCCCAGTCAACAGTTAGGTCGGTCTTGGCACCGGTAGCCATATCCATTATGAACAGGCGGTTCTTGTCGGCTTCATAACCATCGCGTTCCATGCTCAGCCAAGCCATGTACTTGCCGTCGGGTGAGAAAGCGGGGTTGGTATCGTAGCCCATCATACCCTCGGTGAGATTGCGGGTGTTCTTGCTTTCGAGATCGTAGAGATAGAGATCGCTGTTGGTAGAGATGGCATATTCAAGGCCTGTCTTCTTGCGTGATGTATAAACAAGGCTCTTGCTGTCGGGAGTCCATGCAAACGATTCCACGCCGCCAAAGGGTTTCATGGGCGATTCGTAAGGCTCGTCGATCATTATGTCGGCTACGTCTGTGATGGCGTTGCCGTCGAAGTTGCCTACAAAGGGGTGGGGGATTTCTGTAACCCATTCATCCCAATGTTTGTACATTAGGTCGTCGATCACGCGGCCTGTGGCCTTGGGCAGATCGGGATAGATGTCGTCGGCGTTGCGGCTGTACTTCACGTTGCCAATCATTACCACCTTTTTCTCGTCGGGCGAGAAAAGGAAGCCCTGAATGCCGTTTTCTTCCTTTGACAGCTGTTTGCGGTCGCTGCCGTCGGGAGCCATGGCCCATACCTGAGGTTTGCCATCGGCATCGGGATAAAGGAAGGCTATGCGTTTGCCTTCTTCAATCCATACGGCGTTGCTTTCGCTTTTTGCAGTCTTGGTGATACGTGTCTGCTCCGAGCCGTCCACGTTCATTACCCAAAGTTCGTTGTTCGACCTGTTTTGAGGTACGCTTTCGTATGAGATGCCGTAGAGTACCTTTTTACCGTCGGGCGATACACACGGTGAGCTCACGCGACCGAGAGCCTCAAGTGCGTCAATGTCGAAAATACCCGTAGTGCTGTGATAATCCTGTTGTTCGATGATTTCCTCATCGGCCTGCGGCGCAGGTTTGTTACAGGCGGTGGTTGCCGTCATAAGTAAAGCTGCGCTCATTGTTAGGGTTTTGCTTAAGTAGTTCATTAAAAATATGATTGGAAAATTAGTCGTTCATGGTTACACCGTCGATATCGCTGAGCCGGTTGAAGATTTCGTCGAATCTGTCAAGCTCTATGTCAAGCTCCATCAGGCATGTGTTGTCGAAGGTGGTCCCGGTCACTGTGACGCCGTCAAATCTCGAAATTTTCATAACGTCGTTCATTGCCATGTAGGGGAATGTGAAGCTCAGATGTTTCATGCGATGGCACTCGATTATCTCAGCATTCTCTATGGCATCGCGGGCTGCTTGTCGGTATGCGGTAATCAGGCCTGATGTGCCGAGTTTCACTCCTCCGAAGTATCTTACAACTGCAATCAGTATATCTGTAAGCTCGTATGAGTTTATCTGGCCTAAAATGGGTTTTCCGGCCGTTCCTGACGGTTCGCCGTTGTCGTTGGCCCTGAATTCAAGCCTTTCCGGTCCGAGCATATACGCCCAGCATACGTGACGCGCATCAAAATACTTCTTGTTAAGGCCCGCTATGATTTCTTTTACCTCTTCGACAGATGCGACGTGGTAGGCGAAAGCAAGAAATTTGCTTCGCTTCTCGGTGTATATCGCTTCAGCCGGTCCGTTGATTGTTCGGAAGATATCTGACATAATAGGCTCTGAATATGCTGATAAAACATACTTCTTTTGCAAAGTTAAGGTATATTTTTTGCTTTTGCAAAAATATATGGCTGTAGTCATGCATAAACCCCGGCGAAATCCACAGAAACGCCGGGGTTTATTACGAAACTTTACTTAACTTATGGGTTTATCAAATGCTTTTACTTGACATTGCAAAGTTAGTGCAGTTTTTTCAGTGATGAAATACCCTGTTGAGGGTATTTTTATGCTGTATCTAAGGGTTTATTGCATCAATCGGTATATGATTTCGGTATCTGACGGATAGAGAGGGTAGTAATTGCCCCATGGAGTACCCTTGTCGCGGTGGAAGTCAGAAGTGAACTTGCCGAAGTCGGGGTCGGTGATACCGAGGTCGCCCAATGTGAGTGGCAATGACAAATATTTGAAAAATTCGCGCAGACGTTTTATGCCCTCCATAGCTGCCTCGCGGTCGTTTTCAATGTCTACATCAAACACCCGGCGGCCGAATTGAGCAATTTTCGATGGGTTCTTGTGGGTCATGTATGTCATCCAAGCGGGGAATGCTACAGCCAGTCCGGCTCCGTGAGTCACATCGTACAGTGCCGAGAGAACGTGCTCCAGACCGTGTGCCGACCATTCCTCACGGCGTCCGCATCCGCAGATGCCATTGTGGGCCAGTGTGCCGCTCCACATTATATTTGCACGCGCGTCGTAATTGTCGGGATTTTCAACCAAAGTTCTGCCCTCGGTGATTATAGCCTTGAGCAGACCTTCGCACAGGCGGTCGGTGGTCTCAACTCCTTCGGTTGGAGAGAAGTAGCGTTCCATTATGTGAGCCATCATGTCGGCAATGCCTGCAGCTGTCTGCGACATTGGCAGTGTAAGTGTAAGCTCGGGATTCATCACCGCAAACTTGGGGCGCAGGGCATAATCGGTACGTATGCTTATTTTCTGTTTAAGAGCTGAATTTGTGATAACGCTGTTTCCGCTGCCTTCGCTGCCTGCAGCGGGTATTGTAAGAACTACGCCTATGGGCAGAGCATCCTTCACAATGGCTTTGCCACAATAGAAATCCCAGAAATCTCCGTTGTAAAGAGTACCGGCTGCAATGGCCTTGGCGGTATCAATCACCGAACCGCCACCTACTGCAAGAAGTCCGTCGACATTTTCAGCACGGCAGATGTCGATGCCTTCTCTGACTTTATCATCGGTGGGATTGGGACATATACCGCTCAGCTCTGTAAACTTTATTCCGGCATCGGCGAGCGATGCTTTAACCCTGTCGATAAGGCCTGATTTCACAGCCGAGCCACGGCCGTATACAAGCATTATCTTTTTACATCCGATCTCATTGACGAGCTTTCCGGTTTGATTTTCCACCCCTTTGCCAAAAACGTAGCGGGTAGGTGACTGATAGCTGAAGTTATCCATAATTATAAAAGAATTTTAGGGCAGTTTGCCGTGTTCAAAATAGGAATAGTAAAGTCCGCCGTCGTTGACTATTATATGGTCGTTTACCCTGATATCAACGGCGCGTCCTCCCTCGCATATACGTCGGGTAAGGTTATCGTCCTGAACTGACGGTGTGAGCGCACCCGACGGATGATTGTGGAAAAGTATCATTGCCGATGCCAGATTCTCGATTGCGCTTTTCAACACAATCTTTACATCGACAGCTGTCATGGCTACTCCGCCGCGGCTTACGCATACCTTGCGTATAATCTTGCCCGACTGCGACAGCAGCATCACCCAGAATTCTTCATGCGGCAGATTAGCAAAATTGCGCTTCATGGCCTGCACGGCTTTTTCGGCGGAGTTGATCGTGGGATTGTCTTTCATCACGAAGTCCTCGGCAGAACGTGCGCCCAGTTCAAGGGCTGCCAGCAGGCTTATGGCCTTGGCCTCGCCTATACCCTTGTACCGCTTCACAAAATCGGCAACCGACAGTCTGGCCACATTTGATATGTGGTTGTCGTTGTCGGCGAGTATCTCCTCGCAGAGTCTAAGCACAGATTTGCCTTTGATACCGGTGCCAAACAGTATGGCCATCAATTCGGTATTCGACAGCGATTTAATCCCCAGGTGCATGGCTTTCTCGCGGGGTCGCTCGTCCTTGGCCATGTCGCGAATGAGGATAGTATTGTCGCCTGTGATTCCGGGATAGATATCCATATCATTTACCTTTACGCATTGATATTTCTTCTTCTATATCGCGTCCTTGACGGAAAATAATTTTTTTGGTATAGTCACGGATGAATCCGCAACCGTAGCCACCCAGCTGTATTATAGCTGCGGGAACGGCCATGAATGCAATCTTAAGATTGCCGCACGACAGTAGCGCACCAATAAAAACGGCTAAGAAATACAGCGCAAGCGGCAGGAAGAACCAGGCGCTTACAAAAATTCCGAGCAGTATCAGTGCCAAAGTGCCAATAACAAACACCGCCGGAAGCAGATGCACAGCCTTCAGGGAGTCGGGATACAGCAGTTTGAGCGTTACGCGCGACTTGCCGAACACATATACCTGACGGAAGAACTTGCGGAAGTCTACTCTGCGTTTGTGCCATACGGGGTTCTGAATCAGTCCTATGGAGAATCCTCCGTGCCTTACTCGGGTACTCATGTCGATATCTTCGGAGAACATTTCTCTGAATCCGCCCACCTTTTGATATACCTCTTTAGAATAGCCCATATTGAATGTTCGCGGCACGAATTTCTCAAGACGAACTTTACCACCGCGTATGCCGCCGGTGGTCAGGAACGAGGTCATTGAGTAGTTGATGGCTTTTTGGGTATCGCTGAATGATGAGTGTGCCGCATCAGGACCGCCAAAGCAGTCAACCGGATTTTTGCGCAATTCAATTTCGAGGTTTCTGAAATAATCAGACGGAATCACGCAGTCCGAATCGAAAAACACAAAATAATCGCCCGAGGCGCGGTCCATACCGTAGTTTCGGGCAATGGAGCGTCCTTCATTTTCTTTGTAGAAGTATTTTATGTCGAGGCCGCGCCGTGCAGCAGCCTCGCATTCTTTGCGGCAAGGGTCTGAAGAGCCGTCCTCGACGATTATGACTTCAAAATTCTTTACTGATTGATTCTGAAGGCTGTCGAGAAGTTCCTTTACTTCATCTATTCGATTGTAAACCGGTACTATAACAGAAAATTTCATAGGCTCAGCTCATTCTTGTTTTATAATCTTCGTAAGTGAATTCGCGCAGCAGTTCAGCGTTGCCATTGCTTCTGACGAGCCATATCGACGGATGGCTTATGCCGTTGAACATGGTTGTCTTGACCGTGGTGTAATGATTCATGTCCTCCAGTGTCAATCGGTCGCCGGTTTTCAGAGGTGCGTCGAAGCTCCAGTCGCCTGTGAAGTCGCCGCTAAGGCATGAGTTACCTCCCAGACGGTAGGTGGGTTTTCCGGCCACGGGTTCTTGGCCAAGACTCTCTGTTATGATAGGCTTATACGGCATTTCGAGAGTATCGGGCATGTGGCAGGCAAATGACGCGTCGATGATGGCAGTGCTTATGCCATCGTTCTCAACCACATCGACAACCGATGTTATCAAATCGCCTGTGCGCCATGTGAATGCGCTTCCGGGTTCGAGTATCACCTGAATCCAAGGATAGCGTTGCTTGAAGCCACGCAGCAGTTTCACGAGATGATCCGTGTCATATCCCTCGCGGGTCATCAGATGTCCGCCGCCCATGTTCACCCACTTTATTTGAGGAAGATATTTGCCAAACTGGCTCTCAAAGGCTTCAAGGACTTTTTCGAGATCATAGCTCGTTGATTCGCACAAGGCATGGAAATGAAGTCCTTCAAGACCCTCGGGCAGTACCTCGCCCAAGTGCTCGGCATCAACTCCAAACCGCGAACCGGGCAGGGCCGGGTTATAGATATCTGTTTCGATAACCGAATATTTGGGATTTACTCTTAAGCCCGGAGATACATGACGACCAGACTTGGAGTTGTATTCTTTAAGCCTGTCGGCAAACTTTTCGTACTGACTTACAGAATTAAAGGTGATATGCGAGCTGCCGGCCAGGTATTCGTCGATGGTATCGGGCGTATAGGCCGGGCAATAGCTGTGCACCTCTCCGCCCAGAAACTCGCGGCCGAGCCTCAGCTCATTGAGTGAGCTTGCGGTAGAATTTTTGCAATATTCCGCAATAATCGGAAAAGTGCGCCATAACGCATTGGCTTTGAATGCCATGATGATGTCGATGTCAGCGGCTTGTTTAACCGATTCAATCAGTTCGAGATTACGGCGCAGGCGGTCTTCATAAACCACGTAGGCGGGAGTTGGTATTTGTTGCATCAGTCTTGAATTGTAAATCGTGCGAATTTAAGTAATAATTGGCGGGGTGTATTCTCGTTGTTGAACTGAACGATAGCCACATCTCCGATGTCCTTGCTGTCCAGAGAGATGATTGTGCCGCTTCCAAACTTGAAATGTACAACTTTCATTCCAGGTTTAAGTTCGCTCAGTCGGTGGATACTGCCCGAATCGCTGTTCGCACCGGCATTGCGGCTCTGTGTGGCTGCCGGCATATTGAACAGCGGTTTGCGTATGGCGGGTTCCTGATAGCTGCGTTTTGCCGGCTCCTGTACACTTACGGGCATGTCTTCGGAGCCGTATGAGAATTTAAGGTATCGGGGATTGATATCTTTAAGAAAGCGCGACGGACGGCATACAGTTGTTTGGCCGTTGAGATATCTGTTCTTTGCAAACGACACCATGCAGAATTTTTTTGCTCTGGTTATGGCTACATAAAACAGACGCCTTTCTTCCTCGATTTCCTCAATAGTGCCTTTACCCATACCTGATGGCAGCAGATCCTCCTCGACACCGACAACGAATACATGGGCAAATTCGAGTCCTTTTGCCGCATGTATGGTCATAAGTGTCACGGAATCGCGCAGTGCAGGGTCCTCGGTATCCTGGTCTGTGAGCAACGACACTTTGTTAAGGAACTCGGCCATGCCACGTTCCTCTTCGCCGGCTTCCAGCTGGTCTGCCACGTAATCATGAGCGCTGCGCAGCAGTTCCTCAAGGTTCTGTACTTTCGATATATTTTCGGGAGTGGATTCCGAGAGGTATTGCGACAGCAGTCCGGTCGACATTATGATGTCGCGGGCAACAGTCTCGGCATCCTGATTCGCTGCCTTGTCTATGAATCGGCGAATGATTTCTATAAATCCGTTTAACTTGCGCTGAGTGCCCGAATTTACGTTAAGACCATAACGCGCGGGGTCGTTGACTACGTCCCACATGCTCACGGTGCTGTTGATCGCGGCCTCGCTTATTTTCTTTATAGTAGTGTCGCCTATGCCGCGCTTGGGCTCATTCACGGCTCTTTTGAACGCCTCGTCGTCAGAAGGATTCACGGCAAGACGGAAATAGGCCAGGGCGTCCTTCACCTCCTTGCGTTGGTAGAAAGCGAGTCCGCCGTAGATGTGATAAAGAATATTGCGTCGGCGCAATGCTTCTTCGAGTACGCGGCTTTGGGCGTTTGTGCGGTACAGGATGGCAAATTCGCGCAAGGGATCGCCCGTGCGGCTCTGCTGTACCACTATTCGGCTTGCCACTAATCCCGCTTCGTCATAATCGGAGTGTCCTGATTGAACTTCAACTCTGTCGCCCACGTCGTTTTTAGAGAATACATTCTTCTTTATCTGTCTGTTATTCTTGTCGATAAGACTGTTTGCGGCGTTGATAATATTCTGCGTGGAACGGTAATTCTGTTCGAGTTTGAATGTGGCGAGGGTAGGGTACGACCGTTCAAGTTCAAGGATGTTATTGATGTTGGCACCTCTGAACGAATAAATGCTTTGGGCATCATCTCCCACAACGCATATATTGCCGATGTCCTTGGTGAGAAGGGTAGTTATGTAATTCTGTGCGAAGTTGGTATCCTGAAACTCGTCTACAAGCACATATCTGAAATACTCTCGGTAATGGCGCAGAATGGCCGGATTGTCCCTGAAGAGTACGGCAGTATTATACAGCAGGTCGTCAAAGTCCATGGCATCGGCCACCCGGCAGCGCTCCACATAGCGGCGGTAAATTTCGGCGGTGAGCGGACGCTTGGAATTTCGGTCAGACTCGGCCAACTCGCGGTCGGCGGCATAGGCGCCCGGAGATATCAGGGCGTTTTTTGCCCATGAAATGGTATTTTGTATAGTGGCCGGCTTGTAAATTTTCTCGTCGAGGTCGAGATCGCGTATTATCATTTTTATGAGTGAGCGCGCATCGGCCTGATCGTATATGGTGTAGTTGCGCGAGTATGAAATCACTTCGGCGTTCTGACGCAGGATTCGTGAGAATATGCTGTGAAAAGTGCCCATCCACAGGCGTGCGGCGCTTTGAGCGGGAACCATGGTCTCTATGCGCTCGCGCATCTCGCGTGCAGCCTTGTTGGTAAAGGTCAGGGCAAGAATGCGCCCCGGCTCATATCCCTTGTTCAACAGATGCACAATTTTGTAAGTGAGTACACGAGTCTTGCCCGACCCGGCGCCGGCTATCACCAGTTGAGGGCCGTCAATGTATTTCACGGCCTCTCTCTGCATTTCGTTCAGCTGATTCAGATAGTCTTCTGCCATGCCTTAAGCAAAACGGTTGTTGTTAGCATCGTACGCAAAGCCGGCATCGCTCAACGTATGTATCAATTGGTCTTTGTCAACATCGAGCGTCTTGCATAACTCATCGAGAGATGAAAATTCATCTCTCAACTTCATGTTTATCACGCTCAGAAGCATATAGGGATCTTTGGGAAGATTTTCCATTTCTATTATTTGCAGTTAACTCGGGGTTTATACATCAGATGAATATATTCGCTCATCTAATAGCCCGTTAATGTTTATAATGCAAATTTACACCTTTTTTCTCAGCTTTGCAAGTGGCATTTACTGCTGATTGCTGTCAGGCAGCAACCATTTACCGACATTCCGCAAACCACAAACGCAAATGAAAGGCCTTTTGTAAACTCAAAGTTTATTGTTAACTTTGCGCTGCGGGACGAGAGAGGGAGGTAATGCCCCCGCGCCCTGCACCGGCCCGGGTGGAGCAATATCCACCCATTTTTATTTCCAAAGCGCGTTCATAATTGCGAGGGAGTCTTCATGAAGTCTTCCCCCCCTTGTAATTCCGTTGTTTTACTACACTCAAAACAAAAAGAGGAAAGACTTTCGCCTCTCCTCTCTATGTCGTTTGGGGTTATCTTCACCAGAGCGCAACTTTTCCCATCGCTCCTAAATCCAGTGCTGCAGTTTTAACTCCCAGAGCACGGAAAACTTTGCTTATAGTGGGTAGGGTTATAACGCTCTTCCCTTTTTCAAGTCTTGAGATTTGGGCTCTTTGTACACCTATTCTCTCACCTAATTGCTCTTGGGTGAGGTGCTGAGCTTGTCTGGCCTTTTTGATTGCCTCTCCTACGTAGTAGGCGTGGAGTTCTTCTTTGAGTTGAGCCTCCATCCGGTCTCTCTCCGGAGTTCCTACTTCTCCCCATACTTCGTTAACAATATCGCTAAGAGGGGTTAAATTCATCTGTGCCATATATCTTATTTTTGCTTGTTGTCAAAATATTGTTTTCTTATCTCCTCCGCTTTGGATATCTCTTTGCTTGGAGTCTTTTGAGTTTTCTTTATAATGCCGTGTGTGGCTATAACTAAAGTTTCCTGCTCGGTATCCCAAAAAGAGAAAAGGCGGTAACTGATTCCATTAAACAGTGTTCTAAACTCCCATATATTTGTATCATCCAGTTTTTTGAACAGATCTTTATCCATCTCCCCTCCTTCAACTTTAAGGAGGTTGTAGGTAACTTTCTTTCGTGCCTTTTCCGGAAGTGTGCGGATAAAGTCTCTGGCCTCATCCATCAATACTACTTTGAGTTTCTTTCCGTTCATAGATCTCTGTTTTTATAACACTGCAAAGTTAATAAATTGTTTCCACACTACGAAACATTTAACAAATATATTTATTTCAGATTTCCCTTATCGGTGCACCGCCAACGCCTAATCGAACTGGAGTTCTTGAAAGAACTGCGCAGTGAGCTCGAGCATCTTGTCATTGTTGATATATATTGCTATCTTTGTGGTGAACTTACGATGCTTTATTGCAAATAGCTAAAAACAAATAAGATAATGGAAACTATATTTGATCATAATCCCACAGATGAAGAGTTAAAGCGCTTCGGTGGTAGAGATTTAATTGCTTGGTGCGAAGCTCAAGGATTAGATTTCAATCGTGACGAAGATACAAATTATTATCGCTTAGGGCTTTTATTCTCCATGAGAGGGAAAAAAGAAATCGCAAATAAATATTGGGCAAAAATGAAAGACAAATCGCTTTTGACTACATTAATACAAGATTACCCTTAACAATTGGTTAACAATTGGTCAAAATCTTTGAATTCGATCATGTTGAATGCTCTTGCAATATCGCCTTTGCCCTTATAAAGCCGCTTCAATACACCGCCTACTTTTACATCAAAATCAGCATAGTCGTTCATCAGTTTGGGCTCAATAGCCCGGATGAACGACTTTTCTTCTATCTTTGCTACAGATAGTAGTGTGCGCAGATTTGCAACTGTTGAGCTATATCCAAATCCATTGTTTATCACCCACTCCGTGTGTAGAGGTTCACCTCCGAGTTTCTTTATAAAATCACCGTAAGAATGTCGGGCGACAAGTTGGTTAACCGTTTCCATTGCTGTTCTTGCAAAGCCAAGTGGAGAGTCTATTGATGGGAGCAGCACTGTATTTTTCGATTTGTTGTGCAGTATTTCATGCCAAAGGACTTCAACGGCGTATTCTTCATGTTGTGTGAGCGGTTGCTTATTCTCTATTTTTGTTATTGCTGAAACAATATTTCGCCCTGCATTAAAACCGTTGGAATCAGTTGCAAAATTAATGCTGATTTTCCCGTCAAGTGTGGTTGACATATACCCACCATCTGTAGCAGCTCGTGCCTCTATACCGCCATATCCTTTTTTAAACCATGATTTGTTTTTTTCAGCAAGTAAGGTTATGATAACATTGAAATATCAGGGGTTCTATGCGAACTCCGTTGCCTACCATATCCTGCTATGCAAACGTGGGTATCGTATCCATGAAGTGCGTGTTGAACTTCCAGGCGAGCAATATTTAGAAGCCATTTCCGCTGAATTTCATCGTCGAGGGTTCGATCGTGTCTGCTTGGGTGAAATTCCATTTTAGGACGTTTTAAGGCGATTTAAGGCGCGTTCTCCTTTTTCCGAGCCGTTTCCTTAACTCGCCGCTAAAAGCCCGTCAAACGTAAAATTCTCAAAAATTAACTGATATTTTCAACTATGGATGAAATAATAAAAGTCACTTTCCACAATCCTGTTAATGGCGAGCGCGAATACTTCTTCACCTCTGCTGCTGCCATCTATCAGCATTTCACAGCTGAGCAAATCGGGCTGTCTCTGGCTCGCTTGTGGGGTAAGCATCTTTCCGTTGCAAGTCCCATCGCAACCAAAACCTGCGTAATCTCCAAACACTACATCCATCGTAAACCTCAAGCTAACAAACGTAAATGAGATTCAAAGATTTTTCACCTGCTGAGCGTAGTATTTTGCTCAACGCTCTTGACAACCAAATTCAATGGCTGCGTGGTCAGCTCTCCGTACCTGCCGACCCCGGCCATTGGCAGTCTGCTCACGATAAGGTGCACCGCCAACGCCTAATCGAACTGGAGTTCTTGAAAGAACTGCGCAGTGAGCTTGCACATCTTGTCATTGTTGATTTAAATTCATAACTTTGCACTATGGAAAATAAACAACGAAAAGAAGAATTAACTACAGAAATGCATTCGGAATTTATTGGGGATGAAATACCAAAAATCGACCTCTATGTCATGGGCGTATATGGAGCTATAGCCCGTGGTGTAACTATTGAAGAAGCACTCAAAAAATACGGTCTTTCTCGTGAAGAATATGAGACAAATATTGATAGAGTTTTATCTTCTTAAATATGTTTCAAATAAGCTTCTTTGTTTCGCATTAGTTAGGTCAAGGGAACCTTCCCAACATTGTCCAAGCAAGGCTGCCTTCCCGTAAGGTAACTTTGCTATTTTATTCATTGGGAATGGCTCGTTTGATGTTTTAAAATGTTCGTCTACAATTGCCATTATTCGCTTCTCTTGCTTCGATGTCAATGCTGAAAATCGTATGGCGCTTATAACCTCATCCCTGCTCTCCACGCAGAATCCATAACGTGCCCAAGTATACCCTCCGATATCAATATTGGCAAATACTTCCATACGTTCAATGCCTGTAGCCTTGTATTGCTCATATAGTGATTGGAATACCCTCTTGCTTACACCTTTACCTTGTAGCTCCTTTGAAATCTCAAACAAATGGTGGTCTACGACTTTGCGCCCCTCTGCATCTACAAAAAACTTGCGGCTTAATGTAAACCGATTATTGTAATCCGACCATTCTAATGACACGCTGCCGTCAGTTCGTACTTCCATCCTTCCCGTGATATCAAACTCGTCAAAGCCAAACCGTGTCATTAGCGTCCTAATCTCCCTATCCAACTGAAGTACATCTAATTGGTTGAATGGGTTGTCTGCCATTGCCTCAATCATCTGCATGTTGTCTTTAACGTAAAGCCCCTGCCGCGCAAATCCTGTCATATATTTCTCAGTATATATGCTTGGTGTCGGGGGAGTCTGCGCCAATGCGTTCTCCACCGCCGCTCTGTTATCCTGAATGAAGTAGGGCTGAGCCTTTGCAGTCTCTATGCGGTCGGCGTTCTGCTGCACTCAATTCGTGAAGCATTGCGGCATTTCGGTTACTTCGCCGGTGTAGCTGCCTTGTGGCAGCTCCTCGCCGTCGATGAGGGCTTGCTGCCGGGCGATGAACTCGTCTTCGTCCGCCAACTTGGGCACGGCGTAGCAACGGCAAAACGGATGCCAGCCCACAAACTTGAAGGTCTTGGGGTAGACTCCGCACATCTCATCGCAGATGTCCTCGATGGGGTGGTTGCCGCTGCATTTTCAATCAATGCTTATTGAAATACTTTGACATAATGGTTTCATTCCATTTGTCTACTACTGTCGATTCAATGCCTGCCAGATATACGCGTGTGACTTCGGTATCGGTATGTCCCAATGATTGAGATATTACTGATAGTGGGGCATCTTCACGCTGCATGGCCGTAGCGTATGTGTGCCGCGCCGAGTACATAGTCAGGGGAAACGGAATACCCAACTTTGCGCCAATTTTTTTCAAGTAATAGTTTGTCTTTTCATAATCATAATCAATAAGTCGGCAACCATCGCCCTTGTATAGATGCAGTATGCGTCTTGCTTCTGCAGGGATTTTTATCACTATTCTTTTCTTTGTCTTGCTTCGGCGGTAACAGATACTGTCTCCCTCGATATTTTTAAGCGTCAATTTAGCTATATCCACAGGGGCCATTCCTCTGAGCATGAAAGAAAGCAGCCATATATCCCTTGCCTTGGCTTCTTTGTCCGTTAGCGCAAGATTAATCAATTGATTCAGTTGATCCTCATTGAGCGCTCGCTTTACGGTTTCTTCGGGCTTGATTCGGATTTTGTAAAACGGGCGGTCGTCCTTGATTATTTCCATCAGTACAGCATGGTTGTAAAGTGCTTTTATCTGACGCATGTAAAAATCTACGGTGTTGTTTGAAATACCTGTTGCCTTTAGCTTTTCAGCCCATTGGCATATATGTGCCGAAGTCAACTTGTCGAGCCTTACATCGCCCATGTCTGCCACAAAGCGATGTATGGCCCGGCGATAGTGAGTGGCTGTCACCATTCGGTTCAGCGTCTCCAGCTCATCTGCACGCTTAGAACCATACACACTCAGATTCAGACTTCTGTTTTTCGCTGTCATAATGTATTTTTTGTAGATTAAATATTTATTGTTAACTTTGCGGTGGTTTTGGGAGCGAAAGTTCGATGAACCACCCTCCGGGCAATAAGTAATTTAATTATTGTCCGGTTGTATATTTAAAAAGCTGATACTTCCCACTTCTATTACAAATGATTATCCATCTGTCTTTTTTGCTTATGTTAAGATAATTCAGAGTAATTGACTTATAGGTATCCTCGTTTAACCAATCAGGTACTTCAATTATAAAATTATCCGCCTGTTCTTTAGCTTTTTTAAAATGATTTTCAAGGGTGTTTTTAATATACTTCCATTCTTTTTTTGTATTCTCAAAAGAACACTCTTTCCCATCCCATAATCTACCTGCACAAAGAAAATCAGGATTTTTGTCTTTTTTTACTCCTTCTGGCAGATATTCTGTGCGAAAATGAGCATCTTTGCCTTGTGGATTAATATTAGGCAAAAGATATACCGTTTCATTCAGAGCTTCATGAAGAACTTTGCCTAATCTAAGATTAGACTCAAGTTCATCAACACCGTGCAACGGGCTTACTCTAATATTACCATTATCATAGCTTTTATACTCTTCTACATGTGGGGGCTTCTGTAATCTAATGTTTGAAGTTTCATCTTGCTTAGTTTCAATTAAATTGCTTTTTTGCTCAAAGTTGCTTCTTAGCGCCTTATCAACCGCAGTTCTGTTATCCTGAATGAAGTAGGGCTGAGCCTTTGCAGTCTCTATGCGCTCCGCATTCTGCTGCACCCACTGGGTGAAGCACTCGGGCATTTCGGTTACTTCGCCGGTGTAGGTGCCCTGTGGCAGCTCCTCTCCGTCTATCAGGGCTTGTTGGCGGGCGATGAACTCGTCCTCATCGGCCAACTTGGGCACGGCGTAGCAGCGGCAAAACGGATGCCAGCCCACAAACTTGAAGGTCTTGGGGTACACTCCGCACATCTCGTCGCAGATGTCCTCGATGGGGTGGTTGCCGCTGAGCTTTATCTCCATGCCGATAACGAAGTCGAGGTCGTTCCAGCGCTCGTGGTCGGCGGTGCGGTAGGCCATGTTATTCTCGGTGGCCGTAAGGCGCAGGGCGTTCTTGTAGCTGCTGCGGTACACACCCTGACCGGGGTGGTAGGCCGCTGCGGCCTTGCTCAGTCGCAATTGCCCTTTCTCGTCCCTGACTCGGCGGAACAGCCGGTGTGGCTCGTTCAGGTATTGGCGAACATCGCGGCTGAGAGCCGCCGCGCTCTTGCCATCGCCCAAGCCAAGCTCCAGGGCCAGCTCCATCTCGCTCTTGAATTGGTCTGTCAATTTCCACACGCGGTCGCTCAGGTTCATACCGCGCTCCTTGCGGGCGTTGAACTGCTCCAAGGCGTCGAGGTGGGGCTGTGTCCATGCCCGGTAACCGTATGAAAAAGTAAAGGCATTCGCAGAAAGCCGTCTATATATGCGGGTCGCCTTTATAATCGGCTTCCTTCGGATGTCATCTTCCCGATAACCAAGGTATTATACCATTAATTGCTCAATCACAACCATACCAATATAAGGTTCTGCAACACAATAACAGAATAACGGCCGGTTGCTACTTGGCAGCAACCGGCCGTTATTAATGCTTAAGAGTGTGTTTACGTATTATTTCAATGAAAAGCCGAGGTCTTCAATCACTTCCTTTACGGCTGACATTTCGGGCTTGCCCTGGATGTGTGTTTCGCCTGAGGCAAGGTCTACTGTTACAGCTTCAACGCCGGGAAGTTTTGCTATGTTTTTTTCTACCATAGCCTTGCAATGACCACAGGTCATGCCCTTTACAATAATGGTTTGTTCGTTGTCCATTTTTTCTGATTTATTTGATTTGTATTTTAAAATTAATGCGTTAATAAGCAATGCTATCAGCACCAATGAGCAAATGCCTGAGAATAGACCTACATTCAGATGACAGTTGGCGTGTCCGGCTACCATAGGCATGGTGAACCAGTCGCGCGGCATGAAATAATCTATGCACAATCCTATCGCAATGGCGCCTATAATGATAGTGCCCAAATAAATAGCGGCAGCTTTCTTACCAAGCGATTTGCTTACGATTATGATTGAAGCAAAATTGGCTGCCGGGCCGGCCATGAGCAGTACGAACGCCGCCCCGGGGCTAAGTCCTTTTAGCATCAAGGATAGCGCGATAGGGATTGAGCCGGTAGAGCACACATACATAGGCACAGCCACTATTACCACGGCAATCATTGAAAGCAAGGGATATTCAGCAAAAAAGGTGAAGAATCCATCGGGTATAAATACCGTGATTGCAGCAGCTATCACCAAGCCGATTATCAACCACTTGCCTATGTTTTGAATCATTTCCACAAAACCATAGCGCAACGCGTCGATAATCCGCCTGCCGAAGCTCGCCGAAGCCGGAGCGTCAATTGTATCGACGTCGATATCGCATGAAGTCCCCGAAGTCTTATCTTCGCGGTTCACGGCCATGCCTCCGATAAAGGCGGTGACAAGCGCAGCCACAGGGCGTATTATGGCAAATGCCGGTCCTAACAGGGAGTATGTGGCGGCAATGGAGTCTATTCCGGTCTGTGGGGTGGCTATGAGGAATGATGTGGACGCTCCCCTTGATGCTCCGTTGCGTCGCAACGACACGGCTGTTGGAAGCACTCCGCATGAGCACAATGGCAATGGGACGCCTATCAATGCGGCCTTTATTACAGCCCATGCACCGGGTCGTGAAAGATGTTTCCTGTAGAAATTGCCGGGCACGAAGGCATATAGCACGCCGGCAATTAAAAAGCCGAGAAGCAGATATGGTGCCATTTCGGCAAGCATATTGATTAATGAGTATATGAATTCCATAGTGCAAAGTTACAACATCTGTCTTATTGGCATGTTACAACTTTCTCATATAATGTTGCACTATTTTGCATGTGTCATAACTCGTCGATACCCATCCGTGTGCCTGTATTGCGGAATTCGGATATAGTCACACCCAATGATTTTTTGAATGTGCGCGACAGGTGTGCCACGCTCGAAAATCCCACTCTGTCTGCGATCTCGGCAAGTGTGAGTTCGTTGTCAAACAACAGCTCCTTTACATATTCGATGCGTTGCGACATCAGGTAGCTTTGTATTGTACGGCCTTCGATGGATGAGAACATACGGCTGGCATAGCGGAAATCCACCTTGATTGAATCGCTGATGAATTCAGATAATTTGTATTTCATTTCATCCGAGTTATGACGGGCATAAAAACGTATGGCAGCCTTGATATTTTCCAGCATTATATGTTCGTGCGACTTCAACGGCTCAAACCCCACGGCTCTGAGCCTGTCATAAAAAGTACTCATTAGTTCGGCGTCGGGGATGGTATTGAAACTTACACTTCCCAATGAAACCTTGGCATCCGTGATACCTAAATCGCGGCATATATCCTCTACGGTCATCACGCAACGGCGGCATACCATGTTCTTTATGTGTAGTGTATCGGTAGGCATAATGTATTATTTATCAGCTTTTAATTTTGAAATCGTTCACGCGGGTTGAATAGTCGGGCGATTTGAGCGCGCGCTTTATTGCGTCTACAAACTTCACCGGTTTTCCATCAGCACCTGTGTTGCCGTAATGCTGCGAGGCCAGGGTAATCATATCCATTCCGAGCCTGCGGTTTATCTCATCAATAGCCTCTGATACATTACGGAATTTTTGGCTTTGCTCGGCATTGTAGTAGAAAAGGTCGGGCTGTATGGCCTCGGCACTGCATATTCCCGACACCATAACTCCGGCCCGTTTATATCGAATGCCTTTACGAAATACTTTTTTAAGCAGATTTAGGGCCTCGGTGACTATCTCGATAACAGAATTTGTAGCGGTGGGGAATGAGTGCGACATACTGTTGTCGTATTGCTCGAGGTCATCTCTGAAATGGTTTGACTGTACAAAAACTGTAATAAGCGAGCATGCCGAATTCTGTCGCCTGAGCTTCAGCGAGCAACGGGCGGCATAGTTAGCAATGTGTGGCGTAAGACTTTCTATATTGTCAATCATCCCCGGGAAACTGCGACTTGTCATGATGCTCTTTTTTGTGGTTGAATTCAGGTCATCAAGCTCAATCGCATTTTCACCGTTAAGTTCCATCCATGTACGCACCCCGGTTATATGATATTTGGTTTGAATCCAGCTTCGCGGGCGCCAGGCAAATTCATGGGCGTTGGTGATGCCATAGTATTCAAGCGACTTGGTAATCCTGCGGCCAATCCCCCACACCTTGTTTACCGGAAAGAGGCTCAGCGCCTTTATGCGCTGGTCTTCGGTGGCTATCACGCAGCATTTTTTATATCCGGGATATTCTTTTGCAAATCTCGAGGCTACTTTGGCAAGGGTTTTGGTTGGCGCAATGCCCAGACTCACGGGGATACCTGTCCATTTTCTGACTTTGCGGCATAGAGCTTCGCCCCATTCCTTTATGTTGTCGCAGCTCATGCCCGAGAGGTCAAGAAAAGCCTCGTCAATGGAATACTGAAGCACAGCCGGAGCCTCGGTGCGCAGCACGGCCATCACCCTGGCCGACATGTCGCCGTACAGACTGTAGTTTGATGAAAAAGCCACTATGCCACTGTCGGGATACTGCTGCAGCATCTCGTGGTAAGGAAGTCCCTCGGGAATATTCATCTTCTTTACCTCTTTGGAGCGTGCCACGACGCAGCCGTCGTTATTGCTGAGCACAACGACGGGAGTCCGCTCAAGGTCAGGGCGGAAAACACGCTCGCAGGAGCAGAAGAAATTGTCACAGTCAATCAGTCCCCACATTATGCTTCAAAATTAGGCAAATTTTTCGGGATTCCAAATATATTGGTTAAATTTGCAATATGAAAGAGATAGAGATATACAGCAGCGACTTGCATACAGTTCTCTCAATGCCTTATGCCGACGGAGGTATCAGAGCCGGTTTTCCATCGCCGGCTCAGGACTATATAGACCGGAGCCTTGATCTCAACAGGGACCTGATAAGCCACCCGGCCGCTACTTTCTATGCGCGTGTTGTAGGGGTGTCGATGATTGACGCAGGAATCGACGAGGGCGATATACTCGTTATCGACAGAGCCTTGACACCACGGCAGGGCGATATAGTTGTAGCTTTTATCAACGGCGAATTTACCGTTAAATATATTGATTTGTCGCAACAGGATTTCGGCAAGATTCTGCTGAAGCCGGCAAATGACAAATTCGAACCCATCACAATTTCTGATAACGACGAGTTTACGGTTTGGGGCGTCGTTTCAAAGATAATCAAAAATTTAAGATAAAATTAGGCATACTTTCAAACAAGCAGCTTCT